>NZ_PUBZ01000001.1 GCF_003205875.1 Herpetosiphon llansteffanensis
ATCCCCAGCCCCCGATCCCCAGATTACAAGGAGTACCAAACTATGAACAATCGGTGGCGTATTTGCCTCTTATTAATTGCAATTTTATTAAGTACCGTTACCTACACCAATACCAAGGCCCAAGCCAGCCTGAGCTGCCAAGTCAATTACGCGATTACCAACCAGTGGGGTGGCGGTTTTCAAGCAGATGTGCTGATTAACAACACTGGCACCAGCGTGATTAACGGCTGGACAGTGGCATGGAGCGCACCCAGCGGCCAGCAAATTGGCCAAATCTGGAATGCAACTGTGAGCCAAAATGGCAGCCAAGTGAGTGCCAAAAACGTCGATTGGAATGCCAGCATTGCCGCTGGTGGCAGCCAAGGCTTTGGTTTTACTGCCACAACAACGGGTAGTTTGGCCGTGCCAAGCAGTTTTACGGTTAATGGCGTGGTCTGTGGTGGCGGCGTTAGCCCAACCGCGACTTCGCCAGTAGCAACCGCGACCAACCAGCCAACGACCCAACCGACCGCAACCAATGGCCCAACCAATGTGCCAACTGCCACCCGCGTAGCAACCAGCGTACCAACTGCCACGCGCGTACCAACCAGTGTGCCAACCTCCACGCCGAGCGCAACCACAGGCCGCCAAATGGAAAAACTCAATCGTGGGATTATTAGCGTGCGCCAAGGGAGCAACAATTTTGTTAGCTGGCGCATGTTCGGCACCGATCCAAGCTCGATTGGCTTTAATCTCTATCGTGGCACAACCAAAGTGAATCCAATCCCCATTACCAACGCCACCAGCTATTTGGATAGCGGCGCAGCGGCCAACAGCGTCTACAGCGTGCGGCCTGTGCTCGATGGCGTTGAGCAAACAGCCTCGGAAAATTCGCTCAATTTTGCCAATGGCTACCTTGATGTGCCGTTGCAAATTCCTGCTGGTGGCACAACGCCCGATGGCGTAGCCTACACCTACAGCGCCAACGATGCGAGCGTGGGCGATCTCGACGGCGATGGCCAGTATGAAATTGTGCTCAAGTGGGACCCAAGCAACGCCAAAGATAATTCGCAATCTGGCTATACAGGCAATGTCTATCTTGATGGCTACAAATTGAATGGCACACGCTTGTGGCGCATCGATTTGGGCCGCAATATTCGGGCTGGCGCACACTACACCCAATTTATGGTCTACGATTTGGATGGCGACGGCAAGGCCGAAGTTGCTGCCAAAACCGCCGATGGCACCCGCGATAATGCTGGCACGGTGATTGGCAACGCCAGCGCTGATCATCGCAATTCTGGCGGGTATATTCTTGCCGGCCCCGAATATCTGACTGTATTCAATGGCCAAACCGGTGCGATTCGCTCAACCGTCAATTATGATCCGCCACGTGGCACGGTTTCAAGCTGGGGCGATAATTATGGCAATCGGGTTGATCGCTTTTTGGGTGGCATTGCCTACCTTGATGGCCAACGCCCAAGCTTGATTATGAGCCGTGGCTACTACACCCGCAGCGTGATCGCGGCGTGGGATTTCCGCAATGGCAGCCTGACCAAACGCTGGACATTCGATAGCAACGTTGCTGGCAGCCAATATGCAGGCCAAGGCAATCACGGCCTTTCGGTTGCCGATGTTGATCAAGATGGTAAAGATGAGATTATCTTTGGAGCCATGACGATCAACGATAATGGCCAACCGCTGTGGAACACCCGCAACGGCCACGGCGATGCCATGCACGTTGGCGATCTCAATCCTAATCGGCCTGGCTTGGAAGTGTTCAAAGTCAGCGAAGATTCATCAAAGCCCAGTTCGTGGTTTGCCGATGCGCGGACTGGCCAAATTCTGTGGCAAACCGCAGCTGGCGGCGATAATGGGCGCGGCGTTTCGGGCGATATTTGGGCTGGCAGCCCGGGTGCTGAATCATGGTCGTCGATGGATAGCAACCTGCGCAGCGTCAGCGGGGCAACCCTTGGCCGCAAACCATCATCAACCAACTTCTTGATTTGGTGGGATGGCGACCCAGTGCGCGAATTGCTCGATGCCACCCGCATCGATAAATATGGTCCATCAGGCGATACACGCTTACTAAATAGCAGCAATGTTAGCTCCAATAACACCACCAAATCAACCCCAGCGTTGAGCGGCGATATTTTGGGCGATTGGCGCGAAGAAGTGATTTGGCGCACCAGCGATAATAAAGCGCTGCGAATTTATTCAACCAGCACCACGACCAACCGCCGGATCTTTACGCTGATGCACGATGCCCAATATCGGGTTGCGATTGCTTGGCAAAACACCGCCTACAACCAGCCGCCACACCCTAGCTTTTTCTTGGGCGATGGTATGAGCAATCCACCACAACCAAATATCTACCTGCGATAATCAGCATTGGCCGTGAAGTGTTCCCTCACCCCAACCCCTCTCCCGTGACGCGGGAGAGGGGCTTTAATCTTGTGGTTCTGTCGCGATGCGTGATACAAAACGGCGGCTCTCCTCGCCAGCGTTCAGTAGGCGAGGGAGCTGGGGAGGTGAGGGAACGCGCCACATCAGACTAATCGCGCAAAACCTAGCCTTGTAAGGAGCATGTTGGAGTGCAGGAAACGGCAGCAACTTGACAGAGCGCAGGCTTAGCGGCACAATTGCAAGCGCTTGCAGAAATTTAATCCCACGAGCAACACAATCAAGTATCGCAGCTTGATTCAACCCATCCTCCCGCTAAAAAACCAACCTGCATGGGTGGCAATGGCCGATTCTAGGCTGTCGAATGGTGATTGCCAACTTGACTATGACAGTCATCCTGCTCAATGAGGACAAACAGATATGCAGTATGAGCAACAAATCGAAGCCTTGTTGGCCCAAATGACGCTAGCCGAAAAAATTGGCCAAATGCGCCAACTCCATGGCACTGGCGAGAACCAAAAAAACCTCGTTCGCGAAGGCAATTTAGGCTCGGTGTTGAACGTGATCGATGCCGAGGCCCACGAAATCCAGCGCCTTGCGGTTGAAGAATCACGTTTGGGCATTCCGCTGTTAATTGGCCGCGATGTGATCCACGGCTTTCGCACGATTTTCCCCATTCCGCTTGGCCAAGCAGCCTCGTTTAACCCAGATTTAGTGCGCGAAGCAGCGCGGGTTGCCGCCCGCGAAGCCTCAGGCGCTGGCATCAACTGGACATTCGCGCCGATGATCGATATTGCACGCGACCCACGTTGGGGTCGAATTGCCGAAAGCTGTGGCGAGGATGCCTACCTTGCGAGCTTGATGGGCGTGGCGATGGTCGAAGGTTTTCAGGGCGACGATTTGACTGCTCCCGAGGCGATTGCCGCCTGTGCCAAGCATTATGTTGGCTATGGCGCGAGCGAAAATGGTCGCGATTACAACACCGCTTGGATTCCTGAGGTTTTGCTGCGCGATGTCTATTTAGCGCCATTCCAAGCTGCTGCCGAGGCTGGCGCAGCCACCTTTATGAGCGCCTTCAACGATTTGAATGGCGTGCCAACCTCGGGCAACGAATTTACCTTGCGTCAGATTTTGAAAGGCGAATGGGCCTACGCTGGCATGGTCGTGAGCGATTGGGCCTCGATTACCGAGATGATTGCCCATGGCTATGCCGCCGATGCCCGTGATGCAGCCTTGAAGGGCGTAACGGCTGGGGTCGATATGGAAATGGCCAGCACCAGCTATGCTGAATATCTGGCTGAATTGGTCGAAAGTGGCGCAATTAGCCACGATTTGATCGACGATGCAGTGCGGCGGGTGTTGCGCATCAAATTCCGCTTGGGCTTATTCAATCAACCCTACGCCAACGCTGCTGCGGCTGAGACATTAGTTGCACCTGATCATTTAGCCTTGGCTCGCCAAATTGCCAAAGAAAGCTGCGTGCTGCTGAGCAATAAGGAAACCTTGCCACTCAAACAGCAAACCAAGGTAGCAATCGTTGGCCCATTGGCCGATCATGCCGCCGATCAGCTTGGCTGTTGGGTATTTGATGGCAAGCCAGAAGATAGCCAAACCCCGTTGCAAGCGATTCGTGGGTTGCTTGGCAACGAGCAGGTTGTGTTTGCCCAAGGCTTGGCTGAGGCTCGTAGCACCGATGATGGTTTGTTTGACGAAGCGGTTGCTGCTGCACAAACAGCCGATGTAGTGCTGGCCTTTTTGGGTGAAGATGCAGGCTTGAGTGGCGAAGCCCACAGCCGCGCCTTTATCGATTTGCCTGGCGCACAATTGGCCTTGGTTGATGCCTTGGTGGCAACTGGCAAGCCTGTGGTTGCCGTCGTGATGGCTGGGCGTTCGTTGGTGTTAGGCGAATTGCAGGATAAAGTGCAAGCCATTTTGTATGCTTGGCATCCTGGGACAATGGCAGGCCCAGCTATTGCCGATTTATTGTTTGGCTTGGATAACCCCTCGGGCCGCTTGCCGATTAGCTTCCCGCGCACGGTTGGCCAAGTGCCCGTTTATTACAATCGCAAAAACACTGGCCGCCCACCAAGCGAAGACGCACCCAGCATTCCAACGGGCACGCCGCTTGATCCCAGCGGTTTTACGTCAAGTTATCTTGATGTTGATCATCGGCCTTTGTTTGCATTTGGCTATGGTTTGAGCTACACAACCTTTGACTATCGCAACATACGCTTATCAAGCCCAAAAATAGGCTTTGATCAAACCCTCAGCATCAGCGCCACAATTACCAACACCGGCAACTATGCTGGCGCGGAAGTTGTGCAGCTGTATATTCGCGATTTGGTCGGCAGCATGACGCGCCCAATCAAAGAACTCAAAGGTTTTCAACGAATAGCGTTGGAACCGGGCCAAAGCCAAGAAGTGACGTTTGAGCTGCGCAGTGCCGACCTCAGTTTCCACAATAATGCCATGCAAAAAATCGCTGAGCCAGGCGAGTTTCACGTCTGGGTCGCGCCAAACAGCCTTGGCGGGTTGCAAGCCAGTTTTGAATTAGGAGCATAGAACGAGAACATAAAGCATAGAACATAGAGCATACTGATTAACGATCCACGAAGGACACGAAGCGCACGAAGTTTGAATTAATCATTCTTCGTGGTTCTTCGTGTCCTTCGTGGTTAAATAAGCACTTTTGGATTAAAATAGATTCGTCCAGTGTTTACTTCATCCACAAGGAACAGAACTATGTCGCTTGCTCTCAATGTGATTAATCAGAATCAGCCGAGTTGTGCTGGTTGTGGTGGTTTGTGTTGTCGCTCATTTATTTTGCCAATTGACACCCCCGAAACCCGCGAAGATTTTGATGTGCTGCGCTGGCTGGTGCTGCATCGCGGCGTAAAATGCTTGGTCAAACAATCGGTTTGGGAAATAGAAATTGGCCTGCCATGCGAGCATTTGCAGGACGATAGCCGCTGTGGCATTTATATGCAGCGCCCGAATGTTTGTGTTGAGTATGAAGTTGCCACCTGCGAGCGCCATCAGCCCCCACATTATGAGGCAGTGATTGATAACGAACATGCCTTGAAAGCTTGGGTTTTCTCGCGCTATGGCATGTATCCCGACGACCCGGATTTTCCCTATGGCGAGCAAACAATTCGGGTTGGTTTGTTTTAAGCGCGATCATCAGTATCATGTTCGCAGCGAACGTCTAGTGATAAGGAACGATCAATGTCGATCATTCAGAGTACGCTCGATATTCATAGCCCTGAATTTCGCCAAAACGCCGATTTCCATCGCCAATTGGCAGCAGAATTACGTCAACAAACCAAGCAGATTGCCCAAGGTGGCAGTGCTGAGGCCCGTGCCCGTCACGAAAGTCGCGGCAAATTGCTTGTCCGCGAGCGGATTGAGCGTTTGCTTGACCCGGGCAGCGCTTGGCTCGAAATTGGCACCTTGGCTGCATGGCAAGTCTACGAAGACGATGTGCCAGCTGCTGGCGTAATTACGGGAATTGGGCGGGTGTCGGGCGTTGAGGTGCTGATTGTAGCTAACGATGCGACGGTCAAAGGCGGCACCTACTATCCACTCACGGTAAAAAAACACTTGCGCGCCCAAGAAATTGCGCTGCAAAATCATTTGCCATGTATTTATTTGGTCGATAGTGGCGGGGCATTTTTGCCGTTGCAAGCAGAAGTCTTTCCCGATCGCGAGCATTTCGGGCGCATCTTCTACAATCAAGCCCAAATGTCGGCCTTGGGCATTCCACAAATTGCCGTCGTGATGGGCAGTTGTACCGCTGGCGGCGCATACGTGCCAGCCATGAGCGACGAAGTGGTGATTGTGCGCGAGCAAGGCACGATTTTCCTTGGTGGCCCGCCCTTGGTCAAAGCAGCCACTGGCGAGATTGTTAGCGCCGAAGATTTAGGTGGAGCCGATGTGCATACCCGCCTTTCGGGTGTTGCCGACCATTTTGCCGACGACGATGAGCATGCGTTAGCCATCACGCGCTCGATTGTGGCCAATTTGCAGCATCGCAAAGCCAACCCATGGTCGTTGCGCACGCCAGAAGCGCCACGCTACGATCCCCAAGAATTGTATGGAATTATTCCCGCCGATACCCGCAAGCAATTTGATGTACGCGAAATTATTGCCCGGATCGTCGATGGCTCGCGCTTAGATGAGTTCAAGGCGCGCTATGGCACAACCTTGGTGACTGGCTTCTCGCACATCTATGGCCACCCAGTCGGCATTTTGGCCAACAACGGCATTTTATTCTCCGAAAGTGCCTTGAAGGCAGCCCATTTTATTGAGCTATGCAACGAACGAGCGATTCCGCTGCTGTTTTTGCAAAATATCACTGGCTTTATGGTTGGCCGCGAATACGAGCAACGCGGGATTGCCAAAGATGGGGCTAAAATGGTAATGGCGGTTTCCAATGCCCGCGTGCCAAAATTCACGGTCGTAATTGGTGGCTCGTTTGGGGCTGGCAACTATGGCATGTGTGGCCGCGCCTATAGCCCGCGCCAACTCTGGATGTGGCCAAACAGCCGAATTTCGGTGATGGGTGGCTCGCAGGCGGCCAATGTATTGCTGACCGTGCGCCGCGACGGGTTGCAAGCCAAAGGCCAAGATATGAGTTTGGCCGAGCAACAAGCCTTTATGCAGCCAATTCTCGATAAATATGAGGCCGAGGGTAATCCTTATTATTCCAGCGCCCGCTTATGGGATGATGGCATTATTGATCCGGTTGATACACGGATGAGCTTGGCACTGGGCTTATCGGCAGCAGCCAACGCGCCATTAGCCGATGTTAAATATGGTGTGTTTCGGATGTAAGCTTGTCGATCCGCGAAGGGTGCTGTGGCTATTGGCTATTTGTACTGGTTCATCACGTTAACCACAACCTGATCCCCTCACCCCAACCCCTCTCCCGTGGCGCGGGCGAGGGGCTTTAATCCCGTGATTTTTGCATAATTTGTAGTGAAAACGGGTGCTCCCCCTCGCCCGCGTCCAGTGGGAGAGGGG
>NZ_PUBZ01000002.1 GCF_003205875.1 Herpetosiphon llansteffanensis
GAGGTGGTGCAGGCAGTTATTGCCCAGTTTTGATCCACGAAGAGCACGAAGCGCACGAAGGCCAGAAACCACGAAGAACGCGAAGAGCACGAAGGAGTGAGGGATGAAGGATGAAAACAGAAGTCAAAAGTCAGCTTTTGACTTTTGACTTCTGTTTTCATCCTTCATCCTTATCAACGCTCTGCGCCGCTGCGTTAAAACCTAGCTTTGTATCGCCAGCCCCTGACCTCTATGCTCTATGCTCTATGTTCTATGTTCTTACACCGGATGCAAGCCTGTAAACTCAAGCCCCAAACGTTCGTCGAAGCCATGCATCAAATTCAAGCATTGGATGGCGGCTCCTGCTGCGCCCTTCATTAAGTTATCCAGCGCACAGAGCGCTACCACGCGGCCAGTTGTTTCATCGAGCGCCCAGCCAATATCGGCGTAATTGCTGCCAGCCAAGATTTTTGGCTCAGGATGGCGGTGCAAGCCAGTGCGATCATGGACGATGCGCAAAAATGGTTGTTCGGCGGCGGCTGCCCGATACGCTCGCCAAAGATCGCGTTCGTTGACCGAGCCTTGGGTGAACACGTGGCATGTTGCTAATGCACCGCGCACCATTTCCACCGACGTGATCGAAATATGCACATTTTCAAGGCCATGAGCTTGCACAATTTCGGCGGTATGACGATGGCCAACTGGTGCGAATGAACGCACCACGCCAGAGCGTTCGGCGTGATGACTGCCATCGTTGGCAACCGCGCCCGCCTCGGACGACCCAACTTTGACTTCGGCCACCACAGGCTTGCTTTGATCGATCAAGCCCGCTTTGACCAAGGGCAACAAGGCCAAATTGATCGCTGTTGCATTGCAACCCACGCCACTAACATAGCGGGTTGAGCGAATTTGCTCACGATACAATTCGGGCAAGCCATAGACAAAGCGTTCCAGCCATTGCGGGGCTGGGTGCTTTTCGCCATACCAACGACTGTAGGCTTCGGGATCACGTAGCCGAAAATCAGCTGAACAATCGATTAACGCTTGACCAAGCCCAGCATAATGCTCGATATTTTTAGCAGCCGAGCCATGCGGCAGCGCCAAAATCAACACATCGCATGGCTCCAAGCTGCTTTGCGGGCTATAACGCAACTCGCTGCGTCCGCGCAAATTGGGATGCGTGCTGTAGACATATTGGCCTGCTAAGCGTTCGCTGGTGACCTGACGCACCTCGATATGGGGATGACCCAACAATAAACGCAGCAATTCACCACCAACATAGCCAGAGCCACCAACGATCGAAACTGAAAGCATAACAACCTCACCATGACTACAGCGAACCAACTATTGCACTTGAGCTAACACATAATCAACAATGCGTTCGGGAATGTTCACCCCAGTTGTGCTGATGCTGTTGCGAAATTCCATGGTGTAATTAACTTCGTTGACCAAATAGCGACCTTCGGCAGTTTCAAAGACATCGATTGCAACCACGCCGCCACCAACCGCGTTGGCCGCGCCGATGCAAATATCGGCCAAGCCTGGCGTGATTGGGCAATTAGAAGCCTCTCCGCCACGCGCAGTATTAGTAATCCAGTGGCCGCTGGTGCGATAAATTGCCGCAATGCACTCATCGCCAACCACAAAGGCCCGTATATCGCGGCCACCTGGCTTGTTGACATATTCTTGAATGTAGAAAATAGCGTGTTGATAATTGCCCAAGGTGTCGCGATGCTCAAGCACAGCCTCGGCTGCTTCACGATCGTTGATCTTCGAGACCAAGCGGCCCCACGAGCCAATAACTGGCTTCAACACCACCGGATAGCCCAAACTTTCGATCGCTTCGAGCGCCGATTCTTGGGTATAGGCCAGCAAACAGCGCGGCGATGGCACGCCGTTGCGCAAGAGCGCTTGGGTGGTCAAAAACTTATCGCCACACGTCAAGGCCACTGCATAATTATTGACCGTTGGAATGCCTGCATCGTTCAAGGTTTTGAGCGTGTACAAGGCCCGACCATGGTGCAACGAACGCTCAATAATCACATCGGGAAATTGCTCGCGCACTTGGCGATTGGCCTGCAAGGCATTCAAATCAAACCATGTCTGATCATCATCAATCCGCTCAAATTGGACATTGCGCCGCTCAAATTCATTGATCAGCAGCTTTTCTTCAACCCGAATTCGGGAACATAACATACCTACACGCATCGCCATATCTCCCTTACTCGCCCCAGTCTTCTTCGACTTCGGGTGCTAATTCCAAAACAACTGGGTTGAGGCTGACGACTTCGAGTTCTGCGCCGCAATCAGGGCATGGCACAATCTCGCCATCCAAAATATCGGCAGCCAACGCGATCGTTCCTTCACATTCTGGGCATTGTGCGCTCATTTGTTTAATTCCTTTATTGAGTAGGGGTCGGGGATTTAGAATTCCCCTCACCCCCAACCCCTCTCCCACGGAACGCGGGCGAGGGGAGTTAATTCTTCCGCTAGCCAAAAGCCTAGAGCCTTTCATCCCTCATCCCTCATCCTTCATCCCTCACTCCTTCGTGCTCTTCGCGTTCTTCGTGGTTTCTGGCCTTCGTGCGCTTCGTGCTCTTCGTGGATCAAAACTGGGCAATAACTGCCTGCACCACCTCAGCCGTCGTCGCCGTGCCACCAAGATCGGGCGTATGTGGCCCATTCGCCAATACCGCCTGAATCGCGGTTTGCAAACGCTCGGCGTAGCTGTTCAAACCCACAAATTCCAGCATCAACACGCTAGCACTCAAGGTTGCCAATGGATTAGCGATGCCTTGGTCAGCAATATCTGGTGCGCTGCCGTGCACTGGCTCGAATACCGCCGTGCGCGTGCCATAATTGGCCGATGCTGCCAAACCCAATCCGCCACCCCAAACGCTGGCCACATCCGAGAGAATATCGCCAAACAAATTGGTGGTGACCAACACTTCAAAACGTTCGGGAGTACGCGCCAATTGATAAGCAGCGTTATCGACCAACATTTCTTCAACTTGTAAATCGGGCGCATCGGCCAGCACGCGCAGCGCCGTTTCGCGGAACAAACCGCAGGTTTCGCGCAACACATTGGCCTTGTGCACGACGGTGATTTTGCGGCGGCCAGTGCGCTGAGCATAATGCACTGCCCATTGCACAATCCGCTCGCTTGCTTCACGAGTGATAATCCGTTGCGCCGTGGCTCGCTCATCGCCTTCGCGGGTTTCTTGGCCGCTATACAACCCTTCGGTGTTTTCGCGCACTACCACCAAATCGACACCAGCGCGCGCATTAGCCAACGGTGGCGTTTGCACAGGCCGCACGCAAGCATACAAATCAAGGGCTTTGCGCATGCCGACAATTGGGCTGCGATAGCCAGCAACTCGTTGTGATGGCGAGCTAACCGCACCAAACAAAGTTGCATTGGCAGCTTGCACTGCGGCTAAAGTTTGTTCTGGCAAGGCATTGCCAGTGCGTTGAAAGGTTTCCCAACCAGCCTCGGCCTCAACAAATTGGGCAGGAACCGCCAAGGCTTCGAGCACTTGGCCGGCTGCTTGCACCACTTCGCGGCCAATGCCATCGCCAGCAATCAAACACAACGTGGTCATGCTTAGGCTCCTGTCGCGGGAAAGCGACCATGGCGGCGATAGAATGGCACAATCCCGCCTTCGGCCCAAACTTCGCGCATCCAGCCTTCTGGTGGTGGCAGCTGAATTTGGCTGCCATTGTTGGTAATTAGGCCAGCAGCCAAATCAAAATCAACAAGATCGCCATCGGCAACTTGCTCGCGAATATCGGCGGTGAAGCAGGGAATACCCAAATTCAAGGCGTTGCGGAAGAAGATGCGGGCAAATAATGGAGCGATAATCGCCCCAACGCCGCAGCGCTTCAAGGCCAAGGGGGCATACTCGCGGCTTGAGCCACAGCCAAAATTTGGCCCAGCAATAATCAAATCGCCGGTTTGCACATTAGGCGCAAAATCGGGCCGCGCTTCGATAAAGGCATAGCGCCGCACATCATCGTTTGCGCCAAGCATGTAGGGAGCGTAACGGCCTGGAACCATCTGATCGGTGTTGACATCATTTCCAAAAACCCAAATCCGTGGCATAGTGCTGACTCCTGTGCAATTGCAAAAATTAGGCGAAAACTGCTTGCTCAGTGCTTTGCAGCACATTGCGTGGGTGGGTGATGTAGCCTGTGATGGCGGTAGCGGCGGCAACTTCGGGCGAGGCCAAGTAGATATTGGCCCCTGGGCTGCCCATCCGTCCGCGGAAATTGCGATTGCCAGTGAAAACACACACTTCATGGGGAGCCAACACGCCCATATGGCGGCCAATACATGCGCCACAACCAGGTGTGCCGATCGTCGCTCCAGCAGCGATCAAGGTTGCCAAAGTGCCATCGCTGGCGGCGCGGTGTAGGCTTTCGCTCGATGCTGGTACAACGATCATGCGCAGATTGGGAGCCAAACGCCGCCCTTTGAGGATGCTGGCGGCAGCAGCCATATCTTCGTAGTGGCCGTTGGTGCAGGTGCCAAGATAGACCACATCGACCGCGACCCGCCCAAGCTCAGCCAAATCGACCACGTTATCGACATAATGTGGCACACTGACTTGGGGTTCGAGCGTGCTCAAATCGCATTCAACCACGCGACTGTAATTTGCATCATGCTCAACTCGCAACCATGCTGGCACAGGATGTTCAGACCCCAAGCCTGTTGGCGCAACAATGCCGGCCTTGGCTCCAACTTCAATCGACAAGGTAGCCAAGGTCATGCGTTCGCGCCACGAAAGAAAATCAACGCCGTGCCACTCAACGCTTTGATAGGTTGCACCATCAGCTCGTAGCGTGCGCGCCGCCCACAAGCCAAAATCTTTGACGCTCACGCCTGGTTGAAAATTGCCAACCGCATTAACCCGCACGGTTTCGGGCACGCGAAACCATGTTTGGCCTGTCGCCAGCGCCAGCGCGATGTCGGTCGTGCCCATACCTGATCCAAACGCCGCCGCCGCGCCATAGCCAGTGCTATGCGAATCGCTGCCAACTACCAGCATGCCTGGTTGCACAAGGCCTTCTTCGATCAACACGGGATGCGAGATGCCGCGCCCAACATCGAACAAGTGCGAAATTCCTTGTTGGGCAACCCAGCGTCGCACGTGTTGTTGTTGTTCTGCTTGGCGCACGGTGGCGGCTGGGGCAACGTGGTCGATTACCACCGCAACTTTGTCGCGATCCCAAACGCGTTCAGCGCCCAATTCGTTGTGCAAGGTTTCGATAATGCTTGGCGAGAGGCTATCATGCATCATCACCAAATCGACGTTGACTACCACCATATCGCCTGCTTGCACGTCGCTACGACCCGAAGCATGCCCCAAAATTTGCTCGGCAAATGTCTGACCCATTGCGGAAACTCCCAAAATAGCTGAAAAATGGCACATCAAGGTATAGCAAGCTAGGGCATTGAAATAGCAATTTCAATTACCTGCTCGAAAAATCGTTAGGCTGCTTGGAGGGTGCTTGAGCGCAGGAGCGCATCCACCTCGTCGAGCGTCAACGGCTGATCATCGGCGGCAGCTTTGAGTTGAGCTGCAAGCGCAATAATCGTGGTGTCGCTCAGCTCCAAACCGAGAGCATTGGCGCGGCTTTGCAAGGCATGGCGGCCAGTTAGGCGATGGCCAATGAGCACATTGCGTTCGCGCCCAAAAGCCTTGGGATCGATCGCTTCGTAGGTGCTGGGATTGGCCAAAACAGCCTTGGTATGCAGGCCAGCCTTGTGAGCAAAGGCGGTTTCGCTGGTGATGCAGGCATTGAACGGCACTTGAATGCCCAAGATTGCCGCAACCGTGTGATCAAGTTGCGCCAACATTGGCAAGGCATAGCCTGCAACACTTTCAGGTTCGGAGAGGTAGAGTCGGGCAATCAGGCCGCTGAGGGCGGCGATGCCGTTGCGTTCGCCAATGCCAAGAATCGTTGTATCGATGTGGGTTGCGCCTGCTTCGAGTGCTGCGTAGGCATTGGCAATTGCACAGCCGCCATCGTTGTGACCATGAAATTCAATGTCGCAACGAACTGCATTCCGTACTGCACCAACCACGCGCTCAACATCGCGCGGCGTAGCAATGCCCACGGTGTCGGCGATGCCAACCCGCTGCACGCCAAGCAAATCGACAGCTTGGTAGACGCGCAACAAATCGGGCAAGGGGGTACGGAATGAATCTTCGCAGGAAAAACGGACTTCGATCTGCCGTTCTTGGAGGAAACGCACAACCGGGCCAACTTCGGCCAAAATCGCTTCGATCGAGCGACCATGGCTCCATTGGCGCAGATAAGGTGAGGTGCCAAAGAGGATGTTTACGCCAGCAACGCCACATTCAGCAGCGAGCCGCACGTCATCAAGGTTACAACGGGTATGGGTCAGCAGCTTGGTGTTGCCGAGTGGCAGGGCTGCGATGCTGCGCAAATCTGCCGCACTTTGCGGCGAGGCGCAGGGCGAGGTCATTTCGATATATTCAACGCCAAACTGAACCAGTAAATTGGCGATGGCGAGGCGATCTGCGCTACTGAAATGGGCATTGGCCCATTGTTCACCTTCGCGCAAGGTGGTATCAACAATTGCAAACTGACGCGTCATGAAAGCACAATCCTTCCGCAAGAACATCCGGTGAACAATTCAGGGCGAACTGCCGCAGGGCGGTGAAGATGGCTGATGCGTTTAAGTTGCTTGAGTATGGCCATGGGAAAATCCTTTCAAAACCGACGTTTGGTACAAAAAAAGACTCGCCGTTTGTGGCGGCGAGCCTTGAGTTTATTGAGCGCGTGGAGTGTTGCTTAGACGCGACGCAATAAACCAGACTCGCTGCCTGGCTTCTTTGCGCTGCGTTTTTTCAAGTTCAGAACCAATTGTTGACTGAACATAGTAAGAAACTCCACAAACCAAAAGTTCTGCGCCGAAGCATAGCAGGCAGATTTCAGTTTGTCAAGTGATAATTTAAGAGCATAGAACATAGAGCATAGAACATAAACCGCGAAGGACGCGAAGGTTGAGTTTTTAGCCACGAATTGCACAGATTCCACGAATGAGTATTTTTTAGCCACAGATTGCACAGATTTTTAGGATTATGATCGTGCCAGCCAAAAGCCAAACGTCCCGACCCCCGACCCCTGATCC
>NZ_PUBZ01000003.1 GCF_003205875.1 Herpetosiphon llansteffanensis
GCGTTAAAGCCCAATCCCCGATCCCCGATCCCCAACCCCTCTGCCGTCGCGCGGGCGATGGGCTTTTCTATGGTGATTCTACTGCACTGCGTGGTGGAAAACGGGTGCTCCCCTCGCCCGCGTTCAGTGGGAGAGGGGCTGGGGGTGAGGGCATGTTCCTCTTCCCGCTAGCCCAGCACCTGATCCCCGACCCCCAATCCCCAACCTCTATGCTCTCTGTTCTTTTTGCTTTTTGACTTCTGACCTTATTGATAACAAGACCCAAAGTGCCCGTGGTACAATTCAGGTTGCGTCCCGAGGGCGTGTTTTGGCTCAACAGAGGTTGGAAATGAACGAGATAGAAACCCTAGACTTCGAAATTCGTGCTTTGATGCAAGCAGGTGTGCGCTCGATCGACCCTGCTGACGATAGTTTATTTAATGATTTAGCCTTGCGCACGTTTCGCTACCAATGGCAACATAATCTGGTCTATCAACGCTATTGTGAGCGGCGTATGCTCAGCCCTGAGCGGGTGCTGCATTGGTCGGAGATTCCGGCAGTGCCGACCACAGCCTTCAAACACTTACCGCTCACCACCTTTCCGCCCGAAGAGGCCCAAGTGATTTACCGCACCAGCGGCACAACCCAAGGCAGCGAACAACGTGGCTCGCACTATATTCGCGATCGCTCCTTGTATGAAGCATCGTTGCGACCAAATTTAGCCTACCACCTATTTCCCGATGCCAAACGGATGCCAATTTATGTGCTGTTTTGGCAGCAGCATGAACTGCCGCAATCGTCGTTGGCGCATATGCTTAGCGATGCAATTGAGCAGCATGGCAGCCCCGAAAGCCGCTATGTTTTTAGTGCCGAGGGCCTTGATTCAGCAACCTTAGCCGCAGCGCTCGACACTGCGGTTGCCAACAATCAGCCCATTTGTTTGATGGGCGTGATGTATACCTTCGTCTATTTTCTCGATTGGTGCGCCGAGCATGGCAAGCGTTGGCAATTGCCCAAGGGCAGCCGCTTGATGGATACTGGCGGCTCAAAAGGCAAAGTGCGCGACATTGCCCGCAACGATTTATATGCCCTCTACAGCGATGTTTTGGGTATTCCATCGACCATGTGTGTCAACGAATATGGTATGACCGAGTTGGGTAGCCAATTTTATGATAGCTCGTTGCACTCGGCCTATCTGCGCGAATGGCAGCCACGGCATAAAGTCGTTGTGCCATGGGTGCGCACCCAAGTTGTCGACCCAACCACCTTTGCACCATTGCCTGCTGGCGAAACTGGCCTGTTGCGCCACCTCGATTTGGCCAATCTCTACTCGGTGCTTGCCTTGCAAACCGAAGATTTAGGCGTGGTCGTGGCCGATGGCTTCGAGGTACTTGGTCGGGCTAGCGGAGCTGAACTTCGCGGTTGTTCGCTGGCTGTTGAAGATGTCCTAGCTGCTCGCCGCAATGGCAATGGCTAATAGTTATAGGAGCCACTAGCCGCTCGCATGGCTAGAAACTCGCCTATGAAACGCTCTCCTCTTTTGACCATCTTTTTGATCGCTTTTGTTGGCACAATGAGCTATGGGGTCGTGATTCCGATCACGCCGTTTTATGCTCAAGAATTTGGGGCTTCTGAGTTTCAAGTTGGTTTGATTGTGGGCTGTTATGCCTTGATGCAATTTATCTTCGCCCCAATCCTTGGCCAATTATCCGACCGCTTTGGCCGTCGCCCGCTGCTCATTTTGAGCTTGATTGGCACGGTTTGTAGTTTGCTGCTGTTTGGCTTCGCCAATAGCCTCGTTTGGCTGTTCGTGGGGCGCATGTTCGATGGCGCAACTGGCGGCAATATTTCAATCGCGCAAGCCTATGTGAGCGACGTAACCACCGACAAAGATCGGGCGCGTGGCATGGGTATGGTTGGCGCGGCACTTGGCTTGGGATTTATAGCCGGGCCAGCAATTGGCGCGTTGCTCAGTCGCGATGGCAATTATCAATTGCCCATTTTTGTGGCTGCTGGCATTGCCATGCTCAGTTTGATTTTGACCTTTTTTGTGCTGCCAGAGCCAGAACGTCATGCTCCACAACAAGGCCGCACATCGAACCTAATGACGTTGGTTGCAGCAGTTCGCAAGCCCAACGTTGGTCGCTTGCTCAGCATTACCTTGTTAATCAACTTGGCATTTGTGGCCTTTGAAACAACCTTTGCCTTGTTTGCAGCGCGTCGCCTGGAATTTGGCTCGTATCAGACTGGCTATACCTTGGCGGGAGTTGGGGTTGTGGTGGCAATTGTGCAAGGTGGATTAATTCGCCGTTTAGCAGCCCGCTTTGGCGAAGCAAGCTTGATTGTGGCTGGCTCGTTGTTGCTGGCGCTCTCGTTGGCAGGCTTGGGCTTTATTCAAAATGTGTGGCATTTGGTGGCGATTTGTATCGTGCTGGCAATCGGCGAAGGCTTGCTCACGCCATCACTTTCATCATTGGTTAGCCGCAATTCAACAGCCCACGAACGCGGCAAAAATATGGGCCTCTATCAATCGATGAGCAGCTTGGCACGGATTTTCGCCCCGCTCTACGCAACGTGGATGCTCGCGAATGTTGGCGAAGCCTCGCCCTATTTGATGGGCAGCGTTTTGGTGGTAGCAGGGGCATTAATTGCGGTTGGCTTGCCTAGCGCTGAACCCCAAGCGCAACCAGCCCACTAGGCATAAATCGATGAATCAACATCAAAAACCAGGTCTTCGTTGTTAATGGCTACGCCTGTCTCAAGTTGGTTCAACATATGGCGCTCATAGACAACCCAACGATTCTTCCCAGTTTCTTTGGCTTCGTAGAGCGCTAAATCGGCAGCAGTCAGCAATTGGGTTTCGTTAAAACCATGCCAACCACAGACCGCAATCCCAATGCTGACTGTATGCTGAATAGCCTGCTCGCACCAGATGGTTGGCTGATGTTGAATGGCTTGGCGCAAGCGTTCGGCCAAGAAACTTGCCTGTTGCACCGTCGCCGCATCAACGATTAACAAAAATTCTTCGCCGCCCCAACGCCCAATCAGATCGTTAATTCGCACTTGTTCGCTGAGCACCAAGCCAATATGGCGCAGCACCATATCACCAGCGTGGTGGCCATAGCGATCATTAATTTGCTTGAAACTATCAATATCCAGCATAATCACCGCAAAACCCTGCTGGTTGCGCCGCCATTTGGCCATTGCTTGCTCTAAATAGTCGTTGATAGCGCGCCGATTGGCGAGGCCAGTCAACACATCAACACTCGCCAACGCAGATAAATCGCATTGCAGCCGCTGGGTAATCATCACGCCAAAACCACCAGTCCACAGCAGCGAAAGCAGCAAAATCAACACACTATAGCCAACTTGCAAGCTCGCGACACTCGGCCAAGCATAGCGATACCAGCCGTAGCTTAGCCCAGCAACGACCAACGCAATTTTCAACCCCAAGGCAATTGCCAACAAGCGACTGGCGCTTTGATAGGGAATTGTGCGTTGAAACCAGACCCGGATTGCGGTATAGGCCATGCCCACGCTGCCCATCAGCATCGCCAAACTAATAATCAGGCTTGGCGCAGCCCACCACCAAGCGCTTGCACTCAGCAAGCCAACTACAAGCAGCCAACTAAATCCATAGATGCGCGCAGAATTATTGGCCCCAATGAAACGCAAAATGCCATTGCTCAAGCCAAACAAACCACTGAGCAGCACGATATAGCTGGCAGTGGTTGCAATCAATGAGCTAGCAGGAAGCAAAGCTTGGATCAAAAAGCCTAGGCCCAAGCCAATTGTGCCCAGCAAAAAGCAGCGTATCCCTTGGTAGCGCCGGACAAAAACCAAAAAAGCCCCAATCACACACGCTTGGAGCAACAAACCAATTCCGACAATCAAGCTAACCGTTGGCTGATCGAGCGCCATGCATCCTACCTCCGTAGGGTGGGTAGTTTACTGGTCAAAAGGATTGAGCAAGTAACGCCGAAGAAGTGTGTCGTAGAGTTAAAGCTCGTTCGTTTTAGTCTACTACTACAATACCACTAGCGGTAGTTTTTCTAAAGTAGCCAATTAGTAGCGATTATGGCCGCAATCTGGCTAGCCATTTGGCCGCTTGGAATAGGTTTTTGGCAGTTTGCAAGCAGCCTGTCGCCAACAAATTCGCTAGACTAGCAGCATCAAATAGGTTATGGAGCTGTTGCAATGTCTGAGCAAATCACAATCAATCGCCAAATCGTTCACCAATTTATCGAGCAATGTTGGAACCAAAAGAACCTGAATAGCATCGAGCAATTACTCAGCAATGATTATGTCGACCACGCCTATCAGCCAGCCAATCAAGCTGGATTAATCGCAATCCTCGAACAATTGGGCCGCAGTTTTCCCGATCATCAGCAGCACATTCTGCAAACGGTAGCCGAGGCTGATCGGGTTGTCGTTCAGTTGCGTTTTCGGGCAACTCATTTGGGTGAATTTCGGGGCATTGCGTCAACTGGGCAAACAGTTGACGTTGCAGTTTATCGGATGTATCGCTTAACCCAAGGCCGCATTGCTGAGCATTGGGCTTTATTTGATACCGCTGGCTTATTTCAACAATTGCAGGTAAGCCTTGATGGGCAAAAAGCTTGCCAACGTTAAGCATAGCCTTGGCGAAATTGGCGTGGTGCTTGGCCGCTAAATTGGCGAAAGGCACTGCTAAAGCTGGTTACGCTTTCAAAACCAACCGCCAAAGCAACTTCTAAAATGGGCAAATCGCTGGCAAGCAACAATTCGGTTGCCCGAATCATACGCGCACGATGCAAATAGGCGCGCCACGACAAGCCCAATTCGCTGGCACAACGCCGCGCCAAGGTGCGTTCGGCCATGGCTCCTGCTTGGGCAGCCATGGCCAAATTAATTGGTTGCTCAAGCTGCGCCAAGCTATAATCCAAGGCGCATTGCAAATCTGCCGATTGAGCGACTGGCAGCCAAAAACGATCAGGTTGCGCCGCTAGCTCCAAACAAACATCGGCTAAAGCCAATAAAAAGCGCTCAGCTTTGGGATCAAACTCAGTATTTTGGGGCCAGCGTTTGGCATGTTCCAACATAGCTTGAGCCATGGCCGAAACGCTAAACACGCGACAATCAGCGATTGGCAAATCGAGGCTGCTTGGTGGAACGATCAACGAGCTACACACCACCGCGCTTTGGCAATGAATCCGAATTGGCACATGCGCCGCAATCCATGCAGCCCGCTGTGGTGGCAACAACCAACGCATTGTTGCCACCTCCAGCTGAAATGCACCCTGCGCAGCATATAGCAAATAATGATGCGGAAACTGTTTCCAGCCACTATCAAAAGCTGCCAAGGTTTGATACAAACAATAGATCTGCATCGCAGTTTATTCTTGCCAATTCAGGGTGCGTTCTACCGCCTTGCCCCATTGCGCATACAAGCTATCGCGCTGATCGACGCTCATTTGCGGTTCCCAACGCTTGCCTTCGCTCCAATTGGCACGCAATTCAGCAGGATTAGCCCAGTAGCCAACGGCCAAACCAGCTGCATAGGCAGCACCCAAAGCGGTGGTTTCGGCAACTTTCGGGCGTACAACGGGCACACCCAAAATATCAGCCTGAAACTGCATCAACAATTCATTGGCAACCATGCCGCCATCGACTTTGAGGGCTTTTAATTCAACTCCTGAGTCTTGGGCCATGGCGCTCACCACTTCGCGGGTTTGGTAGGCGGTGGCTTCAAGCGCAGCTCGCGCAATATGGGCTTTGTTGACATAGCGAGTCAGGCCAACCAACACGCCACGCGCATCAGAGCGCCAATGCGGCGCAAACAAGCCCGAAAAAGCAGGGACCAAATACACGCCACCATTATCAGCAACGCTCGCTGCCAAGCCCTCAACCTCGCCAGCACTATGAATAATGCCTAAATTATCGCGCAGCCATTGCACCAACGAGCCAGTTACTGCAATCGAGCCTTCTAAGGCCCAGGTTGGCTGCTGGCCAAAATGATAGGCTGGCGTGGTGATTAGCCCATGGCTTGATTGCACCAAGCGTTCGCCAGTGTTGAGCAGCATAAAGTTGCCAGTGCCATAGGTATTTTTGGCCTCGCCAACCTCAAAACAAACTTGGCCAACCGTCGCCGCCTGTTGATCGCCCAAAATCCCTGCTAAGGGCACGCCATCGAGTTGACCGCGACACGTGCCATAGACCTCGCTTGAGCAACGCACGCTGGGCAACATGCTGCGCGGAATCCGAAAAATCTCCAATAATTCAGCATCCCAATCGCCAGTTTCGAGGTTGAGCAATAAGGTGCGCGACGCATTGGTTGTATCGGTAATATGCAAGCCGCCATGTGGCCCGCCAGTCAACCACCACGCCACAAAACAATCGATCGTGCCAAATAGCAAATTACCAGCTTCAGCCGCTGCCTGTGCACCCTCGACCTGATCGAGCAGCCAGCGAATTTTGGTAGCCGAGAAGTAGGTTGCCAATGGCAAGCCCGTTTTGGCTCGAAAGCGATCTTGGCCGCCGTCGGCGGCAAATTGGCGCACCAGCTGATCGGTGCGGGTATCTTGCCAAACCAAAGCGTTATAAATCGCCTTGCCCGTGTGACGATCCCAAACCACGGTCGTTTCGCGTTGGTTGGTAATGCCAAGTGCCGCAAGATCAGCTTTTTCAATATTGGCAGCAGCCAATGCCCCAGCAATCACGCCTTGCGTGCGTTGCCAAATCTCTGCTGGATTATGCTCAACCCAACCTGGCCGTGGAAAAATCTGGCTATGTTCCCGTTGATCAACGCCTACGACATTGCCATCATGATCGAACACCATACAGCGTGTGCTAGTTGTGCCTTGGTCGAGCGCCGCAATATACTGCATACAAATTACCTCATTGTAATAAATGGGGATTGGTTGTTGGTTGTCGGGAATCGGATAGGTTGATCCACGAAGAGCACGAAGTACCGAAACCACGAAGATCGCGAAGGTTTCGTTTTTTTGCCACAGATTGACACAGATTTCTCTGATTATGCTTCCGATAGCCCATAACCTACAGCCAGACGTTATGTTCTATGCTCTTTGTTCTATGCTCTAACCTTCATCCCTCATCCTTACAATACTCTCTGGCCCCGCGCCCCTGAATCCTGCTCCCCAGTCC
>NZ_PUBZ01000004.1 GCF_003205875.1 Herpetosiphon llansteffanensis
GATGAGCGCTAGTCTCGTGGGCTCGGAGATGTGGATAAGAGACAGCCATAATAACGTTATGAGAATATTGGATTTCAGGAACAAGATACAAAGAGATATATCAAATAATAAATACAATTATATTTCAATGTTATTGTATGACCCGCAAATTACATTGCTTTGTCCTATTTATCACCCTCAATATAAATTGTTGGGATTAATTGTAATTGGACGAAGGAATGATCTAGATCCCTATAGATCACAAGATATTGAAGAATTACAAAATTTAATTAATGCTTCATCAATGGCATATGGTAATAGCTATCTTTACACTCAAAAGTCAATTGCAGAAAGAACTGTTAGAGAGCTTTTTAGTTCTCTAAAGGATATCCAAGATATTACAGCCAAAAAGATAGCCCGCGAAATACACGATGAAATTATAAATGTAAATATTAAACTAAATATTGAAACAATACAACATCTTATAACCTACATCGATGACCAAGATATACTTGACCAACTTAATCTCTTGTTAACTGGTGAGAAGGATACAGCTTATTCATTACGGATGATTTGTGAATCATTACATCCTAGTGGTATTGATGACCCATTAGGGTTTATTCCAGTATTATCAAATCAAATAGACCAAATTCGTTGCATTTATAAAGGTGTTATTGATATTATTGTTATCAATGAAATAATACCAGTAAAAACATCAATTCAGCATGAGATAATCAGAGTTATCAAAGAAGCAGTATTAAACTCGATTAAACATGCTAATGCAACAAATATTACGATTGAGATTTCTTATCCCAGTATTCATAATTCAGCTTTACAAGTTATTATTAGTGATAATGGGTCTCCAAAACAACCAGTGTTAAATAGACCTGGGCATTTTGGGATACGAAATATGAAAGAAAGGATTTATATGATTGGAGGAAGGATAGAGATTCAATCAGATCGAAACACTGGAACCTGTGTTCACATCTTTGTTCCTTTAAATTCTGATGCTTCTGTTGAGCAGTCTGAATTATTAGGAATTTATGGTTGATCCTTATTAGTTATGGAATTATTTATATGACTAAATCTCAATTATTTGATGGGAAATCGCTTCTAAAGGGTGTTCTCTATCTTACAAGTGCTGTGGTCATACTTGAAGGAGCATTCCGGCTCCAAAACCGTGGCTCAGTTTTTATGAACGAGTATATGCATATTACAGCTAGCCCGGCGGTCGCAGTATTGACAGTCATTCTATCCAAACCAACAAATACAACCTTATTGCCGACAAAGACTGTTTTTACCGATTTTGGTACAGGGATTGTATTAGGGTCATCAATATATTTTGGATGGCTATGGGTTGCTGCGTCGAGCAATTGGATTCAGACATCTGAATGGGGTTGGAAAACTAACACTATCCATCAACTTGTTCTCTCAATACTAATTACTAGTATAGGGCACTTTGCAGTCTCAATAAATGAAGAACAAGTGTTTCGAGGATATGGATACGATGTATGGAGTAAGACCGTTGGTTCTATCGGAGCTACGATCTTTTTATGTGGACTATTTACGCTAGGGCATAGACCTAAAACATTGGCTGCCGCCAGTGGTTATTTTACTATGGCACTTCTATTAACTGAATTACGAAAACATTCAAATTCATTAGCGATGCCCATTGGCTATCATTGGTCTTGGAATGTTTCCCAATTGATACTATTTGGTCATGATAAAAGAGCATCTTTACGACCTATTACTATTGATGGGCCTTCCCATATAGTTGGTGCTAACTCACCCGAAGGTGGATGGTTAATGACATTGTTCCATATCGGAGCAATAATTATTACTATAGCAGTAAGTAGATATAAGAAAGCCTTAGGAAAGTAAGTATATGTGAAAAAACATATATTCAAGCCTAGATTTATCATTTATGGTTGATCGTGAAACCTACCATTTACAAACCAGAGAGTAAATAGTAAGTTAACGTACTTTAACACAAGAGCGTCCCGATTGAACGCATAATTTAATCTGTGTATCAATCAAGCTTGTTCTGCGTATAAACGAACAATGGCGTGATGTAGGGCGACATCCGTGATCACCTTATCTTAACTTACTGTGAAACTCTTAGAAATCGTTGTTGCAAAACTATTGCGTGTGTGCTATATTTGCCATACTTATTAGATAGGTGCAGATATGGGCTTTCTTACAACACAAGATGCGGCTCAAAAATTGGGAATAACCCCAACGCGAGTCCGTGCATTAATTCAATCACAAAGATTGCCTGCCACTAAATTTGGTGGTGTATGGATGATCTATGAGAAAGATCTTGTGTTAGTCCAAAATCGTAAGCCAGGTGCACCTCGCAAAGGATCACGAGCAAATAGTAAAAGTGAATAGACTAATAAGCCTTTAAAGGCTTTCTCAGGAGCCAGCGGGGATTAATAAAAGGCTGGCTAAAATGAAGAAAAACGCTCCTTCTAGACAATACAAGCGTTTTTCTGATAGATTTACTCCCTTTCGGGAGGTATTTTGCTGCCTTTGAGTATACGCTGACATCATGAAAATGTCAAGCTTTCCAAAGGTGGTAAAGGATCGTATACCCTATGCCATCAACCCACCCGAGCGGTGGGGCGGAGGTCATGCGCAATCCGGCATGGCTGGCCGCACCCGACCGATCATATCTTTGGTTCCCGACCAAACTAGCCGAAACCCTTGCCCACGCCCCGCTCGCGCTCGGCATTTATGCCCTGATTGCGCGGCGCTGGCTCGTTACCCATACCCCCGTTGCCCTGTCTGCTCACGATATTCAGGCCTATGACCCATTACTGACCCGCGCAAAGATTCGCACGGCCTTGGCCCAGCTCATGGCTGGCCATTGGCTCGCCATTCCATCCGAGCCACAGCACGGCTGCAAAATCGCCTATGTGCCGACGTGGGGCTGGCAACGCGAGGGCGTGCGCCACTGGGAAACGACGCAATCCTTCAATCGGGGTCGCGTGGCGACGCATCGGCTCGACCGCACGATCCTCGACCACTACCTTGGTCGCATTGAGCCACGCCCACACGGCCAGCCTCTGATTACGCGCTATCTGACCACGCCAGCCCTGACCTTGACCGATGTGGGCATCTATATGCTGCTCGTGGCCGGAATCCCGCATCGCCACGCCACGGCCACACTCCAACGCCGTGGCTTATGTCACCAAAACGTACCACTCGCCGTGCCAAGCATTACGGAGATTCTGGCGCAGGGGACGATGAGTCTGCACGGCGCACAGCGTTTGCAGCTCGTTCCTCGCGGCGGCGTTATGCGGCCCAGCGACCCTGATCCACGACCCAATCTTTTTTTTGTGGAACCGGACCTGGCGATGACCATGGTGATGACCATGGCGACGAACCTGGCGATGACAGACAGGGTGTCCGAGGACGGTTTTGACGCATTAGAAAGCGAAAAAATAGCGGTCGCCAGTGAACAATGGAACGTCACAGGCAGATCATGCAGAATAGACAGAGAAGATCAACCACCAGAAACCGATCTGCATAGCATACAAAACGGTGGTGGAGTCTCTTTTTCTGATAGGAATAACGAACGAATAGAACGTGAATCCGAACCGGATGTTCTGGAACCCAAAACCAGAACAGTTCCGGCGGCGCGAAACATTATGTCAATTCCAGATACCCCGCAGGTTGCACTCCTACGGTCACTGGCGATTCGGCCTAAACAACTTGCCGAATTTGCTGCTATCGATTTGGCCATGCTGGAAACCGTGGTGACCGATGCTCGCCAGCGCACGGGCATCCGTGATATCGGCGGGTGGGTTGTCAGTATTCTGCGGGATATTCAGGACTACGGCTGGGAACCCGCTGCCGCCAAGTGGCAGATCGATCAGCCACGAGACTTCGCAGCCTCGCTCTCACGGTGGACCACGGCATTGGGCCTTGATGAACCTGTCGGAGCGGATTCCGAGGACGCTGCCGACCCTTCCATCGAATCTGATCCACCGTCCGTCACGGTTGACTGGGCGGCGCTTGAATCCGTGTTGCTGAATCCGGCGACCGATCTATCGCAGCTTCCTGTCTATTTACGTCAGTTGTCTGCACCGCCATGGATACCAAAATCGCTCTGGCATCGAATCCGCCCTTCGATCCAGTGGTTGCTCGTGGGTAGCCGACTGGATGTTCGGGGTCGGATCGATGGAACGAGCATTATCGCAAGCGATAGCGTTCGCCAAAATCAACTTGCTGATCCTTCCTATTGCACGGTGCTTCCGGCCTTCCTTGCCGCCTGTGAAGCCCTGCGGGAGTAACGCTGATGGTGATTAATCCTGCGCCCCCATGGGTGGGGCCAGTGCGGGTGCTGCGGACGGCGCGGCCTCGCCGAACGGTGGAACAGGTGTTGGCGACGATTCCGGCAACCCAGTGGCTGGATCAGGCCGTGTTTTGGCTGATGTACGATACCCAGTTGCGGGTGCTGCCGCTCTGTCGCTTGACCATGGCCGATCTTGATCTGGCTGGGCCGTTGCCGATGGTGCGCTGTGGCGCGCGCTGGCGACTGTTGACCGAAGCCCCGACCGTGACCGCCCTGACCGCGTATCTGTCCCTGCGATCCCCCACCTCATCCTGCTTCGCTCTGCCTACGGGATTGCCCCTTGATTTAGCCTATCTTGACCAGCACTGGCGGATGTATTGCCAGCGAGCTGGTGTCAACTGCACGTTGCGCGAGCTGCGCGGCGGCTAGCAGACTGTGACAATCTGACTTCGTTTATGTGTCCCCGGCGTGATCCTCACGGTGGGGTTTTGTATACCGTTTTTTTGGAATGTAGGAGGCCGTTATGACTCGATGGCGTTGGTTTGGGATTGTTGGCGTGCTGTTGGGGCTGCTCAGCCTACTCCCCGCAGCGGCGATGGAACCCCACGAGCCGGGCTTGCCCCCGGTCGCGGTGGCCATTGGCAGTCCGACGGCGGGGCAGGTGGTGACGGACAGGGATTCGACCGTGACCGGAACGGCGACCGCTGGCTCGCGGGTAACGGTGTGGCTTGATGGGAGGGCAATGCAAACCCTGACCGTCGGGACAAATGGCCAGTGGAGCCTGCCCATGAGCGGTCTGACCGACGGCACCCATACGATTTCCGCGACCAGTACGGTCGACGTAGGCACGTGGTTGTACATGCTTGATCCATCGTGTGCGGTTGGTCGCGAAACCTGTGTGCGGATTGCCGATCCGGCAACGGCGACGATTCACACGACGATCCGCACCAGTCCCGACTCAGCAGGCGGGGAGTTGCTCATTGCCCATCCAACCATGGATCGGCTGTATATCGGCCACTCAACCGGAGTGGATGTCTATACCCACGACGGCGTCTTCGTCACGCGGATTCCCCTCCCGAAAACCGTTCGGATGGGGGCACTCACGCCCAATGGTCGCGAACTCTGGGTGCCCCAAGATGCCAGTGATGGCCGGGGTGCCATGGCGGTGATTGACACGGCGACCAATACCGTGATCACCATCTTTGACACGGCGGTCTACGGGACGGGCAATACGGTTGTCACCGCGAGCGCTGCTCAGGATCTCGTCTTTTCGCCCGACGGGCAGACCGCCTACGCGGCGGATATGGGCGATTACAGTCTGACGGTGCTGGATGTCGCCAGCCGAACGGTGCGGTCGCGCCTGATTCGCGAAGGCGACGCGGCGGTGGGGCGGCGGGTGCTGCTCAATCGGGCCGGGACGCGGCTGTATTTGGCCACCCGCCAAGGGAATGCCCTGTATGCGGTCGATACGGCAACGAGTGGCTTTACCCGCATTGCCGTGACGAATCCCTATCGTCCGCAACTGGAAGGGCTAGCGCTGAGTCCCGATGAGTCGAAACTGTATGTGGTGGTCTACCGCATCGGCGACAGCTTCACGCCGCAAAACCGGGCACTGATCTTGGACACGGCGACCAACCGCTGGTTGCCCACCGAGCTGCGCTGGCCAGCGGCAAATCCCGTCTGGGGCGCACGTGCGGCAACTCGGCATCCGGAAAATGGCATGCTGTATTTTGGTGGCGGCAATGGGGTCATGGTCTTCGCCGACGATGAGCGTCAGCCCACGTTGGACATCACTGCTGGCCTCGACAACTCGGTCTATGAGTTTGACTGGCTCCGGCGCGTCGCAACCGCAACCGCGAGTGTGACGATTCGGGTTGATCTCAGTGCTGATCTCAGCGTTGAGAAAACCCATACCGGCGATTTTGTGGTCGGCGAGGAAGGAACCTACACCATTGCGGTCACGAACCATGGCCCCGCCGCCATGCCTGTGGGAACGACGATCACGGATGTTGTACCGGCTGATTTGCGCGTCCTCGGGGCGAGTGGCCCGCATTGGTCATGTACGGTTAGCGGGCAAACCGTAACCTGTACGGCGACTGCGGCAATGCCCGCACTCGAAACGGGCACGGTGCAGATCCGGGTCATCCCCGAACCAGCGATTGGGAATCAGGTGGTGAATCGGGCCTGTGTCGATACCACCAATGACACCAACCCGACCAACGATTGTGACGACGACTCGACGACGATTCTGCATCCCGATCTGGGCATCGTCAAGCGCTCAACTCCGCCCAACGGGACGGCGGTCGCCGCAGGCAATACGATTACCTACTTCCTCGATGTCACGAATACCGGCACCGCACCCTTGACCGGGGTCATTGTTCAGGATGCGATTCCCGAAGCAACCGCCTTCCTGGATGCCGACCCAGCGGTGGCTCCAGTGGATGGGATGCTCACGTGGAACATTGGCGATCTCGCGGTTGGGGCAACCCGCACGGTCCAGTTTCGCGTGCGCGTGTTGCCGATTGGGACGACGGTGGCCATTCGCAATATGGCACAGGCCGACAGTGATCAAACGATCGAGGAAGACTCGAATCTGATCATCCACCCCTTCGACCCAACGGGAACTAAAAGTATATTCCCCCAAAAACTATCACTTCCGTACAAATGAGCGTAATATTTTCTCTTTGAATCAGTTTGAATCAGTGCTCCATACTAATGTTATTCAATCGTAAAACGCAAAGCAGACA
>NZ_PUBZ01000005.1 GCF_003205875.1 Herpetosiphon llansteffanensis
TAATATAATCTATGAACAATTTCATTATTTTATACATATACATCTATTTAAGAATCCTTTTTTGAATAACAAGTAGAGCGTAATTTATAGTATTTGTTTGAGGTACTATGACATCAAGCGATATACAAGAAGATATTGCGCATTATCAAGAGCTTGTGCGTTCATATAAGAAGACACTTCGAGTGCTTGAACTACAAGCATCGAAGTTTGGTGTTCATGTGCCAGCACATATAGAGATAGATATCGAATCTACAAAGGAAAAAATTAGTTTATGTGAAGAAGAGATTAAAAATCTCAACAACATATTATTATCAACTATGACTAATCAATCTTCACACTCACAGGGAATACATCAATCTACCAATATAGATGCCTCTATGACATCTGTAAGAACAAGTAACTATGAACAGGATAATAAGCCCGATGTAGAGACTACATATATACCTTTAAAAGGCAAAAGGACAATGCTTCAGCACATTTTACGCCTATTGGCCCGTGCTGCTACGCTTATTGCTTGTGTGTCTCTTGCATTTCCTTGGCTCCAGTGGGAAGGCCAACCATCTACTTATTGGTACTTTGGAGAGTTGCTCTCTCATCACATATACGAGATAGAATATAACCTTAGCCTGACGGCGCTTGTATTACTGTTGGGATTGATTCCCTTCGATAGATTTATTAATGATGTAGAGAGTGCACACTGGCGGCTTTTGTGGGCAAGTATTACTTCTTTGCCAGCATGGGATGCGGTTGCTTACTATTTTATAAAAGCAAACCATTCTATATCTATGTTTGGTGATAATCGACGAGATGCCATCGTAACAAAAATACCTCATCCAGGCGTTTATATTATGTTAATTAGCTACATAATCATATTTGTGATCTCGTTTAGCGAAATCAAGATCTATCCCTTTGTAAAAGTACTCCCTAAAACCTATAAAATTGCTGTTATTGGGTGGTGCTTGCTTAATATATTTGTCCTAATTGTAGGAATAAAGTATAGCGATGGGGCGGCTATTGCTAGAACTCTAATTGTATCGGTTCCTGTTATCATAAGTTTTATGATATCCTCGCGCTCAATTAACCGACGTTTGTAGGTGGTTTGTCAAGAAGTGTGCAAAATCAATTTAGCCAGGCATGCGAATTTTGCGAAGCTGGAGCGTCCGAACGACCGCATAAAAGAGCAATAAACAACTGCCCTCATTCCGAAACGCCGTCGCCATTTTTTTGCTGCGCTTCTTGACCTCCTCAAACATCCGTTCAATGATGTTTGAGGTCCGAATGTTCACCCAATGCCCTTCGGGATAGGCATAGAAGGTCAAACAGGCATCCCAATCGCGTTGCATACAGCGGATCGCTGATGGGTACTGGCGCTCGTATTTGGCCATAAACGCCGCTGCCGCTTGGTCGGCCTGCGCTCGATCAGGTTGAGGGATGGCAACGATTCGTGACAAATTTGTAATGGTCAAATACCCTTTGCATCCTGACCCCCATGCTGGTACGATAGAACCATGACGAAACGCATTCATTTTCCACTCACCACGGCGCAGCAACGAAGACTCTTATTCGAGACGTGGGAAGCCACGGGTGATGTCATGCTCGCCTGTCGCACCGCTCATGTCGGCCGTCGGACGTTCTATTATTGGAAGCCGCGCTTTATCACGGGCGGCTATGCGGCGCTTGTAGGCTTTGCCAGTGCGGCCCCCAAACACCCAGCTCGCACTGATGCCGCCATTGAGGCGCAGATTGTGGCCCTCCGCACGGCCCATCCGACGTGGGGCAAGCGCCGCATTGCGGATGAACTGGCCAAAGGGAATGCGTGGCAGCGCGTAGTCAGCCCTAACACCGTCGCCCGGATCTTGCGCGATCATGCCTTGTGGACGGCCACCGCAAAAAAAAACGATCCTTCCGACCCATAACGCGCACCGCCGACGTGCCAGGGCAAACCGTCAATATTGACCTGTGCTTTGTCCCGACCACCCGCACCGCCGATCAAGCCATTCCCGCCGTCAGTGGCTCGTCTGGACGATTAATCGTCACGACCCCACCCGCTGCTCGCAGCACCACGTTTCCGGGAGCCGTGTTTGCCACGCCCGACCAGCCCTATGCCGAGCAGATGCAGGCCTATACCGCAGCGGCCAATCACCGCTATGGGTGGCGCTCCAAACCGACCACGGTTCCCGATCCCATCCGCCAGCAGCGGATCGAACTTCGGCATCACGCCACCCTGCTTCAGGCGGCCCGTCGCACCACGCGGCTCCAGCGAGCGGAGGAAGATCGCGCGTGGATGCAGCTGCTCACGACGCGCGGGACGGTTGCCGATCGCCAGCGGCAGTACCAGCACGCCATTGACTGCGCGATGACCCCCGCACAGCGCCGCGTGGCACTGCAACGGATGTGGGAGGCCCAACGCACAGACAAGCAGCAAAACGAGGTGCTGCGGGCGCATCGACGGCAGGTCTTGCAGCAACGCACGCAGGAAGACCAGGTGTGGCAGGCCGAACAGCGGCGGCTCCGCGATGCGATTCGGGAGACGGTGGTGACGACGACGTGGTATGCCATTCTGCTGATCACCGATAATTGCACCCGAGTCTGCTATGGACTCCCGCTGTTGTGTGATGGCCCGAATGTCACGAGCGATCAGGTGGTTGTGGCCTTACAAGACCTCCTTCCCGCCTCGGTGGCCTTTGTCGTTTCTGATCGGGGTGTCCACTTCACAGCGCATGCGTTTCGGGCATTTACCCGCACGCAGGGCTTCCTGCATGTGCCGATTAGCCGACGGCGACCACAGACCAATGGGATTGCGGAGCGGATGGTGCGGACGCTGAAGGAATGGCTGCGGGGCCAGACATGGCACACTGCTGGCGAATTGGACACGCTCCTCGGAGCCTTTGTCCTGGACTACAATGATCGGCCACACCAAGGGCGTGGCCTTGATGGCCTCTCGCCCACCGTCTATACGCAGCGGCTGCTCAACCCCATGGGCAGTGCAGAGGGTATTTGACCATTACAGATTTTTGTCGAAATGGTGTGGCGACCAACATCATTTAAAAGGCCATAGTCGGCCTTCGGATCAAGTCGCCAAAAGCGCATATCCTTGAGATCGGCCAAGCGTGGACTGAATTGATACCCTAACAGCCAAAAGAGGCCAAAGACAATATCGGAATACCCAGCTGTATCGGTCATCACTTCTTTAATCTGGAGATGGGTTTGTTGTTCTAACAAGACATTGAGCAAATAGGGTGCATCGCGCAATGCCCCTGGAATGACAATCGCATTAAAGCCCATGTTTTGGTCGGAAATCCCGTTGTACCAAGTCACGCCCCGCTGTCGCGGAAAATGCTTGGGGCTGCCGCCCGCATTGATCGTGCGAACCGGAACAACAAAGCGCAGACCATCGACGGATGCAACTTCGCCACCACCCCACGCCTGTGCGATGGGGATGGTTGCTTGCGCTGCAACCAGACGCGCATTGGCCCGCGTCAGGGTTTCTGGTCGAATATAGTTCTGTTGCACCCATGCTAAGCGTTCTCGGGTTAAGGCGGGATTACTCTGATTCACAAGTGGTTCCAGCCCAATATTGCATGCTTCGGCCAGCAACACGGCGCAGATACTCAGACTGAGATCGGTGGCGCGGGTTCCCCCCTCGCTCAGGTGGGTAAATTCATCGGCAAAGCCCGTCATGGCGTTGATTTCAAGCAAGATTTCTGGCAGATCCGCACGCGGCATCCGGGCTTGGATCTCGCTCCGGAGTTGCTTAAGGGTCAGTGGATCGTCGAGTTTATCGAGGCCAGTAATAATGGGACGATCATGGTCGTTGATCTTCTCAATCCGAACTCCTGGATTCTCCGGCAAGTTTTTTGCCGTTTCGGCATAGGCCTCATCCAGTTGGGTGCCTAAGAGCGCTAATTCTGCGTGGGGATCACGCAGCCGTCCCAAGGTTCGACAAATATGGGTACGCACGCTCTCCCATGCATCGGGTTTGAGGAGCATGGCGCGTGGGTCACCCCACCGTTCGCTTGGGGAGACAAAGACTTCGCGGCGATCCAAACTTTGATGCAAGCGCTCTAAAACGGCAAATGTATAAAACTGCCGATCAACGACTTGGCCACTATCGAGGACAAGCCGCCGCCACCGAGCACCGACAACCTCCGTAGGTGCATGATGCAATTTTGGAGGATTTGGGGCATCCAAGGCCCGGAGAAACTGAAGGGCTGCGAGCACGGGCTTGCCGCTCAGCGTTCCATCAAAGTTAATGGTCTCAAGCAGGGTCGGGAGAAATCTGCGGAGGTGAGGATAGGTGCCGTCCAATTGGGCTTCAAAAGGTTCATGTTTCGGCTGGACAAGGTTGCGGACGGTGGCAATTGCGGCGGCAATGTGGGCGGGATCGTGATCATGAAAAATACGCGGACGAACTTCACTATCGGCGTACTGCTGATCAAGCAGCATCTGGCAGACGGCTTGTAATTGCATGGCTGCGGCATCGAGGTCGCTGAGCGAGCGCGTTCGGGCTTTCTGTTTCTGGGTTTCATTGGAGAGAAAGAGGGCATTGATGATTTGGTTAAAGATATCCAGCACATCATCGTGGGCGGATGCTTCAAGCTGCATGGCACAAGCCCGCAGGGTGGCGAGTCGTCGCGGGTTCTGAAGGGCGGCAATGGCTTGCGCCCGTGCCCCCATAGCGTAGCGAGCCAACGTCTTTAATCGACCAGCGGGAACCATGGGAATTGGGTGGGCTGCAATGCCCAGATCACGAATAGCCTTGAGACGTTGTAGTCCCGCCAGCATGCCGACGGCAGTCGGCGTGGTTGGCGGCTTGCGAAGCCGATCAAGCGGGCTTTGCCGATTCGGTGTCGGAGCACGGACAAGATCGTCTAGATGCTGCTGTTGGGTCGGCGTAAGCGATCCGCCAATCATCTGCCAGAGCCGCGTTGTTGACCGCTCTTGAATCGTCCCAATCAGCCGCTCAAGGGTGGTTGGGCCAGGTAACAAGACTTTATGTTGCATGAGCCACGCCATCGCGTGTTCAAAGAGGACAAAGGGACGTTCATTGCTGAACCACGCGCGGGCATAGAGCCAGCGGATGAGCCGAAAATGCCACGGCTGGTCGTGAAAATCATGGTAGCCGTAGTCCTGACAAATCTCACGCGCATGCTCCCACTTAGTATCCTCACGTTCGAGATAGCGATCGAGGGTGTAGGTCGTTGCCCTGTGTGCTAATATCGAGTGAGACAGATTCCATTGGCTGAGATCCGTTCTGATCAGGGCGCGAGGAACCTTCCATGGACGACATGAACCACCCGACTGACCGACCAACGTTGACCACCGCCGAGCGACAGGCCATCCTGGACGAGTATGACTCCTACCCGCGTGGCGACCCACGGCGGGGAGCGATCCTTCGTCAACATGGGCTGTACACCTCGCAACTGGCCAAGTGGCGACAGCGCCTTCGTCGGGGCGCGACCACCTTGGACAATCAGCGCCCTGGCCCCGTGCCCCAGCCCGCCAATCCGCTGGCTGATGAGAACGCCCGGCTTCGCCGCGAGAACGCCCGCCTCCAGCACCAGCTGACCAAGGCCACCGCCATCATCGATATCCAAAAAAAAATGGCCACGCTGCTTGGACTGGCATCAGCCGCGCCGATGGACAACGAATCATGATCGCCAGCGTGCACGACCTTGCCCCCATCGTCGGAATGACCGCTGCGTGTCAGGCGCTTGGGGTGCCGCGCAGCACGGTCTACCGCCGCCAACGACCCGCCGCCGTGCGGCGGCAGCGCACCGTCCGTCGCCATCCGCGGATGCTCAGTCCCGACGAGCAAACCGCCGTGCGGGCTGTCCTGAACAGCGAGCGCTTTGTCGATCAAGCCCCGCGCTCGATCTACGCCACCCTGCTTGACGAGGGCATCTATCTCTGCCACTGGCGCACCATGTATCGTCTGCTGCGCGCCGATGCCGCCACCCGTGAGCGCCGCGCCGTGCGCCGCCATCCGGTCTCCACCCGCCCTGAATTGCTGGCCACCGCACCGCGCCAGGTCTGGAGTTGGGACATTACCAAACTGCGCGGGCCGCAGCCGGGGGTGTGGTACAGCCTGTACGTCGTGCTCGACATCTTCAGCCGCATGATCGTCGGCTGGCTGCTAGCCACCCACGAAGCGGCGCTGTTGGCCGAACAGGTGCTGGCTGATGCCTGCCTGCGCGAGGGCATTGCGCCTGACCAACTGACGATTCATGCCGATCGCGGTGCGCCCATGACCTCCACCGTGGTCGCTGACCTGCTGGCCGATCTCGGGGTGCGGCGCTCGCACAGCCGGCCAACGGTCTCGAACGACAACCCGTACTCGGAGGCGCAGTTTAAGACCATGAAATATGGCCCCACCTATCCGGATCGGTTCGCCAGTCTGGCGGAGGCGCGGGCGTGGGTGACGGCGTTCGTGGACTGGTACAACCACGTCCATCGGCACAGTGGGCTGAGTGTGCTGATCAGGTACATCGTCACCCAGATCATCCACATCATCGGCGACCGATCCGCTATCATAGTGACCGTCCCCATTTTTTGGCTTGCGGAGGTCATCAATGGTCACGGATCGCTGGTTTGCTACCCGCCGAACGTTGTACGAATTGCTCCACACGAACCCCGACTGGTCGAATCGCCAGTTTGCCACCGCGCTCACCGTCTCCCCCGATTGGGTGCGCATCTGGAAACAGCGCATTGGCTCGCCACCCCATCCCGATCCCGATGTCGTCTGCCAGAGCCAATCACGCGCCCGCAAAACCCCACCGCCCGCCTGGAGTGATCGCGTGATTGAGCGGATTCTGACCTTGCGCCAGGAGTTGGCCACGCAGTTCCATCGCACCGTCGGAGCCAAAACCATCATTGCCTATCTCCAACGCGATCCTGATCTGGCCAATGACCGGATTCCCCGTTCACCCACCACGATCAACCGCATCTTGCGCGATCATCAACTGCTGTTTGACCCACCCACTCGCCAGCGCCAGCC
>NZ_PUBZ01000006.1 GCF_003205875.1 Herpetosiphon llansteffanensis
TCGAATATATCGAAATTTTTTACAATCGCCAACGACTGCATTCGGGGTTAGGCTACCAAACACCCGCGATGATTGAAGCAGCGTGGAGCGGATAAGAACGATTGTCCATTAAATCGTGACCACATCAAACCGCTTGCATCGTGACCCTTGCTTTGCTAGGATAGAGGAACACCGCTAACCACACAGCGCCAGCTGGCCGAGGATTCGTCACGATGAGCAGCACATTTGCCTCCTTCCATCTCACCATCGCCGCCCCCCACGGGGATCGCTATCCTGTGACCGCACGCACCCAGGCAGGCCATGAGGTCAGCGAAGCACTGCTACTGCCGCTTGATAATCCGACGCTGACCGCTTACCAGATGGCACTGGACTATCACACACCGATTGACGAATCAGTCGTGATCGCGGTTGGCCAACTGCTCTATCAAACCCTGTTTCAAGGAACGATTGCCGAAGCCTTTGCCACGGCGCGCACCCATGCCGATCAGCAAAAGGTGGCGTTGCGTATCCATTTGGCGATTGATACCGATACCCGCCTGAGCACGGCTGCCGCCCTACCTTGGGAATTGATGGCCTCCGCTGCGGGTCGTCCCCTCATGCTAGAACATGCGCTCGTTCGCACCTTTTCGTGGAATGATCCGATTCCTGATTTAGGTATTCCCCCTGGCGAACGTATCCGCCTCGCCGTGACCTCGGCCTTGCCTACGGAGTTGGCAAACCACCCGATTGCGGCGGAAACCGAAGTTGCCATCATCCGTGCTGCCATCACGCATAGCGCACGGCCAATCGATCTGATCGAAGTCCCGCACCTTACGCGCGACCGCTTGACCAATCTCCTCACCAACCAGCGCCCCCATATCGTGCATCATATCGGCCATGGCAGTATCCAACGGGGGATGGGCTACCTCGACATCGAACGCGCCGACCAGTCGCGGGATCGGCTCTCGGCCCGCGAGTTCAGCAGCATGCTGCATCAGTCGGGGGTGCAGCTGGTCGTCTTGAACGCCTGTCATACCAGCAGCGCTGGGGAGAGTCTGCTCACGAGCTTTGCCCCGATTTTTATGACCGATCGCATTCCGGCAGCGATTGGCATGCAGGCCGCGATCCTGAATCGCACTGGACACTGCTTTGCGAACGCCTTCTATGCCGCCCTAGGCAACAGTGGATCAATTGATACCAGCCTGATTGCGGCGCGCAAGGCGATTTTGGCTGATGGCCATGAGCATGGAGCATGGGGCTTTCCAACCCTTTATAGTCGGGTTCCGCATGGTCACCTGTGGAATGCTACAACACTGAATAGTCTAGTAGCGGCAATTCATCGAACTAGCGCAATCCTCCAGGTTTATCCTGACACGGTAGCTGGACAGTATATTGAACGAGCCGAAGTGCAAACAATTACCCAATGGATCATCGAGGCTCCGACCGAAGAACGGCTGGGGATGTTGCTCGATCAGCCTGGTAGTGGCAAAACCGTGGTCTTACAGCAGGTGCTCAAACAATTAGCACAGGCGGGCGTTTGCGTGTTGGTCATTAAGGCAGATACCCTACGAGGCATCCGTTCATCGGCAGATTTAGCAACCTCCCTCAATTTACCCGAGTCCATTGAAACTATCGCAAAAACCCTTACTCCGCAACGCCTCGTCGTTATGATTGACCAAATTGATGCGTTATCCCTGACACTTGCCCGTGATCAGGGCACGCTCGATGTCATACTAGATACTATTGCACGGCTACGCCAAATGCCGCATGTACGAATGATTAGTTCGTGCCGTACCTTCGATTTAAATAACCACCCACGTCTAGCAGGAATTAAAGTCGATCAGAAATTTGTCTTAGCGCCACTGAATCAAGATCAGATCACCACGCTATTAAATAGCCTAGCGATTGGATCAGCCCATTTCTTGCCAGCCCATTGGGAACTCCTTAAAGTTCCGCTCCATTTAAGTGTCTATGTACAACTCATACAGAATTCCCACAATCAGCAACCCAATCAGTTTCAATCACTCCAAGACTTGTATAGCGCATTATGGAGCCGCCATATCGATCATGCTACACCGGAAATTCATACTAGCGACGTGACAAAAGCCATCTATAGACTGGTCGATATGATGCAATCAGTGCAACAAATCGTCATTCCTCTAGGTGTACTCGATGAGTATCCCCTTGCATTGAGATACCTTCTCCATACGGGATTACTCCAAAAAACGCAAACCAATCTGACCTTTTTTCACCAGACATTTTTCGATTATTGTTATGCACGACGATTTGCCGCAAGCAGTCAATCCTTGTCGGCGACGATCCTTGCAGGTTCACAAGGTCTTTTTGAACGCTCGCAGATGGTCCAAGTTCTGGCCTATTTACGTGGGAGTAATCCAAGAATCTATCTCCGCGAGCTAAAAAATTTGTTCAAAGCAGATTCCTTACGTCCGCATCTTCGCCAGTTACTCTTGCAATGGTTTGGTAATTTAAGTGCTCCATCAGACGATGAACTTGCCATCGTTCGCCGATGGAGCAATGATCCGGATCAGCTAGGCCAATTTTTTGACTATGCAAGCCAAAACCTTGATTGGTTTAAGCTCCTAGATCAAGAGAATGTTCTTCGTGGGCTGATTCAAAGCCAGAATCCCCCAAAAATCGATTTAGGGTTGAACTTTCTCTATCAATTTATCAATCAGCAGACTGAAACGGTTTTAGGCTACATCAAGCCCTATCTAGACACAAATGCTGAATGGGATGCAAGGATTATAGGGGGATTTACTCACATTCGCTATTGGAATAATGAAACAGCGCTCACAATCTTTTGTCGTTTCTTAGAACAAGGGACAATTGATGGAACCTATCTCTATGATCTCGCTTCCAATCCCCAATTTGCCTGTCGTGCTCTCAGTGTATACCTTGAGCAACGGTTAAATACACTAGCACAAGCATCAAATCAACTGGAAGAAAATCCTCTTATCCAATCTACTGCAATTAATTATGAGCTGTCCGCCGATCTTGAGCACTATTTTTTTGGGGAGCATGCAGTTGGCGAAATTATACGCCAAGCGACAACCCATGATCCGATGGCAGTCGTCGAATATGTTTTACCTTCAATCCTCAAAATAACCGATCTCTTTGAAAACAAAACGTTTATTGCTGAATCATACCCTAGTAGCTCGATGTCTACGTATTGGTATGGTGAGAGTGGGCCAAATGATGGAGGCATGTTCACCTTACTGATTGCCCAAAGCCTGCGGGCTTGCGCTCAAGGGCATAAACATCTATTTGAACGTATTGCTGCTGAACTCGTTACTCATGAAACTTTAGCCGCACAGCGAATCCTTGTATATGCATACATGGCTGATCCAGAATATTATAGGAACGCTATCGTCGAATATCTTTTGGCTGATCAGCGTTGCTTGAAAATTGGCGAACCATGGGAGAACCCTTATTATGAATCGTGTATGCTGTATGGCTCAATTGTGCCATGGATCAGTACTGAACAGCGCCGAACCTTAGAAGCTCGGATTCTCGCATTCTATCCAGTATCGGAGCACATTAATAGGCAGTTATATGGGATTACCCAGCTAAGATTTTTAAAAGCAGTCCTTCCTAAATACCTCTCTGATGAAGCCCGCCAGCGACGTCAAGAGTTAGAACGCAAATTTCCTGAATTTCGCTTGCAACCACCCCGAGGAATCCGTTCGATTGGCATTGGATCGCCAATCCCTCCTGATCGGGTTGAACGAATGAGTGATGCTGATCTCTTTAAAGCCATGCAACACTATGATGAATCCACGGGATGGGGTGGGATTCGCGAACGACCTCTTGAGGGTGGGGCTGTCGAATTTTCGCGCCTGATTGAAACAAAAGCCAAAACCGATCCAGATCGGTTTGTTGGTTTTTTGGGCAGCTATGGTCTTAAACTTGAGTCAATATACCTCTGTGCCATTCTGACTGGGTTAGCCGAATCGGCAATCGCAAGCGAGTTCATTTTCAGCTTAATTCAACGCTATGCAACTCTCGTTAAAGGCCGATCACGGATAGATATTTCTCGTATCTTAGCCAAACGGGCTAACGAGGCTGTGCCAATCGATTTAATCGAACTGCTGAAGGATTGGGCATTGAACGATCCAGATCCGGAACCTGAGGCATTGAATGGATCAGCTACTGAAAATCCTAGCCATAGAGATGCACTTAATCAAGGAATCAATAGTGTTCGTGGAACAGCTATTGAAGCTTTTTGTCTCTGTGGAATGGGACAAACAGCATTTTCCAATGAGGCAATTTTTGAAAGTGTATCGCTTGCCACCAACGATCCTTCGACGGCAGTACAAGCGTGCATTGTGTATAGCCTCGATAAGATTATGCATTTGAACCCAGAACGCACCATTGAACTGTTGGTCAAAATTTTAACCCATTACCCACCATTATTGGAAAGTAGTGTAACCCATAATCTGATATATCGCTCCTTGTACCGATTTTTCACACACATTCGACCGTTCATCGAACAACTCCTTGAGCATGAGCATGATCAAAGTCGTCGAGTGGGGGCACAACTTGTTTGTTTAGCAGCATTAAACAATCCAGCAACGCTAGATTTGGCCCAACGCTGCATGGGTGGAGACACGGCCCTACGACAAGGAGCAGCTCAAGTGTATGCCCATAATATCATCAATGAAGCCTATTTTGAGGTTTGTCTAGAACGACTCATGTCCTTAATTAATGATCCAGCCATTGATGTGCGTAAAGCGGCTAGCGAATGTTTTGAACAACTTAATCTCGAACATCTTGATCCAAGCCGCAATTTGATTGAAACAATGCTTCAATCACCTGCGCTCATCGATGGAGCCTATAGTCTGATTAAATACCTTAAGCTAATCGCGATCGAGGATGTTGATTTAGCGCTTCGAGCGACTAAAACCATAATTACGCAGTTTGGGGCAGATCAAACCAGTAACAGTTTTCAACAGAGACGAATAGCAAGAGAGTGGGTGAACATTCCTTTAAATGTCTATCTGCATACTGATGATGAGTCCATTAAGGAGCAGGCAATGGATCTGTTTGAGAAATCCATCATCAACCAACCATGGATCGCAAAACAAATGTTGACCGATTGGGATCGACGTTAATTGTTTATAAGAACGCGTTATGGTACTTTTTCCGCCAGTGACGAACGAACAACTTTCGGCCTTAGAGGAGTGCATCCGGCATCTGCTCCCAGCAGCGTATCGCTTGTTTTACAAACGACCAATGGAGTTAGCTAGAACAGCCCGCATTTTCCATTCATGGAATAGGAAAGATCGAAGTGTCATTCACGCGGTTTATTCCGTTTGCCGCAACCATCGACGTGGTTACCGAACCGGAAACCGTTCCCCAATCCTATAGACTGACAACATCACCAACATCAATGGATGGATTGTTGGCGAGCCTCGCCGCAACCGCACCCGATCAGCAGATCGCATACCGAATTCATATCCATCCTGCTGGTGATGATGTAGCATCGTAGGATTCTGCCCATGATTCCACCGCCACGAAATCCACTCCACGGTCAACGTCATGCGATTGTGATTGGCGCGAATGGGTCAATTGCATCGGGGCTTGCACCGTTAATCGCCCCCGAAGTCCATGATGCACCACGCATGGCAGCCGTCCTTGCCAGCCCTGCCTGTGGATTTCAAGTGCAATCGTTTCTGAGTGAACAGGCCTTGAGGGGACCGATTTGTGATGCCATCGAAACGCAAATGAAGGCTGGCACGATCGATGATTCGCTGATCATTTATTTCAGCGGGCATGGAACCATAACCCAAACGGCTGAAGGTCCTGATGTAGTGCTGGTAACAACGGATACAACGCTTGAAACCATCATGGATGATCCGCTCACCTGCCTCCGCGTCGGGTGGCTGAAAACGGTCTTACGAGGGAATACCCAGACCTATCCAATTGGGCATGTGGTGGTGATTCTTGACTGCTGTGCGAGCGGAATGATCGGACAACTTGGTAATCAACCGCTGATTGGAGATCCGCCAGCCTTCCGTCGCATGCTCGTATCAACCTATTCCACGCATTCAGCCTATGAATGGAATCGAACCAGCCTCTATACCTACCATTTGCTCAACGCCTTGGAAGGGCAGGCCGTGGATAGTTTTGGTGCGGTCACGATAGAGCGAGTCCATCAGTATTGCAGCGAAAAACTTGCTGGAACAGGGCAACAATGTGGACTTGATGGATGGGATTACACGGGACGGTGGCAGTTTGCGTGGTATGACCTGAACCGTCCGAAAGTCGTGCATGCTGCCCATCAAAGTGATAGTAATCGGCTCTTGAATCTCCGCCTTCAGGGCTTTGTCGGACGGGTCGCGGAACTAGCGGCGATTCGCGAGCACATCGCAGCGATGCGGCCCACGGGTGGCTATGTGTTGATCAAGGCAGCAGCAGGAGAAGGCAAAAGCAGCACCATTGCCAAGCTGATTCAGGAGGCAGGGATTGCGCAGACACCCCATCACTTTATTGCCTTAACGCCAGATCCCAAGTATCAATTAGGGCTGTTGCGGGCGGTGGTAGCACAGCTAATCCTAAAGCATGGGCTGATAGTTTCGTACTTTCCCGAAGAAAGCTTTCATGCCATGAAAGCCGAGTTTGCGCGAATACTCGACGAACTCTCAAAACACGGTATCGAGGAAACGATCTATTTGGATGGCCTTGATCAACTTCAATCGGAGAAGGATGGTTTGATCGATTTTGATGTGGTCACGATTTAATGGACAATCGTTCTTATCCGCTCCACGCTGCTTCAATCATCGCGGGTGTTTGGTAGCCTAACCCCGAATGCAGTCGTTGGCGATTGTAAAAAATTTCGATATATTCGA
>NZ_PUBZ01000007.1 GCF_003205875.1 Herpetosiphon llansteffanensis
ATAAGAGACAGGTCGGGGATTGGGGATCGGAAATTTAACGCTGCGCCGCTGCTTAAATACCTGTTCGTTTAACACAGAGGCGCAACGGCATTATAGCTATCGGCTGTTGGCGTTGGGCTGGCAAGAACCTAATCCTCATAATCTGTGGCAATCTGTGGCAAAAAAATCGTTCTTCGTGTCCTTCGTGGATTAGTTTTTAACGCAGAGGCGCAGAAACCATATGGCTATAGGCTGATGGCTATGAGCTATGGGAGATTGCTTGCAATGGCAACAATTGTTCCGATAGCCAAAAGCCTGTAGCCTTATCCCCTTCGTGCCCTTCGTGGATCAATATCCCTTCATGCTTGCGATAATGGTACAATAGCTGCGGGCGCAAGCCCTTCTGAATGTTTATCACCATGGTGCTGACAACCTATGTCCACAATATTGCTGGTAGAAGATGAAGCCCTGCTCGCCGATACGCTGCGTTACAACCTCGAACGCGAAGGCTATACCGTGCTTTCTGCTTCCGATGGAGTTACCGGGCTTGATTTGGCTCGCGCCGAACAGCCCGATTTGCTGATTTTAGATGTGATGCTGCCGAAGCTCGATGGCTTTTCAGTTTGTCGCATTTTGCGCCGCGAAACCAATATTCCAATTATGATGTTGACCGCACGCCAAGATGAGGTCGATCGGATTGCTGGCTTGGAGCTTGGTGCTGATGATTATGTGATTAAGCCATTTAGCCTTGGCGAATTGCTCGCCCGTGTGCGGGCAATCTTGCGTCGAACCGATCGTCAACCAACCGGTGTTGAACGCGAATTACTGACCGCCGCCAATCTCAAAGTTGATACTGGCAGCCGCCGCGTGTTTCGCGATACCAACGAAATTACCCTCGCGCAAAAAGAATTTGATCTGCTGGTCTGCTTGATGCGCAACCGTGGCATGGCGCTCTCGCGCGATTTGCTGCTCGAACGAGTTTGGGGCTACGATTTCCCTGGCGATTCGCGCACGGTCGATGTGCATGTGCGTTGGTTGCGCGAAAAAGTTGAGCTTGACCCAAGCAACCCAATTTATATCCAAACAGTGCGTGGCATTGGCTATCGCTTCAATGATCAACTCAGTCGTAGCGAGCGCAAAAACTAATGATCTGGATTGTGTTGTTGGCGATGACAACGATCATCGCGCTGATTTGGGGCTGGCGTGGGCAACGCAATTTGCGCCGCGAGCTGGCCTATTTACGTAATCGGCCTGTGGTTGCGCCGCCGCCACCAGCCGATCCATTTAACCAGTTGTTTCGCACGCTCAGCGCCGCGCTCGATGCAGGCGTGATTGTCGTCAATGATGGCCGCACCATTCGTTATTGTAACGATGTTGCGGCTAAATTATTTGGGGTCAGTGCCAGCGCTGTGCTCAACCATAGCGTTATCACCTTGGTGCGCGATTATCAGGCCGATACGATGATTGAGCAATCGATTCGCCGCCGCGACCCACAACAAGTTACCTTGCAACCGGTGCTTTCCAATCGTACAATTCGGATTTGGTGTGAGCCAATGCCCGAAAGCGGTGCGCTCATTTTGGCCCGCGATTTAACCCAACTGAGTTTGTTGGAGCGCGCGCGGCGTGATTTGGTGGCGAATGTTTCGCACGAATTGCGCACGCCGCTGGCTTCGATTAAGCTTTTGGTCGAAACTTTGGCCACTCAGCCGCCGCCAGAGTTGGCTCAACGCATGCTTGGTCAAGTTGATACCGAGCTTGATGCAGTGATGCAGTTGGTCGATGAATTGCACGAACTTTCGCAAATTGAATCTGGGCGCACGGCCTTGCAATTGCAGCCAACCGCAGTCAGCACGATTGTGGAACGAGCGCACGATCGGATTCAGCCTCAAGCTAAGCGCAAAGATCTGCGGGTTGTGGTAACGATTGCCCCAGATTTACCAGAAGTCTATGTTGATCGCGACCGAATTAGCCAAGTGTTGCTCAATTTGCTGCATAATGCGGTCAAATGGACGGATTCTGGCGGCACGATTACGATTGAAGCAGGCTTGCGTTCGCGGGCTGAACTTGGCCATCATCTCAGCCGCATGTTGGAGCCAAGCAATCGCTGGGTCATTATGGCGATTCACGATACTGGTGCAGGGATTCCTGCCGAGGCGATTCCGCGGATTTTCGAGCGTTTCTACAAGGTCGATCGGGCGCGAACCCGTGGGGTTGGCGGCACTGGCTTGGGATTAGCAATCGTCAAACACTTGGTCGAAGGCCATGGTGGCGTGGTTTGGGTTGCCAGCAGCGAAGGCCGTGGCAGCAACTTCACGGTGGCGCTTCCCGTCGTTGAAGATGAATAGTTGTGTGATTTGAGGGAAATCATGACCGCGTTGAATGTGCAAACATGGGCCGAACAGTTACGCAAACAAGTTGGGCAAGTGGTGGTGGGCAAGCAAAATAGCGTCGATTTATTGCTAACAGCGCTTTTGTGTGAAGGCCATGTGCTGCTGGAAGATGTGCCAGGCGTTGGCAAAACGACCCTGATTCGAGCACTCGCCCAAAGCCTTGATTGCCAATTTCGGCGGGTGCAATTTACCCCCGACCTCTTGCCAAGCGATGTGACTGGTCTGAATTTCTATAATCAAAAATTGAGCGAGTTTCAGTTTCGGGCTGGGCCGCTGTTTGCCAATATTGTGCTGGCCGATGAAATTAATCGCGCTACACCACGCACCCAATCGGCGTTGCTCGAAGCCATGGCCGAAGCAACCATCACGATCGATGGCGAAACCCACCAATTAACCCGCCCGTTTTTGGTGCTGGCAACCCAAAATCCAATTGAGCTTGAAGGCACGTTTCCCTTGCCTGAAGCCCAACTCGACCGCTTTTTGTTGCGGGTCAATTTGGGCTATCCTAGCGAAGCAGAAGAACATGCAATTATCCAACGCTTTAATCAGGGCGATCCTTGGGTTGCCATGCATGCGGTGAGCAATCAGGCGCAGCTGTTGGATGCAATTCACGCGGTGCGCAGCGTTCATCTGAGCGATGCAGTGCGCCAGTATGCCATTGCGATTGTGCGTGCAACCCGCGAGCATTCAGAGATTGAGCTTGGAGCTAGCCCGCGTGGCTCGTTGGCATTGACTCGGGCTGCACAGGCTTGGGCATTAATTCATGGCCGCGATTTTGTCTTGCCCGATGATGTCAAACAACTAGTGCCAAGTGTTTTGGCTCATCGGCTGATTTTGGGGGCCGAGGCTCGCTTGGCCCAACGCAGCCCAGAGAAAATTTTGGCCGATATTGTCAAAAGCATCGCCACGCCAGTGGAGGAACGGGCATGAAAGGGCGGCGAGCAGGCTTATTTAGCTTGGTTGTGCTCTTGCTTATTGGCTTGCTGACCGATGTAATCCTTTTACCATTGGTTTGTATGCTGGGCATTATGGCGCTTGCAGCGGTAGAATTATGGGAATGGCGCATGTTTCATCGGGTTGAGTATCAGCGCGAGCTGGGCCATACCCATCTTTTCCCTGATACCACGACCAGCCTGAGCTTAACCCTGAGCAACCATAAATTTTTGCCCTTGCCATTCGTCAATTTGCACGATTTAGTGCCAGTTGGCATTCAGATTGAGCAGATCGAAACCCAACCTGCTGCTAGCCCCAATTATCGCATTCTAGCCCGCGCTTTTGGCTTGAGCAGCTATCAACAAGTGACCCGCCACTATACGATTCGCTGCCCACAGCGTGGCTTGCACCGCTTTGGCCCTGCCAATCTGAGCGCCAGCGATCCCCTTGGCCTGAGCATGAGCCGCGCCACAATCAACGAGATTGATCGCTTAATTGTCTATCCGCGTTTGTTGAAAGACCCTGAATTGGGCATGCCCTTGCGTGAACTGTTGGGCACAATTCGCGCTTCGCAACGTTTATTGACTGATCCAGTTGTGCCGATTGGGATTCGCGATTATACCCAAAGCGATCCATTAAAAAGCATTCACTGGACGGCAACGGCGCGGCGTGGGCAATTGCAAACCAGAATTTACGAGCCAGTAACTGCATTAACCGTGATGTGCATTGTTGATATTGAAACGATTGTGCCCGCCTACCTTGGGGTGAATAAATTCCAAGGCGAACGGTTAATTAGTATGGCAGCGACGGTTTGTAGTGCGTTGCATAAAGCTGGCCATGCAGTTGGTTTATGGTCGAATGCGGCCTTGGTTGAAGGTAATAATGCAGTGCATTTGCCGCCGAGCCGCAGCCTCAAACAGGCCAGCGCAATTCTCGAAGTGTTGGCGCAAATGTCGCTCTATTCGCGGATTGAAATTGCCAAATTTATTGGGCGTGAACAATCGCGCTTGCCCTTGGGTGCAACGGTGTTGCTGATTAGCGTTGTCGATACACCCGCTCATCGCAGTGCATTGACCCGTTTGCGCGAATATGGCTATGCGCCAGTTTGGCTCTATTTGGGTGAACATGCGCCCAAAGTCGGCGGCGTAAAGCTGATTCATAGCTATCAGAGGGAGCCATGATCAATCGTCAAAGCGCCAAATTATTAATTTTGCTCAGTGCTTGCATCGCCTATAGCAGCCTGATGAGCCTCGTGCTCAACAGCTTCGACATTGTTGGCGATAATGCGAGTGCGGTGTGGCGGTGGCCAGTTTTTTGTTTGGGCTTGATCGTCATGGTTAGTTTGCGTATGCGGTTACGCCAACGAGGTGCGATTATTGCCGCTGCTGGGGTGATTGGGCTGAGCATGCTTGGCTGGCTTTGGCTGCGCACCGGCTTCAGTGGCCAAGAATTGGTCTTGAGCGGCTTTGGCGTGGCCTTTTTGATGTCGCGGGCAATCAATGCTGATCAATGGAATCACGATTGGTTGCAACAGCTCTTTTGGCACGGGCTGTTCTTATTGGTGGCATTTGTGGCCTTGGGGCCAGTCATGACGCGGGGTGCACTCGAAGAAGCTGGTTTCATTCAGCTGTTTCTTGCCCAAGCCTTGGGCTTTGTCGCTGCATGTTTATTTGCCATGATGCTTGATCAAAGCAACCAATCAGAGTTGCAAACCCCGCCAATGTTAGGCTGGAGCAGCTTGTTTACGCTGTTGATCATTGGTATTCCGCTGTTGCTTTTTGGGCTTGTCGATGGCCAACGCAGCATTGTAGGGCTGATTTTTAGCACATTTATTGATGGGCTTGTGCTGATTGTTGGTGGCATTGGGATTGGCTTGTCGTGGCTGGTTGGGTTGCTGATTCCCTCATTCACGCCCAATCAACGCCCGCCGGAGCAACTGGTGATGCCCGAAGCTGTCGATCCTTCAACGCTTAAACCAGAGGAAACTAGCAAAATAAGCTCGTTACTTGGCGATTTTCTGACGATCAGTGTGGCCTTAATTGGCGTGCTGATGATTTGCTGGTTGATTTATCTTGTGGTGCGCTGGCTGCGCGACGTTGAAACGCGAGCAGTTGTGCCAGGCGAAATTGTGATCGAGCAATCAATTTGGTCGTTTGATAGCTTGCGCGAACAGATTTTAGAGCGTTTTCGGCGCAAAAAGCCTTGGAAGTTTGGGGCTGATGATCCACAACGCCAAAAAGTGCGCCGCGTGTATACCAAATTTTTGGAGCTTGGCGAAGATCATGGTCAGCCGCGAGGCAAGCATCAAACTGCGCACGAATATGGGCGTGGCTATGCTCAACGCCAGCCAAATAGTGAGCCAGCAATCGATGAATTAACAGCTATCTATACCCAAGCCCGTTATGCAACCGAGCTTGATCCAGCGGCATTAGAACGCGCCGAACAGGCCCTCAAAAACATTCAAAAAAACCAAACTTAGCCACGCCATTGTACGCTATGCCACAAGGCAAATTGATCGGGAATTGTTTGCGGTTTGCTGGTTGCCAGCATCATCGACAAGGCGGGATAGCGTTCGAGCCATGTGCCAATCCACGCTGACCAACGTTGTTGCTGGTTTGGCTTGAGTTGATCCCAACCTTCGATCAATAGCAACCATACGCCAGCGGCCAAGCCACGTTTAACCACCAATTCGTTGATCGCAAAGCCGAGCTGTTCCATCTGTTGATGTAACAATTGCAAGGGTTGGATTGAGTGGTCTGCTGTTTGCTGAACACGATAAAATAAGGGAACATAGGCGGTTGGCAATTGTGCGCCGCGTGCCCATTGCAAACAGAGTTGGCGCATGGCCAGCGAGCGCGAGCCAGGCTCGATCAAGGCTAAACGGGGTGTTTCACGCAGTGCGTCGCGCAAGGGCATTGCTGGGCCGCCTTCGACTTGCTGAAATTGCAGCGGCAAGCGTTGCAGATGCGGCAACAACGGTTGCGAACCAACCAAGGCCTCGCCTTCGAGCAAGTGATGGCGATAGCGCCGAATCTGCCGTCCATCACGCAGACGTGGCAGGAAATTAAGTCGAAATGTTGCAAGGGCCATGGCCGTGCCTCCTAAAACGATAGCTGTACGGTTTAGCCTACGGCTTGGCTAGCACGCATTCAAGCAGTTAAGGTTACAATGCGATGACACGTAAAAGTCAAAAGGCAGAAGTCAAAAAGCAAAAGTGGGGATCGGGGGTTGGGGAC
>NZ_PUBZ01000008.1 GCF_003205875.1 Herpetosiphon llansteffanensis
GCTTCGTCGGCAGCGTCAGATGTTTATAAGAGACAGGGCGCTAGGCGCGTGCAGCATAATCCTACTAATCTGTGCTAATCTGTGGCAAAAAAGGGCCTTTGCGATCTTCGCGTCCTTCGTGGTTTCTGGCCCTTCGTGCGCTTCGTGCCCTTCGTGGATCAATATTCTGTGCTAATAAGGAGCATGCATGGACGATTTACTGGTAATTGGCGGCGGCTCGGCGGGCATAACCTTTGCCAAATTTGGCGCTTCGTTGGGCGCAAAAATTACCATAGTCGAAGCCAATAAGCTTGGTGGCGATTGTACATGGACTGGCTGCGTGCCCAGTAAAAGCCTCATCCATGCCGCCAAAATTGCCCATACAGCGGCAACTGCTGCCCGCTATGGCATTGCTGCCCAACCACAAGTCGATTTTGCGGCGGTTATGCAGTATGTGCGCTCGGTGCAAGAGCAAATTTATCAGCACGACGACGCGCCCAAGGTGTTGCGCAAAGCAGGCGCACGGGTTATCGAAGGTCGTGCCCGTTTTTATGATGATCAAACCGTGGAAGTTAATGGTGAGTTGCTACGCGCCAAGCATGTTTGCATTGCAACCGGCTCGCATCCCAAAATTCCAGCGATCGCTGGCTTGGCCGAGGCTGGCTACCTTACCAATGAAGATGTTTTTTTATTAGATGAATTGCCCAAGCGGATTGTTATGCTTGGTGGTGGGCCGATTGGCTGCGAGCTAGGTCAAGCACTATTTCGGTTGGGCGCAGAAGTTAGCCTAATTCAACAAGGCTCACGCCTGTTGCCCAAAGATGATCATGCCATGGGTACAGCCTTAGCCCAAGCCCTCAAAGCCGAAGGCATGCAAGTTTACCTCAACACCAAAACACTCAAGATCGAGGTCCAAGCTGGAGCCAAACACGTCACGATTCAAACTGCTGGTCAAGAGCCACAAACCTTGGTGGCCGATGCGATTTTGGTGGCCGCTGGGCGCACACCAAATGTCCATAACTTAGGCTTGGATGCAGCAGGCATTTTATACGATCCTGAACGCCGGATTCATGTTGATCAGTATTTGCGCACCAGCAATCCACGGGTCTTTGCCTGTGGCGATGTGATTGGGCGCTATCAATTTACCCATGTTGCTGCCCAAGAAGCAGGAGCCGTGCTGCGCAATGCACTTTTCCCTGGCCAAAGTGCTATGAAATATGAGCTAGTGCCGTGGGCAACCTTCACCGATCCCGAAGTTGGCCATGTGGGCTTGAATGAAGATCAAGCGCGAGCCAAGTATGGTAGCAGCTTGCGCGTTTATGAGTTGCCGTGGAGCGCCAACGATCGGGCGCGTACCGAGGATGCAACGCAAGGCTTTACCAAAATTTTGGCGGTTGGACGCAAAGAGCAAATTGTCGGCGTGCATATTATCGGCCAAGGCGCAGGCGATATGATTAACGCAGCGGTGTTGGCGATGGGCACGGGCGTTAGCGCCTCAAAGCTTGGTGGTTTGATCAACGTCTATCCTACCCGCTCACAAGGCCTCAAAATGACTGCCCAACGCTCGTTTACGCGTTGGCTCGAAAAACCATGGCTGCAACGCGCCTTGCGCTGGTATTTTCGCTAGCTCCCCTCTGCAATGCGTGCTGATAAACACGTCCTCCTCCTCGCCCGCGTTTTCGTGGGAGAGGGGGTTCTTACAAGGGTATGTGTTAAGATCCCCTCACCCCCAACCCCTCTCCCGTGCGCGGGCGAGGGGCTTTAGGCGGTGGTTTTTCCGCCATTTTTTGGTACACACTAGTCAGCTCCCCCTCGCTCGCGTGCAGTGGGAGAGGGGGTTGGGGGGTGAGGGAATTCTCTCAACTTTTATGGCACGGCAACCCCAAATGCACCGCTCGTCAATTGTTGTTCTGCTCCAGTTTCAACATGAATTTGCCAAACGCCATTACTACTATTATTCAGCAAATATTGGCTGTCACTCGACCAAAAAGTCAACGAGGTGGCATATTGGTCAAAATAGGGCAAGACATTCAAAAACTGGCTACTTGGCGCAAACGATTTGAGCCGCTTAACGTTGCCCGCCTGCACATCCAGCACTTCCCAATGCACTTGCACGCCAGTTTGGGCTTGACGGCTAACCCGCACAATTCCTGCATCGCCGCTTGGCCCGCGCGGCTTGGCATCTGCAACCAACAAGGCAACCGAATGCCCATCAGGCGACCAGAAAAAAGCCAACGGACGCGCGGTTTCAAACGTTTGGCTCTTACCAGTCGCAATCGTTTGAATCATCAGGCCCGAACGGGTCTGAATGCCAAAGGTTTGGTAGGCCACTTTGGAGCGGTCGGGCGAAAGCACAAACATAAAGCCATCGCTGGTTGGCTCGCTCAAAGCCCGTTGCCCAGCTTGATCGATGTGCATCAATTGGTTGATATTGCCATCAGCCACGACAACCACGCGTGCTGAGCCATCAGCATTCCACGCAGGCGCTTGAAAATCACCAGCAGTTTCGCTAAAAAAGGTCAGATCATTGGATTGGAGTGAGTGCAGGGCGGTGCTGCCAACCGGCGTGCCGCCGCCTGTGTGCAACAGCAAAGCGCTACTATCTGGCTTCCACGCAAAATACGATGGCTGGCCATCACGCACTTTACGCGCTGTTTGCGAGCCATCAGCAGGCACAACATACAATTCCATGGTTGTGCCTGCGGCCAAAAAAGCGAGGCTTTGGCTATCAGGCGACCAAGCAAGATAAAAAGGCCGCAAATTGAAATCGCTAAAAATGCTACGAGCAGGGCTGCCATCAAAAGTCTGAATGCGAATTTCGCTCTGTTTGGGGCTAAGTTGAATATAGGCGACGTGCTGGCCATCGGGCGCAGGCGTAACTTGAGTGTATTGAACAGTGGCTGAGGCATCATTGGTGAGGGCTAATGTTTGTTTGCTGGCCGTGATCAGCTGCAGATTGCCTGCTTGATCTTGCACCAAGGTTCGATTGGGCTTAACCGCTGGCGCTTCCTGTTGCCACCAGCCAATACCGAGCGCCACACTAATGCCGACAACTCCGCCGATTAACAGTAGCCAACGAATGCCTCGTCGCATGACATCGCCTCCTATTAAGTTGTCATAATCGTCGTACCAGCCAATCAAGTTTTAATCAAAATTTGATTGGATTGGTATACAGTTAAGCCTATCACGAATCTGCTTACGAGCCACTTAACCTAGCCGCATTTTTGCTAGGACTATTACGCTATTTTGGCATGTACCTATGTTATTGATTGTGCTGCCCAAAAGTTGTATTATTTAGCAGGAAGCTCAGCAGTAGCCTATGCTACAGTAGCAACACCGCTCAATGATGAATGCGTTTGTGGATTGTTATTCCTAGCGAAGGACTGTTGTTATGCTTACGTTTCAACCTAGCAGCCAAGAATTGAATGAAGCTAGCCTTGTTGCAGGGTTGCGTCAGCGTGATGACGAAGCATTTCAGTGCTTTTTGCAAACCTTCGCGCCGCAAATGCAACGGCTTGCTCGCCGCTATGTCTACTCCGACGACGAAGCCGATGATATTGTGCAAGAGAGTTTTATTCGCGCTGCTGAATATATCAACCGCTTCGAAGGCCGTAGCAGTCTGAGCACATGGCTGCATCGCATTACCGTGAATGCTGCCCTCGATTATCGCCGCCGCCAACGCCCACAAACCCCACTCAACGAATTAGATCAACGGCCTATTGCTGGCGATTTGGGCGATGTAGCGCTTTCTGCCGAACTAAGCCAGTATATTTACGAGGCGCTTGCAACCTTGCCCCAACGCCAACGCATGGCGATTAGCCTCTGCTACTTGCAGGGAATGATGGCCCAAGAGGCTTCACACTCATTAGGCATTAGCCCCGATACGGTTTATGGCTATTTGCAACAAGCCTTCCCAAGCCTGCGCCGCGCGCTCGCCTGCTACATCAGCGAAGTGTGAAACACCTTTTTGCTTTGCGCGTATAGCTGCTGCAACATCCATCGGCGGCAGTTCCCGCAAGGAGGTGTCCTATGCAAATCACTCTTATGCTGATGTTGTGTGTCGTTGGAGCACTCGCACTGGTGCTGGGGGAAGCCCATATGGTGCGTGTTCCAGGCAGTATCCAGCCGCTTTCCCTCATTGGTTGGCGTTTGGCCGTTTATATGATGTTAATTCTTGGCACGTTAAGCATTATTGCAGTATTATGATACCGATGTGCTGATCGATACATCGGCTCATTGCCCACAAGGCAGTGGGCTTTTTTTTGACAAAAACTCATTTATTGAGATATTATCTCTTTTGTAACTGAGAATAATATCAATTAGCTAAGGATTCAATTTCAATGCGTCGATATAGTTTCGTGCTGTTGCTGGTAATTTTAGTTGGCTGTGGCCAAAGCACCGCCACTGTTCAGCCAAGCCAAATTAGCCAAAGCCAACAGCAAACCACCACCGCCGATCAAGTAGTGCCAACAGCCAGCGCGATTGCCACCGAGCCAGTTAGCCAAATTCGCGTGGTCACAACCATGAGCATTTTGGCCGATGTGATCAAGCAAGTCGGCGGCGATCGGGTGATCGTCGATAACATTATTCCCTTGGGTGCTGGCCCGGAAGATTATCAAGCTACGCCTGGCGATAGCCAAAAAATCGCCGATGCCAATATTGTATTCTTCAATGGTCACGCGCTGGAAGAATGGCTCGAACCCTTGTTTGAAAATGCTGGTGGCAGCGAGCAACCACGGGTTGAATTATCTGCAGGCTTGGCAGCAATTGAAGACGAACACGCCGATGAACACGCTGGCGAAGAGCATGCTGATGAAGAACATGCCGATGAGCACGCTCACGAAGAGGGCAACCCACACTTTTGGCTCGACCCAACCTATGTGATGTCGTATACCTTGACGATTCGCGACCAACTCAGCGCCATCGATCCAAGTGGCAAAGATGTGTATGCGGCAAATGCAGAGGCCTATCTTGGCCAGCTCGAAGCCCTCGATCAAGAATTGCAAGGCTTGGCTGCTCAAATTCCAGCCGAACGGCGCAAATTGATCACCAACCACGATGCTTTCCCCTATTTTGCCAAGCGCTATGGCTTTGACGTTGCTGGCGTGTTGCTGGAAAACCCCGAAGCCGAGCTTTCTGCTGGCGATTTGGCGGCCTTAGTCGAGAGCGTCAAGGCTAGCGGCGTGCCCGCAATCTTCTCCGAATCGCAGTTCAACCAAAAAACTGCCGAGTTGCTTGCTGATGAAGCGGGCATAAAAACGATTGCCGTGTTGTATACCGACACTTTAGGTAGTGATATAGCAACTAGCTATATCGACATGATGCGGTACAATATGAATACTATTGTTGCTGCGCTCAAATAACGCACACGTGATGTATGGCAGTGGCTATAGGAACAGCAGCGGCTGTTGCCTATAGCTTCTTGCGTTAACAAGGATTTTTCTATGGCAGCGGTTGCTTCCCAAGCGCATATTCGGCTCCAAGCGCCTACGACGATTGCCCCAGCGCTTGAAGTTCGTCAACTTACTATTCGGTATGATCAACGCCCAGTGCTGAGCGATGTTTCGTTTCAGGCCCAATCCAGCCAATTAATCGGCATTATCGGCCCCAACGGTGCTGGCAAAACCTCGTTGATTAAAGCCATCTTAGGCTTAATTCCTTCGACTGGCCAAATTTTGGTAGCAGGCCAAGCCTTGGCCAAACGTTCGCGCAAAGTCGCTTATGTGCCGCAGATTAGCGCGGTCAATTGGCGCTTTCCTGCCAGCGTGCGCGATGTTGTGCTGATGGGGCGTTATGGCCAGCTTGGTTGGCTGCGGCGACCCAAAAAAGCCGATTATGAGCTAGCCGACGCGGCACTTGAACAAGTTAATATGCACGATTTTGCCCAGCGCTCAATCGCCGATCTTTCTGGCGGACAGCAGCAGCGGGTCTTTTTGGCGCGTGCTTTGGCCCAAGAGCCAGATGTGTTGCTGCTCGATGAGCCAATTAGTGGCGTTGATGTGCCAACGCAAGAAGTTATTTTGCATCTCCTGCGCGATTTGAGCAATGCTGGTCGTACCTTGCTGGTTACAACCCACCATTTGCAGCATTTGGAGCATCATTTCGATGCCTTGCTCTGCCTAAACCAACGCTTGATTGCCTATGGCCCACCAACCGCGATTATGACCCGCGACGTGGTTGAGGCAACGTTTGGCCGCTCATTAGTGCTGGTGCCAAGCCACGAACGGATTATTCTCGATTGCAACCATGGCAATTGCAGCGAAAAACCGGCGCTCACCAATAGCGATTCAACAGCGAAGAATTAGCGGACTCGTGGCGCTTGGGTGGTGATTGAGCAGGCATTCCTGATCCCCGACCCCTAACCCC
>NZ_PUBZ01000009.1 GCF_003205875.1 Herpetosiphon llansteffanensis
CCCGATCCCCAACCCCTATGTTCTATGCTCTTTCTGCCTGAACTATCGACTTCATCCTTCATCCCTCATCCTTCATCCTTTGATTCAGGGGTTGACAAGGCGTGTATGATGCGTTCGTCAACTTTGCACCAGCGCAATTGATGTGCCTTAACAACCAAAAACAGTGTGCCAAGCAATTGGACTAACGTTTAAGGAACGGTTTGTAAAATTGATACGTCATGATGGCGTAACAATAAACACTTACTAGGAGGATGGTCGAATGCAACGGTTTTTTGGGTATGTATTACTCGTCGTATTAATGGTTGGCTTAGTTGGCTGTGGCGGTGGGGTAACCGATACAACGATTCCTGCGCCTCCAAGCAGCAGCGAATATCAAAAAGGCCAAGATCCAACCTTGGATATTATGGTCGATAGTTTCGGTCAAAGCATGGCCAGCAGTGGCACAAGCACAACCAATAAATTCTATATTTCAACCGCAAGCACGGAAGAAATTAAGAATTTCTATACCACTGAAATGACCAAGCGTGGTTGGAAAACCATCGAATCACCATCACTTCCCGATACGACCTCAGTCAACTTCCAAGCAGATACCAATGTGGCTGCAATCAATATGATTGATATGAGTATGGCTGGTGGTACGGGGATTCTGGTTATTACAACTGGCACCAACGTCAAATAAGGTTCCAAATCTGCAAGGTTTACGCTGGCCCTCAGTGTTGAGCAAGTGCTTAGGCTGAGGGCTTTGTGTCGCCGATTGCCAGACTTTGGATGGGTTGTAACCTTTATAGTGATATTGGCGTACCAAAGCTTGTGATTATTACCACACAGTTGTTGGTAGGGCACGTTTGTGATTTGAGAGTTTGGAAGATGGGTGGCGCGATCATTGCTAAGTAGGAACCCTCTTGGCAGTAGGAATGCCGACAACAGATTTTATTTAGGAGGATTGACCCTCATGTCAAAACGGACGATTAGCGCAATTTTAATTGCCCTAGCATTAAGCGCTTGTGGCAGCACTGCCGCTCCAACCGCAACCACGGCTCCAACTGCAACCACAGCGCCAACTGAAGCTGCGATGCCAACGGCAACCGAAGCAGCAGCTGTTGAACCAACCCGCGACACTGGCAGCCCTTCAACTGATGCAGCTGAAATTCCAGCTCCACCGCAAAGCGAGCCATACGTCAAAGGCGAAAACGCCATTATTGACGCAGCTATTGGTGGCATGGAAGGCGAATTCGAAAACCAAGAAAAACAAACTGGCTTGGATCTCGAACCATTGACCTACTACATCACCGAAGAAACTCCTCAAACCATGGTGGATTTCTACGAAGGTGAAATGGCAAACTACGGTTGGGGCACGGGCCAAGTTCAAGACCAAAACTTTGGTAAAGTATTGGTTTACCCAAGCGCAAGCTCACCAACCACGGTTGCTATGATCGGCGTGTTGGATCTTTCAACCGTTGATACCAGCATGAACCAATCGATCATCTTCACGACTGTTGGTCGTTTGGGTGGCGGTGGCAGCACCATGCCTGACGCTACTGCTGAAATCGGCGGCAGCGATCCACTGCCAGCTGGCGACTTGAGCGATATTCCAGCGCCACCAAGCAGCGAAGAATACAAAGCTGGTGATGATGCTGTGACCGATGCGTTCATGGAAAGCTTTGAAAAAGGTTTTGCTGGCAGCGCTGGCGATACCAATGTCTTGGGCAAAGCAGCCTATGTTTCAACTGCTACCCCTGCAGAAATCAAAAGCTTCTATGACACCGAATTAGAAGCTGCTGGCTGGATGGCTATGCCTGTTGGCGATAGCACCGGCATGGCTGGCTCACAAACCTTGACCTACACCAACATGAGCGCTGGCGAAGCCTTGGTCATTATGACCGTCGAACGCGCGAGCATGGGCATGGGCGATGGCATTTTGGTCATCGCTATCAAAGCCGCTGCTCAATAAGCATTTGATTGGCTCGTTCAATCGATTCCCCCTGGATTGCTGCGGCGATTCAGGGGGATGTTTTTTTGCAAAATGGCTGTGGTATCATAGACCAGCAAGCCAAATCAAGCAGCCAAGGAGGCAGCCATGACGCGTGAGCGACTTTCTGCAAGGGTGCAGAGCGTTCCACCATCAGGGATACGGCGGTTTTTTGATATTGCTGCCACAATGGAGAATGTGATTTCGCTCGGAATCGGCGAGCCAGATTTTGTCACGCCCTACACGATTACCCAAGCGGGTATTCGTTCGTTGCAACAAGGCAAAACTGCCTATACCTCAAACTCGGGGACGATCGAGCTGCGCCAGGAATTGCAAAAACATCTCAATCAGCTGTATGGGATTAATTATGATCCTGAGAATGAGTTGTTGATTACGGTTGGGGTCAGCGAAGCCTTGCAAAATGCAATGTTGGCCACCATCGATCCTGGCGATGAAGTAATTATTCCTGAGCCATGTTTTGTGGCCTATGGCCCAAGTGTGGTGTTTGCTGGCGGGGTTCCGGTCTATGTCAGCACCTCGGTTGAGCAAGAGTTTCAAGTAACTCGTGAGGCAATCGAGGCGGCAATTACGCCCAAAACCAAAGCGATTTTAATTGGCTATCCCAATAATCCAACTGGTGCGGTAATGAGCCGCGAACGCTTGTTGGATATTGCTGCATTGGCCGAACAATACGATCTCTTGGTTTTCTCCGATGAGATTTACGATCGCTTGGTCTATGGCGTTGAGCACACCAGTTTTGCCCAATTGCCTGGTATGCGCGAACGCACAATTTTGCTTGGTGGCTTCTCGAAGGCCTACGCGATGACTGGCTGGCGATTGGGTTGGTTGGCAGCCTCAGCAGAAATTGCCAATGCTGTGCGCAAAATCCATCAATACGCTATTATGTCTGCGCCAACGGTTGCCCAATATGCTGGTTTGGCAGCCTTGCAAACAGGCGAAGAAGATGTGCAACGCATGGTCAGCGAATACGATCGTCGTCGCCAAGTAATTGTGGCTGGGTTGCGCCAAATTGGCCTGCCAACCTTCGAACCACAAGGCGCGTTTTACGTGTTCCCCCAAGTTAGCAGCCTGGGGCTAACCAGTGAAGCCTTTGTTGAAGGCTTGCTCTATAATGAAAAAGTTGCGGTTGTACCAGGCGATGCCTTTGGGCCAAGCGGCGCTGGCTTCGTGCGTATGTGCTACGCAACCAGCATGGATAATATTGAAACCGCCTTAGAACGAATCGAGCGCTACGTTCGTTCATTGTAATTGTAAAGGATGCGCCATGAGTACCGAATCACCTGTTGTCTGTACCCGCTGTAAACGCCAGCTTACGCCTGATGATGTGCGCATGGCGCAGCCTTTGATTACCTTCAAAGAGCTGGTGCAAGCAGCTTTTAAAACCCCTTCCCTGTTGAGTGCAACCTTACCCGATGTACCCTACTGCCCAGAATGTCGCGTGATTATTGCCAAACAACGCCAAACAGAACAACTTAAATTCTTGGGAGCGGCAATTGCCATTCTGGCTATTTTGATTGTGCTTGTGTTGTTTGTGTTCTAGCTGCATTGCTGCTTGGGGATTTTTAGGAAAAAATGATGCTTTTATCTGTGTTAATTCCTTGCTACAATGAAGCAGCAACGATTGCAAAAATGCTAGAGCGCTTGGCGCAAATTACAATTCCAATGCAATGGATCGCCGTCGATGATTGTTCGAAAGACGCTACCTATCAGGTCTTACAACAATTAACGACAACCTACCCACACATGCAGGTTGTGCGGCATAGCCACAATAGCGGTAAGGGCGCAGCCATTCGCACGGCCCTTACCCACGCAACTGGCGAGATTGTTGTGATTCAGGATGCCGACCTCGAATATGACCCCCAAGATTTTTATGAATTGATCAAACCCATTGAAGCGGGCTTGGTTAATGTTGCGTTTGGTTCGCGCTTTATGGGTCGGCATACCGGCATGTATTTTTGGAATGCTATTGGCAACAAAGGTCTCACCTTTTTAACCAATTTGCTGTTCAACTGTTGGATCTCCGATATGGAAACCTGCTACAAGGTCATGCGCACCGATATTATGCGCTCGATGAACTTGGTTTCTAGCGATTTTCGGATTGAGGCAGAAATAACGGCGAAGGTTCTGATGCAGGGTGAGCGAATTTTTGAAGTGCCAATTACATACTTGGGGCGTACCTACGAAGAGGGCAAGAAAATGCACCCCAAATATGGCTTTTTGACGGTTTGGGCGTTATTCCGTTTGCGTTTGCTCGGTCGCCCATAACCACGGTATTTGCTCCTCTTACAGAAAAGGTGATACATATGCCAGTCGTTGCAGTTCTTGGCGCTCAATGGGGCGACGAGGGCAAAGGTCGTGTTGTCGATTTATTGGCAACCAAAGCCAAAATGGTTATTCGCGCTGCCGGTGGCTCCAACGCCGGCCATACCGTGATCAACCCGCTTGGCACATTTAAATTGCACCTCACGCCAGCCGGAATTTTCGATGCCAATGTGGTTAATATTATCGGCGCAGGCACGGTCATCGATCCTGCGGTCTTGATGAAGGAACTTCAAGCCTTGCGCGAGGCCAATGTTTCGCTTGATAAATTGTATATCAGCGACCGCGCCCATGTCGTGATGCCCTATCACGTTTCGCTCGATGCGCTCGAAGAAAAAGATCGTGGCGCAAACGAAATTGGCACTACCAAGCGTGGCATTGGCCCAGCCTATGTTGATAAAGCTTCGCGCATGGGCATTCGCATGGGCGATTTGTTGCACGAAGAAACCTTGCTTAGCCGCCTAACCAGTGTTTTGGAATATAAAGGTCGCGTGCTGAACAAAATGTATAGCGCTCAGCCGAGTGCATCGTTGCACGATATGTATTTGCAATATTTGGAATTTGGTCGCCAACTCGAAGCGCATATCGTGCCAATCCATGGCATGGTGCAAGATGCCTTGCGCCGCGATATTCCGATTTTGATCGAAGGCAATCAAGGGGCCTTGTTGGATGTTGATTATGGCACCTTCCCCTATGTGACTTCAACCGCAACTGGCTCAGCAGGAGCATGCCAAGGCGCTGGGATTCCGCCGATGCGTTTGAATGGCGTGGTGGGGATTTACAAAGCCTACACAACCCGCGTTGGCGGCGGCCCCTTCCCAACCGAATTAACCGATGATCTTGGCGAGCATATTCGCCAAGCCGGCCAAGAATTTGGCACGACTACTGGGCGGCCTCGGCGGGTTGGTTGGTTCGATGCAGTTGCGGCCCGCTACGCAGCAGAAATCAATGGCATTAGCTCAATCGCCCTAACCAAGCTCGATGTGCTTGATGATGTTGAGACGCTGAAGATTTGTATTGGCTATCGCTGGAACGACACCGAGCTTGATTCGTTCCCATCGTCGATTTCGGTGCTGAGCCAAGTCGAGCCAATTTACGAAGAATATCCAGGCTGGAAAACCAATACCAGCGATGCCCGCACCCTTGATGAGTTGCCCGAAGCTGCGCAACGCTATGTGCGCCGTTTAAGCCAATTGGTTGGCGTGCGCTTGGGTATGATTTCGGTCGGCCCATCGCGTGAGCAAATGGTGGCCTTGCAGGAAATTTTCTAAGGGAAAAAGTTCCCTCACCCCCCAGCCCCCTCTCCCACTCAATGCGGGCGAGGGGCTGTCTCTTATACACATCTCCGAGCCCACGAGACTAGCGCTCAGCTCGTATGCCGTCTTCTGCTTGAAAAAAAAAAAAGAAATCCTCTGCTGGAACTGTCG
>NZ_PUBZ01000010.1 GCF_003205875.1 Herpetosiphon llansteffanensis
GGTTAGGGATCGGGGGTCGGGCTTAGTTGCACAACGGTCTCTGATCATCTGTTCAATGACCAATTCCCAGTTTCCACAGTTGGGGATCGGGGGTCGGGCTTGGTTGCTACAACGGTCGCCGATCTCCAGCCCCCACTGTTGGGAATCGGGGGCAGCAAGTTATTTTCTGAACCCTGGCAACTGGCTCCTGACTCCTAAATCTTTCTATCGTGGTGTGCAAAGGATTCCATAATGCGCGTGCCGATTTTTCAGGTTGATGCTTTTACGACGCGGCTCTTTACTGGCAATCCAGCGGCGGTTGTGGTGTTTGATGAATTTCCTGCTGATGCTGTTTTGCAAGCGATTGCGAGCGAAAATAACTTGGCCGAAACCGCGTTCATCGTGCCTGTTGGCGAAGATTATGCAATTCGCTGGTTTACGCCAGTCACCGAGGTGGCGCTGTGTGGTCATGCAACCTTGGCAAGTGCAGCGGTTGTGATCGAGCGTTTAGAGCCAACTCGCAGTCAGGTCACATTTTCATCCAAAAGTGGGCCGTTGATAGTCAGCAAAAATGGTGATGGCTATCTGCTGAATTTTCCAATTCGCCCATGGCAGCGCGTTGAGTTACCAGCAGGGCTGGCCGAAGCGTTGGGGGTGATGCCAGTTGAAGTGCTGAACGATGTGGTTAATTATACAGCGATACTTGAGCATGCCCAACTTGTGCGCGAACTCAAACCTGATCTGGCGGCAATTGCCCAACTTGATCGCAGTGGCGTGGTGGTAACTGCGCCAGGCGATCAGGGCTACGATTTTGTCAGCCGCTATTTTGCGCCTGCCAAGGGCATTCCAGAAGATCCAGTGACTGGCGCTGCCCACTGTGCATTAACCCCTTATTGGGCTGAGCGCTTACATAAAACCAGTTTCCGCGCCTATCAAGCCTCGCGCCGTGGTGGCGAAATTCATTGTCGATTGGTTGGCGACCGAGTTGAATTAGCTGGCTCGTGTGTTTTCTACCTTGAAGGCACCATTGAAATTTAAATCGCGAGAACCAAGAATGAGGAACTAGCATTGATTGATGCCGAACTTTTGCAAGCACTGCAAGGCTATTTCGATAAGCAACAGCTGTTTCAGCGTGCGATTGATGCTGGTGCCGATGCCTTTCGCGAGTGGTATAGTCAACAGCCAAATGCCCCTAATCCTAATATTGATAGCGTGGGACTCTATCCTCGTTTCTTTGCTGTTGATCTGACGATTCCAACCACACCAGTAGTCATAACTAAATTGACGATTGGTTTACCTGATCCAGATGGCGTTTGGTTTATGGGCATTGTTCCATTAGGATATTTTCATTGGAAAACGACGCTTGAAGGTCAGTATTATGATGCCAAACTGAGTATAAACAAATGGAATATTTCTGATCTCTATGATGAAGCATATCCTGCAACGATGCCATTACCAACCTACCCACTCAAAGCTCATGGGTCTGCTGTGAATACGATGTTGTATAAACCGTGGCCTGATACGACTATTTCAGCATCGCTGATCGATCAATTGATTGCAGGTCACGATTGGGAAGCCTGCAAAGCTGCCGCTTATAGTAGCGGCTTGAAGGTTATTGCCAAATGCTTCAGCGAGTATCCTGAGGAATATGGATCGTGGACTCCAGCAACCATACGATCTGGCAAATCCCTTGGTTCGGCTCATTTTTCGAATCGACTTTGAGTATCCAGTTTTTATCAACATCGACTTTGATGTGATGAGTGTTCCGACGTTTGATAGCAACGAAAAGCCACGTATCATTGGCAACTATTATCACGCGACACTGCTCGACGGGACTGTTAATGATGATGGTTATGCGTTGAACCCAAATTTAACTGGTTGGGCTGGGAATTGGAGCCGCAACTGCTCCCGATCCCCAGCCCCTGAAAACTAAACCCTGACTCCTCGCCAACTACTGCATCAACGGCACGCGCAGATAATCGTTGGGAATAAACAAGCTGCCTTGGGTAATGCCTTGTGGCGCTGCTTTGCGCAATTGCTCGGCCAAGGCGGCGCTTGATTGCTGGCCTTGCAGCGTGCGATCGAATGCGGTGATCACGGCTGCGACTTGTTCGGCGGTTTCATGCACAAACTCCAAGCGATAATGCACAATTCCGGCGGCTCGCCATTCCTCAAGATGCTCCACGGCAGTTTGGGCCTCAGCACCAAACACCGTATTGCGACAACCAACATCAGCCATCACCGGATGGGCGCGGCCATTCAGATCGCGTAATTCAACCCGATGTTTTTCGCAAGGATGGCCGCAATCTTTGAAGCTGGTGCCATTTGAGAGGAAACGGCAAAACACACAGTGCTCGGTGTGGAACACGGGCAAATGTTGATAGGCAATGACTTCAATTGCTGCGCTGCCTAATTGTTGTGCCAACGCCGTGACTTGGGCCGCGTTCAAATCGTGGGTTGGCGTGATGCGCTCCAAGCCTAATTCAAGCAAGGTATTGGCGGTCACACTATTGGCTGCATTCAGGCTGAAATCGCCAATTAATGCTGGGTGTTGCTCGTGGCGCAAGGCTTCGAGCAAGCCCGTTGAGCGCACCACAATTTCGCAGCCAAGCTTGAGCAAAAAGTGAATAATGCGTTGTTCGCTTGGTTTTAGCACCCGTGGGCTAGCCACACGCGCTTTGATGCCATGCGATTGCACCAATTCAACCGCTGGCCTCAACCCATACAGTTCCAAATAATCGAGCGTGATGCTGGCGGGCTTGGCGGCCAAGGCTGCTTGCAATTGCTCAGGCGTGCGCACCAAAATATGCAATTGCGGCGTGCTGCTTGGGCTAGCTGCTGGTTGCACAGTTTGCTGAGCTTGAGCCAAAACATCGAGCGGCGCTTGAATTTGGCGAACTGGCGCGGCAGCTTGCAAGGCACTGAGCTGTTCGATTGCTTGGCGGCGCAAATTATTCAGCAATGAGCTTGGCACAAACGGCTGGCCGCTGCTATCAACATGCATTTCGGCCAAACTATAGGCGGTGTTGCCCAAGCGGCTGGCCTGATCGTACAAAAATTCGTTGGTCAAGGCGCGGTTTTGCGAGCGTGGCAATAGCTCTGGCGATTGCACGCTGACGTTCACATGCGGTTGGTTGCTCAGCGTCCAAGTTAATTGCAAAGGCTGGCCTTCGTGTGCAACCACACGCAAGTGCAATGGTTGTTTGGCAACTGGCGCGGCGGCCTCTAAAAATGGCTTGGCAGCGCGATCAAGCTCAGGGTCGTGGCTGCGCCAAATCAAATCGCCAACCCGAATCCGATTGGCTCTGATGGCTTGCGGGCCAAAGCGCAACTCAATTTCGCCAGTTGGCAAGTGATCGATGCCATAAATTCGCCCGCCTTCTTCGCGTTCTTCGGGGCTGCGCCAATTGGCTGCATCAAATACCACGCCATCGCCAGCCTTGAGCGGCGCGATTGTATGATTTTCATGGGGTTTGAGCACAATCCGTTCGCCATAAATATCGCTGACATAGCCCATCAACACGCCACGATGGCGGGGCGCACGGCCATTAACCACGGTTTGATGATTGGTTCCGCCGATGAAAAACGTGCCCAAGCCACGCGAATAGACTTGCTCCAATTGCAATTCTTCGGCGGGCGTGATGCTCAAGGGCAAGCCAGCCCATGCTTCATCAACAGCTTTGCGATAGGCGCTGGTGGTCAGGGCTACATAATCTGCATCTTTGTAGCGGCCTTCGATTTTGAGCGACGAAATGCCCAATTTGATAATGTCGTGCATTAACGGCACGGCGTATAAATCGCCTGGCGACAGCAAATAGCGGGCATCGGCCAAGGGTTTGTGCTTACCATCGACCAACATTTGATAGGGCAAGCGGCAGGCTTGGGCGCATTGGCCACGATTGGCGCTGCGCCCGCCCCATGCTTCCGAGGAGAAACATTGGCCAGAATATGAGACGCACAATGCACCGTGGACAAACATTTCAAGCTCACAATCGGTGGCTTGGCGAATTGCGGCAATCTCATCGAGTGATAATTCGCGGGCCAGCACAACCCGATTGGCCCCGAATTTACGGGCCAACTCAACGCCTTCGGCGCTGGTGATGCTCATCTGGGTGCTGCCATGCACTTCCATTTCGGGGGCGATTTGGCGCGCAAGTTGGGCGATGCCAATATCTTGCACAATCACTGCATCGGCTCCAGCTTCGGCAATGGCGGCCAACGAGCGGGTGGCTTCGCGCAATTCGTGCTCAAACACCAAGGTATTGAAGGTGACAAAGCCCCGAACGCCGCGTTGATGCAAGGTTCGCATCACCTCGGGCAATTCGCCGAGAGTAAAACCGACCTTGGCGCGGGCGGTAAAATGTTTCAAGCCAAAATAAACCGCATCTGCGCCTGCTTCGATTGCGGCGTGCAACTGCGGCCAATAGCCCGCTGGACTCATCACTTCGGGCTTGGGAAAACGGCGTTGTTCGCTCATGAAATTCCTAAATCTATGGTGGTGGCAATCGTGATTGCCCGTGATTGATCTTCGTTAGGATTAAGCTTAACACATTTTAGCCAATTGGGTGTACTGGTACATTGGATTAGCGACCATGTTCCCTCACCCCCCAACCCCCTCTCCCACTGGACGCGGGCGAGGGGGAGCATTGAGTTGCACCACGGAATTGGGGCAGAACCACGGGATTTAAGCCCCTCGCCCGCGCATAGGGGTTGGGGAGAGGGGATCTTCACAACCGACCCGTGCAAGCCAACCTCCGCTCCCACTGAACGCGGGCGAGGGGGAGCATTGAGTTGCACCACGGAATTGGGGCAGAACCAAGGGATTTAAGCCCCTCGCCCGCGCATAGGGGTTGGGGAGAGCTTTCAAGGGTAGGTAGTTAACACCGGTGACCATGGTTCAGGATAAAAACGTCCAACGGGAAGTGGCTGGTGGGTCATGAGGTGGGTGATGATCAGCAAGAGGCCACGCCGGAAACAGCTGAGCATG
>NZ_PUBZ01000011.1 GCF_003205875.1 Herpetosiphon llansteffanensis
ATCCCTAACCCCCGACCCCCAACTTACAAATAGCGCTCGAAAAACTCGGCCACTCGTTTAACATAGGCTGGCCGATCGGCGAAATACGCGCCACAATGCGGCATATCTTCAACGATCCACAGTTCTTTGGGGCCTTGGGCGGCAGCATGCAAATCGTAGGCATCGATCAGCGGAATCACGGTGTCGCCAGTGCAGTGAATAACCAGCAAAGGCCGTTGACCATAGCGAATCAAGGCCTCGATTGGCCGCACCGCTTCAAAGCGATAACCATAGCGTTGCGCTGTAATCTGGTCGGCCAACGCGCGCAAGGGACGACGGGGCAAACGTCGATTAGCAAAGGCAAAATCAACCAAATTAGCCATTTCAGCAAAGCTGCTATCGGCAACCACTGCCTTAACTGCCGGTTGATCGGCGCTGCCCAACAGGCTCACAGCCGCACCCATCGAATAGCCAATTACCCCAATTTGGGCCGCTGGCATGCGCTCTTGCACATAGTTGATCGCGCCGTGCAAATCGCCAACTTCGTGGTAGGCCAACGAACAAATCGAATCATCGCTATCGCCACGCCCGCGAAAATCGAAAATTAATACATTCATGCCAGCGCGCCACAAGCCCGAGCCAATGCCCAGCAACTCATCTTTGCGCCCGCGATGGCCGTGGCAGCCAATTACAACGCGCTTGCTTTCAGGCCGCGCCAGCCACCAAGCCCGAATTTGCAGGCCATCGACCGAAGCAAATCGCACTTCTTCCCAATCAACGCCAGTTTCAAACGGCGTGAAGGCAAACAATGTTTCGCGTTTGAGCGCAGCGGTTGGGCCGCTCAAGCGATGGGCAGCATAGGCGGCAATGCCTGCAAGCGTACTAGCGGCGGCACTTAGGCCAGCTCCAAGCAATAATTTACGTTTCATACTTACTCGATACTAAAGACCATCTCAACATCGCCAATCCGAATGCGGTCGCCTGGCCGCAGATGGTGTGGTTGATAGGCGGTCATCGGCACGCCGTTGATGCTTGTACCATTAATGCTGCCCAAATCAATTAATAAATGATGATCGCCCTGTTGCTCAATCACAGCATGGCGACGGGAAGCTACGCCACGATCATGCTCAGCCAAATCGATCTCAGGATGATGATTTTGGGCTGGATCGCGTCGCCCAATGCGACATGGAAAATGAGTTAATGCCAATTCCCAAACCGCACGCGGCGAGGTAATCACCAGCTTTGGCACAGCCCGCTTGATTGCAGCACCACAACCAGCGCAAAATCGGGCATTCGGCTTATTCATCCGCCCACATTGATCGCAAATTGGGCCATTGGCCTGCGGTGGCGGCGACCAAGCTGGAGTCTGGACTGGTGGAGCCCACGATGGCACTGATTGCTGTGGCACTGGTTGCGGCACAGGCTGCGCCATCGGTTGCTGATAATTTGGCTGCTGCGGCGCACCCCACGCTGGCGCAGGATTTGGATTCTGGCTGCCCCACGCTGGCGCAGGGTTTGGATTACCCCAGGCTGGCGCTGGATTTGGATTCGGATTGCCCCACGCAGGATCAGGATTGTTAAACACTGGCGCTGGCGTTGGCATCATCGTTGGATCATCAAGCTTATCGGGCACAATAACGCCACGATCGACCGCCAACAAGGCTTGCTCAAATGAAGCCATCGTTTGAAAGCGCTTATCGCGATCCATCGCCATGGCCTTGATAATCACCTGTTCCATCTCCGGCGTAACCGATTGATTATGTCGAATTAACGAGCCATCTTTGGGCGTTTGCAGCGGCACAGGCGGCAAGTTGGTGAGCATATGCAGCAAGGTCGCGCCCAAAGCATAAATATCGGCGCGGGCATCAGTTTGGCCCTTGCCATACTGCTCTGGCGGCGCATAGCCTGCCGAACCCATCGCCACCGTATCTTTGCTTTTATTGGTTTTGTAAGTACGCGCCACGCCAAAATCAATCAGTTTAATAATGCCCTCAGGCGTAAGCATCACATTTGGTGGCTTCATATCGCGGAAGATAATTGGTGGATTTTGGGTGTGCAAATAATTCAACACCCGCGCAATTTGAATCCCCCAATTGACCACATCGCGTTGAAAAAATGGCGCATTGGTTTCACGCTGCTTATCTTCAAGCGTTTTGCCTTGCACAAACTCCATCACCAGCGTCGGGCGACCAGCCTGATCAAAAGAATCGATCACTTTGGGCAAGTTTGGATGATCGAGCGTTTGCAACAATTGCGATTCTTGGTCGAAAAGCTTGCGATTTTCGGCAATCTCCTCTGGGGCAGCCTCAACTGGTGGACGCATCTCTTTAAGTGCCCAAGTCGAGCCATCACTCATGCGCTCGCAGCGATAGACCGCGCCCATGCCGCCGCGCCCGATGAGGCCGAGAATCCGATATTGATCACGTTGTCCTTGAACTATCGTGCCATCAGGCAGCAAATCAGCAAACACAGTTTCTCCCGCCGCTACATGATTGCGTAGCTTGTATTATCAACGATTGATACGTCAAAAGTCAAAGGGTGGTGGCAATCATTAATCAAGAATTAAGCATTAAATTGCTCAAAAAGCATGCAAGAAATCATTTTAAATTGCACCTATATCTAAGTAAAGGCTCATGCTTAGCCCTGCTTGCGAGCCTACAACTTAACTTCCAGCATTGTGCCAAGCCACTTCAACTATACCACGCTCTTTCACTCGTTAGCTCTCTGAGGAGTTGTGATGACGAATTCTTTACTACTTATCTCGATTGGCCCAGTTCAAGATTTCATTGCGAGTGCACGTCGGACTCGCGACCTCTGGTTTGGTTCATGGTTGCTTAGCGAAATGGCCAAAGCGGCAGCGAAAAGTATTTATGAAACGCAGGGGAAAGAAGCACTAATCTTTCCCTATCCAACCAATCTACCTCAAGATTTAGAGCCAAACAGTGCATTCAATGTGCCCAACAAAATTCTCGTCAAAATTAAAGACGATCCCAAAGTCCAAGCAGTTTTAGCCCACCAAGCTTTAACCACTCGTTTAAATGAGATTCGTGAGGGAGCATTCGCCAAAGTAACAGGTAGGTTTGAGCAAACACAAGCCGAAGAACAAATTGATGCCTTAGTTGAATTCAATTGGGTTTCCCTACCCTTATCAAGCGATGCTAAATATGGCGAAACCCGCAAGCAGCTTGAGCACTTGATGGCGGCGCGCAAAAATACCCGTAACTTTGGCAAGGTAACGTGGGGTGATAACGTGCCAAAATCCTCAATCGACGGCGAACGCGAATCGGTGATTAATGAACGATTCTATCCACCTGCTGGTTTAGTCAATACCTCACCAGAATACGCCAAAATCGTTGCCAATCTCTATCGCAATTATGGAATCAACGTTGGCGAACGTTTATCAGGCGTAGATATTCTCAAACGTCATGGTTATACGACTATAAATAGTGACCAAACTCGATTTTTAAGCACTTCGCATATGGCAGCAGGTTCATTTTTTGAACGCCTAGAACTGGTAAATAAACAATTATTTCGCAAAGCATTTAATGAATATCTCCGAAAACTTCCCTGGAGAACAAGAAAATCTGAAAGGTTAATGCATAAAGAACCCCAATCACTGCTTGGCTATTACGACGGATCACTATTATTTACTGAAAGATTCAACGATACATTAGAAGGTGATGATTTATCTGATGCCCAAAAAGCACTCGAGACATTTTATCGAGATCTAGGAATTAAACAACGCCCCATTCCCTACTATGCCATTTTGCATGCTGATGGCGATGCGATGGGGAGTGTAATTAATTTTCAATCGGATCTAATTAAACATCAAGCTATTTCTAAGCAACTAACGCTGTTTGCAGGAGCTGTTAAAACAATAGTTGATTCTGAATTTCAAGGAGCCTTAGTTTATTCAGGTGGCGATGATGTTTTAGCATTTTTACCATTACATACAGTGTTAGCCTGCGCAAAACAATTAGCTACTACATTTGCAGAGTTGCTAGGTGAATTTAAAAATGAAGAAGGATGTTCGCCAACGCTCTCGGTTGGCATTGCAATTGTTCACCACTTGGAGCCATTATCCGATGCCTTGGAGTTGGCACGCGCCGCCGAGAAAAAAGCCAAAGGTATTGCAGGCAAAAATGCGCTGGCTATCAACCTGAGCAAACGTGGCGGCGCAGACAGAATTATCGCAGGATCATGGGTTAATGCTGAGGGAAAACTTCCGCTCTATGAACGGCTCAAAAAGTTAATTGAATGGCATCAAGTAGATCAGATTCCTCTTGGCTTTGCTTTTGAACTGCATGATTTATCCATCCGATTAAAAGACTTGCCTGCCGAAATTTTTCGCGCCGAAGCCAAACGAATTATCGAGCGCAAACATACCAGCAACGGGGTAAAAGTTGCTGATGGGATTGCTGAACAATTACTTAAAATAGTTAATGATTTATTGGAAGATGAAAATACCAAGCCGCATTCCATTATTCAGCAATTTGCTGATGAAGTAATTATTGCGGAATTTATTGACAAAGCCAACAAATTGACTACAGGCGAATAATATTCGGATCAACAGGATTTCAAGGAGTTAATTGATGTCACGAAATAAACAACGTCGTGGTTCATCCACAAGAAACCAAGAATCAGAGTCATCAAAACCCAGCACTGGTCAATGGCTGATCGAGCCACGCGACCCGTTGATTGTGCGCGATGGCCGACCATTTAACAACACGCCTGGAGCACGCGCTTATACCCAGTCGTTTCCGCCGCCATCGGTTTTAGCAGGGGTTATTCGTACCCAAGCCGGAAAAAATGACCGTGGTGAATTTAATTTATCCAAAATAGAACTTGTTAAGCAAATACAAATTTATGGGCCTTTATTATTCAAATTACCCAATCCAAATCAAGCAAAAGATGAGCCTGAATTCCTATGCCCTGCACCTGCTGATGCATTGTTATTTGAGCCTGATGTCAAAACCGCAGCCCAAGCAACAGACGATCAACTATCAAAACCTGCGACTGAATCATGGCTCCGCCGATTAGTGCCAATTCAGGCTCATACTGGGTTTAGCAGCGATTTCGATGAACTTGGCTTGGTTGGTTTAGTCGAGGCCGATCCGCGTAAGCCTGCCAAAGAGCAACCTCAATTTTGGTATTGGAAGTATTTTCTGCAATGGTTGCACCATCCAGAAGGGTTGATTGATCAAACCCAAACTTGCTCTGTTCAAAAAAGCACTGATTTGGGCATTAAAGGCTTGTCAATTGATCAACGGACGCATACCCAAATTGATCCTAATCGTCAGAGCGCTGAAGATGGTCGCTTATTTCAAACTCGCGGGCTAACTTTTACCCAAGCGAATGATGGTCAACTTGCCGAGGCCCAACGCCTAGCGTTATTCGTCAAAGCCGATTACAACCAAACCCAGCTTGCAGTCCCAGCAATCAAGCTAGCACCACTTGGCGGTGAACGCCGTTTGGCTACTTGGCATAACGTTCCAACAACCAATTGTTCTCCCTATGATCAAGCAACAATCGATGAAATTGCTACAAAAATTGGGCAAACAGGATTTTGTCGCCTGATTTTGCTCACCCCAGCGATGTTTAGCGAAGGCTATCGACCAACGTGGCTATGCCGTGATGTTGATGGCGTACAGCCAAAACTTGAGGCAATTGCAATCAAACGCGCTCAAGTTATTTCAGGCTGGGATTTAGCAATTCGTAAGGCCAAACCAACTCGCCGCCTAGCTCCCGCTGGCACGGTCTTTTTTCTAGATTTAGATGGGACTTCAACAGCAATTGAAACTTGGGTTCGCAAGCTTTGGATGCAATGCATTAGTGATGATGTACCGAAACCAAATGGATCTGCCAATACAGATAACCAAGAAAAAGAAGTGCATCCAGAGCAAGATCGCCGCGATGGCTTTGGCTTGGCTGTATTTGGAACTTGGGATGGTGAATTTGTTAAACTTAAGGAGCTATTCGATGAATCGTAAACCAACTATTTCCGCACCAGATCCTATAGAGTATCAAGCGCCAAGCGAATTTACCGTTGGCGCACACACCTATATCACCGAAACCCGCAGCTACAAGCTGATCACTCCATTATTTGGTGGTGGCGTTAAGGCTGGTGTAAACGATCCAATCACACCAATTCGCGCTAGTGGGATTCGTGGCCAGCTCCGCTTTTGGTGGCGGGCGATTCGTGGTGGTGGTTATAGCACCATCGATGAATTACGTGCAAAAGAAGCCGAGATTTGGGGTAGTGCCAGCTCGAATAGTGATTCCATCGAATATCAACACCTTTTAAGATCTGTACAAATTAACGTTACTGAGGTTATTCACAGCCAAAACAGGGAAGGAAAGTATCAAATTACTCCGTATAAAGTTATCCCAACCAATCAAGACCCTAATAAATTCATGCCCAGATTTAATCAAAAAACGCCCATCCCTGTCCCTGAATATGCCACATTTCCTCTACAACCAACAACCGATGAAGCACAAGAGATTGGAGAAACAGGTAATTATGATCAAATTAAAAACCTTACCCATAACATCCATTTCGATTTAGAGATTACATATCACAAATGTTTTGAACTTGAAATTCTAGCAGCATTGTGGGCTTGGGAAATGTTTGGCGGCGTTGGTGGTCGTACACGACGTGGATTTGGTTCAATCACCCGAATTGACGGTAGTGAGAAACCGTCATCTGTAGAATCAGCTGAAGGTTGGTTAAAAGAGAAGATCGATGGTTATGCTTTAAAAACCTCCGAATGGATCGAGTATGTACCAAATATTGTTGAAAGTTTTCGTAATAATCAAGTCTTTTTATCTAAAGAGAAATCATTCGATATAAATATATGGATTTCATTAATTGATAAATTGAAGAAATTCCGACATCAACGAATTCAGGATGGAAGAAAATTTGGTAGAAACTATTGGCCTGAGCCAGATTATATACGGAGAATTACTAAGAAAAGATCGTTTACTCATAAAAAAGATATTGTTACAATTAGTAAATTCCCACGTGCTACCTTTGGTTTACCAATAATATTTCACTTTGGAACAAATGGCGATCCTGATGATACAACATTAAATCCTAAAGATTTTGAACGATTTTCAAGTCCTTTAATCATAAAAATAATTCAATGTGCTGATAAAAGTTATCTTGGAATTGTCTTAGTTTTGAGCAAAACTAGAGTTCCTAACCAATTAAAGTTAACACAAGGAACTCAAGAGCTTGCAGATCCAGACAATAATACCAAGACATTTCAACAAAGGTTAACTATTAACGAGGCAACACAAATTAAAAAAATTGAAAATAATCAAGCAGCAGGTTCATTGCTAAATCACCAAACCGATATCCTTGAAGCATTTTTAGCCTATCTTAAGGAAAAGATGCCGAAAGAAAAATAATTACTATCCTTCAAAAATTCTTACTTAAATTAGGAGCATAAATCATGAATCTCACCAAACTTGTTTTTGTCCATGCCCTTTCACCACTTCATGCTGGCACTGGCCAAGGCGCTGGGGTCATCGATTTGCCGATTGCCCGCGAAAAAGCCACCAACTTGCCCTATTTGCCAGGTTCATCACTCAAAGGCCCGTTGCGTGATCGTGCGACTGATATACTGGAAAATAATGTAACACACCGAATTTTTGGGCATTCAGAAGCTGAGAATTTGACCATGGGAGCGGTGCAATTCTCCGATTTACATCTGCTTTGTCTGCCTGTGCGCAGCTTGTATGGCACGTTCGCATGGGTTAGCTCGCCCTACATTCTCAATCGATTTGCGCGCGGGTTAGCCGATACTAATCATTCTCAGCTGAGAGAGTTAGCGCCTATCCAGCTTGATGAAGCAACTCAATGTCTTGTAACCCAAAAATCAAGTCTCACTGCAAATACCAAAGTGTATCTTGAAGATCTTGATTTTATTGCAAAAGATCGACCTGAAGTTAATCAATGGGGATCATTCATCGCTAAGAATCTTTTTGACTCAAATAAAAAAGACGAAAAATATTGGAACGACCTTTTTCTGCAACGCCTGTGCATCGTTCATGATAATGTTTTGAGCTTTTTACTCAACACTGCAACTGAAATAACCGCCCGCATTAGCCTTGATGATAATAAAAAAACTGTTAAGCAAGGCGCTTTATGGTATGAAGAAGCATTGCCAGCAGAATCGATTTTGACTGGTTTGATGTTGATTGCGCCGCCAAAAGCAAACCAAACATATTTGGATGCAATGGCCAGCGATCTTGAGAAGCTTTGCGAAAAACCAATTCAGCTTGGCGGCAAAGCAACCGTCGGGCGCGGTATTTGTCGCGTAATTGTGAAATAGGAGCAATAGCATGAGTAATTCAGTTTTTCAAACCCGCGATCAGAAATTTGCATCAGTAATTTATCAACAAATTCAAGAAATTAAGCAACAACCTGTAGCTAATCAGAAACGTTATGGTGTAATAGCCCATCAATTACCTATATTAATTAGAACTGCTGGTCTTGCTCAAACTTTAGTATTTATTAGTTCAAGGAGTAAGAAAAAGGAAACTGGCAAAGAAGATGAATTTAGTTTATTCCTAAGTCATCTTACAAAAACAATAAATCTAGATACGCCAGATATCGTTCAATATACCATTCAGGTAGATCTATCAAGTTATATGTACATAACACAACAGTTGCTTGATGCGTTGTTATGGTATAAACGCTTTGCCCAAAGCATACTTGGGGTTGATCCAACCGATCAACTCGATGAAAAGCAGGGAGATGAAGAATGAGAAGTAGTTTAAAGATTAAATATGAGCACCTTTCAATCGAAAATAAGCCTATTGATTGTAATGCAGGCTTATGGCTTGATCGGTATTTGCCCCAACAAGACGGAAAATCTTCAATTAAACCTGATGAATGCACATCGGATAATCCATTAACTGAACATTTTTGTAGAGTTGCCAACATCGCCAATAAACAAGACCAAACTGGAATCTATGAACGGTTTTTTAAGCGCTGGAAGGCTAGTTTACGCGCCATAGATGGAATTTGTTTGCTAGAAGCAACCGTACTTGGCCGGATGGTGGTTGGGCTAGGGGCCGAAAGTGTGCTCGAAAACTCAATTGCTTTGCAGCACACCTATGGCATGCCTTACATTCCAGGCAGCGCCTTGAAGGGATTGGCATCAAGTTTTGCTCACCAACGCCTTGGCCAAGGAGCTGCCAATGCTGATAGCCTCAACGATTGGGCGAAGGGTGGCAAATTTCATCGCGAATTATTTGGCACAACCGAGCTAAGTGGCTGTGTAAGCTTTTACGATGCCTTGTATATTCCCAACTCTGCCAAAGAACATGGCGGCCCCTTGCATCCTGATGTGATTACGGTGCATCATCCTGAGTATTATCAAGGCAAGAAAAAGCTTAATCCCGGTAATGATGAGGCCCAAAGTATTCCGCCAGCCGATTGGGATAGCCCGACAATTATTTCGTTTCTCAGTGCCACAGGTAAATATTTGGTAGCACTCAGCGGAGCAGAAGGTTGGCGTGATGCCGCCCGAACTATCCTAGCCAATGGCCTCACGCATATGGGTGTTGGCGCAAAAACCTCAAGTGGCTATGGACGGATGAAACTTGCAGACTATCAAGGTTAATTAGGTTATTGAAAGGAATCAATCATGGCAAAAATTAAGGCAATTAGCTTCTTAGGGATAAATAATTATCAATACACGAACTATACACTCAATACACAAATTGCAACAACCCATAAATTCTTTGGCGCAACACTAACCGAGTTCTTCCCTGAGATCGATGAAATCTATATTGTTATGACAAAAGAAGCAAGAGCAAAACATTGGGATAGTCCTGAAGCAGATAATTTACAAAAAACACTCGCTAAACAAACAATTATTGCCACACCAATCGACATCAAGTCAGGCCAAAATGAAGCCGAGTTATGGGAAATATTCGGCAAAACTATTAAAAGAATTAATTCCGATGATCAAATTATTTTTGATATTACCAATGCTTTTCGCTCACAACCTGTTTTAGTCTTGATTATGGCAGCATTTTTGAAAGTCGTTCGCAATGTAGAGATAAAAGCGTTAGTTTATGGTGCATTTGAGGCCAAAGAATCTATTATTCTTCCTAATGGAGAAATTAAATTCCCCAATGATGATCCAGCAACGAAAACTCCGGTTTTCGACTTGACTCCATTTTTAACCCTGCTTGACTGGACGACCGCCACCAATACCTTTCTCCAAACTGGCCGCGCAGAGCAATTGACCAAGCTGGCAGAATCGTTTGAAAATCAAGCCGTCAAAGATTTTGCTGAGCAAATGCAAACCCTCTCCCAGGAATTGCTAACCACTCGCCCAGTTGGCGTGATTCAAGCTGCCTCGGGCTTTGAGCAAGCCTTAGCCAAGGTTGATGTCGCTGTTCAACAAGACCCAGCAATGCAGCCATATCAACAATTGTTGGAACGCATCAAGGCTGAATATAGCTCGTTTGCGATTGTCGATGAACCAGTTGCAGCATTAACTGACGCTTATACGGCAGCTCGCCATCAACAACGAGCTTTTTTAGCAGTTCAACTTGATATGATTAAGTGGTATCTCGAAAAGGGATTGCCAATTCAAGCCATGACTTTAGCCCGTGAGTGGTTGGTTTCGCTAGCTATGTATTATCAAGGTTGCGACGGATTATTTGAGCATTCACAACGTGATACGATCAAATCTTGGATTAGTAATGCTCGCCATTCCACTAACCGATCTATTCAAGGTAAGCTTAAGATCTATGTCGCCGAAATACATGAGATTTGGAAAAATTTTATCTTTGATGCCTCAAGTGACGGAAGTTTAGTAATTAATATCCCTAATCTTAGAAATGATATAGCCCATTGTGGAATGGATGAACCTAAGGCTCAGACAGCAAAGTTTATCATTGAAAAAAGTCAAGTTTTATATGATAAATTGAAAAGTATTCTTCATTAATTATTATTTTAACTCAAGGAGTCTTATATGAAAATTCTTTTATCTCTAGTCGGAGCGCAACCCTTGCCGAATCTTATCCCTATCTATCACCTTAAACCAGATTTAGCAATGCTGATTTATACTAATGAAACAGTTAAAAAAGCGAATAACACCGTAGATCTTTTAAAATCAAAAAATATTGAAACTGAAATTGTATCTACGAATTCTTATGATATACCGATGATCACCCAGCAGATAGAAGAAAGCATTTCTAAGCTGAAAGAAGGTAATGAAATTTATTTCAATGTTACTGGAGGAACTAAACCCATGTCTTTTGCCGCTTCTCAAGTGGCACGGAAACATAACTTTCCTGTGGTTTATCTTGAGAGTGAAGCAGGAAAAAGTAAATTGTATACATATGATTGGAAAGATTTTGAATTTCATCTAGTGCAAGAAACTTCTATACCACCTTATATAACCCTAGAGGATTGGCTAGATGTTCATTTAGGTTTAGGAAATTGGTCTATAGAGCAAGCAAAAGAGCCTTTTGAACAAGCAGTTATCGCTATATTAGAGAAAAATAATATTGAAATATTATCGGCTATAAGTTCTTTGTCTGGACAACTTGAGCTAGATGTCATTTATCGTAATGGTAATCACTTCGGCATTATTGAGATTAAACATGGTAAAAAAGGTACAAAAATTGAAGGTACGAGACAGCTTAATACAACGGGTTTACAATTAGGTATTTATTCGAATAAAATACTGATTATTACGGAAAAACCCGGCAAATCCCAATTAGCACTAGCAGATGCATCAAATGTAAAAATTATTTCAATCAATTTTGATGGTTCAACTATTGATGAAGAGTCTGAAGCAAAAATATTAAATACTATTAAGAGATAATGTTTGAGTGGAATTTACCAAAGGAAAGCCTATGCTCCTGATTAACTTTGCCCACCCATTGACTGATGCGCAGTTTAGCCAAGTAGTAACAATCGTTGATGAAACGCCGCAACTGTGTTTTGTCGATACCCAAGTTAGCCGGATGCGGCCTTTGGCTGAGGTTGCTTACGATTTAGTCGAAAGCGTTGGCTTGAAAACCGCCGATTGGCAAACTGTGCCGATTATTATCAACCCTCCAGGTTTGGCTCCGCTGGCCTTGGCGGTTATCGCTGAGCTGCATGGGCGTTCAGGCTATTTTCTGCCAATTATCAATATGCGGCCTGTACCAAACACAACTCCCACAGTGTTTGAGGTGGCTGAAATTTGCAATTTGGATGCGATTCGCCAAGTTGCGCGCACACGGCGCATTCCCAAACTATAGTACCAATGTAGGGCATAGATGAGTTTGATTCTATGCCCTGCGCTTGAACTTAGCTAAAGCGCCCAACATAGACCGTTGTGGTGTATAAAAAGGCGACGTTGCCCGCAACTTGATGCTGTTCCCATGCGTCGATGAGGCCTTGACGCAAGGCTTGGTAGCTTGGTTGCTCAGGCGTTGGCGTGTACGACGACGAAAATGCGCGGCCAAGCAAGCCAGCTTGATCAAAATATTGGGCATTTTGGGCGGTGTAGCAGGCTGGTTGCTGGCCAAAAAAGTCGCTAATCAATTGCGGCTCGATATTGGTGTGTTTGACGCTCGAATAATCGGTGCCAAATTGGTGTAAGAGCGCTTCGTATTGACGCAAAAATGGCGTAGCATCAAGCGCGCGTTGGTTCCAAATTAGCGCAACCCAGCCTTCAGGCCGCAAAATTCGCTGCCATTCGCGGCGCGTAGCATTTGGCTCAAACCAGTGAAACGCTTGGGCTGCCGTAATCCAATTGACGCTCTGATCAGCTAAACCAGTGGCTTCAGCACTACCATCAAGCGCCTGAAATTGCGGATAACGCGCTGCAAGTTGTAAGCTGGCTTCGCGCATCGGCGCGTTTGGCTCAATGGCATACACCGTTGCGCCATGCTCTAATAATTGCTCGCTCCAAATGCCCGTGCCAGCCCCAATATCGGCCACGATTGAGCTTGAGCCAAAGCCATGCTGCTGGTGCAATGGCCCAAAAATTTCGCTCGGGTAGTTCGGGCGAAATTGCACATAATCGGCAACCCGATTGCTAAACCGTTGACGGTTATCGCTCATTGTCGGTCTCCTTCACACTACACTTAGCTGCGAAAGCTATACCACCATTCAACCACCAGCAACGCCAACGCCAAGCCAATCAAAATTGGCCATAATGGCGTGCCTTGGGGTGCTAAGCGGTCGCCCTCAGGCTGAGCAATTTGACTGATTGTTGGTTGGCTTTGTTGCTGAAGATTCGATTCTTGGGGATCGCCAAAATTAACCGCTATCCCGCCGCGATTGCTGCCAACCACCCGATATAAACCAGCTTGGTTCAGCCGTTGATCGAGCGCTTGCGTCTGGCCATCAGGGCGAGTTAATGGTGTATTCGGGGCAAAACTGCCAGCGGCCAGCTGCTCAGGCAACGATCCGCCCGTGAGGTTGGCAATGCTCGCTGCGGTCAACAAGGGGAAGGCCAATTTGGCGCTGAGATTAGCATTATCCAAATTAAACAACCAAACAATGGTTGCTTGCTCTTGCCACGTGCCACGCAACACCAAGGGCAGTTGGGTATCGGTTTCGATCACACTGGTCAGACCAGTTGGAATATTCTCGCGGGTCATTGGGCGGCGACCGCCCCATTGCACACTCGACAGATCGATGCCAGCAAAATCGGCATCAAGCACCGCACTGCTTGCCTGTTCGCCTAAAATGCTATCCTCGGTGAGCAAACGCTCGTCGCGCGGTGGATTGACAATCAACAGCGCACTGCTGGGCAATTGCGCAGGCAATACACCATTCAGCACGGTCAAATCAACCCGCTGATTGCTAACACCCGTGCCAACACTCAGCTCGATATTCGGCAAACTGCGCAGCATACGTTCCAGCGGCGATGGCGTTAATGTTGCCAAATGCACCCGCAACGAGCCAGAGCGATCAAGCGACACCAGCGCCCGATCATCAACCGCATAATCGTCGTTGGGGCTAAGTTGCAATTCGGCCAATTCGCCAGCGACCACTTCCCATGTACGTTCTTCACTACCACCAGGCTGAATCACGATATTTTGCTCGGATTCAAGCTCGCCATCAAGCAATAAGGTTAATGTGCGGGCTGCTGGCAAATCGCTAAAATTAGTCACACGGGCATAGAGTGCATTGCGTTGGTTGGGCAAGCGGCGGCTAGCAAAGGTCACAATCCCGCTGTTGGCAGTGCTTTCGCCCAGCGTGCGCCACTCCAATTCGGCGGTAACCGAGAGCGCTGCACTACTGGCAGGCAAGACTCCATCGCTCAAAACTAGCATTTGATTTTGGCGATCGTTGGCGAGCGTGGCGTTGGCAATGCTCAGCGCTTGAGCCAGATTGGCGTTATTGCCAGCAGGCGCAAGCTCGGCCACAATTTGGCGCAATTGTTGGCGCTCTGCATAGCCACCATAACCGAGTAAGCGGGCTTCGTGGTTCAGCTCAACCAAAGCCACACTATCGTCACGGCCCAAATCGCCAAGCAAAGCTTGGGTTTGTTGCTGGGCTTGCGCAAAGGTGCCATTCGCCAGCATGCTCGACGTGGTATCGAGGATAATTACGACATGGCGCGGATCGTTGACTCCAAAAATCCAGCTTGGTTGGGTCAAGCCCAAGGCCAAACATGCGGCAACCAAGAGGTGTAACGCCAATAAGAGGGTTAATGGCAATTTGCGTTGCTGGCGCTCAGGTGGTGGTTTGAGCGCCGCCCACAGCCGAATTGTGGGAATTCGCAGGCGCTGACGGCGCTGCCGCACCATATGCAAAATTGCAATGATTGGCAACGAAATTAAGCCAATTAAGCCCAATGGGACAAGCAAATTCATAAGGCTCGATGCTTCACAAGCATCTCGGTGCAGGCCCAGATGATTGCGCTGAATGAACAAACAGCATGGTGTTGATAGCACCATGCTGTCGTATTATAACGAGCTTTTGGGTCGCAGCGAAAGCAATGAAGAAGAAAATACTACAATCCCAAGGCTAGCGCTGTGGTAATTCGCGCATAAAGGTTTGTTGTTGCTCATCAATCGCGTGTTGCAATTGATTGCGCGAGAGCATGCCCGAAAGCACCAGTAACTCGCCAACCTGAAAATGCTGGCCGCGCACTTTCAAATCTGCTTGGCGGGCAATAACCTGATTCAGTTGGGTGCGCGTAATCAGGCCTTGTTCAATCAGATGGTCGCCCAAGCGATTGACTGTGCTGGCATGGCCACCTTGAGCGCGAGCCATTTTTTGCACTTCCAAAACTTTGCCAAGCGCTTGGGTGGTCAGCCAGCGGCGGCGCAGCAGAATATCGCCCAGCGGCACGATTCGGCCATAGCGGGCCTCTTGAGCTTGCTCACTCAACGCTGCATCTAGCTGTGCTTGCTTGATAAAACGCTGCTCAACTAAATATTCGCCTAAGCGTTTAACCACCGACACTGGTTTTTCAACCGGCGCGGCAGGTGGCGTTTGATCAACCACAACTTGCAAGCGCAAGAATTCTAAGCCCATGAGCGCAGCTTCGTTCGTTGGGTCAAGCTCTAGCACCCGCTGCAAACAATCGCGGCGTTTTTCTGGCTCCTCCAAAACCCCGCTGAGCCACAGCCAAGCTGGCGCAAAATCGGGATCGTCATGAATAATTGAAATTAATAAGCTGCGCCCCTCCTCCTTCCGGCCAGTGCTAATCGCAGCACGGGCGTGGGCAAAAAGCGTTTCGATGCTCACAGAATGTCCTTTCAAGCTTAGCCTTTAGCCAATGCTTGGGCAGCAACCAAGAGTGGGTCCCACACCGATGAAAATGGGGGTGCATAACTTAGGTCTTGCCAAGCAAACTCATCTACCGTCATTCTTCCCGCGAGTGCCACCGCTACCACATCAACCCGCTTTGCTACATCGTCGTAGCCAATAATTTGGCCACCCAACAATGTGCCGTCGGCTGCATCGGCAACCAACTTAACCGTAATGGGCCGAGCATTGGGGTAATACCCCGCATGATCGGTTGAATGGATGATTTTGCTACGAACGTGGTAGCCATGGTGGAGAGCTTGCTCAACACTTAATCCGCTCGCGGCAATATGTAAATCGGCAAATTTGGTCACCGATGTGCCAACAACGCCGCGAAATGGTCGCTCGTGGCCTGCGAGAAAGGCTCCGAGGGTTCGACCTTGTTTATTTGCAGTGGTGCCAAGCGGCAAATACACTGGTTTATTTAAGATTCGATGATCAACGGTACAGCAATCGCCAGCCGCAAACACCCTATCGATTGTAGTACGACCTAGTTGGTCAATTTTGATCGCGCCAGCTTCGCCAAGCTCAATCCCGCAGCTTGCAGCTAGTTCGCTATTTGGCTGCACGCCTGTCGCAATAATCACCAGTTCGGCAGGATAATCGACCTTGCCAGCAACCACATGGGTCACAGTATCGGCCTTGCCTTCGAGGCCTTCGAGTGCCGCGCCCAGCGCCAAATGCACACCCGCCGTCTCAAGCCGTTCGATAATTTGCTTGCTCATATCGTCATCAAGCGAGCTTAAAACTGTTTTGCTCCGGTTGATTAAGGTCACGCTAATGCCCAAATCAAGCAAAGCCTCGGCCATTTCTAGCCCGATATAGCCAGCACCAACCACCACCGCATGCTTGGGCTGTTGCTCGTTGATATAGGCTTGAATTGCTAAACCGTCATGCATTGAGCGTAACCGAAAGACACCCTGTAGTTCAATCCCTCGTACTGGTGGACAATTGACCCGCGCGCCAGTTGCCAGCACCAATCGATCAAAATGATCGTGGAATGTTGTATTCGTGGCCAAATTGCGTACTGTCACCCGCCCAGCTGCCACATCAAGATCGGTCACTTCATGTTCGGTTTTCACCGTCACGCCATCGCGGGCAAATTGGGCTGGAGTACGGGCGATTAAGGCTTGATAATCGCTCACCGCGCCACTAATAAGGTAGGGCAAGCCACACGCCGAGTAGGAAACATGCGCTTCGCGGCCATACACACAAATATCCAAATCTGGATTGGTGCGCTTGGCCTTGGCCGCAGCACTCGTTCCGGCGGCGACGGCTCCAATCACGATCACGCGCTCGCTAGCCATTGCAGGCTCCTTTAGCTATGCTACTATTTGGACAGATTGTCACTAGCATGAGACCTTGATTATGCCACTAAGCTCAGCCAATAATCAACCACGTTTGCCAGCCCAACCCAATCGTTTGGGCGCATGGTTGGTGTATCGGGCACTCATTCGGCCAGCTTTGCGCAAAACCTTCGATCAAGTATTGTTCAACGTTGGGTCAGCCAGTGACATCTTGCGCAGCCGCGAGCCAATTTTGTGCTATGTGACCCACACAAGCTGGTGGGATGGTCATCTTGCCTTTGAGTTATTTCGCAACGTCTACCCACGCCGCCATTTTTTGATGATGGAAGAAGCGCAACTCGCCCGTTATTTCTTCTTCCGCTGGTGTGGTTGCTTCTCGGTTAACCGCCAAGAACCGCGTGAGGCCCTGCGCTCAATACGCTACGCCAGCACCCAGCTTCAACACCACAGCCACGCCTTAGTTTGGATCTTTCCGCAGGGCCAAATTATACCGCCAGATCGCCGTCCGCTCCAACTTTTTCGCGGAGTCGCCGATATTGCCACGCGCACTGGTAATGTGTGGTGCTTGCCAGTTGCTTTGCGCTATGAATTTAGCGGCGAACAACGCCCAGTTGCCCTAATTCGTTGCGGCGAGCCAACTTGGGTTGATGCAGGCACACCTCGCGAGCAACTACAACCCCAACTGGAACGCAATTTAACCAGCGCCGCCGACCAACTCCGTGACGAGTGGAATCAACAAGATCTTGCCAATTTTCAGCCAATTATGCAGGGCACATCCTCAGTTAACCATCGCTTCGACCAAATTTTGGGGCCAATCGTGCGCTGGTGGCAACAGTAAGGATTGGGGATCGGTTGTTGGGGGCTGGGGATCGGTTATTAGGGAGCAAACCAGCAAGATTCCTTAACGCAGAGGCGCAGAGCAACGATGGCTATTGGCTTTGGGCTATCGGAGATTTGTTGGAGAAGCTAAAAGCCAATAGCCAATAGCCATTTCCCCTTCGTGCTCTTCGTGGCTAAAAATTTAGGCGATTGGTTGTCGGGGGCTGGGGATCGGACGCTCATCGTAGGCCCAAAGCCAATAGTCAATAGCCAATAGCCATACCCCCTTCGTGCTCTTCGTGGATCAATTTATTAACGCAGAGGCGCAGAGCAGCTTTGGCTATTGGCTGAAGGCTTTGGGCTAGCAGAAACCAAATCCTAAACATCTGTGTCATCTGTGGCTAAAAAATAATCCTTCGTGTAATTCGTGTAATTCGTGGCTAAAAACCTTCGTGGGTTCATTAAAGCCAAACTGCCTCAATCAATCGAGGCAACACCACATCGGCACTGCCCGCCAACGAATAACTTGCAATCCCGCGCAACGGAATATCAGGGTTAATTTCAATCACCGTCTTTTTGCGCCGCAAGGCCCGATGCGGCAACGAAGCAATTGGCTCAACAATCGCCGATGTGCCAATCACCAACGCCACATCACTCGTATCAAACGCATCCTTTGCTGCTTGTAGCATCGCCGCATCCAACAACTCGCCAAACCAAACAATATCAGGCCGCAACGGCGCACCACAAATAGGGCACATTGGCTGCTCAGCATCCCACATTTCAACCAAGCGTCGTTCACGCGAGCAGATTGTGCGCGCCAAACTGCCATGCACCTCGAAAACATTGTTTGAGCCAGCCCGTTGATGCAAACTATCAATATTTTGGGTAAACAGCTTAAATTGTGGCACCAAGCGTTCAAGCTGCGCCACTGCATAATGCCCAGCGTTTGGTTGAGCCGCTTCACATTGGCGCTGCATCGTTTGATACACCTGAAAAACGCCAATTGGATCGCGCTCGAAGCCCGCCAAGGTTGCAACTTTATCAGGATCATAGGCCGTCCAACGAGCATCGGCGGCAGCACTGCGATAGGTTGGGATACCGCTGGGTGCAGAAATACCTGAACCAGTTAATACCACCAATGCTTGGGCCTGACGCAAATGTTGAATTAACTCAGCAGCAAATTCACTCATTGATCACAATCCTTATAACTCAATTAAAAGCACGCTTGTGCTATTTACTACGTGGGATTGTAATAGTAAATTGCACGTGGATAATCAAATTTTATTAACAGTTTATTATTTGCATAATAATTTAGGCCAAAATCTATTGAAATTCGGCTGCGAATGTTTTACTATCATTAAGAGACAGATTTAGGATCGTTGATGCTCTTTAGCAACGCTTCACTTTTGCATTCGACTACTTGAGCAAATGGGTTGTATTTGTGCCTAGCTGTACGTAATTATCATTGCGTGCCGCTATTTTTATGATTTTTGCGCATACCCACTGTGGTATTTGCCGATAAACGTCCTATCAATCCTTCATGCCAAAGGATCGCAAACCATGCAAACCGAACGCGTTAAAAGCCGTGGGGTCTTGCTCAAATTAGCAAGCCATATAGTCCAATTAGCCGTCATTGTCCGCGAAGCCGAAGGTATCAACGATAACGATGCCTACATGGTTGCTGAACAAATTATTGATCATGTGAGTGCCTCGCATCAAGTGCCAAGCCAAGATTGCTGGCCGGTTCAGGTTGTCTGTCGCGCATGGCAAGTGGTTGTGCAACATCAACCAAGCTGCCGTTGCCGCGGAGCCGATATGAATACGGTTGCCGATAAATTGGTTAAACTCGATTGGGTTGCCGTCAACTAACTTCGGCTAATTTCCTCAATTGCTCCAACTCCATGCCAAAAATCGCCAACATGTGGCTCTAGCTCCCGATAGCGTTTTGTTACGGGAGGTATCATCATGTTGGCGAAAGTTTGGAGTTGCGCCGTGGTTGGCCTCGATGGCGCGTTAGTCGAAGTCGAAGTTGATCTCAGTCGTGGTTTGCCGACCTTCACGATTGTAGGCTTGCCCGATACCGCCGTCCAAGAGGCCAAAGAGCGAGTGCGCGCCGCCGTGCGCAATAGTGGCGGCTCCTTCCCCGATAAACGGCTAACCGTCAATTTGGCTCCTGCTGATTTACGCAAAGCAGGCCCAGCCTACGATCTGCCAATTGCTGTCGGTATTTTGCTTGCTTCAGGCCAAATTGCTGCCGATGTCAGCCAAGCAATGTTTGTCGGCGAGCTATCGCTTGATGGAGCCTTGCGCCATACCGATGGAATCTTGCCAATGGTCACGATTGCCCGCCGCGAAGGCTTGCAAACTGTTTACGTGCCGCATTGCGATGCTGCCGAAGCTGCTTTGCTTAGCGATATTACGATAATTCCTGTGCGTTCAATCGTCGATATTGCTGCTCATCTCAATGGCGAGCACTATATCGCAGCCTACGAAGGCCAGCCGCCAGCCCCCGAAAGCCTCAGCTATAACGTCGATTTTGCCGATGTCAAAGGCCAAGAACACGTTAAGCGGGCCTTGGAAGTCGCTGCTGCTGGTGGTCATAATGTCTTGATGAGCGGCCCACCTGGCTCGGGCAAAACCTTACTAGCCCGCTGCGTACCTTCAATTTTGCCGCCGCTAAGCCTCGACGAAGCCTTGGATGTAACCAAAATTTATTCAGTCAAAGGCCTATTGCCCAGCGATCTGCCCTTTATTCGTACTCGCCCATTTCGCTCGCCGCATCACACAATTTCCAATGCTGGCCTCGTTGGCGGTGGCCGCACCCCGCAACCAGGCGAGATTTCGCTGGCCCATCGCGGCGTGCTGTTTCTCGATGAGATGCCCGAATTCAGCCAACAAGTGCTCGAAGTCTTGCGCCAACCGCTCGAAGATCATACGGTGGTGCTGAGTCGCGCGGCAGGAACACTGACATTCCCGGCAAACTTCGTGCTAATAGGAGCTATGAACCCTTGCCCTTGTGGCTATTTAAGTGATCCTACTCGCCAATGCGTCTGCCCACCAGCCGCAATTGCCCGCTATCAAAAACGTATTTCTGGGCCATTACTCGATCGCATCGATATTCATATTGAGGTGCCACGGCTTGAATATGAAAAGCTTGCGAGTGTGCGTACTAGCGAATCATCGGAGCAGATTCGCGAGCGCGTCGTGCTAGCGCGCCAACGTCAAGCTGAACGCTTTTGCAAGCAGCCAATCTTGACCAATAGCGATATGGGGCCAGCCCAATTACGCCAAGCCTGCGAGCTTGATGCCGCCAGCCAAAGCCTGATGAAAGCGGCCATGCGCCAATTACAACTCTCTGCACGCAGTTATCATCGCGTGCTCAAATTGGCCCGTACAATTGCTGATTTGGCTAATCTTGAGCACATTCAACCAGCGCATTTGGCCGAAGCGCTGCAATATCGACCCCGCCGAACTGAATAACGGCTGGTGGTAACATCTGCTAACCAACACAGCGATTGACATCACCCATCAGCCACGTACAATCATCATGAACCGATCGATTGATCAATACGGCGCTTGCTGGTTGCTGGGCAAGCGTGTATATACGTGCCAATGATGCTATTGTTGGCTGAAGGATGGACACGATGCTGGCACAAGCCCCGAAACAATTAAGTAACTTGCGTCATTTAGAGCTACGACGCATGTTTCAGTATGTATATCCGTATCGATGGCGCTTAGCCGTGGCGCTGCTCTGTTTGGCAATTTCTAGTGGCATCGGCCTGATTATGCCGCTGGCAATTCGCAATTTGGTCGAAACCGTCAAAGATGCCTCAAGCACCAGTGCCTTGGATAAGGTTGCGCTGGGCTTGATGGGCGTGTTTATCGCTCAAATGGTGTTTAACTATATTCAAGGCTATTTTCTGACCTACGTTGGTGAACGGGCGGTTGCCGATTTGCGCATTGAGGTTTATTCGCATTTGCAGCGGCTCTCGTTGGCCTTCTTCAGCGAACGCCGCGTTGGCGAATTAACCTCGCGCGTCACCAACGATGTAACGGTGATTCAGGGCATCGGCACAAATGCGGTCGCAGCGTTTTTGCAAAATGGCATTACCTTCATCGGCAGCTTCATTATGATGATCAATCTCAGCTGGCAGCTAACCGCAATTACGCTGCTACTGATTCCATTAATGATTGTACTAGCGATTATTTATGGTCGGCGTATTCGCAATATGTCAACTGAAGTTCAAGATCGCATGGCTGAAGCATCATCAGTGCTTGAAGAAACCATCTCCGGCGTGCGCATTGTGCAATCATTTGCCCGCGAGCCCTATGAAGTTGAGCGATTTAGCGGAGCAATTGAACATGCCTTTTCAGCCTCGATGCGACGAACCAAAACCCGCGCCCAATTTGTGCCAATCGTTTCGTTTTCGGGCTTTGGAGCTTTGGTGTTTGTACTTTGGTTTGGTGGTCGCCAAGTTTTGAATGGCACAATGCAGCTTGGCGATTTAATTGCCTTCTTATTGTATGCAGCGGTAATTGCTGGCTCACTCGGCACATTTACCAGCTTGTATAGCCAGTTGCAAGAGGCGCTTGGCTCGACCGCACGGGTGTTTGGCATTTTGGATACTGCACCTTCCATCGCCAGCAAAACCAACGCGATTACACTGCCGCCAATCGAAGGCGAAATTTACCTTGAAGATGTTTCGTTCAACTACAGCGAAGGCAGCATGCCCGTTTTGAGCAACATTAATCTGCGGGTCGAGCCAGGCGAGGTGATGGCGATTGTTGGGCCAAGTGGCTCTGGCAAATCAACCTTAGTTAACTTGATTCCGCGTTTTTATGATGTTACCAAAGGGCGAATTACGGTTGATGGCTTTGATATTCGCGATGTTGATTTGCCTTCGTTGCGCTCGCAAATTGGCATTGTGCCGCAAGAAACCTTGCTATTTAGCGGCACGATTGCCGATAATATTCGCTACGGTAACCTCGATGCGCCGATGGAAGCAGTCATCGAAGCGGCCAAAGCAGCCAACGCTCACGACTTTATTAGCAATTTCGAGGGTGGATACGAATCAGTTGTTGGCGAGCGAGGGATCAAGCTGTCTGGTGGTCAACGCCAGCGCGTTGCCATTGCCCGAGCTTTGCTCAAAAACCCACGCATCTTAATTTTGGATGAAGCAACCTCGGCCATGGATAGCGAATCGGAAGGCTTGGTGCAAGAGGCCTTAGAACGCTTGATGCAAGGCCGCACGACCTTCGTGATTGCCCATCGGCTTTCAACCGTCAAAAATGCTACCCGCATTGCCGTGATTGAGCATGGCCGCGTGACTGAACTTGGCAGCCATAGCGAACTTTTGGCCCAAGCAGGCACCTACGCTCGGTTGTATCATTTACAATTTGAAAACAACGAAGCAGCAGCAGCTGTGCTAACAGAGTATTAAAATTAAAAGGATTAGACCAAAACAGGACGATCGAGGCTTGCCGTTAAGATAAGTTAGCGTATACTATAAAGACGTATTATGATGCTTTTAACCCACTCTGTGTGGCCATTCTGCCACAGCCAAATGAGGGATTTTTGATATGACCCGAGAAAAAGACCGCCCTCGTACAGGAACCGAGCGCACTTTACCACTGGTGGTATTGGGCGAAATTGTGATCATGCCGCACATGACTGTGCCGCTCCAGGTTGGGCAGGGCAAGTCTTATCGGGCCATGGAACAAGCGATGGAAGATGATCAACACGTGTTGTTGATCTTTGTTTCCGAGGCCGAAATTGAAGCCTATAAAGGCCACGAACCCCAACAATTACCCAAAGTTGGCGTGGTCGCTCGCTTGGAAGATTTCTCCCAATTGCCCGATGGCACGGTAAAAATTGTGCTCGAAGGGATTACCCGCGCTGAGATTGTTGATTGTGTTCAGAGCGATCCCTTCTATCGTGTAGCATGCCGCTACTTGCCAGATCAAGAACCAAAAGGCATCGAAGTCGATGCATTAATGGATACGGTCAAACAGCAAATTACTGAATTTGTCGATTATTTAGGCGAAATTCCCCAAGAAGCTGTTGCTTTTGTGCATCGCATTAACACGCCTGGCCACTTGGCCGACCTCGTGACCTACGGCCCAGCCTTCTCGTTCCAAGATCGCTTGGAATTGTTGAACGAGGCCGAACCATTAGCACGCTTGAATCGGGTCCAAGTTATTTTGGCCCGCCAATTAGAGCTGTTGCGGCTGCGAGCCAAAATTCAATCAGACACCAAAGAAGTGCTTGATCAAGGCCAAAAAGAGTATTTCTTGCGCGAACAAATGCGGGTTATCCGCCGTGAACTCGGCGAAGATGACGATGGCGATGATCCAATTGATGAATTGCGCCGCAAAGTCAACGAACTGAATGCGCCGCAATATGTCAAAGATCAAGCCTTGCACGAAATTAAGCGCTTGGCCCAACAAGGCATGAATTCGCCAGAAGCAGGCGTAATTCGCACCTACCTCGATTGGATTATTGCCCTGCCATGGAATGCCGATCAAGTTGCGGCGATTTCGTTGGTGCAATCGCGCCAAGTGCTCGACGAAGATCATTATGGCTTGGAAAAAGTTAAAGAGCGGATTTTGGAATATCTGGCGGTGCGCAAGCTCGCTGGCAGCAAAATGCGTTCGCCAATCTTGTGCTTCGTTGGCCCTCCTGGCGTGGGTAAAACCAGCCTTGGCCGCTCGATTGCCCGCGCCTTGGATCGGCCATTCGTGCGCCAATCGTTGGGTGGCGTGCACGATGAAGCCGAAATTCGCGGCCACCGCCGCACCTATATCGGTGCAATGCCAGGCCGAATTGTTCAGGGCATGAAAACCGCTAAGTCGCGCCAAGCTGTCTTTATGCTTGACGAAATCGACAAGATTGGCAATGACTTCCGTGGCGACCCAACCTCGGCGCTGCTGGAAGTACTTGATCCTGAGCAAAACAACACCTTCTCAGACCACTATCTGGAAATTCCATTTGATCTGAGCCAAGTAGTGTTTGTCGCAACCGCCAACCAACTTGAGCCAATTCCAGCGCCGCTGCGCGACCGCATGGAAATTATCGAGATTGGCGGCTATACCGAGGATGAAAAACTGGCGATTGCCCAAGGCTTCTTGTTGCCGAAGCAACGCGAGTTCCATGGCCTCGAAACCAGCCAATTAGAAGTAACCGATGCTGCTATTTTGAAGCTGATTCGCGAATATACTCGCGAAGCTGGGGTGCGTAACCTTGAGCGCGAAGTTGCAGCATTATGTCGCAAGATTGCCCGCAAGGTAGCCGAATCGCAGGACGAGGAAGCACCACAAGAAGGCAAGAAGCGCCGCAAGAAGGCTAAAAAAGCTGAGCCAATTAAATTCTTGATTGATGGCGCTGATGTGCCAACCTACCTTGGCCCCGAACACTTCAGCTTTGGCATGGCCGAAGTTGCCGATCAAGTGGGCGTAGCAACCGGCGTTGCATGGACTCCAACCGGCGGCGATATTCTCTCATTCGAAGTCTTGCCATTGACTGGCAAAGGCGAATTACGCCTGACTGGTCAATTGGGCGACGTGATGAAGGAATCGGCGCAAGCAGCAATGTCGTATGTGCGCTATCGCGCCAAAGAATTGGGCATCGAGCCAAATTACTTTGACGAGCATTCGATTCACATTCACGTTCCTGAAGGGGCAGTGCCCAAGGATGGCCCTTCGGCAGGGATTACCTTGACGATTGCCTTGATTTCGGCCATGACTGGGCGAGCTGTACGCCGCGACGTTGCCATGACTGGCGAAGTTACGCTGCGTGGCCGAGTGTTGCCAATTGGTGGCTTGAAAGAAAAAACCTTGGCAGCCCATCGCGCAGGCATCAAAACCTTCATTTTGCCCAAGGAAAACGCCAAAGATATTGTCGATCTGCCTGAAAAAGTGCGCCAAGATCTACAATTGATTCCGGTCGAAACCATGGACGAAGTGCTGACAATCGCGTTGATGCCCTTTATTCGCCAAGATGTGATCGCGAGCTAAATCAGGCTTGCGCTCATCTCAACGCCCCTTTCCTCGCACTGAGGAGAGGGGTGTTTTTTGTGAAATTATGAAGGATGAAGGATGAAGAACAAAACCACGAAGCGCACGAAGAGTACGAAGAACGATTTTTTAGCCACAGATTCCACAGATTTTTTGATTAGGGTCTACTCCCTCACCCCCCAGCCCCCTCTCCCACGAAAACGCGGGCGAGGGAGAGCACTTGCTTTCACCAAGAATCATGGACGAACCACAGGGTAAAAGCCCCGCGCACGGGCGAGAGGTTGGGGTGAGGGGATCAAGCCGTGGTTAACCTGATGTATCAGTACCTCTCTGTTCTATGCTCTCATCCTTCATCCTTCATCCTTTTCTCTGTTCTATGCTCTTTGCTCTCTGTTCTCTGTTCTTTTTTGCCTTCTGCCTTTTGACTTTTGCATTCATCCTTCATCCCTCATATTTCATCCTTTAAAAAGCGCTTCCCCCACAAACCGATTGGCTCATGAGGGAAGCAAGGGTTAGAAAAGTGAATTATTGGGCGACGGTCAGCACCAAGGCTTTGGCCAAATCGGTGAAGATGTTTGGCAAAAGCCCAACCGCGACAATCCCAATTACTGCGACGAGCACGCCCAACGAGAGCGAAGCCGTGGCATAGGTTGGTTGTGGCTCGGTGGCTTCTGCATCGCGCATCCACATCGTCACAATTACCCGCAAGTAGAAGAAGGCTGAGACGACGCTGGTAATTACCCCGATAATCGCCAGATAATCGAGGTTAGCATCCCACGCAGCACGGAAAATACCAAACTTGCTGGCAAAACCTGCTGTTGGTGGCACGCCTGCCAACGAGAACATAAACACGGTCATCGAGACCGCCAGCCATGGGCTGCGCTTGCCCAACCCGCGCAGATCCTTCAGTTCAAACACGGGCATGCCGCGATTTTCCAAGGCAATCAGCACCGCAAACGCGCCAAGGTTGGTCAAGGTGTAGGCCAACAGATAAACCGTAAAGGCGCTGATGCCTTTTTCGCTGGCAGCCAACACGCCGAGCAACATATAGCCAGCGTGCGCAATCGACGAATAGGCCAACATGCGCTTGAGGTTGCTTTGAGCAACCGCCACGATATTGCCATAGATCATGGTTGCCGCTGCAAACAGGCCAAACAGCAATTGCCACTCTGGCTTGAGCGCAGGGAAGGCCACGTTCAAAAAGCGCAACATGGCGGCAAAGGCCGCGCCCTTGGTCGCAACCGACATATAGGCGGTTACTGGCGTAGGCGCACCTTCGTACACATCAGGAGTCCAAGCGTGGAAGGGGAACATTGAAACCTTGAAGCCCAAGGCAATCAAGACAAAGCCCACCCCAGCCAACAAAATTGGATCATCAAGCGCCTTGCCAGTGCTTTGCCATGTGCTCAATTCAGTTGCAATTTGCGCCAAGTTGGTTTTACCAGTCATGCCATAGATCAAGGCGATGCCATAGACCAAGAAGCCTGCTGCAAAACCACCAAGCAACAGATATTTAATCGCTGCTTCGCCCGATTTGAACTGGGGCACGGCAAAGCCCGTCAGCACATACAACGCAATCGAAAGCGTTTCAACCCCAATAAAGATTGTTACAAGGTCGGTTGCTTGAACCAAGAACAACATCCCAGAGGTTGCAAACAGCACCAAGGGATAAAACTCGCCTTGGTTGAGATTTTGGCGTGGCATATAATCAAAGGCAATCAGCAAGGTCAATGCTGTACCTGCCAGCAAAATCCAATTTACTAACACCCCAAACTGATCAAACACCAACATGTCTGAAAAGCCTGAGACAGTTAAGCCATAATCCAGCGCACCAAGCGCCGCAGTCACGCCCAGCCCAATCAGGCTTAACGTGATCAGAACCCGCCGATCCGAGGTGAACATATCGACAATCAATACCAACATCGCCCAAATCATCAGGAATGCTGGCATGCCTAAGACTGTCCAGTTAATCTCCGGCGTGATAAATGTTAAATCATTCATTCGAACTCACGCTCCGTCTTATTGGCCAGCAATCAGTGGCGCAGCATTGGCAACGAAGGCTTCAAGTGCCTTGATCGTTGTTTCCATTGGGCGAGTAAAGTATGGTGAGTAGAGACCAATTACCAACATCAAAATACAGAGTGGCAACAAAATCGCTACTTCACGCCGAGTCAAGTCGCTCAGGTGTGGCGTACGGCGTTCGCTAAATGGCCCCGAAGCAATGCCTTGGAACATTTTGAGCAAATAGACCGCTGCCAAAATCACGCCAACTGCGGCAAACGCGGTAAACGTCCAGCCAATTGGCGAATCGAATGCGCCGAGCATAATCAAGAATTCGCCAACGAAGCCGTTCAAGCCGGGCAAGCCGACTGAGGCCATCGTGGCAAATAACAGGAAGTAGACAAACACCGGCACAACTTTCCACAAACCGCCGTAATCGGCCAATTCGCGGGTGTGAGTGCGTTCGTAAACCATCCCGATCAGCAAGAACAATGCGCCAGTGCTCAACCCGTGGTTGATCATTTGCAACACTGCGCCTTGCAAACCAACTTCATTCAGCGCGAAAATCCCCAACACGATAAAGCCCATGTGGCTAACTGATGAATAGGCAACCAGCTTTTTAATATCGCTTTGGGCATACGAAAGCACTGCGCCATAGATGATCCCGATCACTGCCAGCAAGGCAATAGGTCGTGCCCATTCTTGGGCAACTTGCGGGAACAACTGCACGCAGAAGCGAATCATGCCGTAGCCACCCATCTTTAGCAGCACTGCCGCCAGAATCACTGAGCCAGCGGTTGGTGCTTCAACGTGCGCATCAGGCAACCACGTGTGGACAGGCCACAATGGCACTTTGACCGCAAACGCCACGAAGAACGAGAGGAACAGCAATTTCAATTCGGTATCCGACAAGCCAAATTGATTGATATTGGCCATCAAGGTTTGCACCTGGAAGGCCGTATCGGTTGGCAAGCCTTGTTGCGCCAAATATTTGTAATTGAGCAAGCCCAAGGCAATAATGCCGATCAACATAAACACCGAGGCAGCGAAGGTATACAAGAAGAACTTCACTGTGGCGTAAATGCGGCGCTTGCCACCCCAAATCCCAATCAAGAAATACATTGGAATCAGGGTAAATTCCCAGAAGATATAGAACAAGAACAGGTCTTGGGCGAGAAACACGCCCAACATACCAGTTTCTTGCAACAGAATCAGCATCAAGAAGTTGTTGGTTTTGTCTTCAACATTCCAGGCACTCCAAATTGCCAATGGCGTGATGAAGGTTGTTAGCAACACCAACCACAAACTAATCCCATCAAGACCCAACTCGTAGCGCACGCCCCAATCCGGAATCCAGCTGAAATATTCGTAGAACTGGAGGCCGGCGGCATCGTACTTGAAATTGAACAAAAGTGGCAATGACACGGCGAAAACGAGTGTGCTCCAGCCCAAGGCAAAAATTCGGGCTGCTCCGCGTTGGCCGCGCATAAACGCCAGGATGATCGCACCGACGGCGGGTAAAAACACCACCAACGATAAGATCGTAAAACCTAAGTCGTTTGTATTCGTCAAGGGTTACTCCTTGTGAAGAAACAAGCCGTAGCCTGCGCTTCACGTCCTAGCGCAACGCAAAGAAGCCAAGCACGATCACCACACCGATCACAAACATCAGTGCATACGAGCGTACATAGCCCGATTGGAACGTTCGCAAGCCGCGACCCGACAAGCCAACAAGCTCTGCCGTGCCATTAACGATGCCATCAATGATTTTGACATCGAAGAACTTACCAAAGAAACTGGCCAAGGCCTTGTAGGGCTTGACTAAAACAGCGTTGTACAAGGCATCAAAGCCCCATTTTTCCTCAAGGATGGCGTAAAAATCGCCGCCCCAGTGGTGCAATAGGTCGCGTTGGTTGGGTTTGATGCGCTTGTTTTTGGCTGCCCATTGATAGAGGTAGAAGCCCGCTGCAAAGGCAAGCAAACCTAAGATCGTCACAATTGCGGCGATATTAAGGTGAAACTTCGCAGCTTCTTCTTCGACGATTGGCTCAAGCCAGGTGGTCAGTGGATGCCAGCCAGGCACATTGATCAAACCACTTGCAAGCGTCAACAGGGCCAAGCCGATCAACGGTGCAGTCATCCAACGGCTGCTTTCGTGCGCATGAATGTGTTGATCGCGTTGTTCGCCAAAGAAGACCATTGAGATTTGGCGACCCATGTAGAACGAAGTTAAAACTGCGCCCACAATCAACAATATGCCAACCGTGCGATGATCGTGATCGAAAGCATGGCCAATAATTTCGTCTTTCGACCAGAAACCTGAAACCAACGGGAAGCCAATCAAGCCCATCGTGCCGACGATATACGTCCAGAAGGTAACAGGCATTTTCTTGCGCAACCCGCCCATTTTGCGCATATCTTGTTCGTTGCCAAAGCCGTGAATCACTGAGCCAGAGCCAAGGAACAAGAGCGCTTTGAAAATCCCGTGGGTCAGCAGGTGGAACATCGCGGCAACGTATGCTCCCATACCTACAGCTGCCACCATAAAGCCCAATTGCGAAACAGTCGAGAAGGCCAGCACCTTCTTGATGTCGTATTGACCGAGCGCAATCGAAGCAGCGACCAACGCCGTTGCAACCCCAATAAAGGTTACGGTGCTTTGGACAGATGGCGCTAATTCAAAGATTGGGTGGGTGCGAATCATCAAGTACACGCCAGCAGTAACCATCGTCGCGGCGTGAATCAAGGCTGAAACTGGGGTTGGGCCAGCCATTGCATCGGGCAACCAAACAAACAGCGGAATTTGCGCCGATTTACCGGTTACGCCAAGCAACAGCATAAAGGCAATCGCCCCAGCCGCCGTGTATTGCGTGCCCATAAAGAAGGTGCTGTATTGTTGCAGCGAAAAGACCGTGCCTTGATCCAAGACTTCGCGGAAGATCAATGAATGCAAGAACGTGCCATCGGGCTTGCGCGCCAAGGCATAAATTGCAAACATCGCCATCAACAAGCCAAAGTCGCCAACCCGGTTGGTGACAAACGCTTTGACTGAAGCCCACGGTGGGTCGCGTTGTTCAAACCAGAAGCCAATCAGCAAGAACGAACACAAGCCCACACCTTCCCAACCCAAGAACAGCATCACAAAGTTGTTGCCCATCACGAGCATCAACATTGCCACAATAAACAGGTTGAGGTAGACGAAAAAGCGGGTTGGGCGTTCGTCGTGGCTCATATAGCCAATCGCATAGAGGTGAATCAACGTCCCTACGCCAGTGACCAAGAGCATCATGGTGACTGAAAGTTGGTCGATCAAGAAGCCGAAGGGAATTTTCAGATCGCCAAAGGCCATCCAGTTCCAATAGGTTACGTCAAACCAACGATTATTTTCGCCCAACGTGGTTGGGGCAGGCATGCCCAGCAACTCAATCAGCGTTACGAGGGTTAGCACAAAGCCCAAACCAACCATCAGGCTGGCAATCAAGCCAGAGCGTTTTGCGGTTGGGTTATCGCCATGGCCGTGGTGCGCGTCAGCGTGGCCATGCCCGTGATCATGCCCGTGGTCGTGGTGAGCGTTGGCACGGCTACGCCGCAAATCGTTCAACCCCAACAGGGTATTGATCACGACACCGAGCAGTGGCAGCAACGGCACAAGCCAAATTAATTCCGCCATAAGTTCTCCAGTAGACACTTCGGCAAGGTGCAAGGCCGTTGCCTAGCCCTTGAGCGTATTCACGTCATCAATATTGGTGGTCTTTTTGGCACGGAAAATCGACACCAACAGCGCCAAACCAACTGCGACTTCTGCCGCAGCGACTGCAATCACGAAAAATGTCATAATTTGGCCATCGCTCTCAGCACGCGCGCGGCTAAAAGCAATTAACGCCAAATTGGCCGAATTGAGCATCAACTCAACCGACATAAACATGATGATTACATTGCGGCGCACCAAGACCCCAACAACTCCAATCGTAAACAGAATTGCACTCAGCAATACATAGGCATTGGTTGAAATCACGATTGGCGCTCCTCGCGGGCAACCACCCGCCGACGGGTCAGCACAACTGTCCCGACTACTGCAATCAAGAGCAGAATAGAAATGACTTCAAAGGGCAAGAGATAGGTGCTAAACAATTTGGCGCTGATCGTGGTTGGTGCGCCAATATTGGTCGCATCAGCAACTGGTGCGTCGATCAGCTTGGTGCCACGATAGGCCACATAGCCAATCTCGGCCAACAATGCCACCCCAAGGATGAGGCCAGCTGGCTTTTGCCAACCAATCTTCTCCTCGCCAAGCTCAGCATTTTCAGCGCCTAAGAGCATGATCACGAATAGGAAGAGCACCATAATCGCGCCAGCATAAACCGTCACTTGAACTGCACCGAGAAACGGCGCGCGCAGCAAAAAATATAAAATGGCGACCGAGCAGAAATTCAAAATCAAAAACAGCGCACTATGCACTGCATTGCTGCTCAGCACCATTGCCAAGGCTGCCCCCACCGCCACAATGGCCGTGGTGATAAACAAAAATGTTTCCATGGACACTCCCAGATAAAGGATGAAGGATGAAGGATGAAATTCAAACCCCGTTGGCACGCCCTTCACACTTTGAACCGTTGGCTACCCTAAGCTATAAAGTAGAAGCTTGGGCGCAGAGGAAGCAAATTCAGCCTCGATTAGCCCATCCTTCATACTTCATCCTTCATACTTCATACCTTTTATAGGTCTATTTGGGCCGGTGGGTTAAGTTGTTTGCCAGTTTGTTGCAAGACTGGTGGCACTTCGCCGTGGCCTTTATCGACCGGCACCAACAACATATCTTGGGTATAGATCGAGGCGCGGCGGTCGTAGAAGGCTAATTCATATTGGTGCTCAAGCACAATTGCGTTGGTTGGGCAGGCATCTTCGCAGTAGCCACAAAAAATACAACGCAACATATTAATTTCATACACCGCAGCATGACGCTCGCCTGCAGAACGTGGATTAGCCGGATCGTTCTGGCCAGGCACAACATAAATTGCATCAGCAGGACAAGCTGCCGCACACAGCGAACACCCAATACACCGCTCTAAACCATTAGCAAAACGCTTCAGTTCATGCCGCCCCCGGAAGCGCTCGCGGACAGGCCGTTTGACCTCAGGATATTCAACGGTCACAGGCTTTTTGAAGAGATATTTCGCCGTGGTTTTGAGACCCTTAAAATAGGCCATCGTTCCTTTCAGCATTGGCGATTCCTTTCTCGGTGCGTGACTCCCATGGCGTTCACGCCAAAACCGCCACTGTGCGTCAAGCGGCGGTGCAATGTTTTTCGAATCGGTGCCGTCGCGGGCGTGTTTATTTTATCACAATCTCTTGATAAGCCAAACAGGCAGGGGAAGGGATGAAAAGAAGAACATAGAACAGAGAGCATAGAACATAGGGCTAAGGATGAAGTATGAAGGATGAGGGATGAAAACAAAAGTCAAAAGTCAAAAGTCAGAAATCAGAAATCAGAACAGAGAGCATAGAAAAGGATGAGGGATGAAATATCAAATCAAAGGTCAAAACTCAAAAATCAAAAGCGGGAGCAAAAAAAGCTATTAGCTGGGCTATCGGAATGTTTTTTAGGATGAAATTCATTCGCAATAGCCTACAGCCTATAGCCTATAGCCTCATACTTCGTGTCCTTCGTGGATCAAAATTAATATGCTCTATGCTCTCTGTTCTATGTTCTCTACTCTACAGTTCATTCCAACCAGCGAATGGATCATCGATGTGCCAACATTCGGCTGGTTGCTGCCATTCTTGATCGCTGACCAAACAGGCATCTAATTGCGGTTGCAACCAGCTTTGATCAAAATCTTGGCCAATAAAGACTAATTCTTGGCGACGATCACCAACCTGTGCATCCCACAAGGCCTCGATTTCGGCGCGCTCCTCGGCGGTTTCTGGCCACTCGCTTTGCTCGCTATCGGCCCACCATTCGCCAGCTGGCTCGACGCGACAATTTTGACCCGCCTGCGAGAGCAAGCCAGCAGTCGTTGGCTGCGAAATAACCCAAAAGAAGCCTTTGGCCCGAATCACGCCAGGCCAATCGCTATTCACAAATTCCCAAAAACGTTGGGCCGAAAATGGCCGTCGTGCCCGATAAACCCAGCTGCGAATGCCATATTCCTCAGTTTCGGGCGTGTGCTCACCACGCAATTCGGCTAGCCAGCCAGGCGCAGCGCTCGCTTGATCAAAATCAAACAAGCCAGTATTGAGAATTTCATGCAGTGGCACGTTGCCATTGGTTGCATGCACAATTTTAGCCTGCGGATTAAGCGTGGTCAATAATTCGTGCAAATGCGTTAGCTCTGCGGCACTAATCAAATCAGTTTTGTTAATTACCAGCACATTGCAAAACTCAACTTGATCGATCAATAAATCAACCAAGGTGCGTTCGTCAGCTTCATCAATTGCCAAATCGCGGTCGCGCAAATCGTGGGCAGCATTGAAATCGTGCAAAAAATTAAGTGCATCAACCACCGTCACTAACGTATCGAGCTTGGCAATTTCGCCCAAACTTACCCCAGATTCATCCTCGAAGGTAAAGGTTTCGGCCACAGGCAAGGGTTCGGAGATGCCTGTTGATTCAATGAGCAGATAATCGAAACGCCCAGCGCGAGCCAATTTGCCAACTTCCAGCAACAAATCTTCGCGCAGCGTGCAGCAAATACAGCCATTGCTGAGCTCGACCAATTGTTCTTCAACCCGATTGAGCGCCAGATCGCCTTGGCCCACCAAGCGAGCATCGATATTGACTTCGCTCATATCATTCACGATAACTGCAACCCGCAGCCCCTCGCGATTGGCCAAAATATGATTTAATAACGTGGTTTTTCCAGCCCCGAGAAACCCAGAAAGCACAGTAACCGGAAGCGGCAACTTCGACATGGAATATAATCCTTACGTAATTATTGATACCATGTATCATTATAATCGATTTTTGAATTCGTCAAGCACCATTTGACAAAACCAGCGAATTAGGCTATACTTCAGCACTGTTGAACGGCGTTTGCGTCGTAACTGAATAATCCCTGATAGCTCAGTTGGTAGAGCAATTGACTGTTAATCAATGGGTCCTAGGTTCGAGTCCTAGTCAGGGAGCCACTTCTTTTTACAAATGCATAATCCCTGATAGCTCAGTTGGTAGAGCGGTTGACTGTTAATCAGCATGTCCTAGGTTCGAGTCCTAGTCAGGGAGCCACAATCGACAAGCGTCCATCTGAGCAATCATTTGGGCGTTTGTCAATTAAGCACAAAAAATAAAGCACTGCGTGAAACACAGTCGCTTGGTATCAATAAATAATCAGGGATAACCACCTTATTCCTGATTCGGTCAACTGGCAGCGGTAGCATGAATAGCTACCATTCATAAAACTGTCTCAGCTTGCCAAGAATCTTGTCCCCTTTATCTATTCAATTGGTAAGGTGCGTTGCTCTTATAGGGGTAACTAGCTTATCGTGGTAAGACTGGTGAGTGTCGGCAAAACAACTACAGTTTTTACCACAAATAGAACTAGCTCATCTAGCAGGTTTTTAGGCGGCTGCAAGATGAGCTAGTTCTATTTTAGATTCTGGATTTTCCTCAATTTCAACCAAGTCACCAAAATCGGCCAGCGAGATCCCTAACGCCTCACAAAAACGAGCAATTGTATCGCTTGTTAGATTGATATAGGGATTGTTTTTGATAGCCGATATTCGAGATTGAGAGATATTTGTAAGCTTGGACAAATCTGTGACTTGGATTTTTCTCCGCCACATAATTTCATCCAAGTTGTTGCGAAATATCCGTTTGCTCATGGCTACCCCCTAATGGAATAGCTGAGATGATAGACTATAGTTGAGATATTGTCAATATAATGGATGAATAGTTACTATGAAAGGCCGTCAATAACTTCCACAAGTTCATCAGGTTTCACACCTAAAACTTTGCCAATAGCAAGCAGTGTCGAGTAGTTTGCATCATGGCGATCATTATTCCAGAGAGAGTACGCAGTTGCTTGGCCAATCTTTGCCTCGCGAGCCAGCTCGGCAGCCGTTTTGATACCTTGTTGCGGGGCTAATTCATTAATTCTAAATCGTAATAGCATTAGCATTCTCCTCATATAAATAATGATGTAAACAATCTCTTATTCATGGATGATTAAATCATCAATCTTAACACCTAATGCATCAGCTATTGCTATTAAGGTATCGATATTTGGTTGATATGTTGATCCGTCCCATAACTTATAGGCAGTTGTTTGGCCTATTTTAGCCTCACGGGCTAATTCTGCGGCAGTTGTTATGCCATGTTGCTGCGCAAGTTCTTTGATTCTTAACTTGGCCATAGTTTGATACCCTGCATGTATGTCATCATCGGCTATCTGAGTTAATAGATCTCCTGGAGAAACCCCGAGGATTGTGCAAACCTTATCCAAAATAGGAAGATCTATGCGTGTTGTATAGCCGCGATAGAGACCTTTGGCAGTATTATAGGAAATCTCAGCTTTATCTGCGAGATCTTGGATTGATAATCCCTTAGCTTTAGCCAGTACCCCTATATTCAATATAATCATTCATCCTCCGCTACTCCACAGGCTCCTTTGTGCTTGGCTAGCGTACAAAAACTTCACCAGGCTCGATACCCAATGCTTCGCAAATACTATCAAGAGTTTTTAAGTCTATTCTGTTTATTCTACCTTTATACAAGCCGTATGCTGTTGGATAGGATAAATGAGTTTCATCAGCAAATCGTTGTATATTCCATCCTCGCTCGTCCACAATTTCTCCGATGCGTAGATATATCATTCTTATCTCCCCGTTGCATTATGAAATCTCTGTGACTCATAACTTTATATTCATACAAAAAAAATTTATTAGACTCTACGCATCCTGCTCCAGCTCACCAGTATTTATAAGATCCATTAGTTCAACATCAAGGACTTTTGCGATGGCATTTAAAAGTAGAATATCTACTAATTCTATGGGTGAACCCGACTCTTTTCCATCTTTGGTGCTATACCAATAACGCCGAATTGTTCCCATTGCAATGGGACTATCCCTGTTTAAGCGTTGATTTACAGCTGCTAAGAGTTGGGACATATTGAACCCTTTCTCAATAGCATAATCGCGAACCCTTAGTCTTGTCATTTCAACTCCTTCGATGATTAATTCCGTTTATTATATTCATCATTATATAGAAGTCAATATATTGCTCATTGACATATAGAGTTTTATATATTATTGTATATACACAAAGAGTAGTATCCAAATAGGAGTCACAACAATGGCACACACGAAAGAAGTTACCTATAACTTCAAGAATCGGGATTTCGACGCTTATGTGAACGGCGAATATGTTGGATCATTTCCTACTGATCTGGATGCACGGATGGTCTGCAATCGCTTGGTATTGGAATTGATTGAACTGGATAATCGGGTAGTTGAGGAAGCCGAAGAAACAATGGTTGTAGCAACTGCACCAGTTATCGAAGCAATCACTCCTCCGAATAATGAATCTCCTACCTTATTAAATAAGGATGGCGCTCACACTCCTACAACTCTTTTTGAAGTTGTTGATTTCATTCCCATGCCTGTGGTCACGGCTGCCACCTATGTCAATACGCCAATTGATGCGCTTGCTCGCACCATGGTGATTTTGAGCCGCAACTGGCAACGCGCCATTCTCACAGGCCGCTATGCTGATGCCGAACGAATCGAGGCCCATGAACAGGCCGTCCGCAGTCAATTTCGTTCCCTCTCCTGTCCCCCACTCCCAATAACACCTACTGCTCAGCAGCGGCCAACGACCACCCGCCGGATTAACTATTAAACCCTTTACTGCTTTGAAGAGCAGCAAAGGGCAAAAGCATGACCGAGGTACAGATTCGACCCCTATGCCTCGGTCACGAAAAGGATGATACCTGATGGCACAGAACTATGTCAATTCCGATCGCTGCCACCGCTTGGCGCGTGCCAGCGCCATCGTGCAACTCGCGACGATTATTCAGGAAGAAGAAGGCATCGACGATAACACTGCCTACACCTTGGCCGAACACGAACTGGATGCTATCGCCGCCATCGAAGCAGCTTGGCGTGAACCGCAAGCCGTTGCAACGCTCCGCATTCTGCCAACGGCTTGGGGTGTCGTGCTCGTGCGCAACGGCTCGCGCTTGGTGGTGCATCGTGCCGATGTTCCGGCTATTCTGGAAATCTTGACCCGTTGGGTTGCATCCTAATTAATAGAGAGGATTATCGTTATGGCTGATACGGCACCAACCCAAGCAACCATTAAAGTTGAACACCAGATTCACTTCACACTTGATGGCTTTCCCTGCACGACCTCGGTCGCCGGAGCAACCGCCGATCAACTGAAGGTAGTTATTGATCGGTTGAAAGCGATCGGTGCACAACCACCAACCGCACATCCATCCCAACCAACGGCAACGGTTGCATCGACGAGCGCTCCCGCTCAACGAACGTGCCCTATTCACGGGACAGCCTTGCAGCTGCGCCAAGGTACACGACGCGGTGGAAAGCCCTACAAATTTTGGAGCTGCAACCATACCGATGCGGATGGTAACTGGTGCGATCATACCGAGAAACCATAAGCTGATCGCGAAACTGATATCATGGGTATCGCGATTGACTGACCGATGATAGATGAACCGCCAGCAGTCCAAATCAGGCTGTTGGCGGATGTTTTTTTAGCGCGAAACGGTTATGATAATGCACATTATACAAACCGCTGGAGAGTCGAGCATGCACGATGATTTATCAATCACATTAACTACCCTTGCCGCAACTACACCAACGTCAATCCAATCAACCACCAATCCCTTCATTACCTATATCGCTAGTCTGCAAAGTGCCAATAGCCAACGCACGATGGAGAAGCAGCTGCATAGGTTGGCAACAATGATGGGCTTTGCCGATGCCCATGTGGTTCCGTGGTCACAGTTGCGGGTTGAACACACCCAAGCCCTATGGGCCAAGCTTGCCAGCAGCAAATCAGCAGCAACCGCCAACCTCATGCTCTCGGCGTTACGCGGGGTGCTGAAAATGGCCTGGCGCATGGGCTTAATGAGTGGCGAGGACTACACGCGAGCGGTTGATCTCAAAACGGTCAAAGGGAATACCCCTGATGCCGCTGCGGGCCGATCGCTTACCGCTGCCGAACTCCGTGCCTTGTTCGCCGCGTGTGCTGCTGATCTATCACCCGTTGGGCGACGCGATGCAGCGATTCTAGCATTGGCCTATGCAGCTGGTGGCTTGCGGCGCGCTGAGATCGTCAATCTCGATCTGGCAGACTTTAATTCTGAAACGGCGATGCTGACCATTCGTGGCAAGGGCAATAAAGTACGAACCGCCTATGTGCGGGGTGGTGCACGTGATGCCCTCGACGAGTGGCTGGCAGTACGTGGCGATGAAACAGGACCACTGTTTTGGCGCTTACAAGCTGGTGGTGTGGCAGGCCAGATGTATGAACGACTCAGTGATCAGTCGATTTATATGTTGTGCCAGCGGCGGGGGAAGGAGGCCAATGTTAGGCACTTCAGCCCACATGATATTCGCCGAACCTTTATTAGTGATCAACTCGATGCAGGAACCGATGTGTTGACGGTTGCTCGGTTGGCTGGCCACAGTAATGCCAACACCACCAGCCGCTATGATCGGCGGGGTGAGCGAGCGAAACAAGTTGCGGCTGATGCATTGCACGTGCCGTTTATTTCGAATACTCAATAACATATAATTTTGGTTTAATCAGTCGGTATTGTTTTTTGGTACTCTACCAATTCAATATATTGTCTCTTGATATCTTGAATCATATTTCTCCTTTGTAATTTATTATTTATCAATAATTTATATATATATTTATATAAATTATATGATTCTTTGTATCCATTAATAGTTAAATGATAATTGCTTCTCCTTGTAGCTTTTCTTATAAATTTCTTTATTTTCATAATTTTCTCATTACTTGTTTCATAACTATTATTGTTATGCAAAATATCATGATTCTTTATTGTATTAATTTCCTTTTTCTCAATAGCTTTTATAATTTTTTTATAAACAGATAAGTTATAGTTATCTTCATTCGCATAAATATTAATTAATAATCTATCACATTTATATTCCTGATTATTATATATAACCTTATTTACAGCACTCAGTACTATATATTTCATAATCTTTTTATTATTTATATCATAATCACTATAAAATGATATCTTTTCGATAATATTAATAAATTCCTCTAAAAAGTCATGTATAATTTCCATTTCAGAATGAGAAGGATTCATAGCATTCTGTTCTGTAAGTTTACTTCTAATTAAATTATGATATGCAATTACCAAACTAGGATTAGCTATATCAATATTTTCTTTTATGTGATATAGAATTTTATCTTTCTTACTTATCAATAAATCATTATTATGGTAAGAATCTGGATAAAACAAGATATCTATCGTTAAAAAAATATCTGAAATCATTGGTAAGAATAAAACTTTATATATATTATCATGATATTTTAGAGACTCTTGTCTTTTTAATTGATTCATTGAGTTCTTTGCTTGAAGAAAATTCAGAAGTGCAACTATTATAGTTGCTGAAATTGTTGCTATGGCAATTAATGCAGTTTCACTCATAACAATCCTTATGCAAATAGTTTATTTAAACTATAAGTCAGTATAGCATATAGCTTTAGAAGGCTGCTTGACAACTCTTCATGACTACTGGTATAGTATTCGTACCGTAAGGACGGATGACCGCCTACGATGTGTGCAACACATCGGGGCGTTTTTTATTTCCCCACTGAGGAGGGGATATGCTTCCAGAGACGCTACGCACCATCTATGGCGATCCGGATGCGGATGCAACAGAATTTGGCACCAAGTACTTTGTCTGGGGAACACCGCTCGACACCAATCCAGCGACACCCAGCACACCCACGCAGCGGCGGCTCTGTGGCGCACGCTTTACCTATCGGATTCGCCCAGGCGAAAGCAATCATGAGTTCGAAGCCCGAATTCATACAGTAGCGTTGAAATTCCTGAGCGGCAGCGGCACGCTGTATATCGAAGGCGAGATGACCTTTAGTCGCCATCGCTATACCGAAGCAGCCCTGATTCTGTATCATCCGCCCATTGTTGCGCCGATCGAGGTGCCAAAAATGCTCCGTCGTCCATCCGCTGCGGCCTAAAGCGTCACAGCCGGAACAATCGAATCATCTGGATAGTCAGTAGTTACGAGACGCGGCTATCAACCCTCACCTGAGGGTTGGTGGCCGCTTTTTTTATGTCCGTTGGAGGAATCACCCATGACCGAAGGAGACTTGCTCAAAGTGTATGGCCCCAGCCTCTTTTTGGTGGGGTGGTTCCTCTACCGCGAAGTCTGGCCATTACTCAAAGAACGGCTACGGCCCGACCTGGTGGCCCAACGTCGCAAGGCAGAAGCCCAAGCCGAAGCCAAGGTTTTGACCGCCTTTATCGACAACACCGTTGCCATGACCGGGCTGAAGCACACCTTAGAAGTCGTGTCGGATGAAATGAGTCGCCTGCGCGAAGGCCAAGAAGTCCATACCCAGTTACTGGCCGAGCTGTTTGGCTTTTTACGCCATCCACGCCCAAGTCCGAAACCCAGTACCCAACGCCAACCTAGCAAAAAAGGAGAGTCCGTATGACCACTGCTGTTTCACCATCGCTCGTGACCACTCTCGTGCAGCTGCTCCTCGCCGTGCTTGTCCCACTGGCGCTCGCCGTCGCCGCGCGGATCGGTCGCCGCATCGCCCGCGCGCTCGAAGATAAAGCGACGGCCCTGCTTAGTCGTGAAGAGCGTGACACGCTCTATGGGGCGATCAAGGTTGGCCTGCGAGTAGCCCAAAGCTATGGCATTACGCCCGAGGGTGTGCGCCACCAGATCGAAGAAAAGGGTGTGGATGCGGCACGCCGCTACTTGGGTGAGCTGGGCCTACGCTTTGATCCGAAATTTCTCGTTGACTTGCTGCATGCCGAGTATCAGAAGCAATTTGGAGCACCCACGTCATGACCTTCGTGATCGATCTGCGCTGGCGGAAGCATTATCGTCCGGTGGGTACGGGCTGGGACTATCGCCCCAAAGGTATCAAGCCCAGCTCCGTCGTGATTCACACGACCAATGGCAATCGCGGCAGCAGCTTTGACGGAGAAGCCGACTACTTAGAAGCCAGTAGCGGCGTGGGTGCGCATTATTTGGTTGGCCAACGTGGCCAGATTGCCGAGATTCTGCCGCCGATCTATCGCGCCTGGCATGCGGGTGCGGCGAAGGATGACTGGATCAACAGTCGCTCGATTGGGATCGAATGTCATCACGCCGTCGGCGAAGCATGGACTCCCGAACAACGCGCGGCGCTCGCATGGCTCTGCCAACGCCTAATGGCCGACTGGTCGATGGTGCTTGGCGCGATTGAAACCCATCGCTTTGTCGCGCTCCCTGCTGGACGCAAGCCCGATCCGTCCGACTGGACCGATCGCAGCTTCTATGCCTGGCGTGATGGCTTGATCGATCCGGTGCAACCAGCCGGAACCTATCCGGTAGCCCTAGAACTCAAGGTGGCATGGCAAAGTAGCGGTGGTCTGTGGCATCCGTCCCAGTTTGCCCCGGGCTATGCCCTCACTCCCTTCTTCCGCCATCCCGATGGCCATCAGTATCAACTCTTCGAGCGCAGTGGCGCACGCTTTACGCCGCACGGCAGCATCGAATGGTTGTTTACCGAGGAAGTCGAACGTTTCAAACAGTGGTGGCGAACCCACCCATAATGTCGCCTTGGCGACGATCAGCGGCGGTGCGGCTGCGCCGTGGGCGGGGCTAGAGCAGCAACTTGGCTGTGTTCCCCCGCCCCACCGCATCATTTTTTCAAGGAGTATTCATGCCACGTCGCCTTCCAGCTGACCAAATCACGCTGTTTTGGCAGGCCTATGATGCCAGTGGCAATGCAAGTGCAGCGGGTCGCATTGCGGGCCTGAGTAAAGATCAAGCCCATCGCCTGCTCAAGAAACGGGGTGAGCGGCCCGTGGCCACCGTGACCCGTGCCCAGCTCGAAGCGGTGCTCCAGCAGGTCGACACGCTGGCGACCGATGTACAGACTATCCGCCAACGGCTGCTGCGGTTAGTGGCCCTCGTGCCCGCCGCACCCATTTCGGGTCACGACCGCCCTATTTCGCATCACTAACGCATCATTTCGAATCAATTTCGGATCACCCTGAGGCTGCCATGGGACGCAAAAGCACGATTACCGATGACCTTGCCAACCAGCTGCTCGCCGCTGCCAAAGCGGGATCGAGCCAACGCCAAATCGCGCGGGACTTCGGGTTATCGGTCAGTACCGTGCAGCGCTTTTTCGAATCACTGCCGACGGCGACCGCGCCGACGCTCGTGCAGCATGCGGCGGTCGTCGAGCGGGCTGGCTCATCCCTCTGGGATAGTCGCTCGGCATTAAGTGAGAACTACCAACGGGTGCTTGATCTGGTGAACAAGCTCGAAATGGGCATTGTCGAAGTCGATGGCGAGTACACCAGTCGCACACCCATTGCCGTGCATGTTGCGGCGCTGCGGGAAGTGCGCGAGCACATCAAAACCAGCCTAGCCATTCTCAAGTTATTGATCGATGTCGACGAAGTGCGGCGGTTTCAGCAAGCAGTGATCGATGCCATTGGAGAGGCGGATGAATCGACCAAACAACGCATCCTTGCCATCCTCCAGGCGCGACACGCTCTGGAATTCACTCTTTTCCGATCTTAGTCTCGCCTTTGGCGGCAAACGCACGGTCTTGCCCTATGCCCATGATCCCGTGGCCTATGCCCGCGAGGTGTTAGGGGAAGTCTGGTGGACAAAGCAGGAGCTGATCGCGCGGTCGTTGCTCACGCCGCCGTATCGCACGCTGGTCAAAGCCTGCCATAAGGTTGGCAAAACCCACCTTGGCGGTGGCTTAGTCAACTGGTGGTACGACAGTTTTGATCCGGGACTGGTGCTGACAACCGCCCCCACCGATCGCCAAGTGCGTGACCTACTCTGGAAAGAAGTGCGGATGCAGCGGCGCGGACGATCAGGCTTTACCGGCCCTAAGTCCCCGCGCTTGGAGAGTACGCCCGACCATTTCGCTCATGGCTTCACCGCCAAAGATGGTGACTCGTTTCAAGGCCATCACTCGCCGCATACCTTGTTCATCTTTGACGAAGCCGTTGGCGTAGCGAGTGTGTTTTGGGAAACTGCCGAGTCGATGTTCAACGAAGGCGGCGCATGGCTAGCGATTTTCAATCCGACTGATACCAGCTCGCAAGCGTATGCCGAGGAATTGAGTGGCGGCTGGCATGTCATTTCGATGAGTGTGCTGGAGCATCCCAACATTCTAGCCGAATTGCAGGGCTTTCCGCCGCCGTTTCCCTCGGCGATTCGCCTGAGCCGCGTCGATACCTTACTCAAGAAATGGTGTCGGGCACTCAGTCCCGAAGAGCCAAAACGGGCCACGGATATTCTGTGGCGGGATGCATGGTATCGCCCTGGACCGATCGCGGAAGCGCGGCTCTTGGGGCGCTGGCCATCGCAGGCGACCAACAATGTCTGGAGTGATGGCGCGTTTCAGGTGGCGGAAAGCCTGATCCTGCCCGCGAGTGATGAACCGTGCGAACTGGGCTGTGATGTGGCCCGCTATGGCGATGACTTTACCGAGATTCATGTGCGGCGGGGTGGCCATAGTCTCTATCACGAAGCGGCCAATGGCTGGAGTACGGTCGAAACCGCTGGCCGCTTGAAACAGTTGGCCAACGAATATGGACGGATCTGTGGGGTCGATGGACGGGCCATCGCGGTCAAAATCGACGATGACGGCATCGGCGGCGGCGTGATCGATCTCGCCGACGGCTACACCTTCCTCGGTGTCAGTGGGGCACGCACGGCCTACGACCCCGAGAAGTATCCCAATCGTCGGAGCGAGTTGTGGTTCAGCGTGGCCGATCGGGCCATGGAGCAGCGCCTCAGTTTCGTCGCGCTCGATGCGGAAACGCGCCGCGAGTTACGTCGCCAGGCGATGGCTCCCACGTGGAAGCAGGATAGTCAAGGACGGCGGGTCGTCGAGCCAAAAGCCGACACCAAGAAACGCATTAAGCGCAGTCCCGATGGTATGGATGCCGTCAATCTGGCCTACGCACCAGCACTGATTGTCAGTTTTGGCCCAACGTTATGGTAAGAAAGCAGCAGGAATAGGTATGTTTCCACCAACCGCGACTAGTAGCATCATTAGCCAGCATCTGCATGGGCAGCGTTTGGCGGATGATTTTCAACGCCTGCAGCAGTTTCGCGCGGCGTGGGAAGCCTATCGCAAGCAGGATACCCCGCCGCTGCCGATCGAAGCGGGGCGGCCCAACGACAACGTGCGGGTCAATCTGATTAAGCTGATTGTCCAAACCTCGGTCTCATTCTTGTTTGGCGATCAGGTTGCCTTTACCGTGCCTGATGCACCGCCCGATGATGCCCGTATCCAGTATCTTGAGCGTGTCTGGACCGCCGCCAAAAAGATGACATGGCTCTACAAGCAAGGCATCAATGGCGGCTTGTGTGGCCATATCTTCGCCCGCATCTACCCCGATCAGCCCATCCCGCGCATCGTGATTCTCGATCCGGCGACCGTGACTGTACGCTGGGCGGCGGACGATCTAGATCGCGTGGAATGCTACCTCATTGACTACACCGCCTACGAATGGCAGGGCAATCGCGAAGTGCTCGTCAGCATTCGCCAACGCATCGAGCGTACTGATACCGGCTGGCGCATTCTTGACCAACGGAGCCAGCCTGACAAACACGCCTTTGATACTTTGCATGAAGCGCCATGGCCCTATCCCTTCCCGCCAATCGTCGATAGCCAGAACCTCGCCGCCCCGAATGAATACTGGGGTGAAGCGGATATCACGCCTGACCTGATTGCCCTGGTCAACGCCGGTGATTTCACCTTATCCAACCAACAACGGATTGTGCGCTTCTATGCCCAGCCGCTCACGGTGGCCAAGGGTATGGACCCCGCCCAACTCAAGCATGGGCGTGACCGCACGGTCTTCATTCCAGCGAATGCCGATTTAGGCATTGTCGAGATGCAAAGCGAGTTAGCGGGCAGCCTTGAGCATCATAGCCGGATCAAAAGCAGTATTCACGAGGTGGCCCAAACCCCCGAGATTGCCACGGGCAAGGTCGATGACTTGGGCAATCTGAGCGGTTTAGCTTTGAACATCCTCTATGGCCCCTTGCTCCAAAAGACCGTGCAAAAGCGCATGCTGTATGGCGATTTCCTGAGCGAACTCAATCGCCGCCTGCTGATCATTGGTGGGTTTCCTGAGACTACCACCACCGTGGTCTGGGATTCCATGCTGCCGACCGACCCACAAGCCGAACGCGCCGTTGCGCAGGCCGATCGTGCGCTCGGCGTAAGTGAAGCCACAATCTTGACCCAACTGGGCTATGACCCCGCCCATGAACGAGAACAACGCCAGGCCGAAACGCCAGCGGACAACGACCCAACACCACCCAAAGGAGATGATGATGCGACGAATCCTGATTCCGAATCGCCTGCTGAACGCTGATGATGGTGGCGGCGGTGGTGGTGATCCCACGCCACCCGCTGCACCGCCAAGTCCCGCGCCAGCACCAGTGCCTGTGCCTGCTCCAGCGCTGCACCCTACCGCGTCACCAGCTGCACCACCTGCTGCGGATACCGGGGTGGCAACTCTGCAAGCACGCTTGGCCACGCTGGAAACACAACTCGAAGCCGACCGCGCGGCGTTACGCACCGAGCGCGGCGCACGCCTGATTGAGCAAACGGCTGCGGCCCATGGCCTCGATGCCGGCTTGCTGGGCCGCCTCGTTACCCCCGAATTTGATGAGCATGGGCAACCAAAACCGCTCGATACGGCCATTGCCAGCCTGCTCACGACCTATCCCTACTTGGCCAAGCAATCAGGCCCTGGTGGTGCGACGACACCGGCATCGGCAGGAACCAGTCCCGCCAATCCGGCGCGGCCACCAGCGTTGACCAAGGCCGCGATTGAACGCATGACTCCTGAGCAAATCAATACCAACTGGGAGGCGATTCAAGCCTTCTTAGCCCGCCAAAGCTAGGCACGAGCTGCACGTATTCCGTGCGAGAAAGGACCCACCATGGCCCTGAGTAATTTCATTCCGGTAGTCTGGAGTGCGCGGATTCTCTCGAATCTGCATCGCGCCCATGTCTACGGGCAAGCAGGCGTAGTCAATCGCGATTATGAAGGCGAGATTCGCGATGTTGGCGATACCGTCAAGATCAATAGCATTGGCCCCGTCACGATCGGGAATTACACCAAGAATACCAACATTGGTGATCCCGAAACCTTGACCGATGCCCAAATGACCTTGCTGATCAACCAAGCCAAATACTTCAACTTCCAAGTCGACGATATTGATCGCGCGCAGCAAAAGCCGAGTGTGATGGATGAAGCCATGAAGGAAGCGAGCTATGGCTTGCGCGATGTCAGCGATACCTTCATTGCCTCGCTCTATACCGGCGTTGCCGCTGGCAACGTGATTGGCAATGACACCACGCCAGTGACTCCCACCAGTGCCAATGCCTACGACTACCTCGTCGATTTGGGCACGCTGCTCGATGAGGCCAATGTCCCAACCGAAGGCCGCTGGTCGATTGTCCCACCATGGTTTCACGGCTTATTGCTCAAAGATGATCGCTTCGTCGGCGTTGGCTCGGCGAGCAGCGATCAGGTGTTGCGCAATGGCGAAATTGGCACCGCAGCGGGCTTTCGCGTGTTGAAGTCGAATAGTGTGCCCAACGTGGCCGGAGCCAAATACAAGATTATGGCGGGTCACCCCATGGCTATTTCCTTTGCCGAACAAATCGTCAAGGTCGAAGGCTATCGCCCAGAAAAGCGCTTTGCCGATGCCGTGAAGGGCTTGCATGTCTATGGCGCAAAGGTCGTGCGGCCCACCGCCTTCGCCGTCATGACCGCAAATCGCAGCTAGCTACGCGCACGTGCGCAGCCCAAGGAGGTTTAGATGTGGGTCTTAAATACCGAAACTGGTGTGACATGGGAAGTCGAAGGTGAACTGGCCGAGCGGCTCGCCGCCGATCCGGTCTATCGCGTCGTCGATGCGCCGATCGATGAGGCCGCTGCGGACGAAGGGAAGCAGACCAAGAAAGCTTCCACAAAATAAGGATAGGCTGCCATGCTGTATGTGAGCGTTGCTGACGTTCAAGCCCAATTAGATGATGCACCCGCCGATCCCGACCTTATCGAACCCTATGTGGTGCGGGCCTCGGATATTGTGCGCTCGGCATTACGCGCCATGCTGCGTGATCCATCCTTTGAGTTTGTCCCGAATCCGGTCGCCACGATGCGCGTCGTGACTGGCCTGCCATTGCCCACCTTGACGCTCGAGGCGCATGTGATTGGCAGTATTAGCCTGATTGAGCAACGCATCCATGGCGCATGGCAGCCACTGCCCGTTGCTGCATGGCTCGAAGATGGGGTTGATCACAGCGCGCCCCGGTTAAGGCCTGTGAACATTTGTTCTCTACGCCAGGGTAGGATGATCATGCCGCTGGTTCGCGCACCATCGCCCCGGACGGATGATCGGCAGCATCGATCCGCTGGCTCGCTGCGATCACGCGACGAAAACCATAGCTTGCTCGCGATTGTTCATAGCCCAGACGCACATAGAAGGCATGGGCCCAGGTGCGGTGTACTCCCGAGCGGAGCCGTACCTCGGGATACCCCACCTGTGCAGCCCAGTGTTCACATGCCTGAATCAGCTGCGTGCCAATCCCCTGCTGCCGCCGCGTCGGCGTGACGACAATGCCGCCAATCTCGGCATACCCCTCCGTCTCCAGCAGGCGCACGCCATAGACATGGACCCAGCCCACGATCACCTGCGCATCCTCGGCCACAAACAGCCCGGTATCCGGCCAGTCCCGCAGCCGCTCCAGGCGACGCACCACATCAGCCGGTGTCGTAGGATAGCCCAGATCAGCACTGAGCGCAGCGACGGTCACCGCATCGGACTGGATCATTGGGCGAAGCAGCATGAGGAGTCCTCGTGAACAGGTCGAGCGGGTGATCGCGCTGGACCTACGGAATCAATAAATAGAGGCTGGTGAACAGCAAAATGCTGGCAAGCAGCTGCTGGACCCGCCTGGCAGAGAGGTACTGACTGCCAACGCGGGCACCAAGCCAGCCGCTTAGCACCACGCCCACGCCCCAGAGTGGCAGCGCCAGCGGCATCTGCATGAGTGCCACGGGCCGGGCCAGCAAGGCAGCCAGTGAGTTAACCAAAATGAAGGGCGCGGCCAGGCCGGCGGCTTCCTGGGCCGTGGCCCACCCGCGCATCACCAGGACCGGCGTCAGGAAAATCCCGCCGCCAATCCCGGTCAGCCCGGAGATGAACCCAATGATCCCGCCGGTTGCCATTGCCGCCAGCGCGGGTGGCGGTGTGGATGGACCCGGATCAGCGACGGCGGACTGGCCAAGCAGGCGGGCCGTCGCCCAGAGCAAGCACAAGGCGACGAGGACATGATAGGTGTATCCCGTCAGCACCAGGCGGCCGCCGAGCAGCGCCGCTGGGACGGCAAGAATGGTCACTGGCCAAAAGCGCTGCCAGCGAAACCAGCCGGCGCGGGCGTAGGTGGCGGTCGTCATGACGGCAACGACGCAGTTCAAGATCAGGGCAGTGGGGCGGATGACCACGGCCGCGAGGCCAAACCAACTCAAGACCGCAATATAGCCCGAGCCACCGGCCTGGCCCGTGGTCGCGTAGAGAAAGGCAATGCTGGCTAAAGCCAGCCCAATCGCCCATGCCATGCTGCCTCCGTCCGTAATTCAGCATCCAGGCCCGTCCATCGTCGTTGAATCACGAGCGGTACACCGTATTCTACCCTAGTTGGACCCGTTCCTTACCCCTTGGTCTGCTTCGTGCGTCGCCACTGCCGAATCTCGGCATCACTGGTGGCATCGGCTTGCTCCGCATACCGCAGGGTGGTCTGGATGTTCGCGTGGCCTAAGCGTTTGCGCACGGTGGCCAAACTCACCCCATCGGTGACCAGTTCGCTGGCATGGGTGTGGCGGAGCTGATGGAGCGTGCAGACCACCCCGGCCGCAGCGCAATACCGCGCCCAGCGTTCCTGGATCGACTGGTAGCGCAGCGGCCCGCCATCGCCGTTCTTGGCCGCGCGAAAGAGCAGTCCATGCCGATAGCCGGTCTGCTGGAGGTAGGTGGTCAGGCGTTTCACCAGTTTTGGATCATCGAGCAGGAGTGTGCGCCGTTTCCCCCCCTTGCCCAGCACGGTGATGCGCTCGTTGTCCCGCTCCAGGCTGACGTCCTCGACCGCCAGAGTCAAGACCTCACTGACGCGCAGACCCAGCTCCAGCAGCAGCCGGAAGAGCAGCTGATCGCGCCAGTTCGTCGCCGGAATACCAGCGAGGACCGCCTCGACATCCGCGCGTGGTCGCGGTCGGGGCAGGGGAGTCTCCACCCGCACTGCCTCAATCCGCGTCATCGGGTTGCCTGTAATCAGGTCATGGTGCTCCGCCCAGGAGAAGAAGCGGGTGAGGGCGGCCTGCATCCGGGCGCGGCTGGCAGGTTTGAGCTGGCTGTGCTGCGCCAGGAACGTGCGGAGGATGGCCGGCGTGATCGTGGTGATCGGACCGACGTGGAATGCCGCCAGCCGGCGGAGTTCGGTGGCGTAGGCCCGCTGGGTATGGATCGAGCGATCGGCGTTGGCCAGGTCGGTCAGAAAGGCCGCGATCAGATCGGTCAGCGGATGGGATTCCGGGATTCGCGTGGGTGGCATCAGCAGCTCCATCTATTCCTGTGATAACGATAGATTTTACATGCGACGATACGATCGGTGCGACGCTCAAATTAATGCAGAGTATAGCATAAATCCTGCGATAATCGCTCTTATCACAGGATTGATCCATCTCCGTAGTGGTCTCAGTCATGCATCTCCTCCGCACACTCCCATGATGATTTGACAAACGAGCATTAATACATCACCATGTGTTAATATGATGATGTATTATGCTCATGTCTGGCGCGGCATGCTCGTGCTGTGGATGCTGCTCGGCCTCCTTGCTGGGTGTTCCGCAGCGACTCATCCTGCATCAGGGCTGACCCAAACGGTTGATGGTCTCACCGTAACATTGACGGCCACGACCCAACCCATCGTCGCGATGCCGCAATCATGGCAGATCATGGTTACCGATGCCGTCGGCCAGCCGGTTGACATGGCCGAGGTGTACCTTGATCTGGTGATGCCAGGCATGGCAATGGGCCAGCAGAAGCCCTGGGCAACGCCCCAGGGCAAGGGTCTCTATACCGCTGAAGGCGCGTATACGATGGACGGACCGTGGCAGGTGATCGTGCATGTTGAGATTGATCGGGTTGATCATGCCGTGCCCTTCCGCATTGATGTACGCCCCTAACCATGCAGGAGGTTTGGATGTTAACCGCCGCCCCAACCCTGACCACGCTCAAAGCCAAGCTCTTTCGCGGTTTGGCTGATCCGTCGCGCCTTGCCCTGCTGGAAGCCCTGTGTGCTGGTCCCCAGACCGTCACGGACCTCTGTGCGGCGACGGGCCTGCGCCAGTCCAATGCCTCAAATCATCTTGCCTGTTTGTGGGACTGTGGCCTCGTCGCCAAAGACCAGGATGGGCGGTTTGTCCACTATCGCCTGAGCGATGATCGGATTGTCACGCTGCTTCAGGTCACAGAACAGATCCTCACCGACGTGGCGCGGGGCGTGTATGCCTGTACCACCTATGCGACACCGGATGACGCTGCTCCTGCTGACGCCTAGAGGGAGATTCCCATGTTTACTACGACCTTTCGGGTTGCGCACATGGATTGTGCCGCCGAAGAACAGATGGTTCGGATGCAGCTGGAACCCCATGCGGAAATCCAGCACCTCGCCTTTAATCTTGGTGAACGTACGCTGGTTGTGACGCATACCGGCGCACCAACCGCGATCACCCAGAGCCTTGAAGCACTCCAGTTGGGCGCACAGCTGGTTGATCACGAGGCTGCGACCACGGTTCCGGTGGCCGAAGACACCACAGGGCAGCGCCGGCTGCTGACGATTGTGCTCGTGATTAATGCCGCCTTGTTCGGGCTTGAAGTGGTGATGGGCGTGATCGCCCACTCGCTGGGCCTTATTGCGGACTCGCTGGACATGCTCGCGGATGCCCTGGTCTATGGGTTGAGCCTGTATGCCGTCGGCCGCGCCGTCACGACCAAGCGCCAGATCGCCCGCATGAGCGGGTACGTCCAGTTTGGCCTGGCCTTTTTCGGGATCGCGGAAGTACTCCGGCGGGTGCTGATGCCGACGGAAGAACCCGCCTTTGGCCTGATGATCGGCATCTCGGTGGTGGCCTTGATTGGCAACGTGATCTCGCTCATCATCATCCAGCGCAATCAGGACCAGGAAGCGCATATGCAAGCCAGCCGCATCTTTACTGCCAATGATGTGGTGGTCAATCTTGGCGTCATCACGGCGGGGCTGTTGGTCTGGCTGACCGATTCGTCGCTGCCCGATTTGGTCGTTGGCGCCATCATCTTTGTGGTTGTCGCGCGGGGTGCGTGGCGCATTGTCCGCTTGTCACGGCAGCCATGACCGCTCTGGCGGCGGCAGTGCACTGCGTTCTCGGAGGATGCCATGTTCGAGACCATCTATAGCGGGGGCGTGGCGCTGGCCTTTGGGATGCGCCTGTGGTATCGCTGGATGACGCGGCAGCGTGTGGTCACGCGCAGCGCCGTCACCTGGCGGGAATACGTGGTCCTGGGCCTTGGATTCGTGGGAATCCTGGTCATTCCCCTGGTGCACGTCACCACCCCGATCTTTGACCGTGCGACGTATCACCTGCCGGCGTGGGCGGGCTGGCTTGGCACCGGGCTGTTTGGCATCGCACTGGGCGTGTTGTGGCGGTCGCATGCGGATCTGGGTCGAAACTGGTCGCAGACCCTGCACGTTCGTCAGGGGCATGACCTCGTGACACACGGGGTCTATACCCATATTCGGCACCCGATGTATGCTGCCTTCCTGCTTTGGGGGATGGCCCAGCCGCTCCTGCTCCAGAATTGGATTGCCGGCTGGTCCCATCTTGCGGGCATGCTCGTCCTCTACCGCGTCCGCGTACCCTCCGAGGAAGCACTCATGATGGAGACGTTTGGCGTGGCCTATCGCACCTATATGCAGCGGACCGGGCGGATTCTTCCCCGGCTCCGTCGCCCATTGTGACGCACGGGGAGAGACACACCATGGTCCGTTCCGCTCGCTCGACGGCGGCGCTGCCGCTCCTGATCGGCCTCAGCATCGTTCTGGTTGATCAAGGATTGAAACGCTGGGTGCTGCACACACTGGTCGATGGACCACCTCTGAACCCCATTCCTGGTATGCTGCGCCTGGTGTTTGTGCGTAATAGCGGCATGGCCTTTGGCCTCTTCCATGGCTATTCCGCCCTGATCGGGGTCCTCGCCGGCCTCATCATTGGAGGCATGCTCTGGTGGACCCGCCACTGGTTCCGCACCACGAGCCGGCTGGCCCAGATCAGCACCGCCACGCTAGCAGCCGGTGGTGTTGGCAATGTGCTTGATCGCATCCAGCATGGCTATGTTGTCGATTTTCTCCACCTGCCAATCCTCCCGATCTTCCAGGTCTTTAATAGTGCTGATGTGGCGGTGTCTTTAGGGGCCATTGGCCTCTTCGTCGTGCTGTGGCAGGAGGATCAGCGCACCAGATCGTCGGCTGCGGAAGCACCCCGCACGCCTTCCTCCCCGCACGCTCCCGCCCTGTCGGACCATGGCATGCACGACAAGGAGATCTCATGAAACTCAACGGGATTGAAAAAGCGCTCATGAACAACCCCATCCGGGCGGCGCTCCAACGGTGGTATGAAGCGCCGTTGCTGGAACGCCTGGGTGGGCGTCTGGATGGACTCCAGGTGCTTGAAATTGGGTGTGGACGCGGCGTGGGAACTGCGCTGCTCTTTGAGCATTTTGGTGCCCACCGGGTGGTCGCCTGTGATCTTGACCCGACTATGGTCGTCCTCGCACGCCAGCGGTTAGCCGCGTATGGATCGGATCGCCTGGTGCTGGCTGTCGCCGATGCCGCCGCGATCGCTGCACCCGATGCCAGCTTCGATGCGGTCGTCGATTTTGGGATTATTCATCATATTCCGGAGTGGCCCGCAGCCCTGCGCGAGATTTGCCGGGTGCTGCGGCCTGGTGGACGGTTCTTCTTTGAGGAAGTCACCGATCATGCCTTGCGCCGCTGGTCCTATCGCACCTTCCTGGATCACCCCCGCGACAACCGGTTTAGTGCGCAGGCGTTTGTTGCGGAGGTTGAACGGCATGGAATGCCTGTAACGCAGACGGTCGAGCGATTTTTTGGCGACTTTGTGATTGGCGTCGGCCGCCGCGCCGGTAGCTTGGCCGCCATACCCGTTTCCCAGGATTCCTAAGGTGCTGACACAGAAGGACCACGTTTAATGACGGCACCACCATCCGCGCGAACCAAACGGCTCCACCTGCTTGATGCCGCCGATGTGGCCGCGCTCTACGACCGCCCGGTCTTGACTGATGAGGAGCGAACCGAATACTTCACGCCGGTGCCGATGGAGCTGGCGCTGATGCAGACCTTCACCGATCCTGCGGTGCAGGCCTTCTTCGTCCTCCAACTCGGCTATTTCAAGGCCAAACAACGCTTTTTTACCGTCACCCTCGCCGATGTCCGCGACGACCTCCAGTTCATCAGCGCCCAGCTCGACCTGGGCATGGCTCCGGACGACCTGCGCGTCATGGGCAAGAACACGCTCCTCACCCAACGCACGCTCATCCTGGAACGCTTTGGCTATCGGCGCCCCCGCGCAGCGGATCGGGCGCAGGCCGTCCAGGTGGCCCTCCAGGCCGCCCGCATCAGCCCGAAGCCCCAGTATCTCCTCCGCATGATCCTCCAGCATTGTACGACCCAGCAGTGCATCCTCCCCGGCTACACCACCCTCCAGGAAACCATCATCGGCAAAGCCCTCACCGCCGAAGAGGAGCGCCTGATCGCCCTGCTTCAGACCCACCTCAGCACCGCAGACGGCGCGGCCCTCGCGGACCTTTTGACCATCACCGATGGCCGCTATCGTCTCACCCTGCTCCGCCGCGCGCCCAAGACCCTCAGTCATAGCGCCCTACGGCAGGAACGCGACCGCGCAGCGGCCCTCCTGCCGCTCGCCACCCTGGCCGCGCGGCTGCTCCCCCTCCTGGCCATCTCGCCGGAGGCCATCAGCTACTATGCCTCCCTCGTCGGCTACTATTCCGCCGCCCGGCTCAAGGATCTCGAAACCAAGATGGTGCCGATCTACCTCCTGTGCTTCGTCCACCACCGCTACCAGCGGGTCCACGATCATCTGCTGAGTGGCGTCATGCATGCGGTCAAGGACTATTGGGATGCCGCCAAAACGGCGGCCAAGGAGCAGGTCTACGCCTACCGCACCGCGCTCACCACGGATCTGGTCCAGGCCGGCCGCGTGCTCCAGTTGGTCGCCGACGGACCGCTCCCGCCGACCACACCCTTGAGTCACGTCCAAGCGGCGGCGTTCGGCCTGCTGGACCGCGCCGCCCTCACCCGGACGGCGGCCTACCTCGTCACCGGCGCCGGCTGTGACGAAACCGCCTTTATCTGGGAGTACATTGACACGCTGGCGCTCCGCTTTAAAGGCCGGCTGCGCCCCTTGCTCAAGGCGATCCCGCTGGAGGCCAGCACCGCGACGAGTCCCCTCCTGGAGGCCGTCCACTTCCTCCAGGATCTGGCCACCCGTGGGCGGCCCCTGTCCCAGGTGTCTGCCGCCACCATCCCAACCCAGTGTCTGCCGGTCCGCCTGAAGCGCTATCTGTACACCAAAGCCGCGGATGGCACGCCCCAGCTCATCCGCGATCGCTATGAGTTCTATGTGTACACCGCCCTGCGCGCGGCCCTGGAATCCGGCGATCTCGTCTGCCCGCAGAGTATCCGCTTCCGCAGCCTCGACGATGACCTGATCCCGCTCGACGACTGGCATGCCCACCGCGACGCCTTGATCGCTGACATCGAGTCGCCCATCCTCCAGCAGCCGATTGCCGAGCATCTGGCCGAGCTGGAACAGGCGCTCGAAGCCCAGTTCGTGGCGGTCAATAGCCGGATCGCCCGGGGTGAAAATCCAGGAATTACCATCAAGAAGCACGGTAAAACGCGAACCTGGACGCTCCAGACGCCGAAAGGGCGCGAACGGCCGAATCACGCACTGTTTGAAACCCTGCCGCAAGTGACCCTCAATGCGATCCTGGCCTATGTGGAGCGTGAATGTGGCTTCATGAGCGCGATTGAACACATCTTGGGGCGCGGCCATCACCACACCCGCGACGATCGTGTCCTCCGCGCCTGCCTGATTGCCTGGGGGACCAATCTCAGTCTCCATCGCATGGGCGAGTCGTGTGATCTGCCGACCGGGTGGCTGATCCGGGCCTCGGAGAACTATCTGCGCCTGGAAACGGTGCAGGCCGCGACCACCATCATCAGCAACGCCATTGCCGCCCTGCCGCTCTTTCGCGCCTATGATCTCGGCGGGGTCATCCACTCCAGCAGCGATGGCCAGAAATTCGCCACCGACCACGACACCCTCAAAGCGCAGCACTCCCCCAAATACTATGGCTTGGGGAAAGGGGTCGTCTCCATCAGCCTGGTGGCCAGCAATATCCCCGTGGCGGCCCGCATGGTGAGCGCCCATGATGCGGAAAGTCAGTGGGTCTTCGACCTCTTGTACAACAATCCGACGGACATCCGCCCAGCCATCCATTCAACGGATACCCATGGCACCAACCATGTCAATTTTGCGCTGTTGAAGGTGTTTGGCGTGGAGTTTGCCCCGCGCTATGCCGATCTGCACGCAAAAATCGCCACGGGCCTGTATGGGTGTCAGCATCCCAATCAGTATGGTGCCGATGCGCTGTTTCGGCCGGTGCGCACGCTCAATCTGGACCTGATCAGTCGGGAATGGGACAATCTGCTGCGGATCTTCGTCTCCCTGGCGCGCAAGACGACGACCCAAAGCGTGCTGGTGAGCAAATTGAGCGCAACCAAGCGCCGTAATCGGACACTCCAGGCGCTGTGGGAGTACGATCATCTGGTGGCGAGCCAGTATCTCTTGGACTACGTCGATTCCGAAACCGTCCGGCAGCATGTGCAACGGGCGCTGAACCGCGGGGAGCAATATCACCAGCTGAAGCGGGCGCTGACGCAGGGGAATGCCGGCAAGCTGCGCTTCAGCAGCGATGAGGAACAGGAGTTGTGGGATGCGTGCAGCCGACTGCTGGTCAATGCGATCCTCTACTACAACATCCGCATGCTCTCAGACGCCGTCGCGCTCAAGGAATCCCACGGTGACGCGGCGGGTGCCACCTTCTTGAAAGAGGTGTCCCCGATGGCCTGGCATCACATCAACCTGCATGGCCAGTATGCCTTTGGCGACGAACCGGCGGCCGTCCCATTGGCGCACTGTGTCGCCACGATGGTCCAGTATCATCCAGCTGACACAGCCACGTCCGCCGACGGTGCACCAGCGCATGTAGCACCCGATTGAAGCGAACAGATGTTCACAGGCCTTAATCGGGGCGCGCTGTGATCAACCCCTTCATGCGGCGCGGTTTGACGGAGGCACGGCCCAGTTTGTCCTTGCTGTTGAAGCTGGCCGCTGCCGACTTAATAAGCGAGTTACGAGGTCGCTCATGACCATCACCTATCAGGCCATCATTGACCAGCTGCACCAGCGCTTTGCCACCCTGTCAAGCTTGGTGCGCCTGAATGCCAGTGGCCAGAATGTCGCGTTGTTGACCGAGGAACCCAAGACGATCAGCCAGTGTCCAACGCTCTACAGTTTGCTCGAGCACGTGACCTATGCGCCAAGCACCCCTGTGACAATCAGCGAGGTCGTGATTCTCTCGCGGCTGGTGGTTGCTGATGCAGGGAGCGATCGCTGTGAAGCAGCCTTGATGCCCTATGTCTTTGACCTGCCTGCCACCATCAACGGTTCATCCGAGGGTCGGCGTTTGGGCAACTGGAGTGCCATGCGGCGGGGAATAGCGACGGTCGAACGGGCGGAAGCGGTGTGGGTGGCGATTGGGGGCAAACAGCTCTATCGCGCCCTTGATATGTATACAAGGATTACCCTGCAATGACGGTGATTTATTTTACCTATGTGGCCACACCCGATGCCGGATTTTTGCCGGGCATTCCCTTGGCCGATTTGACCGCGACCCACTGTGTGCAGATGGCGGATTGGCAGCTACGCAGTGTGGCTGCCGCGCCGATGTACCAGCCAACGCCTGCGGGTGTCGCGTATGTGGCGGAACGCTTACCCGAACCGGAGCCCGAACCAGAGCTACCGGTGGAGCCAACACCACCGACTGAGCCACCAAGCGAGCCAGAACCTAAACCACCCGTGGAGCCAGATCCACCCGTTGACCCGGAGCCACCGAGTGAACCCGAGCCAACGCCGACGGCGACGAGCACACGCCGCAAAGGAGGTGCTGAATGACCATTGCCCAACAAATTGCTTTTGAATCCTTCGCCATGGCGCGGGAAGCCACCGCTGGCACGCCCGCCAGTGCGCCAACCCATTATGTCACCGCCAAAGGCCAAGTCGATCCTGAAATCACGCACGACGAGCCAGAAGAATCGCGCGGCACGTTGGCCAAAATCTACCGCTCGGCGGTGGTTAATCGCCAATCCAAGTGGAAAGCCAGTGGCGGTCTCGACCTCGATCTGATGCCGTTTCTGATGCAAATGCTGCACAACGGAGCGCTCACTGCGCCAACGACTCCAGCGGGGGCAACGCTCGCACGGTTGTGGGAGTCCACCCGCGTGATGACCAGTGCCAATACCAAATTTGCCACGCTCTGGTTTGGTGATCCCAACGTGCAAACCTTTCGTGCTGCTTTTGGGGGCTTAAACAATTGCAAGCTCACGAGCAATGTGGTGGGGAATGCCGCCACCAAGTTCGACCTCGATGGCTTCGCCCAATTTATGGAAGCGGTCAGCACGCTCGCCTTGCCACCGCAAACCGCTGGCGATCTGGTGATTCCGAGTGACTTAGAGTGCTGGATTGACCAAGGCAGCGATGCCATTGGGACGACTCCGGCAACCTTTCGCGTGATTCAAGTCGAGCACACCTTTCAACCAGGGCTCGAACCCGATAAGTCGGCCAGTGGCCCCAGTGGCAATCGCACCTGGAATCGGGTCAATGTCGGCGTGAGTTCGCCGCAAACCATCCTGACCCTCTATTTTGATGACCTGATCGATTACGACCGCTGGCGCAACGGCGTGCGCTGTAAGGTGCGCGTGCGCCATAACGGCACCTTCATCGAGACCGTGGCGGGGAATCCCAGCTATCGCTATCTCGAAGTCGATGGCTATGGCGTGCTCAAAGCCATGACCTGGGGGGCACAGAAGAACGCCCGCACGATCAAGCTCACCCTTGACCATGCCTATGAACCAACCATTGGCAGCGATCTCCGCATGGCCTGCCAGAATACCAAAACCACCGTCTAAGCCACGGTTTCTTAGCCGAGCTGAATCATTTTTATTCCGCGAAAGGATAGCCCAATGAGTCGTTTTACCCCAACCACCACCATCGCCCTGACCGATGCTGACGACACCATCACCATGCTCACCGGTTTGACCTATGGCCAACGCGCCGACTATGCCGATGCCTTGATGCAGATCGAAGGCGAGTACGTCACCACCTATCGCCGCCAGTTACTGATGCTCGAAGCCACGATCGAGGGTTGGTCAGGGCCATCCTTCGATGGCATGCCCCTCATTCCGGCGAACATCGCAGCGCTCGATGCCCGTGATCCGCTGGTGCAACGGGCGGTTGCCCATGCCGAGGCGGTGATCTACCCAAAGGCCGCACCATTAACGGGCGACACCAGCAGCACACCATCAGCCACGCCGACCACCTCTACTGGGGATGGTACAGCCAGCTAAGTGGTGGAGGGGCCGCACGCATCGGCGACTATGATGCCGAGGTCGCCTTGACCATGCGCTTCGGCTGGACCTATGAGCAAATTCGCCAGCAACCGGCTGGCTTTATCGATGAATTAATCGCGCGTGCCAATGCGGAAAGCGACTGGCATGCCGAGGAGCAGGGCCGTGGCGGAAGAAACCCTTGATCTGATTCTCACCCTGCGCGATGAGGCCACCAGCAAACTCGCCGCTGCTGGTGGCCAGCTTGCGTCCCTGAACGAGCAATCGACCCGCGCCGCCGCAACCGTGCAAACGTTGGCGGATAAATATCGGCTGGCGGGGCAATCCCAAGACCTCGTGGCGAAGTCAGTGACCGATCTCACGGGCAAGCAAGCCAAACTCGAAAGCACGATTGAGGCAACCACGCGCGCGCTGGAGCAGGAACGCGCCAAAGCCGACAGCAATGCCACCACCATTGCCACCTTAGAGCGCAGCATGGAGAAGCTGCAACAGCAAGCCCGCTCCACCAGTGACGCAATTGAGCGCAAAGTCATCAGTATCGAGAAGGCCAGCGTGAGCATGCGGCAGCTGGAGCAGCGCACGCTGACCGCCGCCGATGCCATGCGCCACGAAGACTCCGCCATGAGCGACGCGAAAGGCTCGATGGGCGGTCTCGCTGATGGCTTGATGGGCGTGGCCAAGGCCTATGTGGGGGTTGAGGCAGTCCGCAAGGTGGTGCAGTGGGGCAAAGAAGGGGCCGCGATCGAAGGCGTTGAGGAAGCCTTCGAGAACCTTGCCCGTAAATCCGGCATGTCCAGTACCACCTATCTCGCCGCCCTCAAAGACGCGAGCGCAGGCACGATTAGCGAAACCAATCTGATGATTGGGGCCAATAAGGCCGTCTTGCTCGCCGGTGATCGCCTGGCCAAAGATGTGCCGCAGCTGTTGGAGATTGCCCGAGCCGCGTCGAAAGCCACCGGCGAAGATATCAACTTCATGTTCGATTCGCTGGTGACGGGCCTCGCACGCAATAGCAAAATGATCATCGACAACCTTGGGATCACGGTCGATGTGGCCAAGGCGAATGAGACCTACGCCAAATCCATTGGTAAAACCGCCGATGCGCTGAACGATCAGGAAAAGGCACTCGCCTTCCAACAAGCGGTCATGCAGAGCGGCCAGCAGATGATCAACGATGTTGGGGTCGATGTTGACTCCAACGCCGCCAAGATTGCCCGCGCGGAAGCCCATCTGGAAAACTTTGGCAACAGTTTGAAAGTCCTGGCTGGCGATATTGTGGGCTTCTTTGCCGAGGGCATTGATGTGCTGGATCGCCTCACCAGCCAAAACTTCACGGTCGCCCAGCGGCTGCATGAGGTGGACTATCTCGCTATCCAATCGGGCAAGAGCTTTGCCACCTATGAGCAGTCCTTAAAGGATCTGGATGCCACCGAGGGCATGGTCACCGAGCGTCAGTACCATTTGGCCGAAGCCTTCCTCAAAACGGGCATGGATGCCCAATCGGCCATGGATCGGGTGCGCAGTTTAGGCGATGCGTTTGTGCGCAAAGCCGAGGCGGCGGGACTCTCCAGCACCGCCATTGCCGATCTCGCGGTGCGCGCGGATACCCTGTCAGAAAAGAGTGAGCGGGCACGCGGGGCCGTCGAAGCCACGACCTTTGCCTTCAGTGCCGGATCAATCGATGCGACGATGTACCGCGATGCGCTCGATGCGATTGAGCAGCAAGTGGTACAAGATGAAATTGAACTGACACGCCTCGAATCGGCAACGTTGCTGGTCGCGAGCAGCACGCGCGAGGCAACCGCCAGCACCGATGAATTTACGGCGGCGGTTGAAGCCCATACCGATAGTCTCTACGCCAAAATCGATGCCACGATCGAAGCCAGTATGGAGCAGGAAACCCTTGCCCTCTTGACCCAAAACGCGCGCTTGGCTGCCGATGATCATATTGGCGCGCTGGCTGCCGAAACCGGCAGTCTCTACGATCTCGCCGCTGCCGCCCAAACGGCTGGCGATGCGCTCGCCTATAAAGCCTTGATGGAAGGCGCAGCTCAAATGCCGCGCAATACCACCGCAGCCCGCAATGAGCTGCGCGCCGAGGGCATCGACCCCCGCGATCAGCGCCAATACAAAGATGCGGTTGTCGATCGCTCGCAAGATTTGGTCAATCCCGCAGGCGCAGCTGCGCGGCAGCGCGAAGCCGAACGCCAAGCCGATGAATTCAATCGCCACAATGCCGACCGTGTCCGCACGACACGCGGCACAACGCGGCGGAGCAGTGGCGGCGGTGGGAGCCGTGGGAATGGTGGCAGCCGCAACAGTGGCAAAACCGCCAGCGACCGCGAAGCCGAACAGCGCATCAAACAGGCCGAGCAAACCGAAGCCAAGATTGCGAAGGCGAAAGAGGATTTTCAGGAGAAGGCCGAACGGCTCACCCGTGATCACTATGCCACCGTGCGCAAGATTGAGGATGACTACCACCGCAAAGCACTGGCCGCTGAACAATCCTTCAATCGCCAAAAGTTTGCTGGCCAAGCCGATTTCTTGGAATCGGTCGCCGGCATGAACAAAGCGGATCGGGCAGAGGCGCTGCGCAAGCAAACGGAGGCATGGGACAAAGCCCAGGTGATGGCCCAAGCGGGACGCGCCAAAGAAGCCGATGCCTATCTGAAAGCGGCAGAAGAAGAAATTGAAGCGGATCAGCAACGCACCGATCGCATGCGCCAGCTGCGTCAACAGTTGGCCGATGAAACGGCAGAATTGACCGCTGCCGATCGTGCCGATCTCGAAGAACAACTGCGGCTCTTGGAGAAAGCCGATCAGATTAAGGATGACCTGGCGGCTAAACGCCTGAGCGACTTGGAAACGGCCAATGATAGCCTGAAAGCCGAACGCGATGAAGCCTTGGCCAGTGAGAACGCCGACTATAGCGAAGCCCAGGCGAAGCTGCGGGATGACTTTGCCGACACCATGCGCGGGATTGTCGACAAACAAACCGAACAATTGCAGGCCCATCAAACGTGGGCCGATGCCACGATCGCGTTGTATGGCCTTGTCGCGAGCGCTGCGAGCAACGCCGCGAATGCCGCTGGTCGTGTCCCAAGCGGCACACCTGCACCTGGTGATGACGCAACCTACACCACACAGGATAAGGTCGAAGCCAGCTATGCCCTAGGCACCGGCGATCGGGGGTTGGCGCGCGATATGATCGTCCAAGCCCACGCCCGCGAAATTATTGTTGACCCAACCCGCTCCGATGTGATTCGCAAAGCAGGCGGGATTGATTATCTGCTCAAACTGAGTGAAACCGAACGGGTCAATCGGTCACGCCCCGATCGCCTACCCACCGTCACGCCCGCACCGCTGGTGCAACCAGCCCGACGTGACGCGCCCTCAATGCCCGCTGCAGCTGGGCCAACCAGCGTGGCCATTCAGGCAGGCGGTTTGACGCTTGCCCAAGTCGAAGCACTTATGCGCCGGATTCTGGCCCAAAACAATCAAGGGATGGGGCAACAGAGCCAGGTCCGGCAACGCATGAAATCCACCACGCTGATCCGGTAACTGTCCGATAAGAGGTACATATATCTAGATATGTGCACCTCTTATCGGAATAGAAAAGGAAGAACCTATGCCAACTACCCAACGCACCTGTTCGTTGATTGCCGGAACCGACACCTTTACCATTGGCGACCCCAGCGCGGGAGCCGATGCCACCTTTGTCTTGGGCGGTGGGGCCATTCCCAGCACCCACGATGATCGCCCGGTCGAAACCCAATGGCTGATTAATATTGTGGGCAGCACGGCGGCGGATGCCATGAGTCGCTTGCAAAAACTGGGGCGGATTCTGACCGCTGCAACCTACTACCGCACCGCCCCCGAGCTGTATGAAACGTTGCGGCCACGGGTGCTATTTCAGCCTTTTGGCAGTAATCGCAGCACACCGCTTGTGCGCAGTTTGCTCGATGCGGCGGTGCCGGATGTGCCTGCTGGCATAATTGATACCGATTTGCAAGCGATTCCCCCAGGCATTAATGGCGTGGCCATCAGCTTCCAGTCGGGCGGCTGGTGGTTGCCCAGCGAAGTGAATGACTATGATCGCGTGACCTCGAGCAGCGTGGCGAATGGCAATGTGATGACGCTGAACTTTGGCGCGACCATCCATGCCATTCCCTCCCCAGCTCGGGTCGTGGTTGCCGGCAATTTTCCACCCACCAGTAGTGGCTTTCTGAACATGCCGCTTTCCGCGCTGCTGATGAGCAAACAAGGTGGGGTTCAGATTGTGGCGGGCAATAGCTGGAGCAATGATGCCACATGGATCAACAACAACCAATCTGCCCAAAAAGCGCGTGATACCACCGTGGTGCGTGGCACGCTGAGTACCGGGGTAACCAGCATCACCCCACAGCACAGCGGCAGCTTCAGCGTCAGTGGGCGACAGACCGTGGTCACCAAGATTGCCGTGCGGACGGCGGGGGTGAGTGTGCGGATTGCGGCGGTCTTGGAGAATCTGGAGAATGGCCAAAGTCTGGTCTCGCCCGAAGAAGTGGTGAGTGGCGGCACGACCACCAATCCACAAATCGTCATCTTCCGCGAGATTGCGATTAATAGTGTCAGCACCCGCTTACGCTATCGGGTCACCGCCAGCGCTGCGGCGATCGTGGATATTGAAACCAGCTACATCGTCGATACCACGCGCACCGAGTATGGGGTGCGCATCCTTGAACCGTTTACGATCAATAGCAGCCCCACCGGCGTTGTGCTCGACTTCCAACCAACCTACCGCCCCCGGGTCGCTATCACCGGCAAGTTTGTCGGCGCGCGGGGTCGCTTACCGGTGCAGGTGCCTGGGCAAACCGCTGCCGGAGCGGATGCGAATCTCGATGCCGTCTATGTCGGCACGTATAGCACCAACTGGCGGGTCGTCGATGCGGCCAGCGCGGTAACCAATTATATCCTGACCCTTGACCGCTATCGGGCCTACCGGATTCCAGAGTAAGCGAGGCGCTCATGCTTGATCCCCAATTCCAGATTCTCATTCAGGATCTGACCAGTAATCAAATATTGGATATTTCCGATCGGGTGGTCGCCGCCACGTGGCGCTATACCGAGCAAGGCTGTGGTGATTTGAATGTCACCATGCCCTGCACCATTGCCGAAGCCTATTGGTTCAAAACCTTGCCGTTTATCTATGTGAAAGTCTTCAACCGCTGCTCCAAGCGCGTCTGGTGGGGCCGCGCTGCGGGCGATGATGTGGCCATTACCCGCACGGCGGATGGGGCTATCTCCATTCAGATCGTGGCCTTGGGCTTAGTCAAGGCGCTCGAAGATATTCCGCATACCGGCTGGTGGAGTAGCACCCGCTATGGCGATTGGCAGGACGTGTCCAGCGACCTGATTCCCAGTCGCACGTCCGAACGCTTCAGCTTTGAGACTGAGCGGCGCTTGCGGATTGCCCCATCGGGCGGCAATGGCTTCACCACCAGCAGCATTGGCATGCTGTCGATTGCCCAGCCCACTGCGGCCAGTGTCCAGTGGCAAACGATCGAGGCGACCTACAGCCTGAAAGCGCCTACTGGATGGCGAGCCAGCCTCAGCCGCTATGACGGTACAACCTTCATATCCTCGCTCTGGACGCTTGATGGCATCGGGACGGGCGCGACCGGAATCACCACCCAAAGCGGCACGCTGAGCTTCCTGAGCGGCGTGGGCTGTTCGCGCTTGGGCTTCAATCTGTTTTGTACCCGTGCGGCCACCAATCTGCATACCGCATCGATCACCGCAGGAACCCGCACCGTCACGCCCGGTACAATGGCGGGGATTGCGGTCAATGCCAAGCTGGCGATTGGCGGCTCGGAGCCAGAAGAAGTCGTCGTCACCGCAATAACGGCGACGACCTTTACCGCCGTGTTTCGCAATCCCCACCTGGGGAGCGATCTCGTCGAACCCATCTGGGATGGTAATGATGGCGATATTGAATTGATCATCACCACCCTGCGGGTGAAAGCGGTAGCACTGTCAACGGTCACGCTCGACCAAGTGGCGAAGTATGCGTTGGGCGACGTGCTCGCAGTCAATCCGTGGGCGGTGGTCAATAGCGATGGTAAGGTGCAAAGTCCGCTCGTTGATCTTGCCAATCTGCTGGCCGAAGATCAACCGTGGGCCACCATCTTGAGTGAGCAGGTGCAGCTGGGTGATACCACCAACCGACCATGGGTGTGGGGGGTCGATGAGGATGGCGTGCTGTTCTTGCGGCCCCGCCAGTCGGGGCGGGTGTGGTATCTCAGCACCGAGCAATGCAGCTATACCCAAGGCGGGAATAGCGATGGGCGCTGGACGAGCGGCTATGGGGTCTATGAGGATGAGCAAGGCCAACGCCAGCGCACGCCCATCCAAACCGATGCCCAAGCGCTGGCCAATAGCGGCCTCGTGCGGCGCACGGCGCTGCCGGTGGACAGTGGGACGCTCGCCGTGGCCACGCAACGCACGAGTGTGTTTCTGAGTGATGCCGCCAAAGGGGAATCCGCTGCGAGCGTGACCTGTGCGTTACTCGAAACCATTGATGGTTTGGTCTATCCGGCAACCGAGGCCCGACCTGGCGACATGCTATTGTTTCGTGATGTGCTACCCACCAGCAGCGCCGTAGCCAATCGCTTGAATGGCTTTGTGTTGGCCGAAGTGCAGGTCGATGGCTTCAATCTCGGTACGGTGCAGCTCGTGCCCGAGGAGCCGCTGCCGCAACTGGAGATGATGACGAATAAGAGTTATTTATATCAAGGTTCTGTCTAATAATTCCTAAAGCTTCCTTGAAAATGCTCAGAACATCATCATTGCTATGGAAATCACCAAGGAGGTTACATTGAGAGACATATAAATGGGGTTTCTGAGACATTATATGGTATGGCCTTGAATTATCATACAGAATTTGGAGCATCAAGAAGATTTATACAATGATCTTTTTGGTGCTCCAGATTAAAATAAATCAGCTATATCAAATACTGATATATTCAAGGGTAAATTTTCTTCAAATAGTATAATATTGAAAATAAATATATGCCTCATAATATTCATTAAAATTTGTTCTCCTAATTCAATTTCCTCATTATGATATTTATTATAAACTCTATAACTTCCATGAAATAGATTATTTCTAATGGCATATAAAACCATGGATAGGGATATTATATTTTTTTTGTAATAATTATTGTCTTTTATTTCCTCTAATAATGTATTTCTTAGTCCATTTGTTGTATCTTCTCCATTTTTTAGTAATATATTTTTCTTGCTTATTTCTTTTATATGTTCTTCGCTTATTATAAATATTGATTTCACTAAATTAATATCCAAACCTTCTACTAATTTCTTTATAGATTCTTTCTCATTACCTTTAACTATTCCTTTATAAAGATTATTAAATCCAATCCAATTATATAAAAATCTTGTTGTACTATTTTTTTCTAAGCTTGCTCTATAATACCATTGTATATTTTCTATATAATCATTTTCAATGTCAATCGCACGCATTAAAATTTTATCAAAAAATAGCATATGTTCTTTATTCATATCTATCTGTAAAGCTTGTGAATTCGATGAGAAAGATGCGTTTCCTCCAAAGTTACGACCATTCATCAGGTGTTTTGAACCATTAAAATATCCTGATCTTCTAGTCACTAAAGATAAGACTCTTAGGATAGTTTCTTCTAAGATATCTGAAGTTTCTCTAAAATATAACATCCTTTTATCATTTGTACTAAATTCTGGAATTTCCTTATTCGAATAATATTCTAATTTTATCTGAATACAATCATCCTCCTTTTTTATAGAAAGAGATTCACTAATATAATCATTTTTTATTTCAATATTTAATAGATTGATTATTATCGAAATCATATAGGGCATAAAAGATTCCTTTCTCAAATAAAAACTCTTAAATACTTCGCCCATGGTTGAGCACCAGTAGGCGGCCAAGGATTTCATCATCAGTCAGTGTATCAGGCCATCCATAGGCAGCAAACACAGCTTTATCTAATTTTTTATGAACAATATCAAGCCATGTTGGACGCTCATTATACAGATTAGTCAAGGTACGTTTTGCTAGTTCCTCAGATGATACGCCTAAGGGATTCAACCATCTATCGCGCTTTTCAACAAGCTCTTTAGCAGCCTCACTAATAGCATGAAATAGATAATTATCTTTTGGTTCATTACCCGGCATCCAAGGGAATGGGAATGTTTCAAAAGTTGTTGTAGGGGTATAGCGTGGTCTATCTTCCAACGATGTTCCTTGACGAAGTGACCATAATTCATGAATTCTAGAGTGTAATACTCCGAAAAAATAATCATCATCACGCGCAAAAACCAGCGTACCCTGATTTGATAATATTCGTGATTCAATCCATATGAAAATGCGATACTTTGCAACGGCAGGTGTTACTATATAACGTTGAAGCTTTGCAACGGCTTTTCGCATACCTGGACGAGCCTCAGCATACTGCCACCATTTACTGGCATATGATGCTCTTTTATTAGCACTACGAATAGGATAGACATGTTCTCTTATATATGCAAATGGTGCTTCATACTGACATGCTTCTTCAAGTGACTGTAATCCAAAATCAATCGTATACTTTTTTCTATTACGCTGTACTACATCTGTAGCACTCATTACTGGCCTTATGACATCACTATTTGGCCTTCCATTTATATTGATTGGTTGATCAAGCATTTCTTTCGCTACGCAATCAGGAATATCAAAAGAGGCCTTAGGTGAAGGTCCCATAAAACATATATTATTGTTTTCCTCCAGTATGTACGCATTACTTATATTGATATCTGTTGTTAAGTCTGAATGAATTTGTGTCACCAAAGAACCGTTAAGCCATTTATCAGCCGTCGTTTTACTGAAGCCAACCATTGATATTCGAACCGTTGCACCATTTAAAATCCAAGGTCGATCTGACCATGCCATAAAAATTTCACTCGATGCTTTAATCCGTTCCAAAACTTTACGATTAGCACCCCCACGAATTGAGTTTGTCGCAATCAAGCCAGCCCGCTGTGTTTTTCCTTGAGTAACCATGGCGCGAGCCTTCTCAAACCAGTAACACACAAGGTCTGAAAATGCTGGAAGCCGTTCTTCATAACAATTAAACAATCCATCTACATATCCATCGCTTAGTTCCTGACGAATTTTATTGCCCCCTAAAAACGGAGGATTCCCTATAATAAAATCTGCTTCTGGCCATATAGGCTCGCTAAAATTCCCTTGTGCATCAACCCTTAGAATTGCATCCATATGACGAATGGTTTTGAGTGATTTCAAGATAGGTTCTGATAAATTTCCAAATCCATTTTCTTTCATCCACTGAATATAGCCAATCCAAATCGTAATTTGAGCTAACTCATGAGCATAAGCATTAACTTCCATGCCAAGAAATTGCTCTGGATTGACCTGTGGAATTTGTAACGGCAAGCCTACATCAGCACCAAAACGAATAACATCCTTTTCCAAATCGAGCAACAATTTTAAGGCAATATAGAGAAAATTGCCGCTTCCACACGCAGGATCAAGGACTTTTATCGATCGCACTTTATGCAAGAAGGTATTGATCTGGAATTCAATTTGTCGATTAATCTTGGTTACATCATTACCCACTGCTTCATTACGTTGGACAACTAATCCCTCAATAACCTGTTCTTGTTTAATCCATTCTTCTCTTAAAGGTTGAATAACGACTGGTTCGACTAACAGTAAAATATCATCTTTACTGGTATAGTGCGCACCCAGTTGCTTCCGTTTCGCCGGATCGAGTGAACGTTCAAATAATGTTCCAAAAATTGCTGGTTCAATCGATGACCAATCATAGGAACAAATATCCACTAAAATATCAAGTGCTTCACTATCCATAGGTAAAACCGTTGCATTATCAAAGAGCGACCCGTTAAAATGCCGTATCTCCTCAATGCCAAACCATCCTCCTGTAGTCATGACATTGAAAAGCTGGCTGAGTTGGGCTGTAAACGCAGAGGATTTCCCACGTGTTTGAGTCACTAAACGAGAGAAGATATCCTTGGGAAGCAAATTGACGTCTTCAGCAAATAAACAAAATAATAATCGTGTTAAAAAATGGGCAATTTCTTGGGGTGCAGCATGTTTTTCATAGCGGGTAATAAGTTGGGCTAATCGAGCAAACTTTGCAGCAACCTCTTCGGTTACCCGCTCTGGTGTGATTGGCGAACGAAATAGATCGGGAGCATAAAAAATACTTCGAATCGTATCGAGGCCATTCCTTGTTAATGTTTCATCGAGGGGTAACGTTGTTACCTTTTTGACTGTATTGGTAAAGTTTGTATGAATAACGAGACTATCAAGATCAGAAACGATTAAGAGTGGAGGATTTAACAAGGCCTCACGATATTGGAGAAGTTGATCATAAGCGCGGTTAAGATTCCCATGCTTGCCTTTATATTCAATTGCAAAGTAGCCTTTTTTCCAAACATCAGCCCATCCTTTTCCACCATTGAGTTTTGTAACACCCGCCTCAAAGGTATAAAATGTTCCTGTGGGATCTTCCTCAAGTGGGGTTTTAGCCCCAACTAAGGAACAGAGGTCGGTAAAATGCTCATAATATGCACGTCGTTCGTTGACCTGAATACCTCGCCATTTTCGAACAAACTCAAGAGGTTGCATAGTGGCCTCACATGCAGTATGGTGGAACTATAAGAATATGAGACCTATCATAGAAGTACAGATGGTTAATTAATAGATGCAGCTCTTCCCCTTATAACTAGACAGATGTTATGTTTTAAAATAAGTAGAATTTCCTAACACCTAATAGCTATCACATATGTTCTATATATAGATACAATAGTACTACTAATCAAGTTTGTTGGAGAGTTTATGACCAAGAACAAACGCCTAAGAAAAACTGCAAATAAGACAACTAATAATCAACCGCCGTTACCTGATACGACAAAATGGCAACCCCGATCTGATAAAACCAACACCTTACAAGCCAGCTTTCTCAAGCGGTGTATAGCGGTAGAAAAAAAGATTGTCCTTCGCGCACAATATGAACGAGGAATGATCATAGATAATTTTGATGCAGGAAGTGGCATAGAAGATATTCTGCGGGATGAATTACGAGAAATCTTACCGCATCGATACACTGTGACAACCGGCACGATAGTAGATAGAAAGGGCAATACAGCGGGTGACTGTGACATCATCATTTTCAATGACCACTGGTTTCCCTCTGTTAAGCCAGGAGCCATACCCACATCACGAAAAACCTTTTTCCCTATAGATGGTGCATATGCAATAATCGAAGTAAAACAAGCATTGGATTACGAAATTCTTGATGAAGCAATGAAAAAATTAGTGATCTGTAATAGACTTGAGCGCCCTCATACAAATGCCAATAGAATTGTTGAGAATAACGAGTTCGATGGATGTTTTCATGGCCTTAGAAATCCACTTTATACGGCCATTATTGCAACATCTCTCAAAGATGGTATTGATATGGATATTCTTGTTGAACGATTCTTCAACATCAATACTACGCTCGATAGACTCGAAGTTATCCGATGTTTATGTGTTTTAGGTCAGGGAAGTGTTACGTGGTTTTTCCGAGATCTTGATGGCAATATTAAACCAACCTTATTTATGCGCGAAGATTTATTTACCCACATTCTTCCTGCATACCATAAAGTTCCACAAACAGAATCAGCTCTCTATGCATGCGTTTCAGATTTATTACTGCATCTTTATCAATCGGTACTCGCAGCAGAAGATATAGCAATCGCTTACGGGCCAGTCAATTACCATTTCTTAGGTCCCACTTCCCCAATGATATCTTTGTCTCCAGATCCGGAATGGATGGAAAAACTTAATTGGACTCGCAATGAGCAAGGGCAAATCAAGCTTATTGATGAGCAGCAATAGATTTTATCTTCCATCGTTCTCATAAATATAATTCTCATTACAAATTTTTAACGTATGTGCTCAGACCAACCCACCCGTAAAAAACGGTATGGTTGCTTAATATGTTATCCATTCTTGGTATACTGGGCTATCCAGATCGGCGTGAGAGTAGCAGAATTACGCACATCGTCAATAGGCACAATCAATAGTTGATTACTAGACTAGACGATTTTCCATACATCGAGCACTGACCGTTCGTGGCGTTGGGTTGGTATCGTAAAGGTAATGAGTGGCTAAATGTAGCGTCCTTCCAATGCTTCTAGCGATACAACTCTCTATACGAATGCGCTTTCCCCATGATAATAATCGATTCCTCGGTTCACCTAATCAATCGTATACAATTGATCGATTTGCCCCTACTATTGTCCAATACCAAGTAATGGAGGTGACAATTGCTCTCAATCAGGCTATGTTGCATTACCCCAGTAGTGCAAGGTGCTGCCGATGATAGCCGACGAATCTTCGACGTGGCAACGCAACGAACAAGCGTCTTTCGAATCAATACTGCCATGAGCGAAACCTCTGCGGGTTTGATCTGTACCATGCTGGAAACCGTAGATACCATGTTCATTCAGCAACACGACCCAATCTGGTCATGATATGTTTATTATGTGATGTACTAAAAATTAGCAATTCATATACTATACATTTATTTAATATAATTAGAGATAAAGTCAACAATATTTCCAGTATATCTATTTACAATAGAGCTAATTAATATTATTATAGTCAACCTTAATAACTTCAATGAAATTGGCTTTTCATCTTTATATAATTCAATAAGATATTTCTTTAATATATCAAAATCTTCATCTGATAATTTCATCTTTTTCTTATAACGAATTATTTTACTAATCCTATCACTATTTTTCTCAATAAAATAAGGAGTTCTCAATTCATGGTAAAACACTAGTAAAATAATAGATGATATAGTTATATAAGAAGATGTTACTATAGAAATAAATTTATTTTCAGATATCATAAACATATAAAAAACTGCCGGCATTGTATATATACAATAAGAAATTATTAAATAAGAAGATTCACTTAGATCACTTATCAAAGGATAATGATAATACTTTCTAGTTGAATATAATATATAAGAAGATATCAATATTAATAATCTGATTGATTCTATTATTTTATATAATAATGAATCATATAAAATAATAGAGCAAAAAGAATATATTGCATATAAAAATATCATTAATTTAATAATAATTTTTTTCATAACTATGGAAGAAATAACCTCCCTACTATCTCCTGTATAATTTGCCACAATAATGCCAATATAATACCATACCAGACTATTTTTATTAATTCAAAAAAATTAGCCTTATAGTTATTTTGATTTTCATACAACATTTTAGTAAGATCATTTATTTCTTTTTCATTCAATCTATTAATCATTTTTTTATAAATATCTCCTATTTTATCTGGTTTAATCGTTTGTTTTTTATTTATACTAAATAAATAAAATCCTTTGTTCAATATCCAGATTAATACAAAAGATATTTCATATATTAATGAATATACAGAAATATCTTGATTACGAATTACAATACCTCCTAAAATACCTATAGAAAAGAAAAAATTCATATCCAATAACATAGAGAAAAATTCTATGTTATTCATTGGTAATAGTTTTTTATACATATATGGTTTTTCTCTATTTAAATAAAAATAATCAAAACTCCAATATAAACCCATAGACATAATGACTAGATTCAGAATAAACTCTGGGATTGATTTCTGATCGCTCTTTAAGATATCGAAGATTTTATGGGCAGGGTTGAAAATAAGTAAGTATCGACCAAAAAGCCCAAACATATGCCATAAAAACAGGTGATTCTTGCTTAGCATTCGTTGTTCTTTATAAAACAAGAATCTATCAGATGGAATAAATATAATTTCTTTCAAAGATTCACCCTTTTTGAAGGAACAAATTATAATTTATATTATTTCCAATACGATGATTTTCTATAAATGTTGCAAACCATGCTGCGCGTAAAAAGCGATGAGGCTGCTGAATGCGTTGTCCTTCTTTGGTGTACTGGGTTGTCCAGATAGGTGCAAGCACCCCTGATTCACGAACGTCGTCAATCGTGGCAATCAGGAGTTGGCTGCCAGGCCAGCCCATTTCCCAGGCATCGAGCACCGCCCGTTTGCGCCGTTCGTTCGGCACGGTAAAGGCAATCAGTGGCCAACTATAGCGTCCTGCCCAATACTGTGATCGATACAACTCAGCATAGGAGCGTGCCTTGCCGGTGATGATACTCAGCTCTTCAGTTCCCCGATCAATCTCGATGGCATAGAGTTGATCAATCTGGCCTGGCTGTTGGCCAACACCGAGCCAAGGATACAACGACGAGCGCTCACAATCGGGCTGCATAGCATTAGCCCAGCGTCGCACAACGACAATGCCGTCGGCGCGTGGCCGTGCGGTTGGGCCTAAGTCCATCTCAATATAACTGCTCATCCCCACAATACCAGGCACATAGGGCAGCGATTGAATCAAACTGGTGATGACCTCAGCATACTCAATTTGATGTTCGGCTTGGTGTTGCGGATTGAACATCGTGGGAGCCAGTCGCTCACTGCCTTCTTCAAGCATAGGAAAGGCCTGTTTGACGATCTCCCAGCCGAGTGATGTAAGACTATACAAACGGCCATGGCGCGTCCAGCCAATTGCACCGCGCGGATCATAGCCATGCGATTGAAAGTGTTCACAATAGGTCAGCAGTTTGGCATCAACCAGTTTGGCCAACGTGCGATTGACCGTTTGAATCGTCACCGTAAACGGATGGCCCCAGGCCGTGCGGAGGTGGCGCGAGAGCAATCGCCCGAGCCGAGCAACGAGCAGCAGGATCTGTATCTCGATGGGATTCAAGCCAATGGGGGTATGTGTAGTCATTCAATCACTCCTCACACGATAATTGGTAGCTTCGCAGACTGTTAAAGAATGTCGGCACGACCAAATGGCCAATTTAGGCGATTCTAGTGCGCTATTTTCTACGTGGCGATTTGTAGACCATCTGAACGCGATATGAACACGGTTTGAACGCGATGTGAATGGGCTAGCATGCGATCACCAAATGGCCGTGGCTGGCTACCTAAAGCAGCCACGGCCATAGCGACCCTTATTAAAGCCCGCTGAGCCAGTATTCATCGGTTCGTACTGGTTCGGGTGGAACAGGACGCTGCCAGTCGGCCAACCGCTTGGCAAGAACACCATCACCATCACCCTTATATTCCCACCACGACGGCGCTCTAGGGGTGGAAAAGGCATGAATAAACACGGGGATGTGTGGTAAAACGAGTGCTGGCGGAACGGCCATGAGCGCAACCGTCCACAACTGATGGGATTGTCCGTTCGCATCGACGACCGTTTCGGCAAGTAAGGTTTCGAGCGGCGTACTTTGAGGCACACGCAGATACAAGCCAAGAAACGGGCAAACTAGCACGCTACACAGTGCACCGCACAGATACCGTGGTGGCTGCTGGACGCGAATCAGTGCGGCATCCAGTTGCTGAAAAAGCGTCATCGTAGCCTGTTGCAGCAAGGGAGCAAGGTCGTGGGGCTGCATGCTGGGTGGCGACAGCGTAATCTGCACAGTATGCTGGCCGTTATTGGGCAGAGCCAACGTTTCGGTCAAGGTAATGGTCATCGGTATCGTTGTCATCGAAGAGCTTCCTTTCTGCTTAAGCACCGAGATCAAGCACCTGCTTGACCTGGCGAATTTGCGTTAAACGGCGGGTTCGTTTACCACCCAAGCTGTCAATAATTTCATTGCCACTTTTGCCTGCAAGAACAAGCTTGGTAATCAGAATGACATCGGTCAATGTAGCATCGTCGATTTGGCTCTCATCACTAGTTCCCATGGTTCCAAGTGGGGAATCACCGGTTGAATCGACTACGGAATTGGGAACTTGCCAGAGGCGGCGCGGGTCAATCGGGCGAGTAGACAGCATCCACGCGGGTTCACGATCACACCAAAACCATTGACAATTCCATTCAATCGCCGCAGGCCACGGAGCGAGCAGCGGAGACTTCATTTTCTCCAATGCCCGATCGCCAATCGCAATCCACAGCAGGTTATCGAGCGCTTCGCTATCGCCTTCAATGCCCAGGGGTTTGACCAAGGTGGTTTGGGTCACGAGGATGAGATGCATGCGATACTTGGCCGCTTGACGCAGCATTTCGCCCACAAAGCGTTGGGCCACGGGCACTTTGGGTTTCGCTGCCGAGCCATCTTCACCGTGCACCTTGCTCATGACATCCGGCGCTTCTTCCAACACCACCGTGATGGGGTCAAACGTTTCGACACCCGTGGCCGCTGCGGCCTTGCGTCGCCCCAGTTCGGCGAGCAGCGCTTTCATTACCCGATTGATCGCAGGATAGTCATAAACTTGGGGCAACCCACCATAGTCATTGGGTCGGGCATGGGAGTTGAGAATCACCAGCTGGTGGCCCTCGAGGGCGCGTAAATAGGTCAACGCCATGCTCAGCACCGACTTACCTTGGCGCGAAGGGCCAGCAATCCCAATATGCGGGCGCTTGGCCAAGGTGTCGAGCAGCATGGGCCACGAATAGGTTGGCAAGTGCGCAACATCCGGTTCGACTGGTTCATCAACTATCGGTCGCGCTACGACTACCGCCCGCGTCGCACCCGCAGAACGAGAGGCGGCGGGTACAGCGGCAGGGCGACGTTCGCTCGCGGGTGTGCGTGCGTGCCACCAGAGAAACGTCCCAACAAAACTACACGCAAAGAGAAAAATTAGCGGATACAGCCAAGGCGAATTAATATCCATGGGGATGCTCCTGTGGAGTGCGGCCAAAGGCCAAATATTCTGGCCACCGCGCCGAGACAATACCAAGGATGAGACCAGCTCCCCACGCCAGGGCAATGGCTGGCAGGCCGGACGTGAGTTTGTAGGCGATGGGATAAAACAACCATTCGCACCACTTGTAGGCCGTAATCATGGCATCGGGAGCGAGAAAACAGCCATAGCCCCACGCGGTTCGGCGTAAGGTATAGAGTTGGCCAAGGAAGAGAAAGAGCGCCAGCCCAAGGCCCGCGAGGATGCCGCGATAATCGCGAATGCCCCAGAGCCAGTGTTGAAAGTCACTCAACGTCGACACCGTGGTGACAATGCTGTTGCCCCAGCCCAAGGTGCAGGCGATGCCCTTCACCAGTTTGCGACTCGGTTCAAGGCGGCGAAGATCAAATAACACATTCGATGTGGTCATCGTGTTCTCCTTTGGTATACTAGCGCTGCATCACTTTCGTGTTCTCCGGTGATGCACGCCGCCGATGCTGATTTCATCGGCGGTTTGTGTGTCAAAAGAAGCGTGGTGGTTCCTAGACATCTTGATACTCGGGATCAGGCGGCAAATCGAGCAAATCGGGCAACGGAACCGGAGTTTGTTCAACGGGTGGTATACCACTGTGCAACCCATGGTCAACAACGGGTGTACCGCTGTTCAACCCATGGTCAACACTGGGGGAACGACTGTGCAACGCGTGTTCAACAGGTTTCATCAGAACGGCCAGTAACGTGTCGCGCACAACGTGATCATTAAGCCGCGCAACGCTGGCCAACGCATCGGCGGTGAACAACTGAATCTCTTTGCCACAGGTATGCAAGCCAATAATCACGAGCGCGCGGATCACGGCAGACTCGTTACCAAGGCTGGCAATCATCGCACTGAGCACGCCCGAACTGCGGGTCGTCAAACGTTCATCAAAACTCATTGGCCAAACTCCTCGTAGCGCCGCGCACGGCGGGCATAGCCACGCGCGATCGCGGTTTGCGGATTGGGAGCGATGATGGTTTGGCGAAAACGCTGTTGAATCGCCTGAACCAGCATGGGCATTTCCGCACCACCCCCAGCAACAATAATCGCCGCCAGCTTCGCACCGCTGCCCCATGCTCGAACCAGTGCATCGGCGACTTGATGGCCATTGGCCAACCATGGCCGATCCCAGCCGCTTGGCAGATCACATTCCTCACCCGCGACCCGCACACAGCCAGCGCGCACTGCACTATCGACTTCGTGTAAGGTCAGATCAAGGTTGTAGCGGCCACTAATTTTGGTTTGCAGCTGCTGGAGTGGACTCGCGCTCCCGAGTTCGAAGCTAATTGCACTTTCTGGCACAACATTCATCGCTTGAACAATGCAGGCATCGACCGTGTTGTGGCCTAAGTCAATAACACCAACCCGACTCAGCTCATAGCCGCTGCGGGCAATGGCTCCACTCGGATCGAGTAAGACCCCATACAACGCACCAAGGGGTTCACTAATCACGCGAATGCCAGTTTTGAGCGTCGTCCCGTGGTAATACTGGGTAGCGACTGCATCCCGCAGCCGCGATCCCAAGGCCACCGCTAAGTCGCGTTCGCCGGACCAGGCGGCGGGAAGTCCGGTGACACATGCACCCCCACACGGTTGGTTGAGGCGTTGTAAGGCTCCTTTCACCAGCGCGGGGATAATGTGGCGATCGTAGAGCCGTTGTTGCGAGCGGAGCGATATCGGCGCGGGATGCAACAAGGCATCCTCGCCCGTCCACCACAGCGTGCCGTGGACTTCAACCGTGGGCACATCGTGCAGATTGCCATCGGTGCTACTGGCCGGAGCCACCAGCGCAGGAAAGATAATGGTTTCTTCGTGATCGCCGGTATTGATCGTATATTTCACATAGCCATGGCCAATATTGGCCCCATGGGCAATAGCAGTCATAGAACACTCCTCTACGATGGATGGGCGTTGAATCCCATCCATCAAGAACACATCAGTGAATCGACCGACGCAGCCTTAAGCAACCGATTGGATGGCACTGGGGAAGTCTTGCGTCCACCAGTGATCAAGATGGGTTGCAATCCACGACCGTAAATCCATGCCACACTGCACGGCCATCGTGCCGAAGTCGTGAGGATCGGGCCGCATCCGCGCAACCTCTTTGCCTTTGAAAATATCGAGCCAATAGGCTGCGGCTTTATCACCAGCTGCATCGGCATCGGTTGCAATGAAGAGTGGCTGACAGAGGCTGTACTGAACGAGCCAGCGAAAGCCACGGCCTTGGGTGGTTCCAATTGCCGCCACCCCGCTGAGCGGCTGTCCATGGCGTTCAAATTGGCCAAGGGCTTGTTGGGCCACCAACGCATCGATGGGGCCTTCCACGAGAATGCCAGGGCGACCCGCGTGAAAGGTATCGATGCCATAGGGCACATTGCTGCTTCCCGCAATCGTCACATATTTCATACCTTCGTCGCGGGGCGTAGTTTGGCGAATCGAGAGCTTCCAGAGCTGGCCATCGCAGAACCACGGAATCACATAGCCAGCGGGCAACCACACGCCATCTTTATCGGGATCAGTCAATCCCCACTTGTGCAGCGGACGGTAGAGCGGCTTGGGGTTATAACCAATGGCTGCCGTGCGGAGCGTGTGATCCGTTAGGCCACGCTGGTGGAGGTAGCTGCGTGGCGAGGACTGACTATCCCCATCCTTCCACAACATATCAACCGCGTAGCCAAGGAAACTGAGGGCGGCCTGTTGCCACGTCGCTGAGGGTGGCTCACAGAGAGTGGGTGGCTCAGGGTCAGGCATTGCTACCGTGCTTGGAGTCGATTGGGTCAGCGTCAGCCCCAGCGTTGTAAAGACCCCTTTGATCAAGTTCTTCCAATCAGGATGATCTTTGGTAGGAATACTGCCGTGATCGCGCAGGAAAATAAAATCAATATCCGAGGCCCAGGGCTGACCATCGCGACAACTGCGACACCACCAGCGGCCCCCATTACTGTCCCCATGCGGTTGCACCCGAAAACGATCCTTACCACCACACAACGGACAGGCTCCAGCCCATTCACCACCATTGGTTGCGGCCACTTTGCGCAGGGCGGTGCGCTGGCCAACCAAGGAAAGAAACGCATCGCCCGAAAGATGTTCAATCATTGAAACCTCCCAAGAGAAGTGTCATGAAGTGTCACAGAAGTGTCATGCTGCCTAAACAGTCGGTTTAGGGCTTTCCAATGCGATAAAATGGAGAAGTGTCACAGTGTCACAAGTGTCATGTATTTTTTCAGTTGAGAGGGTGCTCGCTAGTCTCGCGTACATGTTCCTTATTAAATTGGATATGTCCCCTTGTGACACTGTGACACTTCTCAAGGAATATGCTCCCTGAGCTGCTTTTTAGCGTCACAAACGTTGTGTGACACTTCGTGACACTTCGTGACACTTCTCATGCGCTATATCTCCACAATTGCATCGTCCGACCATTCGCGGCTTTAGTCTCAAGCAGGTCAATTTGGCCAGCGAGGCGTAAGACTTCAAGGACTTCGGTAATCTCTTTTTTGGATTGATGCGTTTGACGACACAGATCGCGCACCGTTAATCCCGAAAGCGAATCTTTCAGAACGGCGAGCAGCTTATCACCCAGCTTGGTTTCTTCACTCTGAATCCCATCGCTCCAAATGCGGTGCAAGTCGCTGCGCCAGCGCTCGACAATGGTGATCGCCCGTTTGAGGTGATCGAGCTGCATCACCACTGGTAACGCGGGGCAATCCATGGCGGCCAGAATCATGGCGACGCGCAGGACGTGCCCAGGGAATCGGGCGTAACTGGCATAGAGCGTGTCGGGTAAGCCATTGTTCGGCAGATCAAAGCGCAACGCCTTGTCATAGCGCTTCCACAACGTCATCACGCCAGGCGCGAGCCGGATGGCACTGGGCGGATGCTCGTTATAAATCCGCACAAAGCGCTTGATATTCTCTTCTGGCACGTCATCGACCAATTCGGCTTCTGGCTTCGGAAAGAGCGCATCAAGCGCCTGCAAGTCCTGAATCAAGCGCTCCGGCATTACCAGCTCATCGGGAAACTCGGCATAGCATGGTGGGGCATCGGGAATCAGAATTGCGAAGCGACTCCACAACCCTTCATCCCACAGCTTTTCACTGCGCAGGTGATCTTCGATATTCTTGGGCGTGGTTGCGCCAAGAAAGGAGAGGCTGGCATCGCGGATGGTTGTGCGGCCATGGGTGATCGTTTCATGGGCCAAATACTCAGGGTTATCAAAGAGCTTGAGTAAGAGCGAGAGCAGCTCGGCCATATACTCTTTTTTCATATCGCTGAATAAAAACCCTGCTTCGTCGAGTAACCATGCCCGTTGGGCCGCTTGGGCACGGGCGAGCAGCCACTGTTCACGGTCGTAATCACTATAGCTGTCCAGCTTGTCGGGGATGACGGTCGAAAACTGCTGGAGCAGCGATTGGGGGGTGCTTTTGTCAGGTAGGAGCAAGTGGCCAAGGCCAGCGCGCCGTAGCACCCGCTCGACGACCTTCATCGCGGTCGATTTGGCGTAGCGCCCTGGTGGGGCAACAAACAGCGCATAAATATTCGGGTAATAGAAGGTTTCACCAATTTGGAGATATAGCCGTCGCGCGATCGCGGTAGCGGCAAGGAAGAGGCCCGCCGCCTCATGGAAAATCGGTGGCGTGACCGGACTTGCTTGGCTGGCATAGTCGATAAATGTATCAAGCCACTGCCCACATGCGCCGTGCTGCCGGATGGTTTTCGTGAGTTCACTCGGCAGCGGCGGCATGGTACGTAAAACGGTTGGGGCAGGCTGATCAACGAGCAAGGCTGCCACCCGACTATCCACCCGAATCGCGGTTTCCAGTGCGGTTTGCACGGCAGGCGCGCCACCGTGCTCAAAGGCATACACCAAACTTTGCATCATTGCTAACCATTCTCCCCAATCACGGGTCAGGTCAATCGTCTGGCCTGCGAGCAACTGCTGTAGCGCAGTGCGCACCTGCACATAGAGTGGAGTTGTCATGTATCTATCCTCGGTGCTGCGGGAGAACACTCACCACAGCACCCTATACTTGCAAAAATGGGAAGGAGAGGATGCTGCCCCAATCACCGGTGGCGATTGGGGCACCTGATTACGTCGACTCTGGCGTTTTGTCTTCGCCTTGAGCTGCATCAATCAAGAGGCGTTGAATTCGTTCCTGGTTGGCCTCGATCTCTGCGAGCAGCAGGGCGATCTTGGTCAGGATAAGTTCGACGGCTTCGGGATTGTTCAAGTGGTAGCGTTGATGCACCACTTGGTTGAGCAACTCTTTGGCTCGGATAGCTTGCTTCGACGATTGCGCGGCGTTCGCCAGCGCTTCGAGTCGATGTTCGTTCACCACGTTCGGCCAACGGAGTCGTCGCCGTGGCATCCACATCCCTTTCTTGGTGGTCGCCATTCACGAGGTCAAAGACAACCGCACGGGTTTGCTGGCGACGTTTGATCATGCGCCAGACTTGCCACGTAATAATGACCCCACCACCAATGCCAAAGCTGGCGATGATCTGCTGCTCATACTGGGGCCAGCTGGCGTTCGGGGTAAGGCGGATGGCGATTCCTGCGGCAGTTACGCACAACAGGGTTCCGACAACCACTTCAATCCACGTCCAATCTGGTTCCAAGTAGTGCTTGTAATGTTCAAGCATCACGGCATACAGCATCGTGGCCATGGCCAAACCGATACCAATATTGATGGGCATAGATCCCCCTATCAGCAGGTTTTTTGTCAAAAACATGCTGACTTTCTGTACACTTTTTCCCTTGTTTCTACCGGGATAGGTGGGCATACTGGAGGCTTATAAGCATGACTCCACCTTCTCGAGGAGATTCACGCCTTGCCGTTTTTGGGTCGCCTCATGGGATGAAAGTTGGGCGTAATGCAGCGACATTTGAATCGTTTCATGGCCCATCAACACCCGCAGACTCTCAGCGTCAAGACCGTGCTTGATCAGTTCGCGGGCAAAGGTGGCACGAAAGGAGTGAATCAAACGCCGCACATCGTTGCGGATCGCCGCGTCGGATGCTAAGCGATCAAAACTCTGGTGTACGCCGCTAATCGTCAGTGTTTTTTGCTGGCGATGGCTGACAAACAGCGCAGGGTTCGTATCGGTTCGACTGGCGATGTAGGTTCGAAGGACTTCTTGGGTAGCGGATGAAATCCAGATATACCGATCCTTGCTGCCTTTGCCAAGAATCATGGCGCAGCCCTCAGAGTCAAAGCTGGTCCGGCGGAGTTGAATCAGTTCACTGACCCGAACGCCGGTATCCAGTAAGACACAGAGCATGGCTTTTTCACGAAGCTCGGCAACCAGCAGGAGGCGCTTAATTTGATCCATGGTGTAGTGAGCGGGTAAGCGCTTGGGTAATCGGGGTTTGAGTTTATCGGTATTAACTGGCTGAATATAACCTTCTTCAGCAAGCCAGCGCACGAGGATGAGCGCATCATTGACGTAGCTATAGTGACTGGCAATGCTTAAGTTTTGTTGGGCTAAGTACGCACTGTAGGCCCGCAATAACGCCCGACTGAGCACCTGATTTGGTTGCTCCAGCACCCACGCTCCAAAGCGTCCTAACCGGATTCGGTAGGTGGTAATGGTGGCAGGGCTGCGGCGTTCGGCGACTTTTGCGGACAAATATTCTTCAATCCATTGGCTAATCATACGAAATGACCTCGATCTATCGCGTTATCCCCGAAGGGATAGCGTGTGCGTTCGCAAATACTCGACTCGAGGCCGCGCGGAGCGGAAAGAGTATGTGATGGGATACCTCTGCAGGTAGTGCTAAAGGGGTATCTCATTACAGGTCTTCAGACACACTGCGTTAAGGGGTGCTTGCACAACCAGCAATGGCGGTCGCCATTTTTTGGGTATAGCAAAGCAACCTACACGTTTGGTATTGGCAAATGGCTATGGCTTGGGTGATCTTCCAATTCTGGAAGCAACACAAAGCCGACCGTCATTCACCAATCGGTGTGAGGAAGACAGGAAACACACTGAGTCAAGGTCATTGGTATAACACTCATCCATCGTAACCTTGCTTTGTGTCGATGGAGAGTGATGATCGTCAATCTCCGAACGATCATCGTTATGTATTAGCAAATGCCGGAGCGCGTGAATGGTTGAAGGCCGCAAGCGGCATTCAGGAATAGGGAAGTCGGTGGGCAGGATTCCCAGGACGACATATGGTAAGCTTCGTGGATTCAATGATCCTGAATGCCCATGAAGCGTGGTAGATAAGCAGCGTGTCTTTGCATCAGTCCTGCTTATCGAACAAGTGGCGTGTCTAGCATCAACCACTTGTATTGGGTTTCTAGCAACGAGTGCATGCCAGATCCAAGGGAAGGCTATTGCTTTAATAAAGCACCCGATAACAATAGCCATGTTGGAAAGCTCGATGTGTCGAGTCAAGTTCGGCGTTAGCGTACCATATGCCAACCATGCAGAACGTTAACGCTCTATAAGAAAATGGTTTTTGTAGTGACAGTGCATTGCAGCAATGTGGTGTTGCTGGCGAGCAGAAGCCAATAATCCTCCTTCAAAGCAGCCTGGCAAAACAGGGTGCTTGCTTCGCATTTTAGGCAAACCTGTTAATCAATGGGTCCTAGGTTCGAGTCCTAGTCAGGGAGCCACTTCTTTTTACAATTGATAATCCCTGATAGCTCAGTTGGTAGAGCGGTTGACTGTTAATCAGCATGTCCTAGGTTCGAGTCCTAGTCAGGGAGCCACAACCATAAACACCCATCTGAGATTTCAGATGGGTGTTTATCATTTAATAAATCCACGCTTAATCACGCAATAGCTTCGCCAAATCCGTGAGCAGTAATTAGCCATCTGACGATTGCGGTACACTATAACCCAGCATTATGCTCAATTATCAAAGACTCTCGGGTTTCGCTGACGAGTACTTAATAGGTGAATCGTTGGCGCATACTGATGAAAGGATGCTATGAAGCAGGCTGTTGGAGATTCAGCGGTTTCTTCACCCCATAACACCGATCCAGCGGTCAAGCGCCAACGCTGGTTTGGCATGACGGCCATGATCATCTCGGCAATGGCCTTTGGTTGGCTGGGAGTGTTTGCGCGGCTAGCCTACGACGATGGCACTGAGCCGATTACGGTCTTATGTTTGCGATTTAGCATTGCCGCAATCGTGATGCATGGCATGCTGCGCCTGCGCGGCGAACGGCTGCCGCGTGGCAAGTTACTAATTGGGTTAATTTTATTGGGCGGGATTGGCTATGTGGGCCAGTCGCTGGCCTATTTTGTGGCGCTGACCATGGCCTCGGCGGGCTTGGTTGCGGTGTTGCTCTACCTCTATCCTGGGCTGGTTACGCTGCTTGCCGTAGTGTTCTTCAAGGAGCGCTTGACCACGCGCAAGCTGCTAGCCTTGGCTCTTGCCTTGGCGGGCACAGCGTTGGCAATCGGCCCTATTGGTGGCGGCAAGCCACTTGGTATCATGCTTGGCATTGCCGCAGCGGTGATCTACGCCATCTACATCACAGTAGGGAGCCAAATTACCGCCCGCGCTGGAGCGATTCCAGCATCGACCGTGATTATGAGCGCTGCGGCGGTCGTCTATACAGGCATTATGCTAGCGCGCGGCCCAGTTTGGCCAGCAAGTATCAACGGCTGGCTGGCAATTGTGGGCATCGCGCTGGTTGCCACGGTGCTGGCAATTGTGATGTTCTTTGTTGGGCTGGAACGCATTGGGCCAACCGCCGCCTCGACCATCTCGGCGTTGGAACCGTTGGTTTCGGTGGGGGCAGCGGTTGTTGTGCTGCACGAACCAGTCAGTTTCTGGCAACTTGGTGGTGGCTTGCTGATTCTGACTGCGGTTGTGCTGTTGGCACGCAATTCGCAAACATAGCTGAGTTAAAAACAGAGCGATCGATAGCGAACCATCGATCGCTCTACCGATTAATGCAGCATCATTTTCTCAATGCTTCATCACTGTTTATGCCAATTTACTGCCAACTACTCAGAGCGGCCTACAAAGGGCAAATACAGTTTCCAACTTGGCGGAGCTGTAGTCGGCGATGCGATCGTTATGGTCGTTGTTGGAGTGCTGGTTGGAGTGGTGGTGGTTGGCGTAGTTGATGCTGGAGTGCTGGTTGGAGTGGTGGTGGTTGGTGTCACGCTCGGTGGAGTGGTTGCAGTTGGCGTGATGGTTAACGTCGGCGTAATTGTGACAATTGGCGTGACGCTTACGGTTGGTGTTACGGTTGGCGTAATCGTAGCCGTCGGCGTAATCGTTGCCGTTGGAATTACGGTTGCCGTTGGAATTACGGTTGCCGTTGGCGTGACCGTTGCCGTTGGCGTAATCGTTGCCGTTGGAATAACGGTTGCCGTCGACGTGACGGTTGCCGTTGGCGTGATGGTCGCAGTTGGTGTAAAGGTAGGAACGAGCGTAGCGGTTGCCGTTGGATCAGGAAAACCAGTAAACAAGATCATGTATAAGGCGCTATTGGCTCCAATTTGGCGCGAATCACTTGCCAAGAAATTGAAGTCGGTTTGCCCAGTAACATTGCGATAATAGCCATAGTTTGGCCCAACTAACGGTACCGAACCAGCCGCAAAGGCAGGAGCACCAGTACCGCCACGAATTGCTGTGGTCAGGTTCGTTGTATCGACCAAGCCAGCACCGCTATCGCCACGAATATTGATCGTCACGCCATGATTGCTGAGGCCAGTCAGGGTCAGCGGGTTCGTCAACGGAATTGAAATATCGTAAAGTCCTCCGGCTATTAAGCTAGCGCCTCCAAGATCAAAGGTTAGTAAACCGCCAACTGGGGTCGTAAACACCCGTGTATTGGTAGCATTAAAACTATCCCAAAATTGAATTCGAACTTCAATTTTAGTATAGGTTGTTGCTGAGAGCGAAACCAGCCCAAACTGCAGTGCCGTAATATCGCTTGCTGATGCCAAATTGAATGCTTGGCCCATATAGGTGTGCGGTGTTGACGCAATCGTAATAAAGTCATCAGCACCAGTAATGGCATCAAATACTGGTGTGATTACCTGCGGCGGACGAGCACTCGTCAGCAACGAGCCACCATGCTTGAGTTGCCCCATTGATTGGTCGAGTGCGACTTCAGGCAAGCCTTGGGCTTGACGTGTAGCGCTGGTCGTTGTGGGCGAGACAGCAAAGCTGGCAAGCAACGCTAACAAACAACCAACAGCACTCAGGATCCCTAACTGGCGATGGATTCGATTCATGGATACCTCCTATATCGCATGGTACCTAGCTTCAGCAGAAGCCAGCTAGCTAACTAGCAATGATGAGGCCATAGAATCCACCTCGATCACTTAAAAGCAGCGATTCGCGTCAATCATTAAGGATCATAACGCCATAGATGGATGGTGCAACCACGCAACGAAGCGGCTAAATAGCTGCCACTTACATCCCATTCAAGAATAAATGGAATCATGATCATTCTTGCACCAACTTCCGCAACATCAGTTATAACCGTTGCTAGATGTTTCCCATGGCGATCCCAACATTGAATCTGATTATTCCAACCTGCGATGGTCAAGAAATCGCCAGTTGGATGCCATGCGAAAGCCATGACCGTTGTCTCCAATTCAATGCTGATGCTCTGGCCATTTAAATTACGTATTTGGAGTTTGGTTTGATTGGCTTGGGCTAGCAGAGCGCCATCAGGCGACCATCCAAAACAACGACCATGTTCCCACTCACGTTGATCACTGTCCAGTTCCCATTGATCAAGCATGTGGCCCGCGCGATCAATCAAGAGCACTGTGAATTGCATTCGAATAGCAAACATTCGTGAGCTGGGATGCCAAATAATTTCAAGCACCTGGCTGATTTGGCGAGGTTTGATGCTAGTTTGCGTCACGAGTTGGCCATTACGTTGCCAAATACGCAACTCAATTGTGTTTAAGGTAGGTTGATTCCACGCAGCGACCAGACATTCGCCATCAACCGACCAAACTAGATTATCTTTAAACGATTCTGGCACTGGATTCTCACCAAGCCGATGAATCGTAGCACGCGCTAAATCCCATAATTGCCAAAAATTCTGTTTGGCGATATAGCTAACGACTTGTGGATAAACTGGATTCCACGCCATGCGTGAGCCTGGTATTTGATGGATCAAACGACCATGGTGATTCCACAATTGAATAGTATTGGCTCGAACTGCAAGCATAGTGCCATTCAGTACCCATTGCAGTTCCTCAACATAGCTCTGGCACGTTAATTTGGTTTGCAATTGGCCATCAGCATTCCAAATTGTCACATCATGGCGTTTTTTGTAATCTAAGGTTGAGCCACTTGCTAATAGCGCCTGCTGTGGATGCCATGCGATTGGATTTGGCGTATAGCCCCATTTGCCACATTGAACGTGATACGTAATCATGGTAGTGCGCCTTAGGATTTACAGTTTTGATCATAATATGAGGAAGATTGAGTAGTTGAAGCTTTATTATAATGTGAGGAACATCGATGCAGCAACCAACATGGCAGATTAACAGCCAGCAACAAACATGGAACGTACGTTGGTATGCCGCCGATAGCGAGCCAGCAGGCAAAGCTCATGGCTCGGCTGGCATTTGCCTCACGCCCAATCTTCAAATTTTAGTGGTAAGCCAAAATAGGATTGATTGGGATGTGCCAGCTGGTCGTAGCGAATTGGGCGAATCGTGGGCAGCAACCTTGCAGCGTGAGCTGGCCGAAGAAGCATGTGCCAGCGTGCAAAGTGCCAGCTTATTGGGCTTTTGCCAAAGCCAATGCTTGAATGGGGCAGAACAAGGCTTAGTGCTAGTGCGCGCATTTTGGTTGGCTCAGGTTGTAATCCAGCCATGGCAACCACAATTCGAAATGATCGAACGGCGCATTATCGACCTAAGCGAAATTTGGGGCTACCTGCCACATGCCTATCTACCAGTGTATCGCCATGTGTTGCAGGTAGCCTCATTGTTTATTGAAGTCGATTAGATTAACTGTTTCCGCTGAGCACGAGCCATTAGATTTAGCGCATCCAGCGATTCATACCTATTTCCCATACGACGATTAAAGTACTCAATTGAGCGATTAATAAGCTCACTACAATAAATGTAAGACAGCGAAACAGCACATATAATTGAATTTTCCGAGTATAGATTAAACCAAAGCCATAGCTAAATAATCCTAGCAGCATGAGCACTGGTAGGAGATTCCATCCTTTCGATAACCAGTACAATAAAGGAATCGATAGTACGGTAATCATTATCATTTTGATCAGCATATATTCAGGTTGAAGTGGTAATGTTGATTGATTAATATGTTTAAACAAAATTGTAATAAAACCAAACGACGATACTGTCACAAATATTATTGTTATCAATATAGGTAATATTCTTGCAATTGTTGGAATGTTAACAACCATAGTTGGTGTATAAAATGGTATTAGTAAACTAAGTAAGAAAAATAAATTTCTCCAGCCATACGTTTTACGATCAAAATCAATACTGTCAATCATTTCTGGCAAATTATCAAGACCATAGCCTAAAAAGATAACTCCTGCAAAGATAAGGAGCTTTAGAAATAATACCCAATTTGAGGCTATCAATAGTGAAGAAGGCAACATAAATAGCCCAAGGATGATACATGGCAAGGAAAGAATCAAGAAAATGTACGGGCGTGGTTGTTTAATTAAACGATTGAACATACGTTCTCCTCAGACAATAAATTTGGCCATTTGGTTGATATTCTCAATCAAGCGCTGATAGTACGTGTCGACTGGCTTAGGGTTACATAGATTTCCAAACCGTAGACCTCGATCCCCAACAACCGATCTCCATTTTTGCCTTCTGCCTTCATACTTCATCCTTATTAAGGTTGGGTTAAATTGATCCACGAAGCGCACGAAGGACACGAAGGCTCCGTTTTTTAGCCACGAATTGCACGAATTGCACGAAGCATGTTCGGCTAGCTTCATCGCACTTTTGACTTTTGACTTTTGATTTGGTATTTCATCCTTCATCCCTCATCCTTCCAAAATTGCCCCTTGACTCTATAGCATAGTATAGGGTTTATGCTAGGCAGCAGAAAGGAATTGAGCGATGCAAATTGGCCAAGTAGCCCGCCGCTGTGGCGTAAGTGTCCAAACTGTCCGGTTGTATGAACGCATGGGCTTGATCGAAACCGCCCAACGCCGCGAATCGGGCTATCGCGATTATTCGAGCACTGTGGTTGCACGAATTTTGGCGATTAAACAAGGCCAAGCACTTGGCTTTAGTCTACGCGAAATGGGCATGTTTCTGCAACTTAGCCCGCAAACCACCGAGCAAGCGTTGATTGAGCAATTCGTTGAGCAAAAAGTGCAGCAAATTGACCAAACGATTCAACAATTTCAACGCTTGCGCTTGGCGCTCGAAGAATTTGCCACTCGTTCCGCCGACGACCCGCGTGAATGCCCGGTCATTTATGCTTTGGCCGAGATGGCCTGTGTACAAGGAGTTTCTGATGCGTAGAACAGCGCAAAGTTTACGCTGGTTTGGGTGGTATGCGGTTAGCACGGGAATTGTGGCCGCGCTCGCACCAAATCTTATTTTGGGCTTTTTTGGCTTGCCTGCAACCAGCGAGGTTTGGCCACGCGTGGCGGGCATGCTCATTGGCTTTATCGGCGTATTACACATGAATGTTAGCCCAATCAATCTGCAACGCTATGCCTTGGCGACAGTGGTGTTGCGGCTTAGCGTGCCGTTGATCTTTGGTTGGTGGGTGCTTAGCGGGCTTGGGCCATGGCAATTGCTATTTTTTGCTGGCGCTGATGTGGTTGGAGCACTGGCAACCTTGTGGGGCTTGCGGGTCGATCAACAAGCGGGCAATTCACGCCAAACTAGCGCAATTGCCCGCTAAAAAAGCTAATCGCGAACGTGACCAGCGCCGCGCACAATCCATTTATAAGAGGTCAGTTCGCGCAAGGCCATCGGGCCACGCGCATGCAATTTTTGGGTGCTGATCGCAATTTCAGCGCCCAAGCCCATTTGCGAGCCATCGGTGAACCGCGTTGAGGAATTGGCATACACGACCGCCGAATCAACCTCATTCAAAAAGCGCTCGATTGCGGTTGGGTCTTGCGATAAAATCGTATCCGAATGGTCAGTCCCATACTGATCAATATGCTCAATTGCTTGATCAAGCCCATCGACCACCCGCACAGCCAAGATTAATGCAGAAAATTCTTGCCCAAAATCCTCAGGCTGGGCCGCGACTACATGCCACTCGCTGCTACCAGCCTCGCGCAAAATCGCCAAGGATTCAGGATCGCAGCGCAATTCGACCTTGTGCTCTTGCAAGGCAGCACCCAAACGCGGCAAAACTTTGGCAGCAGCACTGCGTTCAAGCAACAAAGTTTCGAGCGAATTGCAGACACTTGGGCGTTGCACTTTGGCATTGACGATAATTGGCACAACTTGATCGAGCGGCGCAGTATGGTCAACATAGGCATGGCACACACCAATTCCGCCAGTAATCACCGGAATCGTGGCCGTTTGGCGACAAAAATCGTGCAAGCCTGAGCCACCGCGTGGAATAATCATATCGACGTAGCGATCCAATGTCAGCAAGCCGCGCACCAATTCACGATCAGGATTATCGATCAATTGCAAAGCATCAGCGGGCAAATCGACTCGTTCTAAGGCGCGGCGCAAGGCCTGCACCAACGCTGCTGCCGAACGGGTAATTTCCTTGCCACCACGCAAAATCACTGCACTGCCAGCTTTGATGCACAAGGCGGCCACATCGGCGGTAACATTTGGCCGCGCCTCGTAGATTACGCCGACCACACCCAGCGGCACGCGCCGCTTTTCGATCCGCAAGCCATTGGGCAGCACGCCTTGCTCAAAAACCTCGCCAACTGGATCGGGCAACACAGCGACGGTGCGCACATCGTTGGCAATCGCTTCGAGCCGTTGCTCATTAAGTAGTAAACGGTCAAGCAAAGCCGGAGTTAAGCCAGCCTCGCGCCCCAGCCGCATATCAGCAGCATTGGCCGAAAGAATCGATTCGCGATCAAGGCTTAGTTCTTCGGCCATCGCTTCAACGGCTGCATTGCGTTGCGCCGTGGTTGTGCGGGCCAATAATCGGGCTGCCAGCTTTGCGCGCTGACCCATTGCCTCAAGCATTGGAGACTCCTCATTGACTAGCCATCATAACTCGCCGAGTGGTGCTGCTGGATGAGCTTCACCTTCGAGATCGCCTTCGAGTTGCCAGCGCACTGCTGCATGCAAATGCACAGCATCGTTGTAGCCGCCCAAAAACCAACGCACCTGCCCACCCCGCTGATGCTGATACCAATGAGTCAAGGATGTATTGGTCACTTCTAGGTCAACATTCGGTTGCTCGCTGCGGGTATGTGGCCAAAAATAGCTTAATGATGATTCTATCACCCAACCATGGCAAACAATCGCAATCGTCGCATCAGGATTAGCATTCAGCACCCGTTCAAAATTGGTGTGGGTGCGCAGGCAGAAGCTTTGCCACGTTTCGCCACCTGGCGATAGAGGCTTGCGCAAATCAAAATCAAATTTGCCATAGCGTTGATTATATTCTTTCCAGCTTAGGCCATCGGCCTCGCCAACGTTGAATTCGCAAAACGTCTCATCGTAGAGCAAGGGTTGGTCAAAGGCTGGCGCAATAATTTCGGCGGTTTGCATTGCCCGTGGCATCGTACTACAAATGAAGAGATCGGGCACGATTTCACGGGTGGCGATCAGGCGATCGCGCAAATGTTCAGCTTGTTGCACGCCCAAATCGGTCAAACCACGATCGCCTTTGATGCCGCCAATAATTGGCTCGACATTCACCACAGCCTGCCCATGGCGAATCAAATACAGTTTAGCCATAAAACCCCTTTATAGTAAGGATGAAGGATGAATTATGAAGGTTGAATGCCCATCCTCCACTATTCACACCTTTTTTACAAGGATGAAGGATGAATTATGAAGGTTGAATGCCCATTCTTCAAATATCATCCTATATTCTATGTTCATTGTTCTATATTCAGTTTTTCATCCCTCATCCCTCATCCCTCATAATTCATAATTTATCAGACGTTCTATGTTCGGTTTTTCATCCCTCATCCCTCATCCCTCATCCTTAACAAAAGCTACCATATCATCGCGGTGAATAACTTCGTCGCCGTAGGAATAGCCGAGAATATGTTCGATGTCGCTGGTGCGTGAGCCTTTGATTTGGGCAACTTCGTGGGCGGCGTATTGGCACAAGCCACAGGCAATCGCCTGACCATCGGGCGCGACAATCGCCACGGTTTGGCCCCGTCGCCACTCACCCTCGACCGCCACAATTCCTGCTGGCAACAGGCTGCGACCTTGCTGGGTCAGGGCTTGCACCGCTCCAGCATCAACCGCAATATGCGCTTGGCGCACGCGCTCGGCCATAATCCAACGTTTGCGGCTCTCCAAGCGGGTGCTGACTGGGCGAAAACGCGTGCCAACACTCTCGCCAGCGGCCAAGCGCAACAGCACATCAGGCTCGTTGCCAGCAGCAATGATCATAGTTGTGCCAGCGCGCGTAGCTAATTCGGCAGCCTGAATTTTGGTAAACATCCCGCCAGTGCCACGATGCGAGCCAGCAGCCCCAGCCAACGCATAGACCTGTTCGGTCACCGCTGCCACATCGTCGATTAACTGAGCTGCGGGGTTTTGGCGCGGATCGGCGCTATACAAGCCAGCAATATCGCTCAAAATAACCAAGAGTTGCGCATCGACCAAATTTGCTACCAACGCCGAAAGGGTGTCGTTATCGCCAACCCGAATTTCATCGACTGCCACCGCATCGTTTTCATTGATAATCGGCAACACCCCGATTTCCAAGCAGGTTAATAGGGTTGCACGCGCATTCAGGTAGCGCACCCGATCACGCAGATCGGCGCGGGTCAGCAAGGTTTGGGCAACCGGCACATCGTAAATTTCAAATAACTGGCCATAGATGTGCATTAATCGACCTTGACCAACCGCCGCCAAGGCCTGTTTGTGGGTCAATTCACGTCGCCGTTTGGGAAAGCCCAAGCGCTCCCAGCCGGCCAAAACCGCCCCCGAGGAAACCAACACAACGTCGTGGCCAGCGGCACGCAAGTGGGACATCTGACGCGCCAAATCGACCATGCGCGGGCGATGCAAACGGTCGGTGCCATCGGTCAAAACGCTGGTGCCAAGTTTAATTACAATTCGCATAGCAAGCTCTATTCATCAAGATGAGTATAAAAGCTATTTTAACGCCTAGTGCCAAATCATAAAAGCTGCATTTTGAAACCACCAAGAGCACGAAGGATGAGTTTTTAGCCACGAATTGCACGAATTCCACGAATGATCATTCTTTTAGCCACAGATTGCACAGATTGGCTTGATTATGTATTGATGTTCAATCATTTCATCGCTCATAATACAGCCTTCATGTTTAATTTTAGTCACGAATTGCACGAAGCTGTGGCTATCGGCTTTAGGCTATGGGCTATTGATTTTTGCCTTTTGAATTTCATCGCTCATACTTCATCTTTCATGCTTATTTTCTGCCTTTTGATTTTTGACTTCTGAATTTCATCGCTCATAATTCATCCTTCATCCTTGGTTTCTACCTTGGCTTTCATCCCTCATCCCTCATACTTCATCCTTATTTTCTGCCTTTTGATTTTTGACTTCTGACTTTGCTCTATGTTCTATGTTCTAAAACGACTAGGCCACAGAGCAAAATACTCCATGGCCTGTAAATACTTTTTCGTTATGTCAAATAATTATTTTTTGCCAACAGCTTGAGCGTGGGTATGCTTGACCGCCAAAATTGCTTCAAGCTCGGCTTCTTTGCCTGGCAAGCCATGGCATGCTTTGAATTTCTTGCCGCTATCGCAAGGGCAAGGATCATTGCGTCCGATTTTGATAATAATGCGGCGGGCTGGAGCAGCTTGCCCAGCAGCGTTGCTCACGCGGCGAGCAGCGCCACCAACACCCCGTTTAGCTGGCTTAGGTGCTTCTTCGGTGGCGTTTTCCGAGCCACCAGCAGTTTGAGCCATTGCCAAACGAGCTTCCATTTCCAGCTCAACTTGGCGCAAGCGCACTTGCCAGTTAGCTGCATCGGTGAAGAAGTTGTAGACAATTCGGTTTTGAATATTGCCTTTGAGTTCATCGAACATCTTATAGGCTTCGCGCTTGAAGGCCACCAACGGATCTTGTTGGGCAATCGCCACGTTGCCAATGCCTTGGCGCAATTCATCAACCGCCGTCAGATAATCGATCCATTCGCGATCGATTGCGCCGAGCATTTCCTGGCGCTCGAAGTGAGCAAAGAAGGCTTCGGGGCCGCTAACGCCAGGAATTGGCTGCACGCCACGTTGCAACAAACCAGTATATTGGGTTGCCAACTCTTGGCCCAAGCGATTGTAGGCTTCTTCGACAACATCGGTCGCAATTTCGCCAATTTCATCAGCTTGGCGGCCTTTGAAACGAGCGGCCAATTCAGTTTCTTGGGCTTTGAGTTGGGGCACAATCGCATACAACTGGCGCAAGAAGCCTTCCATATCTGGCTGATCAAGCTCTTTGTTATCGAGGAAATCTTCGACATGAGCTTCGATTTCGTCAACCACCATCTCAAGGATGCGGTCGCCCATATCTTCGCCACCAAGAATGGCATGGCGGTCGGCGTAGATAACTTCGCGTTGCTTGTTCACCACGTCGTCGTATTCGACCACATGTTTACGCACATCGAAGTTATAGCCTTCAACCCGAGTTTGCGCGCTTTCGATGGCTTTATCGAGCAAGCCCGATTCGAGTGGCAATTCTTCCTCGCCATCAGACATACGTTCCATCAAGCGCTTGATCGTGTCGATGCGTCCGAAGCGGGTCATCAACTCGTCTTCAAGCGAGATGAAGAAGCGCGATGAACCAGGGTCGCCTTGACGGCCAGCCCGACCACGCAGCTGATTGTCGATCCGGCGAGCTTCGTGGCGCTCAGTACCAATGATGTGCAAACCACCAGCATCCATCACAGCTTTACGTTCTGCTTCGACATCGGCTTTGGCTTTGGCGGTTGCTTCGGCCAATTGTTCAGGCGTTGCCTCGGTGATGGTTGTGCCAAGCGCTTTAAGATGCTCCTCGACCAAACCATCGGGATTCCCGCCAAGCAAAATGTCGGTACCGCGACCAGCCATGTTGGTTGCAATCGTAATTGCCCCGGTGCGACCAGCTTGGGCCACGATATAGGCTTCACGTTCGTGTTGCTTGGCGTTCAAGAGATAGTGTTCAAGCCCTGATTGATTGAGCAAATTGCTGACAATTTCTGAGCTTTCAACCGAGGTTGTACCAACCAAGACTGGGCGGCCAACTTCGTGCATCTCTTTGATTTCACGCAGCACAGCGTTATATTTGGCTTTTTGGGTTGCATAAATATGGTCGCGATAATCTTCGCGCACCACTTGGCGATTGGTTGGGATAATCACCACTTCCAAATTGTAGATTTTGCTAAATTCTTCTGCTTCGGTGATTGCCGTACCAGTCATGCCACCAAGTTTGTTGTACATCCGGAAGTAATTTTGGAAGGTGATGGTTGCCAAGGTGACGTTTTCGCGGCGCACCTCGACCGATTCTTTGGCTTCAACCGCTTGGTGCAAGCCATCCGACCAACGCCGACCAGGCATCGTCCGTCCAGTAAACTCATCGACGATCACGACTTCGCCATTTTGCACCACATAATCAACATCACGATGAAAAACATATTCGGCTTTGAGCGCGTTTTCCAAGTAGTGGGTCAATTCGAAGTTCTTGGCATCGTACATGTTCTCGCCTTCGGGCAAGTTGAGGCGTTTTTCCATCACCTCCAAGCCCGATTCGGTCAAAGTAATCGAGCGCGATTTTTCGTCGATCCAGTAATCGCCGTCGAAATCGTCTTTCAAGCCTTTGCGCACTTCATCAGGCGAAATGCTTGAGCGCTTGAGGCCACGCACCAATGATGAGAAACGGCGATAATTATCGCTGGATTCTTGGGCTGGGCCTGAGATAATCAACGGCGTACGGGCTTCGTCGATCAAAATATTATCAACTTCGTCGACAATCGCGTAGTGCAATTCACGCTGCACACATTGATCTTTGTGCTGCACCATGTTATCGCGCAGATAATCGAAGCCATATTCGTTATTCGTGCCGTAGGTCATATCGGCCATATAGGCTTCGCGGCGTGAGCAAGGCCGCCAGTGGACCAAACGACTATCATCTTGCTTGGCGTTGGGGTCGATATAATTGGGGTCGTAAATTGCTGAATAATCGTGGGCGATATAGCCAGTGCTGAAGCCAAGGCTATGAAAAATTGGCCCCATCCAACCACCACCAACTTTGGCGAGGTAGTCGTTGACGGTAATCAAGTGTGCGCCACGACCTGCAATTGCGTTGAGAAACAAGGGCAAGGAAGCCACAAGGGTTTTACCTTCACCAGTTTTCATTTCGGCAATGCGGCCTTCGTGCAGCACAATCCCGCCGATCATCTGGACATCGTAGTGACGTTGGCCAATAACGCGGCTTGAGGCTTCGCGCACGAGGGCAAACGCTTCAGGCAACAATTCATCAAGTGCTGAATCTTCGATAATCCGTAATTCTTTTTGATAGTCTTTTTCGACGGTTGAATCGTGGCGATTTTCGTCGGCGTAGCGGTCGTCGAGCGCTTCACGATCCGCTTTGGTAAGCTCTGCGAACCGTGTGCGTAATTCAGCCGTTTTTTCACGGAGTTGTTCATCGCTAAGAGCCTTGAATGTTGGCTCAAGGGCGTTAATTTCATCTAAGGTTGGCTGCATTTTCTTCACAACCTTAGCGTTGGGGTCGCCCAGTAATTTCCCAAGCCATTTAAACATGTGGTACCTCGTGGTGTCTGAATATCGGCAGCACGGCTGCATCGCTAGATTATACCACGCAGCTTTGGCGCTTTGAATGGCTTAAAAGCTGCTTAAACGAAATGTTAACGCACTGCCAATAATCGTCGATCTTCACGATTAAGCAGCTGTTGAAACTTGCCAAGAAAGCGTCCAAGTTGGGGATCGCTGCGCTCCAACGGCACATCATCAAGCGCAAACCAGCGGATTTGGGCGAATTCAGCCTGATCGTAGCGCAAGGTTTGCTGCGAATCGGCCTGCACCACATACCACAACGAAACATCAATATGGCCTGCGGTCAGACCAACGGTTTCGGTTACGCTAATAAAGCATGGCTCTGGCCAATAAAACTGCGCTTCAATCCCCAATTCTTCCTCAATCTCGCGGCTGACGGTGCTTGCTGGATGCTCATCTGGCTCAACATGGCCACCGCAAGGTAACCACAACTGGGCATTACGGTGATCAACTAATAAAATCTGGGCAGTTGCCGGATCATAGACCACAATGTAGGAAACGAGGTGCATCGGGGGCGTGGCAGGCTTAGCGGTGCGAAACAACGGTGCATCGCTATCGATCCAGGTCAAGGTTTTGTTACAATCTGCTTGCTCACGTAAGTCCAATGGTGCGATCTGGTTGACTAAGCCACGAATGGTTGAACGCATAAATTCCTCCAACAATCCTCAATCTGAGCCACGAAAGTTGGCTATAGGCTATTGACTATAGGTTATTGACTAGTGGTTATTGACTATAGGCTTCTCCAATAAATCTCCGATAGCCCAAAGCCCATAGCCAAACATCCTCTGCGCCGCTGCGTTATAACGACATGTTTTTGAATTTTGACTTCTGCCCTTTGATTTTCCCCCTTCATCCTTCATCCCTCATCCTTCATACTTTTAAGGCTTCGATGCTGCCAACCAGCAATGGCACGCTATCGTTGATAAAGTTTTCGAGATTTTGGCAGCGGTCGCTATAGAGCCAGCGTGCGGCCAAGGCAAACACCGACCAACTGAGCATAGTTGCTAACAATTGGCGTTGGGTTGCAGCAACGCTACGCAACGGCACATAATGATCAAGCCACGTTTGAATATGTTGTTCTAGCATGCGTTTGATCTGAGTTTCAGCCAACGAATCGAAAAAGCGATGATATTGATTACACTGGCCATGAATCATCGTCCAATGATCAGCAATTGCCCACAGCAAGGCCTGCATATAACGCGTCGGCGTGTCGGGATAATGCTGCATACGCCGATCAAGAAACATCATAAAGCCATCGCGAATTAATTCATCAACTAAGGCATATTTATCGCTGAAATGGGCATAGAAGGTTGCCCGATTAATCGTCGCAGCTTCGGCAATCTCGTTAACGGTGACTTCCTCAAAGGTACGAGTGCGCAAGAGCTGAATTAATGCATCAAGAATTAATTTACGCGTACGCTTGGTGCGCGGGTCGATTTTTACAGCGTTTCCCAACATTTTGGCTCCTTTGTTGCCTAAGCAACAAATTTTCGTTTTTGCTGGTTGACACTATAGCACGGGTTCTCTATGCTATTCAACAGATGTCAATTAAACAACGAGTGTTGTTTAGATTTCAATCGATTAGTGAGGTTTTCAATTATGGCTCATACTCAAGGTTTGGTCGCGATCACCGGTGCAGCAGGTCAATTAGGGCGCTTGGTTTTGCAAGAAGTATTGACAAAAGTTGCAGCAAATCAAGTTGTGGCAATCACCCGTGATCCTGCCAAATTAGCTGATGTTGCTGCCCAAGGCGTAAAAGTCGTTGCTGGCGATTTCAACGATCCAGCAAGTTTGACCGCTGCCTTGGCTGGGGTCGAACGGGTTTTGCTGATCAGCATCGATGTTGTCGGTAGCGAACGAGTGCGCTTGCAAACTGGTGCGGTCAAAGCAATCGCTGACGCTGGCGTGAAGCATATCGTTTATACCTCGGCAACGAATCCTGCCGAAGCCCCCATGGAATTTGTGCGCGAACACGCCGCCACCGAAGAAGCCATCAAGGCCAGCGGTTTGAGCTACAGCTTCTTGCGCAACAACTTCTACTTTGAAACGATCACCGATAAGGTAAAAGGTGCCTTGGCTGGTGGCGTAATTGCTGCCGCTGCTGGCGATGCTGCTGCTGGCTTGGTTGCCCGCGCCGATTGTGCCGCTGCCGCCGCTGCTGCCTTGGTCAGCGATAATACCGCTTCAGAAGTTTACGATATTACTGGCCCAGTGAGCTTAACTCACAAAGCAATCGCTGAAACCGTCGCCGAATTTGCAGGCCGCGACGTAGTATATCAGCCAATCGATGCTGCCAGCGCTCAACAGCAACTTGAGCAATATGGCCTGCCAGCGCCAGTTGCCGGCTTTGTCGTCGCCATCGATCACGATTTGATCGGCTCAGGCGCGTTGGATGTTGTGACCAACGATGTTGAGCGCTTGACTGGCAAGCCAGCTCAATCATTGGCCGAATATCTTAACGCAAATCGCGCGTTGTTTAGCTAATATTCAGCTTGATCAAACAGGCAGCCATTAATTTGGCTGCCTGTTTTTTAATGATTTAATTACTTGCTGGTCGTAGGATTATGAATTGGCAGGCCAACCACGTTGCCCCATTCGGTCCATGAGCCGTCGTAATTGCGCACATTTTTGTAGCCCAACAATTCGTGCAGCACAAACCATGTTAACGATGAGCGTTCGCCAATGCGGCAATAAACCACGGTATCGCTTTCAGGTGTTACGCCAACATCGCCATATAATTGGCTAATTTCGTCGGCGCTCTTGAATGTTCCATCGTCGTTGACCGCTTTGGCCCACGGCACATTGACCGCGCCAGGAATGTGGCCGCCACGCACAGCGCCTTCTTGAGGATATTCGGGCATGTGCAGTTTTTTGCCAGTAAATTCATCTGGCGAGCGCACATCGACCAAGCTATGGCCTGATGGCAATTCAATTGCGGTTTGGCGCGGGTTTGGCCGTCCGATATGAGCCAACACATCATCGCGGAACGCGCGGATTTCGGGCTTTGGCTCGCCGACGACATAGCTGGTTGGCTCGAAGCTTGGCACAGTTCGGGTCAATTCGCGGCCTTCATCGATCCATTTTTTGCGGCCACCGTTCATAATTTTAAGCTTTTCGTGGCCAAGCAATTGGAAAACCCAGTAGGCATAGCAGGCCCACCAATTATTTTTATCGCCATAAAATACGATTGTGGTGTCGTTGCTAATGCCAAAGCGGCTCAGCAAGGCAGCAAAATCATCGCCATCAATGTAATCACGAATCTGGAGATCGTTTAAATCATCTTGCCAATTGATTTTGACAGCGTTGGCGATATGCCCCATCTCATAGAGCAAAATATCTTCATCCGACTCAACCAAACGCACATCTGCATCATTCAAATGTTCTGCAACCCAATCAGTGCTGACCAACACATCAGGATTCACGTAATCGCTCATCGATGGCTCCTTTATTGAAATTAATACTTAGGCTTCAAGCAAAATCTGATCGTTCTCGATTTTGAGGTTATAGACTTTCAATGGCTCGGTCGCTGGCAATGAGCGCGGGCGGCCACTGGCCAAATCAAAACGTGCGCCATGCAGCGGGCATTCGATAGTGCAATCATCAGCATCCAACTCGCCTTCGTGCAATTCGGCGTAGGCATGGGTGCAAATGTTGCTGGTAGCAAAATACTGGCTGCCACAGCGAAAAATCCCCACTTGCTCACCAGCAAAATCAACCTGAATCGCTGGCGTATCGGCCAAATCGTGCAGCGTTGCAACAACTTGATAGCTCATCTCGTTATTCCTTAATTTATTAACTAAATTGATTAACAATGATCGAGCAAAGAAAATGCCGAGGACGCAGTTGTTGCGCCTCGGCGTTGTTGGGCCAGCATTAGCCGACCGAACCTTCCATTTCCATTTGGATCAAGCGGTTCAATTCGACAGCGTATTCCATTGGCAATTCGCGGGTGAATGGCTCCATAAAGCCCAACACAATCATCGAAAGTGCTTCGGCTTCGTCGAGGCCGCGGCTCATCAGATAGAACAATTGCTCTTCGCCGATTTTGCCGACGGTTGCCTCGTGGGCCACAGTCGCTGAATCCTCTTCGATCTCGATGTACGGAATCGTATCCGAGGCTGAGCGACTGTCGAGAATTAAGGCATCACAGACCACGTTGACTTTGGCGTTGGTTGCGCCGCGCATAACCTTGGCCAAGCCACGATAGGTCGTGCGACCGCCGTTCTTCGAGACTGATTTGTTGGTGATGCGGCTGGTAGTGTCGGGAGCGCCGTGCACCATTTTGGCCCCAGCGTCTTGATGTTGGCCTTCGCCAGCATAAGCAACTGAGAGCACCTCGCCCTTTGCGCCGCGACCCATCATGTAAACCGCTGGATACTTCATGGTCAACTTCGAGCCAATGTTGCCATCGACCCATTCCATCGAAGCATCTTCGTAGGCGACAGCGCGTTTGGTCACCAAATTGAAAATGTTGTTAGCCCAGTTTTGAATCGTGGTGTAGCGGCACTTACCACCTTTTTTGATGATAATTTCCACCACTGCTGAGTGCAGTGAGTTGGTGCTATACACTGGAGCGGTACAACCTTCGATATAGTGAACTTCTGCGCCTTCGTCAACGATAATCAAGGTACGTTCGAATTGGCCCATGTTTTCAGCGTTGATGCGGAAATAGGCTTGCAATGGAATATCGACCTTGACACCTTTTGGCACGTAGACGAACGAGCCACCAGACCAAACCGCTGTATTCAAGGCAGCAAATTTGTTATCTGCTGAAGGGATGATTGTGCCAAAATATTCCTTGAACAACTCAGGATACTCTTTCAAGCCTGTGTCGGTATCAAGGAAGATCACGCCCAGTTTTTCCCACTCTTCGCGCAACGAGTGGTAAACAACTTCTGATTCGTACTGAGCGCCAACGCCAGCCAAGAACTTGCGTTCAGCTTCAGGAATACCCAGTTTTTCAAAGGTATTCTTGATACTTTCTGGCACATCGTCCCAGCTATTTTCAGTTTTTTCACCAGGCCGCACATAGTAGTGAATATCTTGGAAATCCAACTCAGCCAAGCGTGGGTTGGCCCACACGCCACTGACTGGCAGTGGTTTTTTATGGAAAATTTCCAGCGCCTTCAAGCGGCGTTGCAACATCCATTCAGGTTCGCCCTTCATTTCCGAGATCGTGCGCACAATATCGGCATTCAGACCTTTTGAAGATTTGAATGTATAGTTCTCTTCGTCGCGAAAGCCGTACTTCGAGTAATCAAACTCGATTTCGTTTTGTGCAGGGTTGGACATGCCCTGTGCCTCCTATAGTGTGATCACGAATAAGTGATGAGATTGTTAGTTAATAAATTGTTGAACTGAATCAACTTCTGGATCAAACACAACTACTTGTTCTTGTAAACCAGCACGAATCAAGCGTTTATCTGATGTACATAACACTAGTTTAGTGTTTATAGTAGCCATTGTTAATTTAAGCCGTAATGCGGTAGCCAATATCAAAGCATCACTACTATTAATATTGTAGTTAGGAATGATTTTTAATGATTGTGTAATATCATCATCAATAATTGATGTAATCATTACTTCAGGATTCTGAATAAAATCTTGATTGAGATGATAAACAGCAGCCTGATAAAGGTTATTATTGATCCGACCGTCATTACGTTTTCTTGTAAGTATTGAAAGTACTTCAAGGATTCCAATAACTGAACATCCGCGTTGCTTTGCAGAAAAATTGGCAAAAAGATCATTAACAGCAGGTGTGCCAATTTCAATGCTATAACGTTTTATGAGAGCACTCGCATCATAAAATAAGAAAAGATTCACCGTAATCGCTGCTCCAATAAATCATTGGTCAGTTCATTCGATGATAAAGACTGTGCCATGGCGTATTGCAACTGCTCGATTGAATATTCAGTTGTTGGAGGCGCTTCAACACTTTGTTGTAAAGCGATGCTCCACTGCTCGCGAATACTTCTTGATTGATTCAGAGTAGCACCTTTTAATTTGGTCAATTCCTGCTCTAAAAAAGTAATTCGTTCAGCAAGATATTCAATCGTTAGCGTTGTCATAGGCTATCCTCATCGTCGTCTACGAGATTGACCCCGTAGAGCCCAGCTTTGAGCGTTTTGAGCGAGAGCAAGGCGCATTTCAGTCGCACTGGCCCAATTGGTATCCCCAATAAATCGAGGATGGTTTGTTTATCAAAGGCTTTGGCTTCGTCGACGCTTTTGCCAGTCAGTTCTTCGCTGAGCATCGAGGCTGAAGCTTGGCTGATTGCGCAGCCCTTGCCTTTAAATTTCACATCAACAATCCGCTCATTTTCGACCAACAAATAAATGCTGAGTTGATCGCCACACAACGGGTTATGCTCATGTTGCACAATCGTTGCTTGCTCAAGCTCGCCGTAATTTCGCGGATGGCGATAGTGATCTAATATATTTTCACGATATAAATCGTCCACAATGCCTCACAGTTGGAAGGTGTCGCGCGCCAAAACCAAGGCTTCGGCCAAACGATCAATTTCTTCCTCAAGCGTGTATAGGTAGAATGATGCGCGTACCGTTGCTGGTACGCCAAAAATATCGTGCAATGGATGGGTACAATGATGCCCAGCCCGCACCGCAATGCCTTGCGTATCGAGGATTGCCGCCACATCGTGGGCATGCACTCCAGCCAAGGTAAAGCTCAACAAGCCACCGCGCTCAGCAGCAGGCGGACCAAAAATGGTCAGCCCATCGATGGCGCTGAGTTTATCCCAAGCGTAGTGGGTCAATTGGCGTTCGCGCTCGTGAATCGCCTCCATCCCAAGTCCATTCAAGAAGTCAATCGCCGCGCCAAGGCCAATCGCCTCGGCAATCGCTGGCGTGCCTGCCTCGAATTTCCATGGGAGATCATTCCATGAGCTTTCGCGCAGCCCGACCCGTTTGATCATATCGCCACCACCCATAAACGGTGGCATGGCTTCTAGCAATTCACGCCGTGCCCACAGCACGCCAATGCCAGTTGGCCCGCACATCTTATGCCCCGAAAAGGCCAAGAAATCGCAGCCAAGCGCTTGCACATTGACTGGAATATGCGGCACACTTTGCGCTCCATCGAGCAGAACCAAGGCACCAACCTGCTTGGCAGCAGCAATCACCTGCTCAACAGGATTGATCGTGCCCAGCACATTCGACATATGGGTCATGGCCACAAGTTTGGTGCGCTCAGTCAATAATTGCTCAAGCTTGCTCAGATCAAGTCGACCTTGGGCATCAAGCTCGATAAAATCAAGCTCCACGCCAATTTGGGCCGCCAACAATTGCCATGGCACCAAATTCGAGTGATGTTCGCTAACCGTGAGCAAAATCCGGTCGCCAGCTTGCAAATTGGCACGGCCCCAGCTTTGGGCAACCAAGTTGATTGCTTCGGTGGCGTTGCGGGTAAAAATAATTTCCTTGGTCGATTTCGCGCCAATAAAGCGTCCAATCGTGCGACGTGTGCCTTCATAGGCTTCGGTCGCTGCTTCGCTAATCTGATACACGCCCCGATGCACATTCGCATTAATCGTGCGATAGTAGCGATCCATCGCATCAAGCACAACCAGCGGCTTTTGCGCAGTCGCAGTGCTATCTAAGTAGGCGAGGCGATGGCCGTTAATCGATTGATCCAAGAGCGGAAATTGCTCGCGAATGGCGTTAATATCCAGGGTTGTTTGTACAGACATAACTCACCAATATCCGATCGACAAAGAATTGCTTTTTGATCCACGAAGAGCACGAAGAACACGAAACCGCGAAGAACGCGAAGATCGCTAAGAATCGTTACTCAAGATTAAGCGTTTCCATTCCAAGGTTGGCCGACTATGAAAATTGGCCAAAATCCCAAGCGGTTTGTGAGTCGCTTTGAGATAATTTAATAACTGGGCATGTTCAATTGATGTTAATCGTTGAATTGCCTTAATTTCCACAATAATCTGATCGAAACAAACCAAATCGGCAATATACAGTTTATTTAAAACGGTTTGTTTATAGCGAATTGGTAATGGCTGTTGCCGAACAAAAGGAATTTTTCGTTCAGTTAATTCTAATTCGAGCGCTTCTTGATAGACAGCCTCTAAGAAACCACTGCCCAACTCGCGATGAACTTCTATAGCCGCGCCAACCACAGCAAACACTTCATCGGCTAATAATAACGACATCATTGTTCTCCAAAATGAATCAACAGGTCTCTAATGCTAGATACATTGATCATTCATTTTTGGCGAATCAACCTCGATTTATAAATTATTAACCTTAGCGTTCTTCGTGCTCTTCGTGGTTTCAATCTTATACATTGACTGAAACCACGAAGATTTTTGATGCTTAGACTTTATCGGCGACGATGGTTTCGACGCGTTCGCGTACAGCTTCATCGGGAATCATATCGATGATTTCGCCGACAAAGCCCAACACGATTGTGCGCTTGGCTTCGGCAAATGGCAAACCGCGCGATTGCAGATAGAACAACTGCTCTTCGTCGATTTGGCCGCTGGTCGAGCCGTGGCCAGCCTTAACTTCGTTGGCATCAATCTCCAAGCCTGGAATTGAATCCGAGCGTGACGTTTTGCTCAAGTGCAAGGCATTTTCGCGCAAGTCGGAATTGGTGCCTTGGCCAGTGGCTGGGATTTTGACCATGCCATCGAAAACGGCATAGGCTTCATCATCGACCACGGTTTTGAAGTTAATTTGGCCTTCGGTATTCAAGCCAATGTGGTTCAGTTTGGGTGCAACCAGCAAGTTTTGCTTGCCATTACCATACAACAAACCATTCCAATTGACGCTTGAGCCATTGCCGCTCAAATTGGCTTCCAAGGTAACGTGCTGCACAGCGCTGCCAACCACCACATTCAACCATTCTGCTTGGGCATCGCGGTTGATGCGGATTTGTTGGCTACCGAGCACATAGACATTGCTGTTCAGAATTTGCACGCTGCTGAAATTAACTTGGCCACCATCGCCAACCTCAATTTCAACTCCAGTCAAAACCACTGCGCTGGCATCAAAATCAGCTGAGCTAATTTCTTCGATCACATTGATCGAGCTATGGCGCTCGGTCACGATCAGCGTGCGAGGAGCGACAATTGTGCCAGCATTGGCCACGTGATAGCGAATCCGGACCAATTCTTCGACTGCAACATCTTTGGCAACGTGGATGAAAAGCCCGCCGTTGACCAAAGCATTGTTAAGCGCTGAATAGGGATCGCGGCTGGTTTGCACAGCACTACCAAGCACCCGTTGCACCAACTCGGCGTGGCTTTGAATTGCTTCGGCCAATGGCAAAATCGTTACGCCTTCAGCGCCAGCAAATTCAACCGAAACTTCGGCTTCAGCAACGCTATAATCGGCAAGATTAAAGCCCTTGAGGTTGGTTCGTCGCCAATCTGGTTGCTCGGCGGTTTCAAATGATTGCCAAGCTTCGTGGCGGCGGCTCGTGAGCCATTCTGGCTCGTTGCGGCTGGCCAGCAAGGCCTCAAATTGCGCCACATCAAAGGTAGATTGCAAATTAGCTGGCATTGCCAAACACTTCCTCTCGAATGAAATCGTAGCCTTTTTCTTCGAGTTCCAAAGCCATTTCAGGGCCACCTTCGCGCACGATTTGGCCGTTCATCAAAACGTGCACATAATCGGGCTTGATGTAGTTGAGCAAGCGTTGGTAGTGGGTGATGACCAACACGCCAAGTTCAGGCTTTTCGGTTTTAACTTTGTTAACACCTTCGGCCACAATCTTCAATGCGTCGATGTCAAGCCCTGAATCGGTTTCGTCCATGATTGAGATTGAAGGCTGCAACATGGCCATTTGCAAAATTTCGAGGCGTTTCTTTTCGCCACCAGAGAAGCCTTCGTTCAAATAGCGGCGAGCAAAATCAGGAGCCATTTCCAACATATCCATACGCGATTTGATCACTTTGCGATATTCGGCCATTGGAATGGCGGTCGACTTCGGATCAACACCTTCTTGAGCGCGATGGGCGTTCAAGGCAGCGCGCAAGAAGTTGGCAACGGTTACGCCAGCAACTGCGACTGGATATTGGAATGCAAGGAACAAGCCCAATTTTGAACGATCGTTTGGTTCGAGGTCAAGCACATCTTGGCCTTTGTACCAAACTTCGCCTTCGGTCACTTCGTAGCGTGGGTGACCAGCGAGGGTATACGCCAAGGTCGACTTGCCTGAGCCATTTGGCCCCATGATGGCGTGAATTTTGCCTTCTTCGATGGTCAGATTAATACCTTTGAGAATTTCTTTGCCATCGACCGCAACGTGCAAGTTGCGAATGACCAAATTGTTGGCGCTCATGACACTCCTATTCAAGATTGCTATTCAAGACAACAGCATGGCATGCCCTTGCATTGCCAGCCGCCAAAGAACTTAGTTATGCTTCTCAATCCCAATCTCATCGGCCTTAATCACAAAGTGACAGCCGTTATGACCTTCGACCATGCGGCGTTGAATTTCAACTTCATGGCCGAGTGCAGTTTCCATCATTTGGCGTTCCATGCTACAGAGGCTATCGTGAGTTTGGGCTACCTCAAAATAGGGGCAGGCATACTCACTCACCACCCAACCGCCGCCTGGCGATTCGGCTACATTAATCGACATACCTTTGCGGTTCATCGTGTAGACAAATTGCATCAAGCGCTCACGCAAGGCCGCATTGGCGGGATGATCGCCCGTGTAGAGCGTTGCCAAGCGTGTGCCAACCCGACTAAGCAACTGCGCCATGCCTTCTGGGCCTTCGGTTGCCAAAATTTCTTCAAGCAACACATTCAAGAGCACATCGTAGCCCTTGGGAAACAGCGATTGAGCCTTAGCAGTCAGGGTGTAGCGATAAGAAGGACGGCCTGGGCCTTGGCGAATTTTGGTCGGTGCAATGAGGCCTTGGTTGGTGAGATGAGTTAGTTGCTCGCGCACCGCAGTTGTGCTCACAGCCAGCGCATCTTCCAATTCCTTGACAGTCGCTGAACCTTTACGCTGAATATAGCTCACAATATCGCCGGCGGGCGTTCCTTCTCGGATACCAAACACGGTCATAGAAACCTCGCATTTTGCCTTTGACCATACCGTTGCATGGTTTGTTATTGAGAATGATTATAAATCGATAATCATTTTCTGTCAATAAAATCGGAAAAAACTGTGTTTATTCAAACAAAGGCTTGTTGTTAAACCAAAACAAGCCCATTTTAGGGCAGATTTGGGGCAATAACCATACCAGTGCGTGCTGAATTCAGCTCAATCGGCTGCGAAACATTGATGAGAAGTTGATTAAGCGGCCAATAATTCTTGGTGCAGGCGTTGGAGTTGGGCGATTGTACGTTGGGTGCGTGGGTGTTGTTCACCAAAACGGGCGAGATCGCCTTGCAAACGCACCTCGACCGTTTGCAAATTGCGTCGCCGATTGAGCCAGCGTTGATAGTGGGCGGTGGCTTGGCGATAGACTGCTTGGGCTTGCGCAAGGATAAGATTGCCATACATCGCGCCAATCAAGCACCACAAATGTTTATCGCTGGCCAAGGGTCGCAGATTGGCTGGATTATGCCGCCATGCTTTGAGCAAACGGGTATTGGCGTTGACCGCACTGCGAATTTGCTCGGCCTCGCTTGAGGAATACTGTTCAGCAAACCATTGCAATACCGCTTCGATTCCCGTTACTGGATGCATTGCAGACCTCCTAACCAATGTTGGCTTGAGCATAGCAGCACCTTGTGACAACAACTGTCACAATGTTTTGTCACAATTTCGATTCAGGGGTATAGTTGCGCTCTATTGAAGGCTGGCTGTTGAAAGGAAGATCGACATGGTTTGGTTGAGGGTCGCCCTTGTTGGGCTAATGCTAGCGCTGTTGCTGGGAAGTATCCCACAAACCCAAGCTGCTAACCCAGAGTCTACAGAACGAATTTTTGGCGAAGGCGAGGGAGATCCAGCAGGCGCATTTCAGGTGCTGCGGCTGCATTCTATTCCCACAACAATGAATTTTGGCGATGCTGTGCGTGGGGTCGCCAGTGGTGATAGCTGGTTGGTTGGGGTTGGCCAAAAAACGTTTATGACGCTTGATGCAGGTAATCATTGGCAACAGCTTGATCCGCAAGCGCTGTTTCCGGCAGCAGCTGGTGGCTTGTGTTGCCAACAAGCCTTTGCTTACGATTATGGCCGTGATCTGTTTATTTGGTTGTTGCAGTATGCGCCTGATAGCCAACGTGGCTTGGTGCGGATTGCCTACACCGATAGCATAGGTTTGGCCGAACAGGAATGGGAGTGGTATGACGTGCCAGCTGCCCAAGGCTATACTTGGGTTGAGCCACAGCTTGAACTCAGCGCCAACCAAATTTGGCTAGCAATGGATCGTCAAGCAATTGGCGGGGCCATCGACAGTACGTGGGTCAGTCAACTTCAAACTGATACGCTTGAAGATGAACTGGTCTTTATGCGCAGTTATTCATCAGCAACTGAGCGGGCCTGGCACTTGGTGCGAGGAGCAAAAGACATCATGTATTTTGCAACTCACATCAATCAAACAACCCTGCGAATATACGCTTGGGATGAAAACCAGCCAGTACCAACCAGTAGCGACGTAACTGTGGCCGAGTGGACAGCAGGCGCGCGAATTTGCCCAACGCCTGATCAGCAGAATTGGTGTGCAGATGATGATGGCCGAATTCGGACTGGTTGGGTGGCCAAAGGCACGGTGGGGTTTATGTGGAATGCTGTTTCCAGCAACACCATTACCTTTCCCTACATTGATGCAGTGCGGGTGTATGAGCGCGATTTGAGCTTATTGCCATTTAGTTTAGCGCGACCATTTATTTTCAATGCGCAAAATGGCTTTTCGCTGCCCAGTGCAGCGGTGAATGGCCGCGATGATGTGGCGGTCAGTTTTTACCATAGCAGCACCGAACAATATCCCACGCTTTCGAGCAGCATTTTTGATGATTTTAATGCGCCGCCCCCAGGCTGGGCCTATTACAATGTGCAAAGCAGCAGCATAACTCCCAATCAACAGCAATGGGTTGGCCAACTCGATACCCAAGTATTTAGCCCAACCAACCTTGGCTGGAGCGTGACTGGCGCGCGCTTGAATGGGTGTGCTGAAGCTCGTTGTTTGCAACCATTCATTGCCATTTTCAGCCGCGAGCGCGATCGCCCAGCGATTGAACGTTGGCTTAGCCCGGTTATGTATGAAGTATTCAGCCCATGGGTTCAAATGAACTAAAACAAAAAAACCACTGGTCGAATGACCAGTGGTTTCATTTGGTGCCACCTTCCGGGCTCGAACCGGAGACCCTACAATTTTCAGTCGTATGCTCTACCAACTGAGCTAAAGTGGCATTGGTGGGTGATGAGGGACTCGAACCCCCGACCTACTCGGTGTAAACGAGACGCTCTACCAACTGAGCTAATCACCCATATGTATGAAGAACGAATTGGTGCCCAGAGTGGGACTTGAACCCACACGAGATTGCTCCCACTACCCCCTCAAAGTAGCGCGTCTGCCAATTCCGCCACCTGGGCAGGTGGTTTGCAACATTTGGTTTGTGTTGCATTTCGTTATTCAATTGTTTAGTGCCGTGGTATTATAATCAGCTTTGGCGTTCTTGTCAAATTTTATCTTCCACCGCCAAAACGCCATTGTATAGCCCGTAAATATAGCGCAATCCTAGCTTTGTTGATTGAAGATTTCCATCCATGGTTCGGCTGAGGCAAGCGGGCCAAAACCAACTTGGGCATACAAACCTTGGGCGTTTCTGGTTGCCAATAGCCAGCGCCGCAAGCCTTGCAACTCGGGGTAGGCCAGCACGGTTTGCACCAACCACTTGCCAAGGCCCTTGCCGCGATGTTCAGCCAAAATATACACATCATCGATATAGGCAAAGACCGCATAATCGGTAATGACGCGCGCCAAGCCAATTTGCTGCTGGCCGTGATAAACCCCGAAACACAACGAATGCTCGACCGATCGAATAATGAGCGCTGGATCGCGTTCGGCGGCCCAATAGGTTTGGTGCAGCCCAACAACAATCGCTGCATAATCGAGCAGTGCAGGATCGGTGCTGATTGTATAATCGTCACGTTGCCAGTGCATAAACAATCCTCCACAATAAAACAACAGCCCCAGTTGCATTAACTGAGGCTGTTGCAAGAATTACGATTTAAGGAGCGCAGCTTGGTTTGGCATTCAGCCATGGACTGAAAGTCAAGTTTACGCCGACGGCATCGCCAGTGCCAGCGCCATTTTGCTCAGGGTGATAGGGGCCTGAGGCATCGCCCCACCAATTGTTGCGGGCATCAAAACCCACATCACCGGTTAAGCCATAATTTTTGTGGCTTTGGAAACTATTGGCGCTAATCAAAATTCGCGAGCCATCCAAGGTTGGGTCAGTTGATTTGATTTGCAAGCCATATGCGCCGCCGCTAAAGCTATTGCACTGAAAAACTGCATTCAACGATTGGTTGAATTGAGCGCGAACATTCGTGCCGCTATTGCCACGGAAGCTATTCTTTTCCAGCACAATTTCAACATCATCGGCGGTTGCGCTGAGACTCACGCCCGTTGCGCCATCGCTGGCAGTATTGTTAATTACGTTGCTGAATAGGCGTAAGCTCTTGCCGCCGCGCACCTCGGCGCTAATCGGCGCATAGCCAACCACGCGACTGCGCTGCATATCGAAGTTGCCGCCGCTGATATACATCCGGCCTTGGTTTTCTTCAAATACGCTATCTTGGATGACCGTATTGCCGCCAAGCGCTGAAACCAGCACGCCTTCGGCCCCGCCACCACGCACATCGACCCCGTTCAAATTGGCTTGACCGCCATTATTGACCACAATCGATTTCCACAGGCTTTGGCCGCTTTTGCGGAAGCGTGCGCCATTAGCAGTCAAAGTCCCATCGACCACCAACGATGTGTTGGCATCCAGCAGCACTTCAACGCCATCGTCAATCGTCAGGGTTGCACCTTTGGCGATAATCGTATCGCGGCGAACTTTGACCGGGCTTTGAGCGATTGACCAACGAGTATTGCCGCGAATCATATCGTAGGGCAATGGCGTTGGGGTTGGCGTATTGGTTGGAGTTGCAGTTGGGCCTTCGGTTGCAGTAGCGGTTGGCGTTTCGATTGGCTCCTCAGGACTGCTGGGAGTTTCCAAGGGATCTTCGGTTGCCTTAGGATCATCGTCTTCCTCAGTTGGGAAAGGCATTTGATCGGTTGGCAACGGAATTGAATCCGTTGGGACAGGAATATTGGTTGGAGCTGGAGTGCTTTTTGTATCGGGAGTTGGATAATTACTGCCAGAGCCTTGGGTTGGCGCGGTTGTGCTGCGATTGCCCGTGCTACTGGTTGGAAAGAGCGGCATTGACGTGCCACCAACCGGCAAGGTTGGAAAAGGATCAATGGTTGGGGTTGGCCCATCGCCCTGTGGCGGAGGATACGCACCTTCAAACGTTGGCGTTGCCCGATTTGGCGCAGGAGGCCCGACTGGCCCGCCGCCTGCCACATCAGTTGCAGTTGGGCGATTGTTCGCTACTTCGGTGCTGCTAATCAGCGTTGGCGTGATCGAGCCATCTGCAGGAGCCAGCGTTGCTTGAGATAGCGTCGTTGGGCTAGAGCCAGTTGCAGGTGCTTCAATCGGCGATTGCGAATTAAGCCCAAAGATTGCAGCCAACACAAAAAACGTACCAGCCATAAGAATTGTCTGATACTGGCGGATTTTTTGCATCGCACGACTTGAACGTAGGGCGCTGAGCAACGTCGCTCGTCTGTTTGGTGGGCCACTTGGTGGCAGGTTTTGCATCTCCATAGTGCGCCATGGTAGCACAGCCTCGGCCATCGTGCAATGAAGATTGGTTAAGAAATTATACTTAGTTGCCCATTGATTATGTCTATGGTATAGTCAGTCTCTACGAGATTTAACCATCAGTTAAAGCAGCATTGACATGCGGTTTATCTTCTTTATGCAGCATGACATTCCAGAACTGAAGGTTCCGCTTTGGTTTAGCCGTCACAGTTGGTGTGAACGGCATTTCTACATGAATCGTGGAGGATTCTGTGCAATTTAAGGGTTTACGACTCCTAACAGCGTTAACGATGCTGTTCACGTTGATTGGTACTTCGTTGTCCGCGACCTACACCAAGCCTACCAGTGCTGTCTCAACCTCGCTGGTTATCAGTCAAGTATATGGTGGCGGTGGTAGCGCTGGTACTCCTTATAGCAATGACTTTGTGGAAATTCTGAATATTAGCACCAGCCCTGTTTCCACAAATGGCTTATCAGTCCAATACGCAAGCGCAACGGGCACTGGAAATTTCGCTGCTTTCGCTTTACCAACCGCCACAATTCAACCAGGTAAATACTACTTGGTGCAATTGGCATCAAATGGCACAACCACCCCATTGCCAACCCCTGATGCAACCGGAACGCTCAACTTGAGTGGCTCAGCTGGTAAGGTCATTTTGGCAAATAGTGCTACTGCTTTGGCCTGTAATGGTGGTTCTGCTGCTTGTAGCCCAGCCGACCTAGCTAAAATTATTGATCTGGTTGGCTATGGCACTGCCAATTTCTTTGAAGGAAGTGCGGCTGCTCCTACATTAGATAATAACAGTGCAGCTGTTCGCAATAGCTGTGTTGATACCGACAATAACGCTAATGACTTTAGCAAATTAGCTCCTACCCCACGCAATAGCAGCAGCCCAGCGGCAACCTGTGGTGGCTCACCTGTTGATAACGCACCAACCGTTGCCAGCACTGTGCCAGCCAACGCTGCCAACAATGTTGCCTTGAACGCCAACGTTACGATTACCTTCAGCGAACCAGTTACCACAACTGGCAGCTGGTACACCATCAGCTGTACCAGTGGCACGCGCACCGCTACCGTTACTGGTGGCCCAACCAGCTACGTGCTTGATCCAAGCAGCGATTTTGGTGCTAGCGACGCTTGTACGGTGACGGTTGTTGCCAGCCAAGTAACTGATCGCGATGGCACGCCAGATCAATTGGCGCAAAACTACAGCTTCAGCTTCAACACTGCCAGCGGCGTTGCTTGTGTCGGCGGCACGGTTACGCCAATCGGCCAAGTGCAAGGCACTGGCGAAACCAGCCCTTCGAATGGTTCAGTTGTAACCGTTCAAGGGACGGTGGTTGCCGATTATGAAGGTGCTCAACCAGCCTTGCGTGGTTTCTACCTGCAAGATGCTGGCGATAGCAACCCAGCCACCTCGGATGGTATTTTCGTGTTCAATGGTGGCGCTGACCAAGTTGCTGTGGGTCAAGTCGTGCGCGTTACGGGTACTGCTGGCGAAAACCAAGGCCAAACCCAATTGAGCGGCACGCTGACGGTTGAGCTTTGTGGCACAACCAACGTCGTCACCCCAGCTCAAGTGACCTTGCCATTCGCTTCAGCAACCGAAGCCGAGCGCTACGAAGGCATGCTGGTGCAATTCAACCAAAAATTGGTTGTTTCAGAGCACTACTTGTTGGCCCGCTTCGGCCAAGTAACCTTGTCGCTCAACGAACGCTTGATGCAACCAACCAACGTGGTTTCACCAGGCGCGCCAGCCTTGGCCTTGCAAGCTGAAAACAACTTGCACAAAATCATCCTTGATGATCCAAATAATGGCCAAAATGTTGATCCAATTCTGTTTGGTCGTGGTGGCACAGGCTTGAGCGCCGCCAACACCTTGCGCGCTGGCGATAGCATCACCGGTTTGCAAGGCGTGATGACCTACACATGGGGTGGCGCAACTGCAAGCCCCAACAGCTATCGCGTGCGGGTCAGCCAATCACCTAATTTCGTGGCCGAAAACCCACGCCCAACCTCGCTTCCGCTTGATGGCTCGTTGCGCGTGGCTGGGGTTAACGTGTTGAACTACTTCAACACCTTTGGCACGAACGCTTGTACTGGCGGGGTTGATGGCGCTGCTACCGATTGCCGTGGGGCCGAAAACGCCGCCGAATTCACACGCCAACGAGACAAAACGATTGCCGCGATCATCATGACCCAAGCAGATGTCATTGGCTTGATGGAAATTGAAAACGACGGCTTCGGCAGCAGCAGCGCCATCCAAGATTTGGTTAATGGCTTGAATGCTGTAGCCGGTGCAAACACCTACGCCTTAGTTAATGTCGATGCCTTGACTGGCCAAACCAATCCATTGGGCACCGATGCAATCAAGGTTGCATTGCTCTACAAACCTGGCAAAGTTAGCTTGACTGGCACAACCGCCGTGCTCAACACTGGTGCATTTGGCACCTTCAACACTGGCAGTGGCCCAACAGGCCGCAACCGCCCAGCGTTGACCCAATCATTCACCGAAACCAGCAGCGGCGAAACCTTCACCGTTGTCGTCAACCACTTGAAGTCGAAGGGTAGCGCATGTGCCGATAACATTAGCCCAGTGCCAAGCGACCCAGATTTGGGCGATGGCCAAGGCAACTGTAATCTGACCCGCAAAACCGCCGCTCAAGAGTTGGTCAACTGGTTGAATACCGACCCAACCAACGTTGATGATAGCGATTATTTGATCATTGGCGACTTGAACTCATACGCCATGGAAGATCCAATTACCGTTATCCGCAACGCTGGCTTTGTCAACGTACCAAAAGCCTTGCTTGGCGACGAAGCCTACTCATACATTTTCGACGGCCAAACTGGCTCGCTCGACCATGCCTTAGCAAGCAATTCGTTGTTCGGCCAAGTTGCCGATGTGCAAGAGTTGCACATCAACGCCGACGAACCCATTGCCTTGGATTACAACACCAACTTCAAGAGCCCTGGCCAAATCGTCAGCTTGTATAGCAACAACGCTTACCGCGCGTCAGACCACGACCCAATCGTGGTTGGCTTGAACTTGGGTGCTGCTCCAAGTGCCAACTTCGGCACTTCAACCAAGACCGTCAGCGATACCAGCGTCGAACAAGGCGAAGTCTTCACCTACACCTTGACGATTCGCAACACTGGCGCGGCTGAAGGTAGCTTCAGCTTGAGCGACGTGATCAATAGCAATTTGCAAATTGTGAGCGTCAGCGCTGGTTTGACTACCAGTGGTCAAACCGTCAGCACCAACAGCAGCCTGGAACCAAACTCGATCAAAACCTACACGATCGCAGTCCGCAGTGTTGGCGCGTTCGTTGGCACGGTCAGCAATACTGCTGTGCTCAATAGCGATATTGATTTGACTGCCGATGATGTGACGATTACCGCTACATCAAACCCAAGCTTCACCGTCTACTTGCCATTCGTTAACAAAAACTAATTTGGCCTGAGACGAAGCGCCCAGCACCAATTGCGGTGTTGGGCGCTTTTTTGGTTAATCAGCCCAAAGCCGCTAGCCAACCAGAAGGTAGTTTTTATCATAAACTCGATTGAAGCAGCTTGGAGGAGAAGCCAAATGAGGGCTTGCATCAGTCAAACCAACCTTGTAAGCTAACAGCACCACATTCAACCACATTGGGAGCGAGAGATGCTTGTTTTTTGGCATACCTATCAACAGCTCAAACGATTGAGTTTGACCTTCTGTTTAGGCTTGGGCTTGGCAGCATGCGCCATTCCAGGCAATTATTCCTCGGATAATCCACCAACTAGCCCACCAGCCGAATTGCAAATCGAAGCAGGCTTTACGATTAGTCCACTGATTACGGGCCTCGATCAGCCAACTGGACTAGCCTTTGATCCGCAAGGGCGTTTGTATATTGCTCAACGATCAGGCAGCGTGCTGATCAAAGAGGGTGATAATCCGCCACGCGAATATGCTACAGGCTTCAACAAACCACTCAGTTTGCACTGGTTTGAGCAAGCGTTGTATGTGGTTGAGCAAGGCCAAATTCAGCGCTTGGATGATCGTAACGGCGATGGCAGCGTCGATCAGCAAACGATTTTATTAAGCGATCTGCCTGATCAGATTGAAGCAGCAACCCTTGTCTCCGATGCACAAGGCTGGCTCTACCTTGGAATTGGCACTCAGGCAGATCACAGCACAACTGCCGGGATCCAAGAGGGCTATATTCGGCGCTTTCGGGCCGATGGCAGCGAATCGAGCGTCTATGCGACTGGATTACGTATGCCATTTGGGTTGGCGTTCGATGCCAAACAGCAGTTATATGCCACCGACAACGGACGCGAAGGTTTAGGCGACGATCTGCCGCCAGATGAAGTTAATCGGATTGAGGCTGGGGCCAATTATGGTTGGCCTGCATGTTGGGGCCAGCGCCAGCCAGATGCTGATGGCGGCGGCGATCAAGCAACGTGTGCAACCACCAGCGAGCCAGTAGCGCTTTTGCCAGCACATAGCGGCGCGACCGGAATTGTGTTCTATCAGGGCACAGCGTTTCCTGCCACGTATCATGGCGATGGGTTTATTAGCTTATCAGGTTCGTGGTATAGCCAAGAATTGCGCGGCCATAGCATTGTGCGCATGAACGCAGAAGACCAGAGCATTGTGCCATTTGCCAGTGGCTTTGCGCGCCCAGTTGGCTTGGTTATTAGCCCACAAGGTCAGCTACTAGTGGCAGATTATGACCGTGGCATGATCGTTATGATTGCAGCCCAACCCTAAACGCAGAGAAAGTTGCCGAATATGACTCAATTGATCAGCATTGCATGTGGCGTTACCATCTGGGCCTTCGCAATCCAGCCAACCACTGCTTGGTTATGGGGAGCAACGCTTGTTGCGACAACTATTTGGGCCAAAGCCATGGGATTAATATTCTACGATTGGTTTGCCGATCGCTCCGCTTGGCGCGATAGCCTCCGCTTAACGCTTGGCAATCTGCTGGTGATAGGCATCAGCTTCTTAATTGTTCAATCCCCAAACGGAATCTATCTTAGCTTCGTCAGCCTGATTGGAGTGGATTATGTCAACTTGAAATGGATTATGCACCAACGCAAGGCCAAAGCCATTAATCATGATTCGCTAGGCCAGCTTAAGGTGCTTGATCACCAGCCAATGCTCTATCAAGCGCTCAGCAAAATAGTGATCATGATTAATGGCTTTGCGCTGATTGCGGCAATCATTGGCACATTCCTTTTATCATTTCTCATGTCTTTCTTGGCTCGTTAATAATTGAGATGATGGAGAACCTATGCAACAAATAATTCTTGCCTGTGGGGTAAATCCATTAGGCCCAATAATCATCCTTTTTTCGGCAGCAATCCTTCTATTTATCGGTAATATTACAATTAAATATTTCTTGCTTGCAAAAACCCATCGTTCAAAACGTCGTTCATTAATGATCGATAGTTTGAGCTTGACATTTATTGAAGGGTTTGTGATTGGTTTGGTTATTCTAGCTGCGACAGTTTTGCCAAATGTTATATTTATGACAAAAATTGGATTTTTATTTTCCTATCAGATCATTATTTGGGTGCTTTTTTGCATCGTCGATACATTTTTCATCAAACGTTGGTCAATCCAAACCAAATTCCAAGCGATTAGGCTAGACGACGGTCAAAAACTACAGGTTGAGCCAGCACATCGCACCTATCTGCCGCCGTGGGTTGTAGCACTCACATCAAATACCCTCATTTGGAGCGTTCTGGTTTTATTTTTGCTGATGTTTGATTAGAGCTTAAAGAGGCAGTTATGCAACAACTTATCCTTGCCTGTGGCTATGGTGGATGGCCTCAATCATTTGGCTGGCTCTATTGGTTTATCGGTTTTTGGCTAACCATAGCACTCGTTATCGTGGTTAAGGCTTGGGTTTTCCCCCGCAGCCAATGGATTCAGCGGCGTGCGCCCATACTTAAAAGTTTTATGCTTTTCATGTCTGGTGCCAGTGTGAGCATGCTTGTTATGAGCGGAATTTATTTTCTTGCACCAGCTATGTTAAGCGAGCAAATTGGATTTGTACCTGCCTATTAACTGATTCTGTTGGTAGCAATCTGCGTTCACGATACGCTGGCCTTGAACTATTGGCTCAAACAAGGCTATGCCCAAACCATCGGAGTTGATCCAAATCAGCAACTTCAGGTCGAGCCAGCCCAAAGCCATTGGTATCAACCGATCGTGCTTGGATTTGGCAGCAATCTCATGCTTTTTCTGGTTATTCAGGTAATGCTTAGCTTTGCTAGCTAATGCCATTTTTAGCATGGAGCAGGAGGTTATTTGATCATGATTGCGCTTAATAATTCACTCGTAGTATCAATTGAACCAGACCAGTATGAGCCTTGGCTTAGTCTACGCTATCAAACGCCACAGCAGCAAATCGTGCTGTATAGCGGCTCAATCTATCATAGTAGCGTATTTAATGACGATCAAACTGAATTTTGCTTAGATTTTAATTTTGGCCATGACAACCTGATTCTGCCCTATCGCCTCAGGCGGTTTGCAGAATGGCTGGTTTTTGTGCCTATGATCGATCACCCTTCTGAGCTTGACAATGTTTGGGCATATCACGCCCAGTTTGGGCAAGGGTTGCTGATTCCCCAACAGAACTGGGATGCTGTTTGGCAAGCAGCAGGAATGAATGTTCGTAGCGTTGCAAGCATCCCGCTGGCAACCAATGCAGATCTGCAATTGCTGTGGTTGCAGACAAGCCAATTTGCGCCAACTTCACCAACTCCGTGGCCAAAAACCTCGATTAAAGCCATTCAACAGGCAATTCTTGCAGAAGAGCCAACCAATCAGCCTTCGATTAAACAGCTGCTGCAAGCACTGCTTGATCAACAACTGATGCTTGAGCCAACCCCAACTGCTCAGCAAGCAGAAGGTCTGACGATTACGGCCTACTGGACAGACCAACAACACAAGATTCATGAATGGGCTGCCATGGTGAGCCAGCATAATCAGCATTACCTGCTCATTTTTGGCCAGCTGGTTAAGATCCTTGCAACCTAAAATGTGGGCAGTGTGCGGGCAAAACTGATATGTTGCTGAAAATGCTGAGAGTTCGTTGAAAAAGGGAACACAATTGGCCTCGTATCCGTTATGATAAGACAGCCGAATCGATTTTAGTGTGTGGAGTAATGGGTATGCGCTGGATACGCTGGTGTTGGCTGCTGCTGCTGATAGCCCTACCGATCAGTGCAGCATCGGGCCAAGAGCAAGGAAATAATGGGCTAGTTTGGCAAGTTGAGCCAGTATTTGGCACCACCTATCGCCCTGGCGAGTGGATGGCCTTGCGGGTCAAGGTGAGCAATACTGGCGTTGATCGCAAGGTTGAAATTCACGTTGGCAACTACAATGTTGAGCTTGATGTGCCCGGCGGCAGTCAAAAAGAAACCTTGATGTATGGTCAGTTTGATCAAGCGTTTCGCGTACCAATGGCGCTGTATTTAAATGGCGAAAAACGCGAAACCGCCACGCTTCAGTTACGCTCAACCGATCGCCCGATGATGGCAACCTTGTTGGAGCAACCATTGCCGCAACTGACCAAGGTGGTGTTGGTTGCGACTGATAGCAAGCAATTGCCGAACTCGTCGATTGGCCTCGATATGCTCAATGGCATCGCGCTCAATCAGCGAGCGTGGGGCGAGCTAACGCCAGAGCAACAGCAAGCAATCAAACAATGGGTCAACAATGGCGGGATGTTGTTGGTTGAGCCAAATCTGCTTGAAGATTTGCCAGCCGACCTCCAACCAGCCCAAGTTGCTGGCGAGCAAGCGATTGCCACCACAACCTTGAGCCAAGTATTTCTCCAGCCGTTCAACGAAGCCAGCTTGAATATTGCCTTGCTTCAGCCAAATAATCAATCGGCTGCCAGCTTGAAGCAAGATCAAACGCCGATTTTTGTTAAACGCCCAGTTGGCAAAGGCTTTGTCATCGCGAGCGCATTTAATCTGGATCAGCCAGAAATCATCGCGTGGCGTGGCTACGAAAATATGCTGGTTTCGCTCTTCCCGCAACAGCAAAATACTGGCTGGATGGGAATGGGCAGCAGCGAAAACTCGATTCGTGATAGTAATGCGCCAGCCTTGCTCAACAACTTACCAGCGCTTGACCTGCCACCACTCAAAACCTTGTTAATTCTGTTAGGGATTTACATTGTGTTGGCTGGGCCAGTGACCTACCTCGTGCTACGGCGGCTTGATCGCATGGCTTTAGCATGGCTGACAATTCCCACATTAACCTTGATTTTTGCCATCTTGGCCTATGGAATTGGCTCAAAACAACGGGGCACTGATATTTTGGTCCATGATGTGGCCTTAATCTACCCCGATGCTGATGCCAATGCGACGATCATTGGCTATGCAGGAATTTTCTCGCCTGTGCGCGATGAATATCAAGTAACAATCAAAAACGGTGCCTATCCACGGCCATTGTTGGTCAACCCGAATATGGGCGGCAATAATGGCGGGGTCAATGCAACACGGGCGCTCTATAGCCATCAACCAGGCGATATTCGCAACTTGACGATCAATCAATGGTCGATGGAAATGTTTGCCTATGAGCAGAGCATCAGCGATGCGCCACATGTGCAAATTGAAATCAGCATGCAAGAAAAGAAAATTATTGGCACAGTGCGCAATACCAGCAAATATACGCTCAACGAAGCAGCATTTATTATGTTAGGCAATGCGCAAAAGTTTGGCACGATTGAGCCAGGCGCTGAAAAATCAATTGAATTGCAAATTAACAATAATCCTTCGATGTCGGGCGCAAGCTATTTGCTGTTTCAAAAAGAGCTTGATGCTGGCTATCAAACGCCATCTGGCCCACCGCGCGACCTGTTGGCCAAAACCCAAGCACTTGATATTGCGCTGCCCAACATCTATAGCTCAGTTGATCGCAACGCCGTGTTTGTAGCGTTCGTCGATTTCAATCAATCGGTGATTGATTTGCCTGAAAAACGCTTTGCAGCAACCCAACGCAGCCTATTAGTGCAATACCCTCAATTAAGCTATAGCCAAAATGTAGTAGAACTCAACAACAATTGGTTCAGCTATATTATGGAAGAAGATCCCAATATGGGCATGGGTTCGGCGTGTACCACCAGTGCCCGTGGCTCAGGCACAAGCATTTCGCAAAAAACTGGCATCATTCAACTTGATTTGCCAGCCAGTTTTAGTTCAATCGAAGCCCAATCGCTCCGCTTTTTGCCAACGATCGATGGCGGAATGGTCGCAGCCAACAAAGTCAACTACGAACTTTATAATTGGGTTAATGGGCAATGGGATGTCCTAAGCTTCAAAAATGGCGCGCTTGACCTCAGCACCAACCCAAGTGCCTATTTACAACAAGGCAGCTTGCGCATGCGCTACACCATCGATCCATCGATCGACACCACTGCTGGGCTGTGGGGCTGTTTCTCGATTGGGCCAGTGCTTACGGGAGTGGTCAAATGAGCGAATTAGCGATTCAGACTGTTGATTTAATCCGCCGCTATGGCAAATATACTGCTGTCAATAAGCTTAACTTAACTATCGCGCCTGGCAGTATTTTTGGCTTTCTCGGCCCAAACGGCGCAGGCAAAACCACAACCTTGCGCATGCTAGCTGGCTTGCTTGAGCCAAGCAGTGGTCAAGTCTTTTTGCATAGCCAGCTGATTCAAAAAACCAGCACAGCAGCGGCAATCGTTGGCTATATGCCCGATTTCTTTGGGGTTTACGACGATCTGCGGGTTTGGGAATATCTCGATTTCTATGCGCGCTGCCATGGAATTGAGCCAGCCAAACGCAAAAGCACCGTCGATGGCCTGCTCGATTTGGTTGATCTGAGCGAAAAGCGCAATGCTTTTGTGCAACACCTAAGCCGTGGGATGCAACAGCGTTTGTGCTTGGCTCATGCGCTGGTGCACGACCCCAAAATTTTGTTGCTCGACGAGCCAGCCAGCGGCCTCGATCCCCAAGCGCGAGTCGAATTACGCGAGTTGCTGCGCACCCTGCGCGATATGGGCAAGACGATTATTCTAAGCTCGCACATTTTGAATGAGCTAGAAGATATTTGTACCAATTTCGGAATTATGGCGCGTGGCCAATTGCTAGCCCAAGGCTCGCTTGAAACCTTGCGCCAACGTAGCCGACCAGCACTCCAAATCAAAGTGCTTGACGATTTAGAACGGGCGATGCGCCTGATTGGCGCTCAAGCTGGCGTGTTGCGCGTCCTTGAGCCAGCAGAAGAAACGCCGAACTTGATCGAAGTAGAATTTGATGGCAATGAGCAGCAAGCATCACAGTTGCTGCTCAATTTAGCGCGCGCCGAGCTGCCGATTGCCGATTTCCATCGCGAAGACGATTCGCTCGAACGGCTCTTTTTGCAGCTTGTTAATGACCATGTTACGGAGGAACAGCGATGAGCAATCGTGCGGCGAGCAGGCGTTGGAGCTTGCAACCAAACCCAATTGTGGTCAAAGAGCTGCGTTCGCGCATGCGTGGTGGCCGAGCCTTTATCTTGCTCACTGGCTTTTTGCTGGGCTTAGGCTTGGTTGGCTATGGCTTGTTTCTGCGCGCAACCAGCGGCCAAAACAACGGCGCACCGATTTTTAGCGCGCAAGTTGGCCAAACCCTGTTTGCAGGTTTAGCTTTTATGTTGCTGTTTTTGGTGATTTTAATTGCGCCAGCAGTAACGGTTGGGGCAATTAGCAGCGAGCGCGAACGCCTAACCTACGAAATGTTGATCGCCACTAATTTGCCATCGCATCGCTTGTTATGGGGCAAATTGATTTCAGCGCTATCGTATATTGCGCTGTTGCTTTTGGCAGCAATTCCGCTTGGTAGCATTGTCTTTTTATTTGGTGGCATCACGCTGCGCCATGTCATCCAAGCAGCAGTGATTATTGGGCTGAGCGCCATTACCAGCGCCATGCTTGGCATTTGGGCCTCGGCCATGACCGGCAAAACTGGACGGGCTGCGGTCGTCAGCTATGTGATTATTGGCTTGGTACTTGGGGGATTTTTGTCTGGAGCCGAAATCTGGACGAAGCGCACCACCGAGCCAGTGCCAACTGGTTTATTAGCGCCCAACCCAATTAGCGCCTTGGCTTCGAGCCTTGGCACCTTATCAGGGCCAAGTAGCGGCGGCGGCATTACCACGATGCGCGCATTCGAAGCAGTCCCAATGGCAGCTGGTGGTGGGCCTGGTTGGTGGCCAGGCAGCAATCCCTTCAGCAATACGGGCCTCAATTTTCCAGGTTGGCAGACCTTTTCAATTGGCATTTACCCAGCAACCGATCAATTTGGGCCTGATGGCATGCCAATTATTGCCGAGCCACGTTCGGTTTGGCGCATCACCATCATCATTTTGATTATGGCATGTCTGGCCTTCTTTTGGATGGCGCTGCATGCCGTCAAACCACGCCGCCGCTGGTGGCCTACATGGGGCGATGCAGCAATGCTTTCAGTGACATCGCTAAGCTTGCTTGGTTTGGGCTTTTGGATCGGCTGGTGGTTCCGCTAGGTCATGTTCAAGCGCCATCGATTGATCAATCGATGGCGCTTTTGCATTTAGACCGCTACTTGTTGCGCTGCATAAATACCAATTGGCAACTCAAAGGCTTGATTAACGCTCACAATCAACCAGCCCTCAACTTCAAGCGCAATTGCTACAGCCAACCGCCAAAATAGGGCCAATTCATACGATGAACGACCAGCATAACTCTCTAAACTATAACTTAATCCAATCGCAGTCCATTGATCTGCAAGCTGCTGCCGTTGCGAAGCATCGAGATTACGCCCAAGATCAGCGATGTAATCGGCATAATCTTCAGGTTCTTCCGCTGGTTTAACCACCAAAGAGATGGTTAAGGGTTGAGCCGTTTGCAATTGAAACGTTGTTGCTGACGTAGTGGTTCAGTAGCTGGCCATGGTTGCTGCTGGGTTTGCACATGTGACATAGAACCAAGAATGGTCTGTTGTTCAGGTTCAAGCAACTGCCGCCAGCGCTGCAAAATTCTAGCAGGACTTGGAATTTCACGCATTCCTGGAATAATTTCAAGATCTAAACTCATCGTCGCTCCCGATCAAACAGCATTCTGCTGCTTGAATTATGCAACAAACTTGCTCCAAATCTGCAATATCACCCACGCGGCTTCAACGATACCGCTATCAGAACGTTTGAGCAGGAGTATGATTGATGCAAACAACACCAACCTATCGGGTTGCAGCGGTGAATGCGCCATTCTTACGCTATGGCTGGGTGGGCTGGTTTCTGGCGACATGGCTTGGCGGCTGGTTGGCGGAAATAGTTCTGCCATTTCCAATTGACTACTTCTGGATGTTTGTTGATGGAATTGTTGATGACCCACTACTCGAACAATGGCTCTACTGGATTATTGATATTTGGAGTATCTTCTTTTTGCTCCCGCTCACAATTGTGTCATTATGGGTTATTGTTCTTCCTATACTCAAACCCTATCGTTATCATGTACTTGGTCTTGGTATCACAAGTATGTCAATTGATAGGTATGCGGAAGTATACGATTCATTGTATCAAACAGGACTTTTAGGAGCAGTTGGAGGGTTGTTATTGGGATGGGGCTTGTATCGAGCAATAAAACAAATCATCGAAAAAGCGTGGGTATTGATCCCTGCCAGCAGCATTGCATTTGGCATAGCTCAAAGGCTCTTTATTCAATTTGCCTGTGGCAACGCTGATGGATTATTTGGGTGTAAAACTGGCCATGTTACTGGAAGCTATGCCCTCGAATATTACCTTGGGCGTGGGGCACAATGGGCGGTGTATGGGCTGATTACGGCCTTGACATTGGGCGTGTTGAGCCAACGACGGCCTCCGCTATAAGCTTGTTTTTCGATTGCGTTAGATTTTAGTTTGACTATGATGCGTGCCAGCAATCAGAAACAAGGTTAAACAACAACCCCGCGCCAATCAGCACGGGGTTGTTGCATTGGAAGAAAAGACCAAGTTAGGGGGTTGCAGTTGGTTGTTGCAAGGTTGGCGTAATGCCAGTGGTTGCAGTCGCCAACGGTGCAGCAGTCATAGGAGCTAAGGTTGTGGTTGGCTGGGTTGTTGGCATCAACGATGGCACGGCCACAATATTTTGGCTTGGCGTTGCCGTCGTATCAGGAAACAAGAAGCTCATCGGGGGCAACTTGAAGAAATACAATACCCCTAAGAGCGCCGCCAACACGACCAACGAGCCTAAAATACCCCAGCCAGATAAACCACCGCCTTCGGCCTTGGCAGCAGGGCGAGGCGCAGACGCAGCAGGTTTGGCATGAGCTTCGGCCATCGCTGGAGTCAAACGACCTGAAGCAGTCAATGGCACATGCTGTTGGGTTTCGTCGTCGTGCATGCCAACTACCGCCATGGGCTTGGTGCCAGTTGGGCCAGCAGGCAACTCAAATTCCTCGGTAATTGGGTCGGCACTGCGGGCTGGCGTAGTCAATGGCTGGTTTAATAATGTTTCCAACAATGGATCATTAGCTTCAAGCTCATCAAGCTCATCAACTTCGACCAACAAGGCAGTGATATTATCGTAACCACCAACCCCATTGGCTAGATCGATCAGCTTTGGCACAATCTGATCGAATGGCAGCGTATTGATCGTGCGTAAAATGGTTGCTTCATCAACGAAGCCATGCAAGCCGTCTGACGAGATCAAAAAGCGATCGCCAACCTGAACAGGCTCGCGAAACACATCAACCTGAACCTCGCGTTGATGCCCAACGGCGCGGGTGATGATGTTTTTGATCTTCGACTGTGACGCTTGTTCGCGGGTCATTAACCCTGCGCGAACTTGCTCTTCAACAAATGAGTGATCAACCGTTACTTGGCGCATCGAGTTATTGCGAATCAAATAGGCTCGACTATCGCCAACATTGGCTAGAAACGCCACGTTTTTGAAGATTAGCAAGGCCACCGAAGTGGTTCCCATATTGCCACGGCCACGATCAAACACAGCCTGATTAGCACTCACGATCGCCGTAGTGAGGGCTTTGGGAATATCGGTTTGAACAACGTTCGGAAATGTTTCGAGCATGGTTTGCACAGCCGTCTGACTGGCGACTTCGCCAGCTAAATGACCGCCCATGCCATCGCAAACAACATACAGTTGAATTCCGTTTGGTAGCGGGTCGCCCACGCCATAGGCATCTTGGTTAACTTCGCGTGAACGCCCAATGTCGGTTTGTGCGCTGTGGCGTAGCTTCATCGATACTCCTGTCAATCCCGGGACGATTTACATCGTGAGTGTATCGGCGCGAGTATAGCATAGGCCGTACTATGCGGCAACAATTGATTCACGGCGTAAAATACATTTTGAGCTATTTTTGTTATTGTATTGATCATCTTGGTGAATGTCTATAGGCAGAAAGCCCAAAAAGCCCTGTGCTATAATTGCGCAATTAAAGATCCGCATGAAAGGTATTGGTTTTTTGTATGGCATTTGCAATCGGGATTGATCTCGGTGGTACCCATTTACGGGCTGCCTTAGTAGACCGAGAAGGTGAAATTCTTGCCCATGAACGGATTCGGACTGAAGCCCACGAAGGTGCCGAAGCAGTGGTTGGTCGGATTACTCAATTAATTAACACCATGATCGCTGCGGCGAATGGTGAAACAATTGTCGGCGTTGGCATCGCCGCCCCAGGCCCGCTTAATCCTTTTACGGGCACGGTGATTACCATGCCCAATTTGCCAGGCTGGGAGAACTTTCCGCTCCGCGAACGAATCGCCGCCAATGTGCCCTTCCCCGTTGTGCTGGGCAACGATGCCAACCTGGCAGCCGTTGGCGAATGGTTGTTCGGCGGCGGGCGTGGCATGCAAAATATGATCTATGTCACAATTAGCACAGGGGTTGGCGGCGGCGTTATTTGCGATGGCCGTTTATTGCTCGGCTACAATGGCTTTGCTGCCGAAGTTGGCCACATGGTGCTCGACCCTCACGGCTTTGCTCCAGCCACACCCACGCCCGCAGGCTCGTGGGAAGCCTTGGCATCGGGCACGTTTTTGGCCTACCACGCCGCCGAAGCGATGCGCGCTGGCACGGAAACAGTGCTCAATCAATTAACAACCCCAGATGCAGTGACAACTCATCATTTGGATCTCGCGGCCCAACAAGGCGACGAATTGGCCATTCGCTTGATCGAAAACGCTGGTTTTTGGTCGGGCATCGCTTTTGTCAACCTCTTGCATATGTTCAGCCCTGAGGCAATTTTTGTGGGCGGCGGGGTCTCCAACTTAGGCGATCGCTTGCTCAACCCAGCGCGGGCCGAAATTACCAAACGCGCTTTGCCTGGCTATCGCAATGTGCCAATTCATCAAACCAAAATGGGCGATAACCTTGGCGTGCTCGGCGCAGCCGCCTATGCATTTAGCTCAGTCGAATTCGCCTAGTTCTCTGGCAAGCCGCTCGGTTCCAAAGCATCTCGCCAACGCGTCTTTGGGTCTTGGCGGCTTGGCGTTTTTAGCACAAAGGATTTCAGCATGTCGCTCAGGATTCGCCGCAGTGAAATGACCTGCCCCGCGCATAGCCTCGCCATGATTAGCAAAGCAGCTGTTTCTGAGGCCGATGAGGTGATTATTGATTTAGAAGATGCCTGCGCCGTCTCGCAAAAAATTGCTGCTCGTGCTACGGTCATTCAGGCCTTGCAAACGCTTGATTTTGGCCAAAAGCTGGTGGCGGTGCGGCCAAACGCCGTCCAAACTCATTATCACTATCGCGATGTGGTCGAAATTGTCGAGGCTGCTGGCGCTAAAATCGACGTGCTGGTGATTCCGAAAATCGAAACTGCTGATGATGTGCGCTTTGTTGATCGTTTGCTAAGCCAAATCGAAGCCAATATTGGCCTCACTGTTGGTTCGATTAAGCTCGAAGTATTAATTGAAGGCACACGGGCATTGCAAGCAGTTGAGCAGATTGCCAATGCCTCGCCGCGGTTGGAGAGCCTGATTTTTGGCTTGGCTGATTATGCTGGCGATTTGGGCGCACGTTCTGCTGACGATCAATGGGGCATGTTTGCCTATCCCAAGCACAAAATGCTGGTTGCCGCCAAAGCAGCAGGGCTTGCGGCGATTGATAATGTAACTTTTGCCTTCCGCGATCCCGAGGCCTGCCAACGCGATGCTGAGCGGGCCGCTGCGATGGGTTTCGATGGCAAATGGGCAATTCATCCAGCCCAAGTGCCAATCATCAACCAAGCCTTTTTACCAACTGCCGCCGAGATCGCCGAGGCCCAACGTTTAATTAACGCCTATGCCGCCGCCGATCAAGATGCAGGTTTGGGCGCAATCGCAATTGATGATCAGATGATCGATGCAGCAAGTTTGCGGGTGCATGCCAAAAAGGTAGCCCTCGCCAAACGCGCAGGCTTAATTGAAAATTGAGCAATAACCGCCCAATTTCGTGCCTCATGATATACTGTGAGCAGACTGACATTGCAAGCCCTCACACATAGGACATAAAAAACACAATGGCTGAACAGACGCACATTCGCAACTTTAGCATTATCGCCCACGTCGATCATGGCAAAACTACCCTCTCGGATCGCCTGTTGGAAGTGACCCAAACCCTTTCATCACGCGAGATGCGTGCCCAAACCCTTGATGCCATGGATTTGGAACGCGAAAAGGGCATCACAATCAAGATGCACCCCGTCCGGCTAGAATATACTGCCAAGGATGGTCAACAATATGCCTTGCATATGATCGACTGCCCTGGTCACGTTGACTTTAGCTACGAAGTTTCACGCTCGTTGCAAGCCTGTGAAGGCGCATTGTTGATCGTTGATGCTTCGCAAGGCATCGAAGCCCAAACCTTGGCCAACGTTTATCTAGCGCTCGAAAACAATCTCGAAATTATTCCAATCTTGAATAAAATCGATTTGCCTGGAGCCGAGGTTGAGCGCGTTTCCGAGGAAGTCGAGCATGTGCTGGGCTTGCCACGCGAAGAAATTATTTTGGCTTCTGGCAAGGAAGGCACCGGCGTGCCCGAAATTCTCGAAGCAATTGTCGCCCGCATCCCACCACCAAGAGGCAAAAACGAAGCCCCAGCCCGCGCCTTGATTTTCGATTCGCAATACAACGCCTACAAAGGGGTAATTGCCTATATTCGGGTCGTCGATGGCACAATTCGCACTGGCGATAAATTGCGCCTGATGGGGACCGATGTGCTGACCGAAGCCATGGAAATTGGCTTCTTCCGGCCAGGCATGGTTGCTGGTCAAGCGCTTAGCGCTGGCGAGGTCGGCTACATCGCTACCGGTTTGAAGTCGGTGCGCGATTGCCAAGTCGGCGATACCATCACCCTGATTGATAACGCAGCAACTGAAACCTTGGCTCCCTACGAACCAGCCAAACCAATGGTCTTTGCTGGCTTGTATCCAGTCGATTCAGGTGATTACACCTTGCTGCGTGATGCGCTCGATAAATTGCGCCTGAACGATGCAGCGCTCTCATTCGAGCCAGAAACCTCTGCCGCTTTGGGCTTTGGTTTTCGGGCTGGCTTCTTGGGCTTGCTGCACATGGAAATTGTGCAAGAACGGCTCGAACGCGAATATAACATCGACTTGTTGATCACCGCGCCAAGCGTAGAATATCAAGTTTTGACCAATACTGGCGAGATTTTGATCATCGATAATCCATCGGAATTGCCCGATGTTGGCATGATCGATCAGATCGAAGAGCCAATGATGGCAATTAGCATTATCGTGCCAACCCGCTATATCGGCGTGGTGATGGAATTGGTCACCGGCAAGCGTGGCGTGTTCCAAAGCATGGATTATCTTGATAAAGAGCGGGTTGTGCTGAAGTACGAAATTCCGCTTTCCGAAATTGTGGTCGATTTCTACGATTCGCTCAAATCGCGCACCCAAGGCTATGCCTCGCTGGATTATCATCTGAGCAGCTATCGCGCTTCAGATTTGGTTAAGCTCGACGTGTTGGTCAATGGCACGCCAGTCGATGCGCTTTCGATGATCACCCACCGCGATAATGCCTATCGCCAAGGCCGCCAATTGGTCGAAAAGCTGCAAAAGCTGATTCCACGCCAAATGTTCGAGGTGCCAATTCAAGCAGCGGTCGGCTCACGGGTGATTGCCCGCGAAACGATTCGTGCAATGCGCAAAGACGTATTGTCGAAATGTTATGGTGGCGACATCAGCCGCAAACGCAAGCTCTTAGAAAAGCAAAAAGAAGGCAAGAAGCGCATGAAGATGGTTGGCAACGTCGAAATTCCTCAAGATGCCTTTATGGCGGTCTTGAAGCTCGACAGCTAGAACTGAGATTCCCTCACCCCAACCCCTCTCCCGTTCGACGGGAGAGGGGCTTTTTCGTTCGATGGTTATGGCCAATTCCTTAGCTATGTAATCGTGCTCTCCTTCCCCGTTCTGTGGGTGAGGGCACAAAAATACTTCACACTAATCAAAATGTGTGGAGTTTTTTTTGTGCCTGTGATACTTTGGCATGCTGTTGGTATTAACTTACGAACGTTCATTGAGCTTCGAACCTAGCGCGAGGTGTCCTCATGACCAATGAGCAGGAGTTAAGTTTTGACGAACTTTATACAACCCATTTCAAGCCAATTTACAACTATGTCTACTATCGAGTGCATAACAACGCCGTTGCCGATGATCTGACGGCGCAGATTTTTGAGCGGGCATTGCGCCATTTTGGCCAATATCAACCAGCTAAAGCGCCATTTGTGGTTTGGCTGTTTACCATCGCGCGGCGGGTCGTGCAATCGTATATCCGTCGCCAACGCTTAATCCAATGGTTGCCGCTCGATAGCTTCCGCGAAGCGCATACCCAGCACAACCCAGAAACCGTTGTGTTGGCCCAGATCGAACAGCAAGCTTTATTGGCGGCGCTACGGGAGCTTAGCCAACGCGAGCAAGAGATCATCACACTGAAGTTTGTGGCTGGGCTCAATAATCGCCAGATTGCCCAAATTAGCAGCTTGAGCGAATCGAATGTTGGCACAATTGCCGCCCGCAGCCTGCTCAAATTACGCCGTTCACTCAGCCAGTTTCAAGGAGTAACCAATGTTGAAAAAACAACCCCAACCCTATCACACTGAGGCTGAATTAATTGCGGAAGAAACTGTGCTGAAGCTCCTGAGCGAAAATGACCCTTCAGCACAAAGTTCATTGTATGAGCCGCTTCGCCAACGTTTATTCCAACAACATCCAACGACTAAACCAATCCTTTCATTCCGTTTTGCCTTGATCGTGACATGTGTTTTGCTTGCGCTGCTCACCCTTACGCCCGTTCGGAGTAGTTTGGCAGCAGTACTTGAACGCTTTGGCATCATTCAGATCACCGATGATCCAAGCATCGTGCAAGAGCTTCAAGGCCAACCATTGGCAGGCTTGGAGTTAACACCTGCCCCAACTGGGGTATTCTCGGAGATTGATTCAAGTGTACAAACCATTTCAAAGCAAATTGGCGCTCATGTCTATTTCACTAATCAATTGCCAGACGGATATTTGCTTGCTGACCGCGTATTGGACGTTGGTCCCAAAGGTTCAACCGTCATAACGTATTACATCAATACAGAAGATACGGTTAATAACGATGCTGGCAGCATCGAGATCCGCCAAATCTATCAACCTGATCCGAATATAGAACCCTACGATTTGGCGATTGGCGCAGCCGCTAGCACCTCGGTTCAAGTACGCGGATTTAGTGGGCTATGGATTGAGCAAGCACCGTTGTTATTAACTGATGATGGCACTGGTCATTTTACAATCCTCCCAGCAAATGCATTGGTGTGGAGCGAAGGTGCGAATACCTTCCAACTGCAAAGCGATCGTTTGGATTTAGCAGCCATGCAAGCCATAGCTGAATCGCTGCGATAAATGCTAAGCCCAACCCAGATTTTTGGGTTGGGCTTGCTTGATTGACAGCCTAGATTCGCGCGGCAGGTGGTCGACGACGCTGGATATAGCCAGCCAACATTGGCGTGCCAACCCCAAGCGCGGCAATCCACAGGGCTTTGTACAGCACTGGCAAGAAATTGCTGGGGAAATTACTGGGCACATCGCCAATCAGCACCAACATGCCGAGCGTTACAGCAACGCCCACAATATAAATGAGCAATAGCTGCCACCACGCAACATGGGCTGTTGCATGATGACGCTGCCACGTCGTTGATAAAATTCGCCCCAATTGATCAGCGCTACCAAATTGGGCAAGCGCGGTCGTCACCGCCGTCGAGCGATCAGCACCTTGCTGCAGTGCTTGAGCGACCAACGCCTCAAGATGGCTGCGAATCTCACGAATTTCATCGGCGCGCTGGGCGGCAGGCAAGTTGGAGAGTTCGGCAGCCACGATCTTCAAATAACGCTCAATCAGGTCAGATGTTGTTGTCATAGCTCAGTCTCCGTTTGCCCATCAGGGCTTCAATCGCCGTAGCATAGCGTCGCCATGCGGCAATACGGTTTTCCAACTCGGCCAAACCAGCGGCAGTCAAATGGTAGACTTTGCGCGCAGGGCCTTGGGCTTGAATTTCCCACGAGCTGGTCACCCACTCGGAGTTTTCCAGCGTACGCAACGCAGGGTAGAGCGAGCCTTCACGCATGCGCAACATTTGATCACTATCGCGCTCAATCGCCCGCGCAATTGCATAGCCATGCAAAGGGCCATGGGTCAAAACACTGAGAATTAAGGTGGGCAAATCGCCACGAGTTAAGTCAACACTCATTGCACCTCCCTAGTAGCAACTAGCTAGGAGTATACATAGATTCAAGATGTATGTCAATATACAATATATATCGATACTATTCCGCAACCCAGTCGCTAGCTGCGCTCGTCATCGATGATTGGTCTTCGTGATGGAGTGTGATCGGTATGCAGAACACGTAGATAAGCGTTACGAATGACGCTGTTAATCAGCACATAGCCTACCATTACGCCGATTGCATTCATTACTAGATCATCGATGTGGGTGATGCGAAATTGATAGCCAACGATTAAACCAGTCACTAACTGAATTATTTCTGCACCTAAGCCAACCAGCAGCGCAATAGCGAGCATGCTGCGCATCCGTAGCTTTTTAAAGAATGCTAAAAATATCCCAAACGGAATTGTGAGCATTATGTTGAGCAAATAAGATTTCACCAACCTCAAGACAGCATCTGTTCGATGTAGATCGAAATATTGTTGTTTAAATGGAATCAGATAGATAGCTTCGCGATAAAGATAATCTTTGATATTATCCCAAAGTGATTTACTAGAATAGTTGATTGGTAAACAGATTTGGGCAATCATGCCAAATAAATAGCCAACAAAAAGAGCATAGACGATAATTTTGGCTTTACTTTGCTTATTTTTCAACATCCAGAGCGATAATGGAATAATAATAACCAAAGCATAGAGCATAAATCCTAATGTTTCGCGCAGCATACCTACTACACCAGCCATTCTCAATCAATGAGGGCTATCAACTCAAAATCAGCATTAGATTGAACAAACCATAATTGGAGCACTGTTTAGGGGAAGAATGGAGTAGCGATCAATCGATTAAATTGTGGTTGTAAGTTCACTAATGGTTAAATTGCGAATTTCTAGGGCTTGGGCTTGATGCGCCAGCAGGCCGCCGCGCACAATTCCGCGGGGTGAAACATGAGCATATTGGTTATCGAGCCACAAAATTAGCCCTAATTTGCTGGTTGGCAGATTGCGAGTTTTGAGCACCAATTGCCGATCAAGCCAAAACTCAACCCGATCGGTATACCAATCGATTTGATAGTGTTGCCAAGCATTCCATTTGAGCTGAATTGGCTGGCTGCGCACGCCCAAAGCCAATTGCAGCAACGGCAAGCAACAACGTTGGCGCAACCACGTATTTTGGCTGAGCAAAACAGCTAACGGAGCCAGCGGCAACAAGGCCAAACAAAGGGCTAAACGGGGCACAAAACTCATTGCGAGCCAGCCGTTGCGCGCGCCATTGGCGGTTAGTTCAAGCTTGCTGGCCGCGCTGGCATAGAAAAACCACAACGCTTGGGGCAGGCGCAAACGCCGCAAGCCAGTGCCAGCAGGATCATTCCACCAACCAAAGCCTGCTGTCCCAACAACATGCTCAGGATCGCCACAAAACTGCGCTTCAAGTTGCAAGCGCACCGGAGCCTGCCAAATTAAGCCCGATTCAGCATAATCATCCAATTGCGCATCGCTATAAACTATGCGATCATGCGTGGTAAGGGCGAGCCGCACGCCAGCAGCAATTGGCTGAATTTCAGCATTATTGGGTGTCCATGCATGCCAGCGCCGCCCCCAAAACGAGCGAAAAGCCATTAGGAGACTCCTATGTCGCAAGCGTTGTTAATTTTTGATGGAACCTGCGATTTTTGCACCCGCGCCGCCCGTTGGATCAAAAAACTCGATCGTCAGCACCGGATTCGGATTGAGCCATTTCAAAAATCTGGCATTCCCGAATCGGTTGGCTTAACCTATGCCCAATGCGAGCAAGCAGCATGGCTGCAAACCAGTGACGGCACATTATGGCGCGGAGCTGGGTCGGTTAATGCGGCGCTGAGCATTGCAACTGGCAATCGTTTGCCTTTGAGCTTGTACCAAATGTGGGGTATACGCCAGATTCAAGATAGTGTCTACAAACTGGTTGTCAAATATCGCCATCGGATTCCAGGCGATACCCCTCATTGCCAACAGTTTCCTGCTGATTGCGCACGCTAAGCAGCCTTCAGCTGTTCGAGCAACCATTCGAATGCTCGCTTAGCCGAAGCTTGCTTATTGCCTAACCGATCGTAGGGCCAAATGTGCTGCTCGACCAAACTTTGATTGGGCAAGTACAAGCCCAAATAGACTAAGCCGACTGGTTTTTCAGTGCTGCCGCCACCTGGCCCAGCAATGCCAGTCGTGCTTAGACCAACCGTTGCTCCAAGTGCATGGGCCGTGCCTTGAGCCATGGCTAAGGCCGTTTCAGCACTCACCGCACCGACGGTCGCAAGGGTTGAATTTGGCACCTGCAACAAGCGTTCTTTGGCACTGTTGGCATAGGCAATAATCCCGCCCAAATAGACCACCGAGCTACCAGCGATATTGGTCAGCCAATCGCCCAACAGGCCACCGGTGCACGATTCAGCGGTGGCGAGCGTCCATTGGCGTTGGGCTAAGGCCGTGATTACTGTTTGGGCTAAGGCGTGCGACATCAATTTACCCCGCTCGCTGTTTGCCGAGTAATTGAAATGCTGTAAAGCCCAAATAAATAATTAAGCCAATAATTACGAGCTTAAAGAGGCCCTTAAACAGCATGCCAATAAACAACAAGGCCAAAATGGTCACAATAATTTGGATAAGTTTACGGTTCATTGTGAATTCCTTCTATAAAAACGCCGCAGAGAACCCCGCCCCTTGTGGGCGTGGTAGTTCACGATAAGCCAATATCCCACGTGGCGGCGATTTCTTCTTTGGTGAACGAACGGAAGGCAAGCACAGTTGAGGTGCGCACAATCCCCTTCAGGCTGCCAATTTGGTCGGGCACGGTTTTGGCCAGTTGATCATAATCGGCCAAGCGCACAATGGCGATAATATCCCATTCGCCTGTCACCGAGTAAACCTCGGCCACACCTTCAATTGCGGTTAATCCAGCAGCAACCCCATTGGCGGCGCTTGGTTCGGTTTGAATATGCACAAATGCGGTGATCATCGCTGGTTCCTCGCCATAGCATGCAAAAAATTCAGCTTATTTTAACATATTTGCCACGCTGCCAGCTTACAAGCCTGATCTCGCTCCCTCAGATGGACGAGGCCGTTTAGATTCAAGTTAGGGCAGCAAGCGCAGGCGTTGCAACGTGACCGTTTGTTGCTCAGCGCCAGCCACCACCGGATCAAGCCGCAACATGCCAATTTGGCCTTGCCAAGTTGGAATCTGGCTCAGATCGAGGGTGTAGGTATGCAGCGCGCCATCGCCAATCACATCCCAAGCAACCGAACGATCTTCAGTTGCACCCTCGCCTGGAGCCATCCAATACAGTTGGCCGTGTTGATTGGGCAAGCTCGTAGCCATCGTGATTTCCAGTTTGCTCCATTGGGCGCTATCAAGCGTGATGCGGGGGCTAAGCAAATGCGGGTCTTGCTCAGGCACAAATTGCCAGCCATCGGCCCATGTGATGGCAGCAATAAAATTCTCGCGCCAGCCCAAACTCCAATGCAGCCAATGCCAATCGGGCGCGCCTTGGGGAATGGGATCGAGCTTGAAGTAGCTGGCATGGGTCAGCGTCATTGGCTGGGCTTGTTGCAGAAACGGCGCAAAGCATTCAGCCACCGCTTGCGGCTCCAGCCCATAGCGTTCGAGCAAAATGGGGCTTGGCGTGACCGCCTGCTGATCGAGCCAAACCGTATAGCCAGCACTCGTCGTATCAACAATTTTGGCGCTAATTTCCAAGCAGCCATGCTGCCAATCGCCAGGGCTTACACTGAGTGGCAGACTGTTTGGGCGCGCAAATTCATATTCTGCATACAATGCTTGCAAGCCATTTGGCACCAGATAAAAATCATTGCTGGTGCCAGTTTGAGCCAATTCAGTAATCACCATGCGATCTTGATCGTTGGCAGCAGCGCCGTTGGCTTTAATTTGCCAGCCATTGCTTAAGGCCAAACCAAGCAAGGCTACACTGAGGGCTGGCTGCCACCAAAGCCAACGCTGCAAGCTGATCGTATTCAGCGTCAGCGTGATCAACAAGGCCCATGGCGGCAAGCAGGCAATCCAAAATTCAATATTATCTGGCTCCCACCAGCCAAAAAAGAGGCTGTAGCTCAGCAACCACGTCGTGGCCAGCAAGACCAACGGGCGATATTGCCGCCACATGGGCCGCCAACGCCAGCCAAACAAGCCAAGGCTGGCCAGCAAGACCACCCCACCAAGCCAGCCGTGAATCGTATGCTGCCAACCGCTGAGCAAATTGCCAACGCTTGTCGCGCTTGGTGTAGCACCCCACAAGCCAGTATTGGCATATTCAAACAGCCATTGTTGGATTTGCTGCCAGCTGCGAAAGCCACTCAAACCAAACATCACAATCGCATAGCTGCCGCCAACCACCAGCAAGCCAACCAAGGCATAGTGGATGAATGCTCGCCAGCGTTTGCTCCATGGCGTGGATTGCCAATTGGCACTCAGCCAAACCGCCAGCACTGGCAGCAACCACAAAACATTAGTTTGATGAAAGAGAATCGCGCCGCTATGCGCCAAGCCAAGCCAGCGCCATAGGTTCAGGTTGTGGGGCGTTTCCGCTAAGCGCAGCAACAAACCAGTAGCAATAATCAAAAATAAGCCAGCCAAGGTATAGACTTCGACCTCAACCGCGTAATACCACCAAGCATACGCGCCGCCAACCAACAAACTGCCAATGCTCGCCAACCATGCGTGCTTCGTCAGGCGATAAAGCAAATACCACCAGATAACCACGCCGCTAGCCCCAGCCAGCACATTGAGCAATTGCAACGGCCCAAATGCCATGCCCTGATAGCCCACAACCTGGCTGAATCCATACACAATTTCGCCAAGCGGCCCATACAACAAATGATGAGGATGAAACGATTCGCGCCATGGTTTGGCTTGCACCGCCGTAGCATACGAATAGGCATCGAAGGTATGAATTTGCGTGAGCGTCAGGCTATAGAGAAGCACTAGGCCCAGCCACGCCAAACCAAGCTTTAAGCGAAATTGTTGCTGCATTGCGGTATCCAAAAAGCGCGCTAAAACAATGACACAGCCTGTTGTTACAGACTGTGCCATAGTACCATTGAATAGCGTTCAGTTTATTTGGTCGTCCAAGGCAGATACACTTTATAGGTAACCGCTGGAGCCGTCACGATGACCGTACCTTGCATATTGCTGTGCAACGTACAGACATAGCTGAAGCTACCAACCTCATCAAAGGTTACTGCATAATCTTGGTTTTGGCTCAGGTTGCCCGAACCCCATGTGAACGGGGTTTGGCTGCGGGTTGTGTTATGCGGAGCGCTATCAAGGTTGCGCCACAGCACGCTAGTTCCCAAAGTAACCGTGATTGGCGTTGGGCTAAAGCGGAAGTTTTGAATATTGATGGTTTGGGTCGTGGTGTAGGCAAAGTTTTGGGTTACGGTCTGATTGAGCGCAACCGTGACCGTCGCCACTTGGGTTTCCAACGCCATCAACTCGCTCGCAATGGTGTAGGTGCCTGGCGCTAAGGTCAAGCTATATACACCTTGGGCGTTGGTTTCGGTCGTAACATTGCCAGGGTTGGCGGTAATAAGCACACCAGCGCGGCCAGTGCCGTTGAGGGTCACTGTTCCGGTTGCCGTAGCCGTTGGCCCACCACCAAAAGCAAAATCTTCGGTGGCAACTTGGCCTTTGACAATCGTTACTTGGCGGGTAATTGGATCTTGGCTTGGCACAGTTACCGTTGCGGTATACACGCCTGATGGTAAGCTGGTGCTATAAACACCGGTCGTTTTGCCAAATTCAACCACGCCAACGCTGTTTTCCAAGCGCACGGTGGCCGAAGTGGCAGCAGTGCCATTAACCGTGATGCTCCCTTGCAAGGTTGGGGCAATCGCGGTCAAAGCATTGACATAGCCATGGCCAAAGGTGTTGTTTGGAATGCTCGAACCAGGCACGCCACCACAGGTTTCGGTCGAAGGCGCAGCGGTTGCGGTTTCTTGCAAGATGGCGCGCGTCAGATCAACTTGGCCTTGCAGTTCTGGGCGAGCCGACCACAACAAGGCAACCACGCCAACCACGTGTGGGCTAGCCATACTCGTGCCTGAGCTTGAGCCATAGGTCGTGTCGCTGGTTCGGGTAGCTGAACGAACACTAACCCCCGGAGCAGAAATATCAGGGCCAAGTCGGCTTACGCCGTTATTGGTAGCAGGGCCACGGCTGCTAAAATCAGCAATTGCACTACCAGAATCGTGTGCGCCTACTGTAAAGCTTTCAGGGTAAATTGCTACTGGCGTAGTAATTGTGGCACAACTATCCCCTTCGTTACCAGCCGAAGCCACAAACATAATCCCAGCATTAGTTACGTTTTGAACTGAGGTCTGAATGCCATCAGCTGGCGTGTTGGTACAGCCTTCTGATGCTGGACAGCCCCACGAGTTGTTGACCACGTGCGGGGCTTTGCTAGGATCGCCTTGAGCACTGGTGCCAGCAGCTGGGAATGGAGCAAGCATCCAGTCGATACAGCGGATGTAGGTTGCAGGTGTGCCGTTGCCAGCGTCCATGTTACGGCAAGCAATCCACTTCGCACCAGGTGCAACCCCAATTTGTTCGGTTGTGCCGTTATCGCCAACCACCGTCCCAACGGTGTGGGTCCCGTGTGAGTTATCGTCACATGGTGCGTTAATCGCAATCCCACATGGGTTGGTGCCACCTAACGAGGTGCGAATACCGTCATACCAGTTGTAATCGTGGCTAGCGGTTGTGCCATTCCAGCCGCGATATTTGTTCTTGATGGCGGCGTGTGTCCAGCGAACGCCGGTGTCTTCGCCAGCAATCACAATGCCTTGGCCAGTGATACCTTGGGCCCATACTTGCGGGGCTTTAACGTAGTTTACGCCCCAAGTGATGGCATTGACTGTTTGTGGTTCAGGATTGCTATCAATAACTGGTTTTTCCACCTTAACCACAATCGTATCTTCGATCAATTGCTTGACGCTGGCTTGCTCGGCCAACCATTGGGCACTGGCTAAATCAAGCGTCGCATACAGTGCGTTGACTGAAAGAAAGCCTTCTGATTGAATGCCACGGTTGCTGAGTTCGCTCAAGAGCGGAGTTTGATCGCGTTGGGCTTGTTGGCGCAAGGCGGCGACAACAGCAGCACCTTTGGCTTCTTTGTTTGCTAAGCGATCGGCGAAGTTGGTGTCGACTTGGGCGTGCAACAGCACCAAGGTTGGTACGCGTTGGCCCGCATTCAGCTTGGCCAGGAGGGCTGAATCGGCCTTGTTGGCCAAGCGGTCGGGTGTGTTGGCGGAGGCGCTTGGCAGACAAAAGCCCGCTAACACCATCAGGAGGATAAATGGTTTGAACAGACGCATAGGCTCCCCACACAGGTAAAAGATATTAAGCTTGTTTGCAAGTATAGCAAACTTTTGGGCATGGTAAAATAGCATGATGCTGATAGATTGCGACATGCTTGAAATGGACGATTATGGAAGATTTTTTGCGCCGAGCAGCGGCGGATTTACATATTGGGGTTGAACAAACCAGCCCAACCACCTGGACATTAACTATTCCCGGCAGCTTGGCGCGGGTTTTTGGCAAAGAAACAGTCTTGGTCACGACCGATAAACAAGTTGCGGCGCTCGACCCTGATCTGCAATTGCTTTCGCCTAATTCATCGTTGACCTTGCGTCTCGCCGAGCAGTTGCGTTCACGCGGGCGGCCAACCCATCGCGCGCGCTTGGAATGGTATCCCGATCAAGCTAGCTTGTTGGCCGATGTGCAGCAAGCGCAGCTGATTCAAGGCCCAGCCTTACAAATTAGCGCCTTGCAACAACATATTGTGCTGCGGATTACCTTCCGCATTCGCTTTGAACGCGAGGTGATCGAAGAGAAAATGGTGGCTTGCTGTGTCGATTATGAAACAGGTCAAGTTTGGCCAACGATCACCGACATCACCAATTTGCGCGAGCAATTAACGCCCTTGCCCACAACTGGCCTGACCGAGGAGCACGTTAATGTAGCCTTGCACCATGCGCGGCGCTGGCTCGAACGCTTGCTATACCCGCAAAAAGCCCTGCACGAAGCCCAACTTGCCCAATTGCTGGCCGTCGAAAAAGCTCGCATCAATGCCTTCTACGATGCCTTAGAGGAAGATTCAGGTTTAGCCTTGGGAGCCAAAGAGGGCGAATCGAACAAACAATATGCCCTCGAGGAAGAACGCAAACGCTTGCTTGATGAGCAAGAGTATCGTTATGCGCTTTCGCTGGCCGCAGAAACAGTCAGCGTCGCCACTCTGCACGTGCCAGTCTTGCACATCGGCAGCAAACAACAAGCGCAATTAATCGCGATCTCGCCCTTGTTTGAGCCAATGATTCAATTGCCCCACTGCCAAGCCTGTGGCCGTCAAGCAAGTTTGGTCCAACACAAAAATCAACTTGTTTGCAATGTTTGCCATCAAGTGCTGGCGCAATAGTGGTTTTTTGGCCTGCTCCTTGGCTTGATTTACCCAAGGAGCAGGGCTAATTGCTACAAAAATAACGCTCAATTAATAAAAGTTAATAAATTGATCGGACTTAAGGCGCTTGCACGGGCTGACAAACACCCCTATGATACTACCCAAGCATAGATCCTTTAGCCACGAGCAATTCACCCTTTCTATGCACATCGGTCATAATAGCCAATAGGCTTGGCTCTACCCTGATCGTTGGAGAATTGAAAGGGGCAGTATGCGTTACAACCAAGCATACCTTGAAGGATTGCGCTCAATCGGCGACCCTGCCGCTGATAGCTTAATTACCCAGTTGGCTGAGAATGGCGATTTAACGCGTGTAAGCCAAGTGCTGCGCCAAATTACCAAAAACGACCAGCCATGGCCCCGCGATTTGCCGCCGCTGCTCATGGCATGGCTCGACCAGCATTCCACTCCACCTACCACTATCGATTGGCAACGCATTAATAACGGGGCCGCTTTTTTTGCCCGCTATGGCATGGCAATTACGGTTGTGCTCTCAACTGCTGCCTTGGTTGGCTGTTATGCGGCCCAAAAAGGGGTCAAAGTGCTGACCCAAACCCAGCGCTTGCAAACCGAACCCTACCGCCGCGTCACTGAGTCGGGCCATTTTGTGATGGCAGTCTTGCAGCCCCATGCTTTACAGGCCAATGGCGCAGGGGTGCAGATCATTCAAAAAGTGCGCCTGATGCACGCCGCTGTGCGCTACCACATTGCCCAAGCTGGCCAATGGAATCAGAGCGAGCTTGGAGTGCCAATTTGCCAAGAAGATATGTTGGGCACGCTCATGGTTTTTTCCTATGGCGTAATCTGGGGCTTGGAGCAACTTGGCTATCGCATCGCCAAGCAGCAAGCAGAGGATTTTCTGTATACGTGGAATCAGATTGGCAGCATGATTGGGCTCGATCCGGCCAGTTTGCCGCGCTCAATCGCCGAAGCTGAGGATCTGGCGTATAGCATTTCGAATCGCCAGCATGGCCCTTCGGACGAAGGCCGCGAACTGACCCAAGCACTGCTGGCAATGCATACAGGGCTATTACCAGGCCGCTTTTTCGATGGCATGGTTCCCGCATTAATTCAACATTTGGCGGGCGCTGAGGTTGCAGCATGGATGGGCGTGCCCCAAACCCGCTGGAAATATGCACTGCGCTATCTCAAAACGCTCAATAGCGCAATGCGCACGCTTACCCAGCATTTGCCCGGCCTCGACGAGCAATTCGATCGCTTAACATTTTTGTTACTCCAACGCTGGACAGGCGCAATTCATCGTGGCGAGTTAAGCGCAAGCCTCAATGAACGTAGCGCTTAATTCAATCAAGCCCTCAGCTAATGCTACACTAAACCCAATCTGGCGCTTGCCACGATTGGTCTTTTTTGGGTCTTGACAGTATTCGGTTTACAGTGTAAATTCATTCATAAGATTTACAGTGTAAATCTATTGAGGTTTTGGAATGGCGCGAACGCGGAATCATGTACTCAATGCTGAAACAACCGTTCAAATTAAGCAAGCAGCTCGGCAACTTATGGCGCAGCATGGCACAGCAGGCTTATCAATTCGAGGGATTGCCAAAGTGCTGTCGGTGAGTCCTCCGGCGCTGTATCACTACTTTGCCAACCTAGATGATCTGATTACGACCTTAATCGCTGATAGTTTTAATAGTTTGGCCGACCGCTTGGATGAAGTTGGGCTCAAAAGCCGAACCAAAACCAAGGCTGGCCGCTTATTGGCAGTGCTTGAAGCCTATCGCAGCTGGGCTTTTGAGCATCCAATCGATTTTCAACTCATCTATGGTAATCCGATTCCAGGCTACAACGCACCACGTGAAATTACCGTGCCAGCAGTAGTACGCACGTTTGTTACACCAGTGCGCTTGGCTGATTTAGCCATCAAAGCTGGCGAATCGAGCCTCAACGAATTTGTCATGACAGAAGCCTGTGCCGAACGCATGACCGCCATGATTACCCAAAATAACTATCCAGTGTCGCTTGAATCGATGTATGTTGTGATGACGCTTTGGACGCAAATTCACGGCCTGATTATGCTGGATTTGTACGGGCATCTTAGCTCAAATGTTGGCAATGCTGAGGAGTTCTATCGCCATCGGGTGACGGAAATGCTGCACAGTTTTGGCTTTCACGACTTAACTTAATCAACTTGGCAATGACCCTTAAGTTGGCCTTGCAACGAGGCTGAGCTTGCTGTTGCCAAAATTAACAAGGAATTTTCAAATGACAAGCGAATTACACGTTATTTTTGGTAGCGGCCCAATTGGCAAAGCGACCGCCCGTTGTTTGGTTAGCGCAGGCAAACAGGTACGAATCATCAATCGTTCAGGCAAAGCCAGCCATCTGCCAGCAAGCGTTGAAGTGCTGGCAGGCGATATTTACGATCAGCAATTTGTCGCGCAGCACGCCCGCGATGCCACCAGCGTTTACCAGTGCGCCCAGCCAGCCTATTACGAATGGACAAGCAAATTTCCAGCGATGCAAGCGGCTGTCATCGCAGGCGTGGCCCAAAGCAATGCGCGGCTGGTGGTGATGGAAAATCTCTATGGCTATGGCCGCAGCAATCAGCCAATGACCGAAAAAACCCCATTTGCCGCCCACACCCGCAAAGGCAAACTTCGCGCCCAAATGAGCGAGCATCTTTTTGCAGCACATCAAGCTGGCCGAATTCGCGCAACCAGCGTGCGCGCCTCAAATTTTTATGGCCCAGAATATCAACTGATGGGCGATCAGGTGGTAAAGCCAGCCTTGCAAGGCAAAAAAGCGACCTTGCTTGGCAATGCAGATATGCCACACAGTTTCAGTTATGTCAATGATATTGGCGCAACACTGGCGCTTTTAGGCAGCGATGATCGCGGTTTGGGCCGCCCGTGGCATGCACCCAGCCCAGCTGCGCTCACCCAGCGCGAATTTGTGGCAATTTTGGCCAAGATTTTGGGCAAACCTGTTGGCTATCGCACCATCAACACGGCGATGGTTTGGCTACTTGGGCGCTTTGTCAAAGAAATTGCCGAAACTGTTGAGATGATGTACGAGTGGCAAGCGCCGTTTGTGATGGATAGCAGCGCTTTTAGCCAAACCTTCGGGCTTGAATCAACTCCCATCGAACAGGGGATTCGATCGATGGTGGATTGGTTTCGCAATTAACCAGTGGCGCAGCGCAGGCGTTCAAAAGCTTGCGCTGCATTCCAAGGCCTCGGCCAGCAGTTGTTTATAGTCGCTACGCGGAATTTCATAGGCTCCAAAGGTTGCCAGATGCGGCGTGATAAATTGGGTATCGAGCAATTGAAAGCCGCCAGCCCGTAAGCGCTCAACCAACGCAACCAAGGCAACTTTACTGGCATCGCGCGCCTTGCTCCACATACTTTCGCCAGCAAACAAGCCAGCCAAGCCAACCCCATACAAGCCCCCAACCATCTCGCCAGCTTGCCATGCCTCGACGCTATGCGCCAAACCACCAGCGTGCAATTGACTATAAACCTCAATAAATTCTTGGCTGATCCACGTTTCGTCGCGTTCAGCGCAGGCTTGCATAGTTTCGCGAAACGCAGTATCAAAGCGAATTTCAAACGTTTGGCGGCGAATCGTGCGTTGCAAGGAATGCGCCACATGAAAACGCTCATCAAGCGGAATAATCGCCCGTGGATCGGGATCATACCAATAAATTTGGCCATCCTCGGCCATGGGAAAGATCCCTTGGGCATAGCCATAAATCAATAATTGTGGTGAGAGTCGCTTGGTCATGCTATCATGTCTCCAAAAAGTGAGGTCAATCAACCAATGAATACACCACGGGATGTGGCAACCGCCGAACCACAAACGACCACTGATGTCGAGCTAGATTTTATCACGCTCAGCGATGAGGAATTGGAAAAGCCCTATCGGGTGATTTTGCAAAACGATGATATAACCCCCATGGAAGTGGTGGTCTGGGTTTTGGAAAAAATCTTTGAGCAATCGTTTGAACAAGCCAGCAGCATCATGCTCGAAGCCCATCTCAAGGGTCATGCCTTGGTCACGATTTTGCCTTTCAAAGAGGCCAACTCGCGCGTGTATAGCGCCCAAAGCCGCGCTCGCGATCTGGGCTTTCCGCTCGTCTTGTTCCTCGAACCGGATTTTTAAACGAGGGTTCAGTTGTCAGGGGCCAGCAGTCAGCGCGCTCGAACGCTGAAGTGAATTATGCTTGAGCAAGCAATGATGCAGCTAGCCTGGCCCCTGATTGTAATCGTACCTTGGATGATCAATGAGATACATGCCCTCACCCCCAGCCCCTCTCCCACTGAACGCGGGCGAGGGGAGCGCTGACATCGTGGTTCCCCCAGCCTATAAGCCCACATCCTCTGACCCCTGATTGATTTCTCCTATTCCCTAGCTTCATCCTTCATAATTCTTCCTTCATCCCTCATCCTTTCCGTTGGCCACAGATTCTACAGATTAGTGAGATTATGTTCCCATAGCCCATAGCCTCCAGCCTATAGCCCTCACCTCTTTGCGCCGCTACGTTAATGGATTGATCCACGAAGCATGAAACCGCGAAGAACACGAAGGACGCGAAGAACATCAAGCTCAAGGTATCGAGCATATCCCTTCATCCCTCATCCTTCATCCCTCATCCTTTCCGTTAGCCACAGATTGGCACAGATTTGTTTGATTATGTTCACACCAGCCCATAGCCTAAAGCCCGATCCCCACCCCCCAATCCCCGATCCCCAAATCCTAGCTTCATCCTTCATAATTCTTCCTTCATC
>NZ_PUBZ01000012.1 GCF_003205875.1 Herpetosiphon llansteffanensis
GCAAATGGGCGGGCGCTGTGCAACTCGCGGTTAAGCAACTCCAGCCGTTGTTCTTCCGTCCAACTGCTAAAGTGATAATCGCTGAATCCGGCGGCTTGCAGCAATTGCTCAATTGCCAAATCGTGGAATTTGCTGTTTTGGCGAATATCGAGCACCGCGCTGTGAAAGCCCAAGCTTTGCACACTGCGGATTACTGGCTGAAGATCGTTGAGCGCCAACCGTTGCGCACCAACCGCGTTCAGTTGCTCGGCCAAAAATTGCAAATCGGCCACAACCTCGTTGCTTGTGCGATAGTGCCAAGGCTGGCGTGGCTGGCCTGCTTCGGGCAAACGCGCAATGCTGAGGTTGATCCATTGTCGCCATGGCTCCTCGGGATTGCGCGCCAAAGCGATTTGACCCTGTTGGCCAAGCGCGGCGGCAGTGCTATCGAGGGCAGCAAGCAAAGCACTGGGCGGTGGCTGCAAACGGTCGGATAAGCTTAATTTGATCACTAATTGGACTAATTGCTCGTGCAGCACATCGAGCGCATTGCGGCGTAATTCTTGTAGGGCAAAGCGCGTGACCGCAGCCGTGACCAAGGGATGGCCATCGCGATCGCCGCCAACCCATGTGCCAAATTGCACATGTGGCAATTGCGCAGTTTGTGGCAACAGACTCAGTTCAAAGCCTTGGAGTTGCCAAGCCTGTTGCAAACGCAGATCAAGCGTGGCAAGGCTGGCGGGAAAAACATGGCGCAAATAATGAATAATATTACGCAATTCATCGGCAACATCGGGCTTGGCCAGGAAAATTTCGCCAGTGCGCCAAAGCCGCTCAAGCTCGACTTTAATTTCATTGCGCAAGGCTTGTTGCTCAAGCGGAGTCCAAATTGGGTTCTCACGCTTGACCAAGAGCAAATACAAGCGTCGATAATGCTCAAGCATGGTTGCCCGTTTGGCCTCGGTTGGATGCGCCGTCAGTACTGGCTCAACCTGAATTTGGCCTAGCGCAGCGGCAATTTGCTCGGCGCTGAAGCCTGCTTGGCTCAAGCTTTGCAGGGTATTGCCCCACAAACCAACTTCAGCGTTGAAGCCCTCGGCTGATTCACGCAGGCGGCGTTGTTGGGCAGCGGCATTTTCCTCGACCATATTCAGCAATTGAAAGCTGAGCGAGGCCGCTTGAATTGCCCGTTCTGGAGAGATTGGGGCATGAGTTGGGATTGTTGTGGGCAACCCAAGATAGCCAGCAAGGTCAGCCTCGCCTAACTCGTGCAATACTTCAGCGAAACAGGTTAACAAAAATTCAGCGTCATGGTCAGCTTTAATCAAATCGGCAAAATCGTAGCTTGGCAAATTGGCCATGGCAAATACCTCGAACTACAGGAATCTTCACTCTCGTGGTGCAACGCTGCGCGCCAAGTATAGCAAAAATCGCTCGCTTGGCTAGCCTAAAAGAACTATACCTGATACTACAAAGTACTTTGCAATACGAGGTATAATACACATCAGCAAACCATCGCTTAACTGGAGGTTATATGGCAAAAGCAATGCAAGAGCGCAACGTGCACTACTCAGAATATTCAGCCGCCGAAGAATTGGCCAACGCGATTACCCATGGCATTGGGGTCGCCTTGAGCGTGGCAGGCTTGGTGATTTTATTGGTCATGGCGATTAACACTGGCGATCCATGGCGCATCGCCAGCTTCACAGTCTATGGGCTGAGCTTGATTTGTATGTATCTGGCCTCGACGCTGTATCATAGCATTCGCAACCCACGCGCCAAATATTTGCTCAAAATTTTCGATCATTGTGCAATTTATTTGTTGATTGCAGGCACCTACACGCCGATTTTGTTGGTCAGCTTACAAACCAGCTTGGCTTGGACGTTATTTGGCTTGATTTGGGGCTGTGCTTTTGCAGGGATCTGCTTTAAATTATTTTTCATTAAGCGCTTTGAACTGCTTTCGACCTTGATGTACGTGGGCATGGGCTGGCTCTCAGTGATGGCGTGGGATGATATGGTGGCAAGTTTGCCGGGCGGGGCTTTTGCCTTGCTGGTAGCTGGTGGCCTGACTTACACTGCTGGCGTAATTTTCTATCGCTGGGAAAAATTGCCCTACAACCACGCCATTTGGCATGGCTTTGTGATGGGCGGCAGCGTTTGCCACTTCTTGGTGATGGCGCTGTATCTCGGCTAAAACAAAGCTCAAATCTTAATTAAATGGCTCAGCCAGCATTAATTTGCACGGCTGGGCTATTTTTTAGGCTTTTTGCCAATTTACCAGTATCATTGCGGCTAGCAATCTTTTGGTGTGGGGGATTAAAGCCATGTTGCGACGTTTTCGGCGGCGACGCTTGGCCTTGTGGGCAGTGATTGGCGCGGTTTGTGGCCTGATTTGGCTGCTGCGCATGCCGTTGCATCAACTGCCGCTTGAGCGCGATGAAGCTGCCTATGCCGTAATTGCCCGCGATTGGGCCGATGGGGCGATTCCCTACCGCGACCGTTTTGACCATAAACCGCCGTTTGTCTATGCTGCCTATGCTCCGCCTGTTTTAGTTGGCACAGAGCCTGTGCAGGCAATTCGGGTTTGGGCAACGCTCTGGCTGTTGGTCACAACCTTGGTGATGTGGCGCGCTGGGCGGCGCTTGTGGCGCTCCGAGGTTGCAGGCGTGCTGACAGCAATCTTGGTGGCAAGCTGGAATAGCGCCGTTTTTCTGCAAGGCGTGACCTTCAACAGCGAAGCGATTATGCTCTTGCCAAGTGGCTTGGTCTTGCTGTTTGGCCTGAAAGCGCTTGATAGCGGGCAAAAAGCTTGGTGGATGCTTGCAGGAATTGCGGCGGCGCTGGCGATTTTGGCCAAACCAGTAGCGCTCTTAATCGTGCCAGCGCTGTTTGTCACAACCCTGGCGATTAAAGGCGATGTCAACGAACGGATTGGGCGCGCAATTCTGATTGTCGATGGCTTGGCATTAGTGTTGATTCCAACCGTGCTCTATTTTGCGATTGCTGGTGGCTGGAGCGATTTTGTTGAAGCCAACTGGACCTATAACACAACCTATTTGCAGCAAACCAATGCCACCGTCAGCCAACTTTGGCCAATTTGGCGCTCGTTGCTGCTTTTAGTGGTGGCGGGCATTATGGGCGCAACGCTGGCATGGCGACGGCGGCGCTACTGGCCAAGTTTGATCCTCGCTGGTTTATGGAGCCTTGGCTTGATTGCCAGTGCCTTTGTCAGTTTGCGCGCCTATCCCCATTATTATCAGGCGCTGGTGCCAGCCTTGGCAGTGTTTGCTGGTGGTTTGGCCAAAGTACGCTTTGGCTTTTTGCAGCAATACAAAGATTTTTCGATTGTTTTGATTGCGGTTTTGCTGGCGCTTTTGCCCTTGAGCAGCCTCTGGCCGTTGTATAATAAGACTCCCGAAGCCCAAATTGAACAACTGTATGGCGTTGATGGCCGCGAATTCTTTGCCCTCGCGCCTAAAGTGGTCGAATGGATCGATAGCAATGTGGGCCAGCAAACCAGTGTCTGGGTGTGGGCTGCCGAGCCAGAAATTTACTTGTATGGTCAGTATGCGGTTCCAAGCCGTTTTCCCTACGATTATCCCTTAGCAATTTTACCCAATGCGCTCGACGAGACGTTGCAACAGTTACGCAGCAAACCGCCAAAAGTCATTGTGACCTATGGCGCGGTACGCCCGATGGGCTTTGATGCCATGCTGCAAGTTGCGCCCTATCGAATGCGTGTGCATTTGGGTGGTTATGATATTTGGGTGCGTTAGCCGTGTGAGGTTCGAATGAGTTTTTGGCTAATTTGGGGGTTGGGTTTGGCAGTCGTGATGGTTCCGCTGACGCTGGCGTGGTTGTGGAGTGTCAAAATTACCAATGCCAGCATTGTGGATATTTGCTGGGGCATGTGTTTTGTGGCTTTAACCTGGTGGTATTTTAGCCAAGCCCAAGGCGATGACCAACGCAAACTACTTATCAGCAGCTTGGTGACGATTTGGGGTTTGCGCTTAACGCTCTACATTGGCTGGCGCAATTGGGGCAAGCCAGAAGATTTTCGTTATGTTGAGTTTCGGCGGCGCTACGGAGCCAAGCGCTATTGGTGGTTTAGCTTTTTCCAAGTATTTTTGCTCCAAGGCATCTTGGCGTTGATTATTTCAGTAACCTTGCTTGGTGCCCAAACTGGGGTTAAAAGCTGGAACTGGATCGATTATTTAGCGATTGCAGTTTGGCTAATTGGCTTTAGTTTTGAGGCCTTTGGCGATTGGCAACTCAGCCGCTTCAAGGCCAATCCGGCCAATAAAGGCCAAGTGCTACGCTCTGGTTTATGGCGCTACACGCGGCACCCCAATTATTTTGGCGATTCGGCAGTGTGGTGGGGCTATGCGCTCTTTTCAATTGCCGCTGGCAGCTATTGGCAAATTATCGGCGCATTGCTCATGACCTTGTTGATTATTCGAGTTTCCGGCGTGATGCTCTTAGAACGCACCTTGGTCAAAACCAAGCCTCAATATGCAGATTACATTGCCAAAACCAGCGCTTTCTTGCCGTGGTTTCCAAAAAACTAAACAACGAGTGTAACCGAGTTTAACGCAGAGGCGCAGCGTTAGTATGGCTATGGGCTATGGGCTATGGGCTAGCGAAGTTTGGTTTAAAATCAGAATAATCGTTCCGACAGTCAAAAGCCATAACATCTCCGCACCTCTGCGTTAAAGCCCAATCCCCGATCTGTCTCTTATACACGTCTCCGAGCCCACGAGACTA
>NZ_PUBZ01000013.1 GCF_003205875.1 Herpetosiphon llansteffanensis
CGTTCGACTTGCATGCATTAGGCACGCCGCCAGCGTTCGTCCTGAGCCAGGATCAAACTCGCCGACAAATCGCCGAAGCGATTGCGTGTGCTTCTGATTTTGAGAGCGGAAGCACGGTCACTCTGTTGTGTTGGTAGATCAACAACCAACGCATTGACGGTGACAAAAAAGAAAATATTGATGCATGGAATGTGCTGCGGACGCAGCACCCATCAGTTGGAAAGGTGCAGTTTGGCGATAAAAAATCCGCAGGTTTATTTTACGAACCAAACGGAAACTTGTTGCCAATTGTTTGATGTTTATCTCACATCGTTGCTATCAATTGATAGCCCGTGAAGTCTACCACATTCAATCGTTCTTGTCAAACCCTTGCTTGTGGTTGATTTCATTCGGTTTATCGCGTCGTGACTGTATTTGAGTCATTCGTTGACAGCCCGTGAAGTCTACCACACTCAATCGTTCTTGTCAAACCCTTGCTTGTGGTTGATTTCATTCGGTTTATCGCGTCGTGACTGTATTTGAGTCATTCGTTGACAGCTCGCGAAGTCTACCGCAAATAGGCTTGCTTGTCAAATTGGTTGCAAAGGTAGGGTGATCGCCTATAATTGTTCAGGCAAAATCTGACATTACGTATCTTTTTAGCAATAGAGTAACGATATATGCAATTGGCTGGTTCAAGGTTTTTTCAAAATCGCTCATCACTATTTGATTATCCATGGCGCACGTGGCTGACTGCTATCGGCGGGCTGGTGCTTTGGGCTTTATTGATATTAACAATTACTTATCAGTGGCAGGCTCGCACCACAATTACGCTTGGCGATTATTATGATCCGCCGTTTCTGCAAGGTAATTTCTCGCCTGGTGAAGTAAGTCAAGGCAATAATCGCTCGTTTCGCTGGACAACCGGCGATGCAACGATTGCCGTCCCATTAGCTGGCCGTGGCAGTTGGACAACCAAAATCGATTTGTTAACTCAACATCCTGATGCAAGCCCTGTTAATGCGGTGCTTGATTTTGGCTCAAATGCAACCATCGCCCTACCAGATACGAATGAAACGCGGATTATTCATGCCTTGATTCCAGCAAACGCAACGAGCAGCGGTAATGTAGCGCTTGGCTTGCGATCAAATTTATATCAGGAACAAACTGCTAGCGCCCGAACCCTCGGGGTGGCGGTATTTAATGTTGATCTTGCTTCAACCGAAAGTCGGCCATGGTTGCCACCGCTCGGAGCAGTGGTCTTGCTAAGCATTATTTTGCTTGGCCTTGCATTAAGTATGCTAATTATTGGTATTAATTGGCCTTGGGCGGTTGGCCTCAGTGCGGCAATTGGGGTTGGTTTGGCCTTACCGGTGATGCTGGCGCGCGTGCCACATACGTTCTGGCTGCCTAACTTGGCAGTTCTAGCGGTGCTAAGCGTTGCATTAATTGCAGTGCTACGCGATGTGGTGCCTTTGTTAATGTATAAGGGCGGCATCGTATTAGAGCCACAGACATTAACGATCTTGCTTGGCTTGTTTTTATTTGGCTTTTGGGTCAAAGCAGCTGGCCAAGTTTATCCTTATATGATCGCCATCGATATTCACTGGCATATGGAGCGGGTACGCTGGATTTTGGATGGGCGTTTGGGTGAAATGTACCAACCAGGCGCGTTCAATGAATCAGTCATGCCCGAAAAGGAATTTGGCAAGGATCGGCCAATTATTCCGTATTCGCCGTTTTTCCATATTTTTGCCACCTCGTTTGCCTTGCTGCCCTTTCAAATGGAGACAACTGCCAAGATATTTAGCTCAATTATCGATTCAAGCTATATCTTTTTGATCTATTTTTATGCGCGTTCGTTTAGTTTTCCGCTACGAGTTGGGCTTTTGGCAGCAGCATTCTATAATGTTGTGCCATTGACCTATTTGCTGCACTCATGGGGCAATGTGCCAACCACCTTTGGTATGTGGTGGACATTTATGAGCATTGCCTTTGGGATTGGCGCTTGGGGCAAGTTTGATCGGCGCAAAGTTTGGTGGAGTTTTGCCGCATTATTGACCGTGGCATTTTTGATGTACACGGTGATGGCGGTATTCTTAGGTTTATTATTGTGTATTTGGATGAGCTATATCGCCATCACCAAACGCAGCGAACGCCGCCAAGCACGTCATGTTATTACGGCAATGCTTATTGGGGTGCTCGGCTCAACTGTGGTTTATTACGGGTTATATATTCCAGGCATCATCGAAAAAACGATTCCCTATTTCACTACCACCTTTACTGAAGGCCAAGCGGCGGTTGGTGCAATCCAATATCAGCCAACGGCCTACGATAACTTCCTCGCCTATCGTACCCGTTTATGGAATCACGGCTTGACAGTGCCATTCCTCTTGCTGCCATTTGCTTTGTGGGTGATTGCCCGTTTGCGCACTCGCTATCCAGAAAGCCGCTTGTGGATGGGTTCGATTTGGATGTGTGCGATGGTAACTGTCTCGTTGCTGTTTACGGTGATCGACCGCACCGTGCCGATGGTTGATAAACACATTATTTTCTTGATTCCAGTTTGGGCGATTTTGATGGCAATGTTGATGGATTTGGCGCTGAAACGTTGGCGCTGGAGCAGCATTATCTTTGGCTTAGCCTATCTTGGTTTGTTTGCTATGTCGATTGAATTATGGACACGGCGGATTGCATCGGTGAAACAAATATGGTAGTCGATACGAATGAAGCTCGTTTGATCGAGCAAATTGACCATTGGGTTGAGCCAATGAATTGGCGGCCAGATTATGCCTCGTGGCGCGAAAAACGCATCTGGCAAGAGCGCTATCAAGCTGAACGCTTAGCATTGATTGAGCGGTTTGGCGGCGAGCTTGCCAACAGCCGCATTCTGGAAATTAGCTGTGGCATGGGTGGTACGTTGGTGGCGTTGGCCCAAGCTGGTGCGCAGCCAGTCGCAACAGAGTTCAATCGTGATTATTGCCAGATCAGCAAACTCCGCGCAGAGCGTTACGATCTCAATTTGCCAATTTTGAATGCGGTTGGCGAGGCCGTGCCATTTGCAGATAATAGCTTTGATTTGGCAATTTGCTGGGATATTGTTGAGCATGTGCAAGATCCGGCGGCGATGTTGGCTGAATTGCGGCGGGTGATTCGGCCTGGTGGGCGAGTGTTGCTCACGATTATCAATCGCTGGGCATGGCGCGATCCGCACTATCATATTCGTGGCATCAATTGGCTGCCGCGCACCATGGCTGATCGCTTGGTAGCGAATCGACTCAAAACCAAACAAGCGATGGGCTTGCAAGATCGCCAGCGCCTAAGCGAAATGCACTACTACACGATGAACCAATTTCGTGATTTGGCCCAACAACACGGCTTTAAAGTTGCCGATATGGAAGCGCTGGACATTCAGCATGGCAGCAAACGTCGCGCCAAAGGACTCAAAGGCAAACTGCGAGATCTGGCGTATCGGCTTAAATTAGGCCTCCCTGCCTATTATCTGTACCGCGATTTGGTCAAGGGAACCTACGAATTGGTGCTGTGGTAATGCATATTATTCACTACAATCTGACCACGACCAGCAAAGTTGGCGGGGTTGAGAGTTTTGTCTGGGAGTTGGCGCAGCAGCAAATTCGGCTTGGTCATCGGGTGACGATTGTTGGTGGCAATGGCTCGATTCAACGGCCAATGCCTGGTTTGCGGGTGCTAACATTTCCGTTTATTGCCCGCGAACGGTTGGCGTGGGGGCCGTTGCGGCGGGCCTATGCGTGGCGCAAATTGGCCGAACGCTTGTCGCTGTTGCCGCGAGCTTGGCCCATTTTAAAAACCGCCAATTTGGTGCATATTCACAAGCCCTATGATTTGGTGGTTGCGCCGTTGCTCAAACGCCATGGCATTCCAACGGTTTATCATGGCCATGGCGAAGATTTTTTTCGCGGCGATGTGCAGCTGATGCATTCAGCCGCCGCGCTGCTTTCGTGCTCAAGCTACAATGCCCAAACCTTGCAGCAACATTATGGGCGTACAGCAAGCGTGGTGTACAACGGCGTGGATCTTGAACATTTTCGGCCATTAGCGCCAGATCCTCGTTTGCGTCACGCAATCGCTGGTGATGCCAAATGGTTGCTGATTCATCCTGGGCGCATGATGCCGTGGAAGGGCCAGCGCGATGCAATTACTGCCTTGAGTTTGCTCGACGAGCAGTATCATTTGGCATTTTTGGGCGATGGCGAAACCCGCCAAGCACTGGCTGATTATGCGCAAAAATTGGGCATTGCTGATCGTATACACTTGCTTGGCACAATTGCCCATAGCGAATTGCCCCGCTACTTGGCCTGCGCCGATTTGGTGCTTGGCACAAGTTATACATCGGAAACCTTTGGCATGGCGTTGGCCGAAGCGCAAGCCTGTGGGCGCGCGGTTGTGGCTTCGTCGTGGCGCGGCTACGATGATGTGGTGCAAGCTGGCAGCACTGGCGAGCGGTTTAAGGCCCAAGATCCTGTTGATTTGGCGCGGGTAATAACTCAACTTTGTCAGGATAAGGCTTATCGTGAGCAACTAGCGCAGGCTGGCCGCCAACGAGTGCAGCACTTGTTTCCGTGGTCGGCAGTCGCCGAGCGGGTTGAGGAAGTGTATAAGAACATAGAACATAGAGCATAGAGCATAGAACATAGGGGTTGGGGACCT
>NZ_PUBZ01000014.1 GCF_003205875.1 Herpetosiphon llansteffanensis
GGGGGTGAGGGACCATGATTGCCAATCCAATGAACCATTACACATAGACTGATCCCCGACCCCTCTCCGGTGGCGCGGGCGAGGGGCTTGAATCCCGTGGTTCTCCCCCAATTCCTTGGTAAAAAAAGAGGCTGCTCCCCCTCGCCCGCGTTCAGTGGGAGAGGGGGTTGGGGGGTGAGGGACCATGATTGCCAATCCAATGAACCATTACACATAGCCTATAGCCTCAGCCCTCGCCCCCTGATCTCCAAATGCTATATTCTATGTTCTTTGCTCTATGTTCTTACTCAGCTTTCATCCTTCATGCCTCATCCTTCATCCTTGCATTCCGTTCTCGTTTGCCGCGCGCGAGATGCTGTTTGATCAAACGCTCAATTGCGTGGCGATCAGCCTTGACGTGAGCCTGAATTGTGCGACGGGTTGCCAGCGTCTGCTTGAAATTCTTCAGATGCCACATCCAAACACTCACCATGGCCAGATTGCGCTGGCGCAGACTCACAATCACAGTTTTGGCCAGCATGCGCAGTGTATAGCCCAAAACCACCGACAATGGCCGAAGTTTCAGGTACGTATACAAAGCATTTTTGCTGCTCTCGACCAACCAACGCTGGCCACCGCCGCTACCACCGCGTTCGTGCACGACCAGCGCCTCGAAATCTTCAAGCACCTGCCAACCCAACAACCACGCCCGCCAGCACAGCTCGGTATCTTCCCAATACAGGAAAATCTTGGGGTCGAAGCCGCCAATTGATTGCCATGCGCTCCGTCGCAACAACAACGCACAACCAGGCACCGCCGCCGTCATCGCTACCCCTTGGCGAGTTGGCGGCGCTTGGTTTGGATACAAGGTGGTTGGGCAGATAATCGCGGCCTGTGGATGTTCGTGCAAATGTTGACGCAAAATCGTCAGCCAGCTGGGAGTTATTTGCACATCGGGATTGAAAAATACAAAATATTCGCCAGTCGCGACTTCCATCCCTTGGTTGCATGCCGCGCCAAAGCCATGATTATGGTGATTGGCGATCAGCGTGACCTGCGGATAAGATTGGCGCACCAGTTCTGCCGAACCATCGCTCGACGCATTATCGACGACGATTAATTGATAGTTGTCGTCGTTGGTTGTGGCGAGGCTGGCAAAACAGGCTGCTAGCAATTCGGCGCTGTTGTAGCTCACAATAATGATCGAAATTTGGCCTGAAATCATGGGTTCTTCTCGAATAAACGCCGATATACGTCAGCAGTTTGCGCCGCAAGCTGTGTCCAATCCAAAGCTTGGACGGTTTGCAAGGCGTTTTGCTGCAAGGCTTGACGATTGGGATGCGCGGCGGCCCGTTGCAATGCGGCGCGTAAACTAGCTACATTATTTGGCTCAAACAAAAAGCCATTCTCGCCTTCACGAATCAACTCGCGCACTGGCGGCAAATCGGGAGCAACCAGCGGCCTAGCATACGACAACGCCGCCAACAACATGCCCGAGGTTAATGTTTTGCGATACGGCAAGACCACCACATCCGCTGCTGCAAACCATGCAGGCAACAGCGCATCGGCAATAAAATCTGGCCGAATCGTAATGACAGGATTCGTCGCAAGCTGCTGCAATTGCTGAACATACAACGGATCTTTGACTGCTCCGACGACCTCCAATTGTCCAAGCTCGGCAGCCCAAGCTTCGATCAATAATTCTACGCCTTTGTAGGGACGCAATGTGCCTAAGCTAACTGCTAAAAACCCGTTTTGCTTGAGCTGTAATAGCTCGCGTGCGGCAGTTTGTGCCAGTTGCGGACCATAAAAACCGATATACGCCCCATGGGCAATAACCGTCGTTTTTGAGCCAACCTGATAGCGTTGATCAATTAACTGGGCTGCTGCTTGTGAATGGACAATAATCTGGCCTGCCACTTGAACCATAGCCTGGTAACTACGCTTAGCCCAAGCAGGATGGCGTAATTCGTGCGGCTCTAAATTATGCGCAGTCCAAACCTGTTTTGCGCCACGCAAGCGCAGCAAACGCAACAGCGCAATAAAACTCATACTCCGCAAAGCGGTTGCACTCTGGCTCGGACGCTGAGTCAATTCATCGAAAAAATGCCAATGCAAAACTCGGTTATCGCGCTGCAGCAAGCCAGCACGCAAGCTTTGAGCAAACGGCTGGCGCATAATCCGCAGTTCAGGCCAAGCAACAAATGGATCATATAACAAATCCAGATACGGACTGGTTGTGAGCAGACGCGGAATTGGATAGATGCTTATGTTCATAGCGTTTGCGTTGGTCGCAGCTACGACCAACGCCCTGACAAAAGAATTTAGGGTGTGGGAATGCCACGATAGCTGTTGGTTCCGCCGCCAGTCGTGAAATAGAGCGTGCCATTAATCTCGCCAATAATGCCCGAATAGCGGGTTGCTGGCAAGTTATTCGGCATCTGTGCCCACATATTGTTCGCCGGATCATACACATAAATCGTGTTATGTTTTGTGCCATTGGTCGTCTGGCCTGCAAAGACGAAAATCTTGCCGCCAAGCACCACCGTCGAGTGGCTAATATGGTTTAGGGCCAAGGGAATATCGGCCAATTGAGTCCATGTATTGGTCGCAGGATCGTAGCGATGCACATCGTTATCGACGGTTAAGCTGCCATCGTGACCATGCTGGCCGCCAATGTAGTAGAGCTTGCCATCAAGCACCACGCCACCAGCGTGCTGGCGTGGGTTTGGCAATTCGGCATAGGTTAATTGGTTGGTTTGGGTTACCCAGCCAGTCGCCAAATTGTTCAAATCGAGCACAAAGTGCGTGCCAACATCAGCCTGTTTGTAGTAGGTTCCGCCAACATAGTGCAACTTGCGCTCTAAATAATACAATTGGCCAGCGGCACGTTGAATTGGAATCACTGGCAAGTTGGTATAGCTATTGGTGGCGGTATCGTAGTAGCGTGAAACCCGCGAGCCAAAAATCTGGCCAACGCCATCAAAATCTTCGATATAGCCACCCACAAAGAAGATTTTCTGGCCATCGGTCGCCGTGCCAACGTGGGTCAGGCCACGTTCCAAAGGTGCAATCGCCGTCCAGGTATTGGCAACAGGATCGTAGACATTCGACAAGCGCGAAGGTGTATCGCCCGATAAGCCAGGCTGGCCGAAACCACCAAAGACATACAATTTGCCGCCGACAACCGCACCTTGGGCTTCGACTGCACCAAAAGGATAGCTAAACGGCGTTGGCACGGCAGTCGACCACACAATCCGCGTGAAGTTGGCGGGTGTAGTTGGCGTGGCCGTGCCGACAATGGTGGTTGGCGTAGTTGTTGCTGGGCGCGGCGTAGCTGTGCTGGTGCTTGTTGCGGTTGCGGTGTTGGTTGGTGTATTCGTCGGTGTGTTGGTATTGGTCGGCGTGCTCGTTTCCGTTGGTGTGTTGCTGGGAACGCTCGTCGCAGTAGGAACATCGGTTGGCGTGTTGCTGGGAACGCTGGTTGGAGTTGGCACATCGGTTGGCGTATTGCTGGGAACGCTGGTTGGAGTTGGCACATCGGTTGGCGTATTGCTGGGAACGCTGGTTGCGGTGCTAGTTGCGGTTGGCGTATTGGTTGGCAACGGCGTATCCGTCGCCGTCAGGCTTGGCTCAGCGGTTGGCGAAACTGTTACGCCAAATGCGGTTGGCGTTGCGCTTGGCAAGGCCGTGATCTCACTCGCATTTTTCAAGATCAATGGCAAGAATGTACAGTCACTTACGCTACAATCAGGATCATCCAACAGACTATTCGTGCGAGCCAAACTCAAGCCAACGCTTGCTGAAAGCAGCGTCAGGCTGGTTGCAATAATCATCAATCGTCGGCGCTGCATGCAATTTCCTCCGTATATAATGGGGGCTGGAGATCGGTTGTCAGGAATCGAACATTTTAAGCCACGAAGGATTGAAACCGCGAAGAGCGCGAAGGCCGCGAAGGTAGGTTTCAATGTTAATGCTGCTCCCCAATAGCCTATAGCCAACAGCCCATAGCCTGCAACCTGACCCCCGACCTTTCAAGGGTAGGTTTTAAGATCCCCTCACCCCCAACCCCGCTCCCGTGCGCGGGAGAGGGGCTTTAACAGGCTGGTTCTGCGCAATGCATCGGGGGAAACGGGGTGCTCCCCCTCGCCCGTGTTTTGTGGTTGAAGAGCTTTCCCCCCCAGATCGCTGGGTAAACCATCGTTGACTCCCCCTCGCCCGCGTCCAGTGGGCGAGGGGGCTGGGGGGTGAGGGAATGCTCCACAACCTCCCAATCGCTCAAAACCTACCCTTCAAAGTTCCCCCCAACCCCCGATCCCGGA
>NZ_PUBZ01000015.1 GCF_003205875.1 Herpetosiphon llansteffanensis
GCCCCCGACCCCTGCCCCCTCGTCACGAGGCTAATGGTACAATCGCCAGCAGCCTATAGCCTTATTTTCTGGAGGATAGCATGCGTTTTTGGCCACTCTGGCTGCTGGTTTTAACCCTTGGTTTGAGCAGTTGTGGAGCGAGCGCGCCGCCGTTGCCACCAGTCGCGCCCAACCAAGCCAACCAAATTTTGCTGCTCAACGAGCTTGATGGCATTGGGGCCAACAGCACAATCACCATCCTTGCTCCGGCGCTAATCAGCGAATCAAACACCATTTTAGCTGGTGCACTTGAGCCTGGAGCCGAACCAATTGCCTACCAGCCAGTGCTATCGATTCCAGCCCAAACCTTGGCAATTACCAGCAACATTGCTGTCTTACGCATCAATGGCGTGCTCAAAAGCCCGACTGAACTTGAGCCAATCACCGTCAAGCCAATCGAGCCAACCAATATCAGCCTTGGCGAGCTAAACCAGAATCTCGCTGTGTACAACAATCAGGTTTTGCGGCTCAACGGCACGCTCTTGCTCAAAGATCAAGCGGCCTTGTTGGTCGAGGAAGTTGGCAGCGGCGGCGTTCCCACCGCTAATGCAGCCCAAATCACGGTTGCGCAAATTCCCAGCCAATCGCCACTGATTCAACAATTGCCAAATCAGCAAGGCAACATTCGCTACGGCCCAATCAGTTTGGTGGGCATGTTGCGCGGCAAAACCTTGCATGTATTTTGGGTCGAAGCCCAGCCCTGAGCCAGAATGTTGCTGCATTTTGGCCCGTTTGCAGGCCAGCAAAATGGGCTATTTTTTATGCGCCAAATGTGCTACGCTCGAGGTTAAAAACTGTGTTCAGGCTGCGAGGCGAAGCATGAAAGATTCTAAGTCGATGCCATTGATGCCGACTGCAACCACACCCCAATCAACAGCCAGTTTCTTACAGGAATTGGTCAATGAGCCTGTGCCAAGCAGCCCAATTGCCAACCTGCCACGTCGCGCTGCGCCAATGGGCATGTACGAGCGTTGGCTAAGCACCTTGGCCTATCTCAGCATTTTTGGCTTGGCAATATTAATCTGGTGGATTGGAGCACAGTTTACCTTGGCATTTTTGGCAGGGCTAGGCTTGAATTTAGCCATGCTTGGCACTGCCCAATGGTTTATTCCAATTATTATCACGGCCATCGAAGTAGCGTGTTGGCCGCGCCGCGCCATCAACCAACATGTTTTGGCAGTGTTTGCCTTGGTTGGTGGCTTAGATCTGATTACCAGTGTGATTGGCTGTGTACGCTGGCTAAGCAACCAACAATTGCCGCTCTCCAGCGCATGGCTCTGGATTTTCAGTGTGGTGATTGCTGCGCTCTGTGCATTTTGGCCCGAACGTTTGGCCCGCGCCGCAGTTGGCGAATTGGGTCGTTTGTGGCGCTAAGCAGGTCATTTGGCTATTGGCTATTGGAAGTTTGATCCAATCTATACAATCTGCAATCGTCTAGTTGTAATGGTTCATTAGATTGGCAACCACGAGCATGCCCTCACCCCCAGCCCCTCTCCCACTGAATGCGGGCGAGGGGAGCACTGACCGCGTGGTTCCCCCTCGCCTCGCGTGCGGGAGAGGGGGCTGGGGGGTGAGGGCATAGTACACTTAGCTATTAAAAACCACACCTACCCATGCTAAAAAGCTATGGATAGGTGTAGCTTGTTCGAGACCAGACCAAGAAAGCTATCGGAGGCTGCGTTGAATGTTGGCGTGTCGGGTTCAACAATCAACATCACCATAATAGCACAAAGGTTCTATTTTGGCAAGAGTTTTAATCACCAAAATGGCACCAATTTTAGAAGCTGAATCTGGATAAAGGTGGTTGGGCTTGGATGCTGAAGCAGTACAAATTGGGGCATTAATATTGGCCATGGCCTTGGTGGCCTTGATGTTTCGCCAGCGCTTTGGCCGCGATTGGCGTGAATTTCGGTTGTGGCAAGCCCAACAACGGGTAATCCAGCCTGAACCAACCAGCATCAGCCAATTTATGCCCTTAGCCACAGCCATCGATGCCCGCACTTTGCCCAACGCTGGCACGGCCTTGCTCAATCCGCCAGACGATTTGCGCGTGCTGGCCCACGAACTGCGCCAAAGCGACAAACGTTTTGTGTTGCCCTTGGGCTGGCGGAGCGTTCAGGGCGTGGTTTCGCTGGTCCATGGCTCGTTGATCGACGATTTTACTCATGTTCAAGTGAGTGGCGCAACTGGCTGTGGCAAAGATGGCTGGGTGCGCACCGCCTTGCTCTATCTGTGTCTCACCAATCCTGCTGAGCGCTTGCAATTGGCCTTAGTCGATGGCAAGGCTGGCTTGTCGTGGCTTGGCTGGCGCGAAAAAGCCCACGTCGCTTTATTCGCCGAGGCCGAACATGAATTAGCGCCTGCATTAACCTGGCTAACCGAGCAGCGTTTGCAGCGCCAAAAAATCCTCAAAGCAGCCGAATGTGAGCGCTGGGAAGAATATCAGGGCCACGATCTGCCCTTGCTGGTGGTGTTTATCAGCGAATTGACCTTGCTTGAGCAAGCGCTGGGAGCCAAACAATTAGAACAATGGCTCAACAGCGAGCTGACCAGTGGCCGCGCCGCTGGCATTCGCTATATCATTGCGACCCAAACATTTAGCAATTTGAGCACGCGCTTTCGTTCGCAAATTAGCTTGGCCGTGGCAGGCTATCAGCCGCGCGACGATGCAGATGAGCCAAATACGACCTTGCCAACCAAAGCCTTCCCAAGTAGCGCTTTGCCACCATCGCGTTTGCCCAGCCCACCAGCTGGGGCTGGCGTGTTTAGCTGCGTTCAAGGCCGCAATGCCTTGACCGTGCGCACCACCTTCATCGATAAAACCCAACGCCAGCAATTGCTTAGCCTGTTGCCAACCCGCCAAACCGAGCTGCCAGCGCTTGAAACTGCGCCCAGCAAAGCCACCAATTTACCAGTCGCCACCGAGCAGCCCTTGATTGCGCTGGCCCAAGCCCCCAGCCAAAGCTACAATCGTTATGATTTGGCGCAACTGTTGCTGCAATATCTCAATCGCCCAGAGCAATTGCTTGAGCACGAGCTTTTTCGCAGCGCCTGTAGCATCGAACACAAACGCTTGCGCAGCTATGCAGGCGTGGCGCGCCTGTTTTGGGGCAAAGATGCAGCGCCCAACAAAAGCCGCCTGATCAAGCAAGCCCTCGAGCGCCAAGCCAACCCCAACGAACAAGAAATGCTCGCCAATTTGCTCGGCACAGTTGCCTAGACCTCAATTGTATGCTATAAAGGTTGTTAAATCTTTCACAAAGATGATTAAACCAACACGCAGCACCACACCCAAACACGGTACACTTTATGCAATGAATTGAGCAGCAAGTTAACGATCAATTGAGGAACGAGCGATGCAAACTCTGCAAGCAGGCACTATCGTACCGAATTTTACGCTTCAAACCGCCATGGGCGAACGCTTCAGCCGTGGCGATCTGCGCGGCAAAGCCGCTTTGGTAATCGTATTTTTGCCCGCCAACGATGGCCTCAACCCCACCTATTTGGCCAATCTCAGCACGGCAGCTCAACGCTGGTCACACGAGCAAAAAGCCTTGATTATTTCAGCCGAAGCCTTGCCACCAACCGAAGGCTTGACCGTGCTGCACGATCCAGAATCTAAGGTGTTGAGCCAATTTTTGGGCGAGGCCAAAGGCGGCTGGTTTATCACCGATCGCTATGGCGAGCTGTACGCTCAAGGCCAATCGCTCTCAACCGCCGACTTACCAAAACCAATGAGCCTCAGCGAATGGCTTGAATATGTCAATATGCGCTGCGGAGGCTAAAACGGAAGGATGAAGGATGAATTATGAGGGAGGAAACCTAAATCAAAATTCAAAAGGCAGAAGGCAAAATAGAACATAGAACATAAAGATTGGCTATAGGCTTTTGGCTTTTGGATGAATGATTGACGGGAAATCTCACCGATCGTCCACTAGCCAATAGCCTGTAGCTGTATTGGTTCATCACGTTAACCACAACCTGATCCCCTCTCCCGTGGCGCGGGGCTTTAATCCCGTGGTTTTGACGCAATGTGTCGGTGAAACACCGGTGCTCCCCCTCGCCCGCGTCCAGTGGGAGAGGGGGGTGGCTTTCAAGGGTAGGTAGTTAACACCGGTGACCATGGTTCAGGATAAAAACGTCCAACGGGAAGTGGCTGGTGGGTCATGAGGTGGGTGATGATCAGCAAGAGGCCACGCCGGAAACAGCTGAGCATG
>NZ_PUBZ01000016.1 GCF_003205875.1 Herpetosiphon llansteffanensis
ATGGGTTGTTCCGCCTATTCCTGTGATAACGATCAATGTTCATCGATAGAGACGATCTGTTTTATGCTCAGCTTAACGGATCGTCGCACATGAATCCTGTGATAAAAACTCTTATCACAGGATTCGTGCCTCTTGCGCTGTCTGCCCCGTGAGGATGCGTCCTTTAGCGTGGCCAGTAGACAATGATGCCGGCGCCCAACAGCGCAATACCGGCACCCCAGAGACTCGGCGCATCCGGCCGAACGCCATCAACGGCCCAGCCCCACACGAGCGAGAGGCCGATAAACACGCCGCCATAGGCGGCATAGACCTTCCCAAAGTCGAGGGTCGTGGGTTGGAACGTCGGGAGCACCCCATAGAGGACGAGGATGAGGCCACCCAGCAGCCCAACCCACACAGGGCGATCGGCACGTAGCCAGATCCACATCAAATAGCCGCCGCCAATTTCGGCTAGCCCCGCCAGGGCAAAGAGGATGATTGATCGTGTCACCGCCATGGAGAATCTCCTGCTTGACTTAAACCGTACTTGAAGTGCTATGCTCACGCGGTCCCTGCTCGGGACTGAACCATCCATTGTGAGGAGGCTGCATGGACCCCGTACCGCCTGATCAAACGAGCACACCCGCGATTCCACTCGCGTGTAATCTCCTCGCCATTGACCCGGCCCACCGTCTGACGCATCTGACCGCTGGGAGCGTCCTGTTTCAAACCATGGCCCAGGAGTCGCACGCGTTGCCCGATGGCCTCGCCTTTCGCTTTGCGGCGGATGTCTATGACGAGGTAACTGCCTTCATTGCCCAGGAACGCCGCTGCTGTCCCTTTTTTCATTTCCAGCTTGATGTTGCCCCAGACTCTGGCCCGCTCTGGTTACGCATTACGGGAGCGTCCGGCGTAAAAGCCGTGCTCATAGCGGGCCTGGAGGGCATGCTTGCACCGACCAAGTCTCCCCGTTCATCGGCAGGGGATATCCAGCGATGAGGGAGTCAATCCAAGCGCTGATCGCCCATCGGGCGACGAGACCGTGATGAGGACGCACGCTGGATAGGTGACCGTGGACACATGGGCCACAGGCCACCCATCCAGCGTGCGTTCGATGCAGACGACCGAGCGCTTACTGCCCATCCGTGCCGCTTGCGCATTGGCCATCCCCACAGCCACAGGCTGCGTTCGTCACCGGTGCCGGTGTTGCAGGACGGGCCTTCCGGCGCAGGAAGGCGAGGGGAATGAGGCAGGGGATCAAGCAGGCCAGCCCAAGCAGAATGGAGGCGGTTCCCAACGTGCCGCCAGCAATCCCGGCAATCAGCGGCAGACCATCGTTCCAGAGCACGCTGGCGACAAGCACCGTGACCACCAACCCGAGTAGTATACGGCCAACCCGACTGTTCATGCAGTCCTTTATGAAGCGGATCATGGAATCCTCCCTAGCTGATGCACCCGTGGTGCGCGGTACAATGGAGCAAGCATAGTCCTTCAACGTAGGTTTAAGTCAAGGAGCACGTTTCATGAGCATCGCACCATCGTCACCCTTAACGATTGGGGTCGTCGCGGCAACCTTGGGCATCCGCACCTCGGCCATTCGCTACTATGAACGGATTGGGCTGATTCCCCGGCCACCGTTGCGCAGTGGGCAACGCCGCTATGCTGCGGACATTGTGCCGTTGCTGCAACTCATTCATGCTGCCCAACAGGCCGGCTTTACCTTAACGGAGATCCATACCATCGTGCATGGGTTTGATCCGGCGACGCCTCCCTCGGCACGCTGGGCAATGCTTGCGGCTGAGAAATTGACCGAAATTCGGACGCGCATGACGCATCTTCAGACCATGGAACAGATGCTGATGCAGACACTAGCATGTTCGTGTTCCAGTATGACCGCCTGTGCAACCGATGGGTTCACGCTGTGTGCCCCCCACGACGATCAGTAGGCAGGAGCACCATGGGAGGACGCGAGCGTCATACGCAATGGGTGGCGCAGCATGGGCTTGACTTAACCCGGACTTCACGGAGTAAGGTCTGGTCGTCACGTCTATGCTGCGCCACCACTGCTGGTGGTGTATGCCCACAAGGAGGTCGCCCATGATTCCGGTGAATCTCACCACGCAACGCCCGATCACCACCCCAATTCCGATCCTTACGACGGATGAGGTGGTGCGTCTTCAGACGGCGGACCCGCCGCTCATCCTCGTTGAAGCGCTGCCCTTGATGCACTATCAGGCAGCGCATTTGCCGGGCGCGGTCAATATTCCTGCCGATCAGATCGTGCGCCTAGCCCCAATGCTCCTGCCAGACAAAGCGGCGGTCATTGCCGTGTATTGCTCCAACCATGCGTGTGGAACAGCCCAGCACGTCGCCACGCGGCTTGTCCAGCTTGGCTACCGGCAGGTCTTCCATTACCAAGGTGGCAAACAAGCATGGATGCTTGCGGGACATCCACTTGAAGGCCAATCATAAGGATCGTCCACGATGCCACCATCACCAGCCGACAAACAACGGCGCTTTACCGTGACGCTCCCCGAGGTGCTCCCAGCACCGATTCTGGCTTCGGTGGCAGCCGTCTTGGCCTATCGGTAAAGTGCCGCCGATCCGCTACCTGATCCCGAGGGTGAACACGCAATGATCGAGGATTCCTTGGATGAGCCGTTCGCAGAAGAATACCAAAGAAGAACATCTGTTCGCTGCCATGTTTCGGGGGCCGTGCGTTTAAGCCCAATTGGTTCACAGTATGATATTTGGAAGAGATTCTGAAGATTAGGAATGGCTACATCATATGATCGAAAGATACAGTTATATCCATTGATAGGAACCGTTAATGGCATATCCATTTAAAAAGTTCTCAGACCTTCAAAATTTGTAGTATTCCAACATTCATCAAATTCAGCGATTTCGGCAATAGCATTTGCATTACTAATACTAAAACGATCTCTCATAGGGTTAAACCCAAGATTGACTCTGCTGGCGAACCCTGCATGCGCCCACGCGGTATACTGAGCGGTGTTTTTTTGTCGGAGGGCGATCATGACAGTACGAGCACCTCTTGCGTATACGATTCCGGAAGAAACGGCAACCCTTGCACGGAGTATCGTTCCCCATGGGAACCTGTTGATGACCATCACCGATACGTTTGGGATGCTCTTTACCAATGACCAGTTTGCCCACCTCTTTTCTTCGACCGGACAACCCGCCTGTGACCCTGCTCGGCTGGCAATGGTGCTGGTGTTGCAGTATATGGAAGGCCTTTCTGATCGCCAAGCGGCTGATGCCGTGCGCCTCCGCATTGACTGGAAATACGCGCTTGCGCTCCCACTGGCCCATCGTGGATTTGATGCCTCCGTATTGACCGAATTTCGCCAGCGCTTGTCCAGCGATGATGCGCAGTGTCTCTTCCTTGATACCCTGTTGGCCGACCTTCACCGTGCGGGATTCGTGAAAGCACGCGGGATTCAGCGCACCGACTCGACCATGATCCTTGCCAACATTCGGTTACTCACCCGCCTTGAGTTAATTGGCGAAACCATCCGAGCAACCTTGAATCAGCTTGCCAGCCGCGAACCAACCTGGCTTCGCCAGCATATGCATCCGGAGTGGCATGAACGCTATGCCGAACGGATTAATAATTACCGCTTACCCAAAGCCAAAAGTGCCCGCCACGCGCTTGCAACAACCTATGGGGCGGATGGCTTTGCCTTGCTGACCGCACTGACCGCGCCCGATACACCGCGTACCGTCCGCACACTCCCCATGGTGGCGACCCTCTGGCG
>NZ_PUBZ01000017.1 GCF_003205875.1 Herpetosiphon llansteffanensis
GTGTTGCCACTCCCTCGGTGGTGTCCCACACCAGCCCTCCAGCAGAACCCACAAAAAAACCGCAGCAGGGCTGCGGTCATGATCGTGCGGCTTCATTCGCGCCACTTGACATGTTTATACGATACTCGTCGGCGGGGCAGTGATATGAACAATGGTTAGAGATGTTTTATATCCTGCGTAGAATGGAAGGTTTTAAACCCCTCGTCGTCGGGGCAGTGATATGAACACAGGCGGCCATCGATGACATGAACGACCTGTTGGACGTTTTAAACCCCTCGTCGTCGGGGCAGTGATATGAACTCCGCTGTGTCCACTTTTCGTAATCGTGCCGCTGCTCGTGCTGCTTGCCAGCCTGCGTGCATGCCACAAGAATCATGCCATGCAGTCCAATAAAAATTATGGTAAACTTGAAGCAGCATTGTTCGTGCGTCTGTGTCCACTCAAAGGATTCGTTATGCTCTATTCTCGCATACCTGTCAAGCTCCCCGTAACCTGCGCTCTTGCCCGTGTCTCCATTCGGACCTTGCGCACCCTCGCGCACTATACCCACCTGCGCCGTGAACGGACACAGACCCGCAATCAGCTTGCCGCTGCTATCCAGCACCACTGGGCAACCCCTGCCTATCGCCAGCTCGTGCGGCGCTCGCTGACCGCTGCTGATTATGAGCTATTGCGCGCCCTCTGGAATGGCACGCAGCCCTTGCCCGCGCCCGAAACGCTCGATCTTTGGCGCTGGCAGGCTCCATGGCAACCGCTCGCCAGCCTCTCATCGCTCCAACGCTTGGCAGTGCTGGGCTTAATTCTGACCATCCGCACGCCGCACGCTCGCCAAACAGTGTTGCTGCGCGATAGGTCTCGCTGGCTGCGTCGCACACAGGCACTACCAGCAACGCCTGTGCCAGCTTCGTTGCAAACGCTCTTTCACGCGGTCGCCGAACTGCTGATTCAGGGTTCGCTTGATCCGCAGCCTGCAACTATGCCGACCTCGTTTGCGCGCACGCTTGCTCAGGCAGCTGGTTGGCTGGTGTTGCGGCTCGATCAGTGGCGTACCACTCCACGCGGCGTTGCCTGGCTCCAAGCGAGTTTGACCGAACAGACTCGCCTGCTCCAGCAGCAGATTGTGTGCTGTTCGCCGCCAAGCAGTGGGCTGCCTGCGTGGCGTAATCCCGATTGGGCTGGATTGTGGCAAGCCCTCGTAGCGCTGATGGAGGCGCAATTGCCACGGCGCTTTGATGATGTCGTGGCCTTGCTTTGGGAACATGCGGCGTGGGGCACGCTGCCAGATGATCAACGTCGGCAATTGATGCGGCTGTGGCTACGCACGGTGCTGCAACCAGCAGGAGTGCTGAGCATTGCGCGGGGTTGGGTGTTTTGGCATGGCTGGGCAGCGGTGACGCTGGTTGCGCCGTCGTTTGATGGGCTATTGCTGCCTGCAACTGACCAATTGCCGCCGTTACTGCGCTGGTGGGCACAGTATTGGGGCCAAGCAACCGAGCATGGCTGGCGGCTCAGCGTGGTATCCATGCAGCGCCGCATGCACCAGACTGGCGATCTGACGGGGTTTTGGGAGCCGCTTGATGGCTGGTATGCGCAGCGTCCAACGGCTGTGGCAGCGGCATTGGCAACAGTCGCGGCCCGTCCACCAGTGCGCATGCGCCAGGTCACGCTGATCGAAGGGAGCGCCGAGGATTTAACCGCCATGGAAGCGCAACGTGGCATGCGCGATCGGCTGCAATCCGGTTGGACTGCAACCCAACGGGTAGTCCGCGCCGGTGCGGAGCCACAGGTTGCCCAAGCGATTGGCATCTTGCCGCCGCAGCGTAATCCACCACCCGCCGATGCGGAAACCTTGGTGTTGGCGCTGCGGATTGCGGCGCAGCAGGTTCCACGGTATGCCACGGCCTTTCAACAGCAGGCGCAGCAGCTGCTTGGCGAACTAACATTTGAGCAGCGCTGTGCCATCAACGAGCAGTGGGAAGCATTCGCGCCGCAATCTACCAGCGCCGATGGCCTGCTCGCGGTTGGGCAACAGCCACCAGCGCCGATCCCAGCAGAAGAGGCACGGCACGCAGTGCGGCAGGCGATTCGGGCTGGACAAAGTTTGACCGTGCGTTACTACACGCCAGCGGCCCATCGCATCAGCAGGCGCACGATTCGCCCACTCGAACTGACCAGCACTGGCGTGCGCGGTTGGTGCTCACTGCGGCAGGAAGAACGGGCGTTTCGCTTTGATCGCATGCTAGCAATCGAGGCTAGCACCAATTAATCAGTCCAGTAGAAGATCGGGTCGTGGGTAACGACACCTTGGCCAAGAATAACGATTGCCGTCACCGCATCTTTCGGCAACAAATAAAAACGAATGCTATCTTCATTTGGCACGATGATGGCGCTCAGTTGGCTGCGCACTGTGGCCAATTGGCTTCCGGTCAAATTGCATTCAAAGACGCTGTATTGCACCCGCGTGCCAAAATTTTCGAGGGTTTTGGCAATCCGACTGCGGCGTTTATCGTGGGGGATATCGTAACTAATTAAAATGAACATGCTCATGGTCAACCCTCATATGCGTTGAATTTTGGGCTTGGTCGCGGTGAGATCAAGGCTTACCGCTCGACCCATTGTTGCTCAAACATGTTGTGCAGGGCCTGATTGGCATCGAGCAATCAAGCAGCACGAGCGATAACCCAAACCCAGCACTGCTTGCTGCAACCCAAGTACCGCAGGTGCAGGTAGCTCCCACCCACTATTTTCAGTGGATCAGCCTGTTGATTGCGCTGCTGATTATGGGATTATTGATTATTTAGGTTAATCGGACAGGATTGGGATGACTTGTTGGCAAACAACGGCGCTTACGTGGGTGTCGTTGTTTGCTGAATAGGCTTCGTTATAGTGGGGAAATTCAATTGCTGCCGGGCTTGACAAGCCTTGTACACTACAATACATGGACACAGACTTGATTGAATACCAAAATCAAGTTGACCATAATAAATAGCATAGGTAAATGACAATTATTGATGGTAAGTAAACAAGCTTGGAAGCCACTAGCAGAGCAGATTCATTTTTAAAAGTGGACACAGAAGAGTTCAACACCCTGCCCCGACGACGAGGGGTTTAAAACGGGTGGCAGGCGCTGACGGTTGTTCAGTAGTGGGTGTTCAACACCCTGCCCCGACGACGAGGGGTTTAAAACGAGAGCAAACTCATGGGAGCTCCTTGCCGCAATTGGTTCAACACCCTGCCCCGACGACGAGGAGGGCTGGACGAATTCCTGAGAGGTTTTGACGGGATTTTTCGCTGATCCGCGCCGCCGCTGACCAATCACCACGCTGGTGCGTGGTTTTTTTGTGAGCAGACCCGCCTCACCGCCCGTTGTGCT
>NZ_PUBZ01000018.1 GCF_003205875.1 Herpetosiphon llansteffanensis
CCCTAGCCCCCTAGCCCGCCCGCGAGGCGAGGGGGAACCACAGCATCAAAGCCCCTCGCCCGCTCCGTGGGAGAGGGGTTGGGGTGAGGGCATACCATTAATCCTAGAATTGATCGACTATGAATCAACCCAACGAAAAACTGAGTGGCCGCCAATCGGAGAGCACGGCCCAACAAACCCGTCAGCGGATTTTGCTCAGCGCACGCCATTTATTTGCCTTGCAGGGCTTCGAAGCGCTTAGCTTGCGCGATATTGCGAGCCATGCAGACGTGACGCATGGCTTATTACGCCATCATTTCGGCTCGAAAGAGGCAATTTGGCAGGCGGTGGTTGATGCTGCGCTGGCGGACTATTTGGCGGCACTCTTGCCTTTGGTTGATGCTGCAATTGCCGAGCAGCACGAGCCAAGCGCTGTGATCAAACGCTCGGTTGCCACGATTATTCGGCTCTCGGCTAGTTTTTGCGAGGTGCCACGCTTGATGGTGCATGAAAGCATTAGCGGCGGCGAACGCTTGAATTATTTTATGCAACAGCTGCGCCCGCTGAGCGCCATGATGCAGCCATTTTTTGAGGCAATGCGGGCTGAAGGCAAATTTCAACAATTTAGCCATCCAACTTTTTTGTTAGCCGTCATTTCGTTGGGGATTTTGCCCTTGGCGCTGGCTTCGTTCAGCAATGCCTTGGCCCAAATCGATATTCTTGAGCAGGCCGAACTCGAGCGCCATATCGAGCGAGTGATTGCGACATTAATGCCTTGGTCAACCAGTTAATTGCAAAGAGCGCGAAGAGCTTAAATCTTCGTGCTCTTAGATTGGTATCTGCACGTTGCGGGGATTTTTATTCGGCGCTGAGACCGGCGCGGGCGGCCCAACCAGCGGGATCGGTGGCCCAATTGCTAATCAGGCTGCGATGTTCTGGGCGAATATAATTTTGCTGCGCGGCGACTTCCAACAAGGTTGAAAGATTGGTTAATGTCATTAAGCGCACGCCAGCTGCATTAAAGCGCTGCTTCGATTCTTCCATCTCGTAGGTAAAGATTGCACAACAATCGGCCACAAGTGCGTTAATTTGGCGCAACCCAGCGACTGCATCCAAGGCGCTGCCGCCAGTGCTGATCAAATCTTCGATTACGACTGCGCGTTGATTGGCTTGAACCCCACCTTCGACCTGTTGACCACGGCCATATTTTTTGGCTCCTGAACGCACATAGGCCATAGGCAAGCTTAATTCATGGGCAACCCATGCCGCCCAAGGCACGCCAGCAGTGGCAGTGCCTGCAATCACTTCGCTATTCAACAATTCATCGCTGATTTGTTGGCACATTGCTTCGGTGATGGTACGGCGGGCACTAACTTGGGCCAAAAGCAAGCGATTATCGCAATAAATTGGCGAAAGAATGCCCGATGCAAAGCGAAACGGCTTATCTGGGGCCAACACGACAGCTCCGGCCTCAAGTAATAGTTGCGCAATCGCAGTTGAAGAATGTTTCATACTAGCTCCTATCTGGTACAATATCGCGAATAGCTTAATTGACGGCGCTCATTACCGCCTAGTGTGGGGAGGTACCCCACGATGAGAGGCCTAATGCGATTCAACGAGGCAGAACGTATGACGATCAAACACGTCCTTTCATGGGATGAAATCCAATCACTAGTTGAAATTATTAACGAACAATTACATAATGATTATGATGCCTTGCTGGTTGTCACACGGGGCGGGATGATCCCAGCCTGTTTGATCAGCCAACGTCGCAACTGGCGCAATATTCTCGTTGCTGCGGTGCAATTCTACACTGGAATTGGTACAACCCGTGAAATTCCTACGTTCTTGCAATTTCCCAGCGATCCGCTGATTGTGGGCAAGAAATTATTGGTAATCGATGATATTTGGGATAGTGGCCGCACGATTGCTGCGGTGAAGCAACGGCTGGATACTGCTGGCGCAAATTATGAAGTTGCTGTGCTCCACTTCAAACCTGGTTCATCCAAAGTCGAAGGTCGGCCCGATTTTTATGCCGCTGAAACCGATCAGTGGATTGTGTATCCGTGGGAACCACCCACAGATCCTGATGCAGAATAATGCGCATTGCCATCCTCAGCGATATTCATAGTAATTTAGCCGCCTTCGAGGCTGTGCTTGAGGATTTGCAAGCGCAAGCGGTTGATCACGTCGTCATTAATGGCGATGTGATCAACGGCGGGCCTGATCCCCGGGCATGCTTGGATTTAGCGCGCGCTACTGGCTATACTTTGCTTGCTGGCAATCATGAACGCTACATCCGCGATTACGATTTGCCAGTGCGGCCAGCAGAGTGGGCCAGCGATTTGTGGAAGCCCTCGCTCTGGACTGTCAATCAGTTTAGCCAAGCTGAACGTGCCGCCTTACACGATTTGGCCACAACCTACCACACCGATGAGCTTTTGGTGGTGCATGCCTCGCCGCGCCACGACCAAGATTCGGTCTTTGCAATTACGCCGCAACGCGAATTAGCCGCGATGTTCGTTGATACCCCTCAAACGATTATTCGTTCGCACAACCATATTCCCCAATTTCGGCCTTGGGGCGAGCGTATGATCGTCACTACTGGCGCAGTTGGCCAGCCGCTTGATGGCAGCCCGTGGGCCAAATATGCGATTGCCGAACGCAAGCCCCAAGGCTGGCGGGTGAAGCATCGGGTGGTGATGTACGATGTTGAAACCACGGTTGACCGCTTTCATAGCTCTGGCTACTACGAGGCTGCCTACCCCATGAGCAGGCTCTATTTGCGCGAAGTGCAGCTTGGCACGCATCATATTGTGCCATTTTTACGCTTGCAGCAACAATGGCTCAAAAGCGACCCCCAACTTAGCTCCGAGCAAGCAGTCAAGCGCTTTTTAGAATTATGAGGGATGAAGGATGAGGGATGAGGGATGAAGGCTGTTGCTGATTGAGTTTTGGTCGCTAGAGCAAACAATTCAGCTTGAGGCGATCAATGCGCACCTCAAGCTGAGTGATATGTACGAATATACGTCTGATGTGAGTTATCACGAACGTATTCCTTGACAAAAAACGACGGAAGTCCCACGATGGAAGTGCTTACCCACCATCAGAAGGAGTTCCGTCGATGTCCAGTATACCATTGTCTGATGTGATGACCATCCTCTCTGTCCTCGTTGATGATTGGTATCAAGCGTCACCGCATGCCACCAGCGCAC
>NZ_PUBZ01000019.1 GCF_003205875.1 Herpetosiphon llansteffanensis
GGGGTCGGGGATCGGGAAGTTTGGCTATAGGCTTTGGGCTATTGGAAGCAGAATCCAAACAATCTGTGCTAATCTGTGGCTAAAAATGAGGGGTTGGGGGTCAGGGTCTCTTACAAGGGTAGGTTGTGAAGATCCCCTCACCCCAACCCCTCTCCCACCTGCAGGCGAGGGGCTTTAACGCCGTGGTTCTTGCCTGAATCGTGATGAAAATCGAAGGCTCCCCTCTCCTGCGTTCAGTGGGAGAGGGGCTGGGGGTGAGGGATGATCCTGATTGCCAATCCAATGAACTAGTACAGCTCGAGGCTTTGAGCTATGAGAACATAATCTAGCGAATCTGTGCAATCTGTGGCGAAAAACGAAGGGTCGGGGATTAGGGATCAGGGGTCGGAGGCTGGGGGTCGGTTGCCCCTGCTAGGCTAAAAGTCCAAAGCCCATAGCCTTCGTTCCAATGATTGAATCGAGGAGCAATTCCGATGCAACCACAACGCGAGCGGGTAAAGCTGAGTAAGGATCGCAATTGGTGGCGGGTATTGCCAGTGCTTGGCGCACTTGGCTTAATTGGCTTAATGTTGGCCTTGACGATGCAGTCGGGACCAGTTGATGAACCTACCAGCCAGCCAAGCGCCATGGCCTTGCTTAGCTCGCCTACGCCGAGCAGCGAACCAATGATTAATCCAACTGCGGTGTTGTTTCCAACAACAATTCCAATCCTTGTAACGCCAGAGCAAGCAGCGGTACCGAATAATCAACAGCCGCTAATCCCTATTGCTTCCCCAGCGCTGGTGGTTGATGCGCTTGATCAACCATTGACTGAGAATCCGAGCCAGCTTTATGCCTTGATTCGTTCGAATGCTCGCCTTTATGATCAAGTAGTTCGTGTCGTTGATGGTCAACTACTGCCAATTGCCAATGTCGATAGTTATAGCGATGATATAACGCTGGTACTTCAGGCTGAACAAACCCTGATTATTCAGCGCGAACAACAGCTACGCGTCATTGATACCGCAACGGGCACAACCCGTTGGACATTTGGTTTAGAAAATGCAAATGATAGAGCTTCGATGGTTGCACTTGATGCTGCTGGCCAAGGTATCTACCTATTAACTAACCCTATCTCTATCGGTGTTGACCAATGGCAATTACACCACCTAAGTTTGGTTGATGGTCAAGCGTTAGAAGCAGTTATTGAGTTTGAATTTTCGGCGCAAGCGTCATTTTTGCTCACCAAAACCGGCCAAATCTGGTTTACGCTGAGTCAAACGCTGTATCGGCTTGACCTTAAAACTGATAGTTATGAGAATTTTGGCCCAGCAATTAATGATGTTATTGTGGGTGATAGTCAAAGTGCGTCAATTGGAGTCTTTCGATCGCCAAGCGATTTGTACTTGATCGATCACTTGACTGGTACACAACGCAGTATTCGCTTGGCTGAGCCAATTGATGGGCGAATTGAGGCTGCAACCTTCTCGCACGATCAGCAAAAGCTGTTGATTCAAAGTAGCCTTGAAACGCATACCGAATCGATGCTTTTGGTCGTTTCAAGCCAAACAGGCTTCATTGAGACAACAATCCAAATTCCTGGCGCGATAAGTAGTGCAATGGCAGGGGCTACCGTTGATCAATGGTTGATTACTACACCTATAGAATCATATCAACAAGCTCAACTATTGCGTTGGAATAGTGCAACCAATGTATTAACTGATCTGATCATTCCTGCCGAATTAATTGGCTTCAATATTATTCCGCTATATGATTTGGCGGGTGCTCCGATTAAGTCGCTATTCGCAGAGCCGCCAACGGTGGTTGACCAAGCAGCAAGCAGCACAATCCCCATTACCACACCAATTGCCTTGCTTGGCAATTTAGCAGCTAGCTCGCTCAATATTCAGCGGCTCGATCGCGACCAGCAAATGTCGGTAGTCGCCGAGGATGTACTGGCGGTTTTTCCCCGCTACAACAATGCGCCACGCTTGCTGCAACATCCTGAACCGCAGCGTTGGCAATTATTCGATCCGGTAACGCAGCAGACTGTGCAATGGGAATTTAAAATACCAGTTAAACCTGAAGCGTTTGTGCCACTTGCCCATCCGAGCTTTTCATCGCTGTTGGCAGTTGTGCATCAACCTGTGAGTAGTGAAAAAGAATTTACTGGTTCAAGCCAATTGCTCAGAATTAATGGCGTAACTGGTGATTGGCAGGTGCTGTTTGATTCTGAAAATTGGCCAGAATTGCAATCTGCTATGCCAATTGCTTGGCAATTTGAGGCAATCTATTTTCTCCAGACAACCAGTACCCAGCAGATCATTTGGCGAGTTAATCTCAATTCAATTGCTGATGAACCGTTCGCGGGTGCTGAAAAAATTGCCGAAGTGCCAATTGCATTTTATTCGTCTAATAGCGCGCCAACCATCGCCAAAATCATCGTTTCACCCAACCAACATTGGATCGTGTATCCGCTTGGCGAAACAGGTCAAACAATGCAGGTGATGGTTCTCGATTTACTCAATCAACGTAGCCATGAGCTTGGGTTAGAGCTGAATAGTTTGGAGAGCCTGAGTTTCTCGCCCTATGCTAATACATTTGCAATTATGTTGGAGGATGCAGAAACGGATACTACTTACCCAGCCTTATACCAATTGGTCCAACAGCGTTGGTATCGACTTGCTTCAGGTAGTTACAATTATGCTAGTCAAAACCCATTCTTGTGGTCGCCAAATGGCCAGTGGCTGGCAGTTAATTTTAGCAATTTCTCCAATGAGCATCGTGTGAATGTCTACGATGGGCTTGAATCGCAATTGCTGTTTAGTAGCGAAGTTGCTCCAAATCTACGCCCGCTGGCGCTGGGGTATGATCCGACGAGTCTTTTAATGAGTGATTACCAGGCTGAGCAGCTTGTGCAGATGACATGGCGCGAGCAGCAATGGCAAATCGATTGGCAGTTGGCGGACGTGATTCTTGAGCGCGACGATATTCGCTATCTGTATCCGCGTTGAGCATAGGGATGTGGGCTATAGACTATTGGCTATTGGAACTAGAATCTGTGGCTAAAAACGAGGGATCAGGGGCTGGGGGTCAGGG
>NZ_PUBZ01000020.1 GCF_003205875.1 Herpetosiphon llansteffanensis
CTATGCATGGATGACTGATCTTGTGGCCGGTTTCCCACTTAGATGCTGTCAGCGGTTCTCCGTCCCAGACGTAGCTACCGAGCCTTGCGGGTCGTCCCACAACTCGTCCACCAGCGGTCTGTCCAGCCCGGTCCTCTCGTACTAGGGCCAGCCCCACGCAATCATCCTACGCTCACAGCGGATAGAGACCGAACTGTCTCACGACGTTCTGAACCCAGCTCGCGTGCCGCTTTCATGGGCGAACAGCCCAACCCTTGGGACCGACTCCAGCCCCAGGATGCGACGAGCCGACATCGAGGTGCCAAACCCCGCCGTCGATGTGAACTCTTGGGCGGGATCAGCCTGTTATCCCCGGGGTAGCTTTTATCCGTTACGCCACGGCCTTTCCACTCAGGCACGTGGGATCACTAGCGCCGACTTTCGTCCCTGCGCGGCCTGTTTGCCTTGCAGTCAAGCAGGTTTCTGCGCTTGCACGCCCCAGCCGGTTGCCATCCGGCCTGAACCTACCTTTGCGCGCCTCCGTTACTTTTTGGGAGGCGACCGCCCCAGTCAAACTACCCACCAGCCACCGTCCCCTTACCAGTTTCATGGTCAAGGGTGAGGCGCATATCTGTCGCAGAGTGGTATTTCACCGTTGCCTCCACCAGACCCGCAAGTCCGGTTTCGCTGGCTCCCACCTATCCTACGCAGCGCCACACACGCGCCGATGGCAAGCTGTAGTCAAGCTCCACGGGGTCTTTTTGTCCTGCTGCGAGTAGGCCGCATCTTCACGGCCCTTGCAATTTCACCGAGCTCCCGGTTGAGACAGCGCCCAGATCGTTCTACCTTTCGTGCGGGTCGGAACTTACCCGACAAGGAATTTCGCTACCTTAGGACCGTTATAGTTACGGCCGCCGTTTACTGGGGCTTCGGTTCACCGCTTCCACAGCTCCCCTTAACCTTCCAGCACTGGGCAGGTGTCAGCCGGTATACGTCCGCTGTTTCGCGTTCGCACCGACCTGTGTTTTTGTTAAACAGTCGCCTGGGCCTCTTTGCTGCGACTCGCCAGATGCTCCACCCGTATGGGCTTCACCCCAGCGAGCACCCCTTTTCCCGAAGTTACGGGGTCATTCGTGCCGAGTTCCTTAACCGGGATTCGCTCGTCCACCTTGGTCTCCTCGACCTGTCTACCTGTGTCGGTGTGCGGTACGGGCACACCCAGTCCTCCGTGCCCAAGCCTTTCGCGGCTGCTTAGGTCCATCCGACTCGCGGTTTCCCGAGAGAAACCACTCGTACTTGCTTCTCGGTCAACACATCGTGGGATTTGCCACACGATGCTCCCTACCAGCGTGAACGACGCTCGTCTCGTCGCTCGGATTCCCCATCAGCATCTCAGTCACGTGCAAACGTTCTGGGTGTGGTCGCCGATTATCAACGGCGTGTCCATCAGCTACGGCTCGCGCCCTCGCCTTAGGCCCGACTTCCCCGCCGCGGAGTGCCCGTGCGGCGGAACCCTTAGACTTTCGGTGGAGGGGGTTCTCACCCCTCGTATCGTTACTCATACCGACATTCGCACTTGTGGTCGCTCCACGGGTTGCGCTTCCGCGCCCGCTTCGATGCCCCCACAACGCTCCCCTACCATACAATCTGTGATTGTATCCCGCGCTTCGGTGATCGACTTAGCCCCGGTGGATTGTCGATGCAACCGGACTAAACCAGTGAGCTGTTACGCACTCTTTCAAGGGTGGCTGCTTCTAAGCCAACCTCCTGGTTGTCTGCGTCCGATCACGCCCTTGCCCACTGAGCCGATACTTCGGGACCTTAGCGGCGGGTCTGGGTTGTTGCCCTCTTGACGATGAATGTTCGCACCCACCGTCTCACTCGTGGTGTAGGCTGCTGGTATTCCCAGTTTGCCAGCGCTTGGTAAGGCTCGCGCCCCCCGCACGCCAACAGCGCTTTACCCCCAGCAGCCCCAATCCACGGCTGTACCTCAATACATTTCGGGGAGAACCAGCTATCTCCAGGTTCGATTGGAATTTCTCCGCTACCCACAGTTCATCCAAGCCCTTTGTAACGGACACTAGTTCGACCTTCCACGACCTGTTACGGTCGCTTCAGTCTGACCATGGGTTGCTCACCTGGTTTCGGGTCTACCCTATGCGACCAAACGCCCTATTCAGACTCGCTGTCGCTCTGGCTCCGGCTGTTGCTGCCTTAACCTGCCACACAGGGTAACTCGTCGGTTCATACTCCAAAAGGCACGCGGTTAGCTTACGCCTCCCACGGTTTGTCTGCGAGCAATTTCAGGATCTATTTCACTCCCTTCGCCAGGGTGCTTTTCACCGTTCCCTCACGGTACTCTGCGCTATCGGTCGCCCACGATATTCTGCCTTGGAGTGTGGTCACCCCGGCTTCCGACGGGATTTCGCGTGTCCCGTCGTACTTGAGATCCCTCGCGTAAGTGCCAGCAGTGTCGGGTACGGGACTCTCACCCGCTCTGGTTGGCCGTTCCAGGGCCATTCCCCTACCACTGGCATTGGTAACTTACTGACAGCAAGGACATGCTATC
>NZ_PUBZ01000021.1 GCF_003205875.1 Herpetosiphon llansteffanensis
GTACTCACACGGCTTGCGGCCCTCATCCAGCGCTGGGCGACGACGAACAAACGGCATCAGCCACCAACCACGGCGCAGCGCTTACGGGCAGTTACGGCATCATGAACAATAAGCTTGATGCGCATGGGGAATTTACTTTTAGTTCCCAACGAGCATCAGCCTGGTATCGTTTGCGGCCCTAGCTTCTGGCAACGCCGTCGATCTGCACTGGGTCACGGGCAGTGAAGTCAATACCCTCGGTTTCCAGCTCTATCGGAGTACGACTCCGAATCGCAATGATGCAACGCGGGTGACCACCAGCCTGATTCCCTCGCAGGGCGCGACGGGTGGCAGCTACCGGATGACGGATACCCATGCGACCGGGCCGCTGGGCCAGTGGTCGTATTGGCTGGAAGAAGTCGAATTAAACGGGCAAACCACCTGGTATGGCCCGGTGACCGTGCGGATGCAGACCGTGTATATGCCTGCCGTCGTGCGGTAGGAGGAGGAACCCGATGCTGAAACGTATTGAAACAATCGCCTTTGTGAGTATGGTCGTGGTGGCGCTGGTGATGGGCTTTCATAAACTCTTTCCCGCGCAATCGAGCGCAGCCCAGCAGGCGATGAGCTTGACCCCCTCGCCCGAACCAACGGAATTGCCGACGGATGTGCCAACCGAGGTTCCCAATCCGACCGCAACGCCACAGCCCACCGACAAACCGCTGGCCACGACAACCCCAAGTGATGGCGCAACGGTGACCCCACGCCCAACCCGCCAGCCATTCGACCTGACGGCAACGCCGATCGAGCTGACCCCGACGGCGACCGCGACCGTGCTGCCCACCGCAACGCCGAGCGACGGCGCAACGGTGACTCCCGTGGCCTTGCCCGATCTGGTGCTGGAAAAAACAGTGGATCAGCAAACGGTGGCCGTCGGCGATAGCCTGCGCTGGACGTTGACGGTGCACAATCGCGGCAGTGCTCCAGCGTCCAATGTGGTGGTGCGTGATGTCTTGCCCGGCTTTTTTCGCGGCTTGCACGTCACGACCAGTCTCGGCGAGGCAACGCTCGTCGACGGCATTGTCAGTGTTCAAATCGCGGAATTGTCTGCTGGACAAACAATCACCATCTGGATCGATGGCACCGTGGCCTCCCTCGACGGCCCCTTGACCAACCTTGCACAGGCAAGCACGACCACGACCGAAACCTCCACCGAGAACAACACGGCCTGGTCGAGCGTCACTCCCAAAGTCGCTGGGATTGCCCAACCAAGTGCCACGCCCCGACCCGCTGCGCAGCCGCAGCGCACCTTTCCCGTAACCGCCAGTGATGATGGGATGCCCGTTGGGCTGCCGATTGGCTTAGTGGTGCTGGTGACGCTGGTCGTGGCATGGATGCTCTGGCCTCGGAGGCTGGCATGAGCGCGGACATGACGGTCTTGACCGATGCCGCGCGGGGGGTGCTGATGGGACATAGCACGGCCTATCCTCAACCTCTGTACCTAGCGTGGCGGGCGGGACTGGTGGTGCAGCTGCTGTATCCCGCGCTGGCCGACGCGACAACCCTGCTCCAGAGCCTGATCCCGCGCGTGATGCAGCGTGAAGGGGGGGGCGGCAGTAGTGCGGTGGTGTTGGCCCCGCAGGCGGTGGCCGAGGCGCTGCGCTATCTGCCGCAGGTGCTGCTGGTTGATCTGGCCGATATCGCGACGCAAGCCGAGGCCGTGGAAACGGTGCTGGTTGGGCGGGGTACGGTGGTGATCGCGTTGCCTGTGGGGGTGACCACGATGCAACTGATGCGGATTGTCTGGCCGTGGCTGACGACGGTGATGGGCCGCATGCTCACACCACCCTATCTGGTGACGTGGGACGATCCCGCACCCTTGACGATTGCCCGCGCCACCGCCCAACTGGCCGTCCACACCCGGCCATCGCCGCCCGTGATTGGGGCGCATGCCACGCTCGTGGCTGATGGGGACAGCTGGCTGCTGACGGTCGTGGGCGAACGCCAACCGCTGCGGTTCCGGCTCGATGCTCCAGTGCTTGTGCCGCTCCCGACCACGACCAGTGTACGGAGCCGACGGCGATGAGTGCGGGCATCCAAAGCGTGATCGTCCTCTGGACAATGGGCTGGGCCGTGGTCACCGTGCTCGCCGTGGTGCTGCGGCGCTGGTTGGTGACCCGGCTCGCAACGGGGGTGGTCACGCTGCCCCCGCCCCCGCTCGGTGGGTGGTTGCCCACCCAAGATGCGGTCGTGCCCATGCTTGGCCCTTGGCTGGATAGCGTCGGAGTTCCGCCGCTGCCGTTGGGGGAATGGTTACCAATTGATTGGTCACTGGGGAGTCCCGCTCAGATCCCCGTGACCCAAGGAGTGCATGATGAAGATTGACATGACCCATCGCCTGATCCACCTCGTCACCGTGCTGGTGGCGGTGGCCGGACTGGGCATGCTGAGCGGCGTGGGCTGGGTGGTGTGGTCGTTTGTCGCGACAACGCAGGCGGTGCAGGCGCGGCAGGCCGCGCTGCCCCCATTGCCGAGCATGCGGCCCGTGGTGGC
>NZ_PUBZ01000022.1 GCF_003205875.1 Herpetosiphon llansteffanensis
GCTGGACAGACCGCTGGTGGACGAGTTGTGGGACGACCCGCAAGGCTCGGTAGCTACGTCTGGGACGGAGAACCGCTGACAGCATCTAAGTGGGAAACCGGCCACAAGATCAGTCATCCATGCATAGAAATATGTGAGAGGCACCGTCGAGACGAGGCGGATAACTGGGGTGCTGTGGAGGCCGTGTGAACGGTAGAGCAGACACTCACAGAAAGCCAAGCGATCATCGGTTGCCGCGCGTCGGCAAGCATGAAATCTGTAATCTATAAACTGCAATTTTCAAAACTATAGTTATCAAGCTTATCTGTTGTTAGGTTTACCATTGGTACGTGTCGAGGTGGTTGTGACCCACGCTGCTCCATCCCGAACCAGGCCGTGAACGCGACACACACCGAGGCTACTGCAGCACCCGCTGTGGGAACGTAGGGGGATGCGTACCATCCAAATGAATGCGCTAGCTGTTTCAGACAGCTAGCGCATTTTTGTGTCTTTTTTTCTGTTGGATGGGTTAGTTGGTAAAGTCATCAATGCTTTGTATGACGCAGCCCTCGTTCGACCAGCTATTTAATTCATACCTTTACCACTTCGCAATTAGCCTAAAATGCGAAACCACCAGTTCATTGAACTGGTGGTTTGCTTTCGTCTTTTTGCTTCACGATAGGACTAGAGAAGTCCCCCCGTGATGCTACAATGACTACTATCACTCATTAGCATCACCTCCTTTATCCCTTGCGGTAGGTATCAATAAAGGTTATGCACTTAGTATAGCACGCAGAAAATTATTGTCAAGGTGTTGGAGTTAGGTCTTTAGACTGATTTAATGGCATGGTTATCGTCAGATTATTGGTGCCGCTAATCAGCGATGGAATAATCAACGGTTGCCCGATTGAAATAACATTAATATCTTCAAGCTTATTGGTTGCTGAAATTTCTTCAACGCTGGTGTTGAAGGCTAAAGCTATCGATTCAAGCGTATCGCCATCGCGCACAATATATAAGCCCAATGGTTGAGCAGTTGGCTGTAATTCATTTTTATAAGCTTCACGGGTTGCATCTAAATCGATAGTTGGAGCTGCGGTTAGATTAACAATTGGTTTTGGCGTTGGGCGGCTCGCAACAGGCGTGCCGCAGCCAACTAACGCTGCCAAAATCAAACCAACTGCTAATTGATCTCGTCGTTTCATCATGATCCTCTAGAGTGCTGGGATTTCAAGCTTCAAGGCGCTTGCTTCAGCAGATTCTTGTTGTTGGACGTTGCGTCCAGCTAATAAAAGATAGGCATACATGCTACCAGCACTGATAATACCAACTGCAATCTTAAACCACAATGGGAGATATTGGGGTGATATAAACCCTTCAATCAAGCCCGCTAGGATGAGAAACATCACGATTGCGCCAGAAACTCTGAAGGCCCGTTGCGCAGCAATTGCCAATGCAGCCCGCCGCGAAACCATGCCTGGCCGTAAGATTGCCCAAGCAAGTTGTAAGCCAGCACCGCCAGAGAGGAAAATGATGCTAAATTCGACTGGGCCATGAGCCGCAACAAAATCCCATAGGTTATCAGCAAAGCCCATATTTTGGGCTGCACCTGAAACAATTCCAAGGTGTAAGCCATTGTAGTAAAGCCCATATAAACTAAGAATGCCTAAGCTCAGGCCGCCTACAAAAACTTGAAACGAAACCAGAATATTATTGCTAAGAATCATGGTTGCACCCTGAGCATTGTTGTCGTTTAAACTGCGCCACCATTCGTCTTCTTTTTGAATTCGCTCAATGGTGGTTTGGTTTTCTGGCTGGAGGGCCACACCACGAGCAGGATCTTGATAGCTGATAATCCAGGCAACCAGCGCTGGCAGAAAAAACGCTAAAAATGCGATGCCAGTAAATGGCAGTAGCTCACGAAATGCTTGCGGAAGTTGATATAAAAAGTAGTTTTTTACCCCAGTTATCGGTGAACTGCGCTCACGATAAATACTACTATGGCCCCGCGCAACCAGATCATTTAAATAGATTGTCAGGGGATGGCCAGGAAAATCGCGCCGCGCTTGGGCCAAATCGGAAGTTGCTTGGCGATACAAGCGACCTAGCTCTTGCAATTCGGCGGCATTCATGGCAATAATATTACTCTGAGCACGGCTGGTTAGCTGGGTTAATCGTTCCCAAGCATGATGTTTGGCATTGATAAAATCTTCTGCTACCATAAAGCAACTCCTCTACTGATTATATTGTTGGAGATAGAGATGATTGATAATCGGATGAACGATCGCTATATTATTGATACTCCGGAAAGTATTGAATTTGGCTATGATGTGGCTGGCATCGGGGCGCGCTTTGTGGCGGCATTAATCGATACTGCCCTCTTCTCAATTATTCTCTTTATTGCCTTTCGCTTGTATATTGGCGATATGCGGATGATCCTATTCGTTAGTCCGATGGCTATCCGAATTTTCTTCGCATTCTCTATTTTTACGGTTTTGATTTATTATATCGCCTTTGAACGCTTTTGGAATGGTCAAACCCCAGGCAAGCGGCTTTTGGGCATTCGGGTGGTGCAAGAGGCGGGCAAACCACTCACCTTCAGCGGTAGCTTGATTCGCAATTTGCTGCGTTTAATTGATTTTGTGCCAGCGTATTACTCACTTGGCTTATTAACCATGTTGATCGATAAACGCGCGCGGCGTTTGGGCGATTTAGCTGCAAGCACGTTTGTGGTGCGCGATCGCCAACGGGTCACGCTTGAGATGTTGTTGCAATCGACACGCAACGATAAAGTTGCAAGTGCATTAAAAGATAGTGGCGCAACGCTGCCAAATATCACAGCCTTGCGCCCAGTAGATATGGATTTGGTTCAAAACTTTTTGCTGCGCCGTGGCACTTTAGCCCCTGATCGGCGCTTACGGATTGCAACCCAATTGGCGTATGCGCTTTTTGGGCGGCTTGGTTATAGCGTGCCTGGCGATCCTGAGCAGTTTTTGCAACAGGCTAACGATCAATATGTGTTGGTGCGGGCGCAGGCATTGCAGCAATCAACTCCTGCACCTGTTGCAGCAAATTCGTATGACGCGCATCGAGGCTAACCCGATTGGGCAAGCGCCGAAACCATGCGCCTTGTTTGCGCGCAAAGCGATGCGTATTGAATTTGAGTTGGGTGATGCAGGCGCTGGCACTTTGTTGGCCCTGCCACAATGGCCGAAATTCTGCATAGCCCAACCCCGACATCGCTGGCAGTTCCCAGCCATACCCTTGACGAATTAAACCCCAAACCTCGGCAATCAGCCCTTGCTGAACCATGATCTCAATTCGTTGATCGATTCGCGCATACAGTTCATCGCGGGGCCGCTCCAAATCAAGCGTCAGCATGCGATAGGCTGGCGGCTGGCGACGTTGCAGCTGGCTAATTTGCTGCCCAGTTACCGCGAAAACCTCTAGTGCCCGAATAACCCGCCGCACATTAGTAGCATCAATCGTCGCTGCAGCCTCTGGATCAATGGCTTGCAGTTGTTGATGCAGAGCTGCATGGCCTTCCAGCGCTGCCTGTTGCTCATAGCGTGCCCGCAATTCGTAATTGGGTGCAACCTCGGGAATGCGCCAACCCTCTAACAAGGCTGCCATATATTGACCTGTGCCACCAACCAAAATTGGCAATTTAGCCCGCTGAACGATGCTTGCAATCGCTGCATAGGCGGCTGCTTGGTAGGTCGCTAAGCTATAATCCTGATCTGGATTGACCACATCGATTAAATGATGTTTAACCAGCGCTTGTTCTGCAGGTGTTGGTTTGGCTGTACCCAAATCCATGCCACGATAGACTAAACGCGAATCGACTGAGACGATTTCGCCGTTCAAGGCTTGGGCTAAATCAAGTGAAAAGGCGGTTTTGCCAACCGCAGTTGCGCCAACAATGGCGATAATTAAAGGTTGTGATGCTTGCATGGGCGCTATGATACAAGTCTCAATCGATTGTTGCAATGTTAATTACGATCTGATGCTATTTTAGCCATTTTTGAGGTACAGTAGTACAGGACTCTTTTGTGTTAGAGGATCAATCATGACTGAACAACCACCCAAACGTGATGATGATCAAGGCTTCGAAGGCCAAGCTGGCTACGATAGTGGCTTCCAAGATGGCAAATATACCAATCCTGAGATTGCTGAATCGGGCGATGTGGAGGATCGGGCTGGCTCGTATGAAGATGGATTGCGGATTGAGCGCGATGATGCCATCGATCAAACCCTCGACGAGCAAGGGGAGGCCTAGGCGTGTTGCTTTATGATACCCTGCGCCAAACCCCGGTTGCCATGGAGCCAATCGATGGCTTTGTGCGCATGTATGTGTGTGGCGTGACTCCCTACGATACTACGCATATGGGCCATGCGCGTACATACGTCGTCTACGATACGATTCGGCGCTATTTAGAATGGCAAGGTTTGCCAGTTATTTATGTGCAAAATGTGACCGATATTGATGATGATATTTTGCGCAAAAGTGCTGAACTTGGCCTGACCTGGGATGAGCTGGGCCGCCAAGAAACTGAGCGTTTCCTACGTGATATGGATTCGTTGAATGTGGGCATGCCCAATCACTATGTCAAAGCGACCGATGCAATTGCCAAAATTATCGAAGTAACCAGCGGCTTGATTGAACGTGGCGTGGCCTACGAAAACCAAGGCAATGTCTATTTCAATGTGCATGCAGACCCAGATTTTGGTAGTTTGGCGCATAGCGATTATGCCACTATGTTGGAGATTGCCAACCAGCGCGGCAATTTCCCCGATGATCCGCATAAGCGCGACCCATTGGATTTTGTATTGTGGCAAGCGACCAAGCCTGGTGAGCCATGGTGGGATAGCCCATGGGGTCGAGGTCGGCCAGGCTGGCATATTGAATGCACCGCGATGGTGCTCGAATATCTTGGGCCACAAATTAATATTCATGGTGGCGGCAGCGACTTGCAGTTTCCGCATCATGCCTGTGAATTAGCCCAAGCAGAGAATTTTACTGGCCAAAGCCCACACGTTGAAGCGTGGTCGCATATTGGCATGGTTTTTTACGAAGGCGAGAAGATGAGCAAATCGCTGGGCAATTTAGTGTTGGCCAGCAAAACCCTCGAACACTACAGCGCCGATGCGATTCGGCTAGGCTTGCTCAAATATTATTATCGCGATCAATTTGAGTATAGCGATGAAGATGTAGCCTGGGGCGAGCGCACCGTTGAGCGCTTTAAACTGGCGGTCAATAGTGGCGTAGCTGGTGGCGCACTTCATGCTGAAGAGTTGCGCAATGAGGCAATCGCAGCACTTGATGCCGATTTTCAAACACCAGCATGTTTGCAAGCATTGATCACGTTGGCTGAAGCCAGCATCAATGGTGAAATTGACGACGCTGATCTCGCCGCCAGCACCCTGCGCGAGTTGGGCGCTGTGCTTGGTTTACGCAGCGAATTGTGGTAATACTTGCGCTCTGTTCAACAAGGGTAGTCTATGCAACTACCCTTGTTGGCTCGAAACGCTTACTGACTTGGTGTGCCTAAATCTTCCTCAAGTGCATGCACCAATTGGCGAATATGCCGCCGATTTGCCCCAAGATCTGCACCGCCAACCTTGGATGCCGATTGGATATCCACGCGAGTTTGCCCGCCTTCATCAATAAAGGCCACCGTTAACTCATCGGTGAAGATTCCAAACATCACATCAATATCGACCTTGAGCGACATTTGGCTGTCGGAACGATTGGTAATCGTCCAACCACGTTGAGCTTGAATCGCCCGCAGCCCTGCTTCATACAGTGTCTTTTGATCCTGGCTGAAGCGTGGAGTCATCAGTTCGGGAATAAGCGGGGTATCACTGGTTGCCGCGCGATTGGTGGTTAGCCCACGTTCAAATTTATCGCGAAAGTTTGGCACAAAGCGGAAGGCATAAAACACCAAACCAAGACAAACTACAAACAGTACGATCCGTTTGCCTGGAAACATTTTAGGTTGTGGCCGAAAAATCCAACGAACTGTTGAGAAGAGTGCAATCGAAGCTAAAAGAATCGAGCTTGCGACCACTACTTCCCATGGGAACACATCCTGATAGTAATTCATGCATCCTCCTAGGCAAAAAAGAACGAATGGTACAAACATTGCCTTGGTCTTTGGTCGATACGTGCTATGCTACCACATTCAGTGCAAGCTGTTGACGATCCTCAATCGTTACATCCACGAGTGCTTATCGTTGCGCTTGCCTAGGTTTTTTGTAGTCCCATATGTGCCCCACATTCCACCCTACATTGCGTTAAATGGGCCTCTTTTGGAATAGTGAGGAATCCGTGAATACAAAACGACAAGCACGCGGGATCAAGCGTTCATCAGTGATGAAAGTTCAGCGCCAGATGTTATTGCTGCGCTGTTTGGGGAGCGGCCCTAAAACGAGCGATGCCTTGATCGATGAAGTTAATAGCCAGATGCTTGAAGCCTATCCCAAGGCTGCTCGCGAAGCACTGCGCCACGATTTACGAGCCTTGCGCGAGGTTTTTGGCTGTGTAATCGAGTATACCGCTTCGGTGGGCTATCGTTTGGTCAGCGTTGGCGATTTGGCGTTGCTCAATTTATCAAATGATGAAATTGCTGCCTTGCGCTTTCTTGATGCTAGCTATCCCGCCAATAGCAGCTTGCCCGACCATCAACAGGTGCGGCGTTTGGTCGAGCGCATTATCGATTTCTTGCCAATCGAGCGGCGAGGATCGTTGAATGCTGGCGAGCCAATTTTACACCAAGCTGGCCCCATTGCTCCCTACGACCACGATGCCCAAATTATGCGCAATTTGCGCAAAGCAATTGCTCAACGTCGCGAAATTCGCTTTCGCTATAGCTCAAGCCAGCGCGAAGGCGAGGACAATCATCGCGTTGGCCCAGTTAATATTTTTACCCGCGATGGCCATGCCTATGTTTTGGGCTATTGCTTCGACGGCCCGCAACAGATGGTCGAACGGGTTGGCCGCTATGTTGATTATCGCATTGACTATATCAGCAAAAATAGCTTGACGATTTTGCCTCGCGTGTTGCCGCCAGCCTTGCCCAAACGCCCAACCTGGACGGTTAAATATGAGCTACGCGATGTTGTGGCTCGCAATAAAAAGGTCGCCCACTGGTTTGATAATACCCAGATTGAGTATCGACCTGATGGCTCGGCGCTGGTAACGGCCACGGTACATAATCTTTGGCAAACCCGCCAAATTCTCTTGCGCTACTTAGATAATTGCCGTGTTTTAGAGCCGCCAGAGCTGATTGATATGATGCGAGCAACTGCCCAAGGCTTGCGCGATTTGTACCCGCCGAGTAGCAACGAAATTGGTTAATCATATTCTAGTGTTGGGATAATGACGTGCTATTTTTGCAGATCTGAGTAGGCTATAGTACAATAAGGCGCACCCTTCGCTGTACGTGCGGTGGGAATTAGTTTTGAGCCAACACTTTATGAAGGGGAGCTGGGTTCCGCGACAAGTGCGGCTGGTGCTGCACGACTCAAGGGCTGGCACCCACCTGCGAAAGCAGGTTCAAAACTACCCCGCTCACGGCTGATTGAAGGGTGTTTTCTTTTATGTTATATCTCTTTTTTGGCCCCGACGATTATACCCGCCAAGCGACAATTAACGCGCTCAAGGCGGCCTTTCCACCTGATGCCGCTGCATTCAATGTAGTGGTGCTCCATGGCAAATCTGCCAAACTTAACGATGTGCGTACTGCCTGCGAAGCCTACCCTGTATTCCATGATCGCCGCTTGGTGATTGTGCATGATCTGCTGAAGCACGCTAAATCTGCTGAAGTTCGTGATGGCCTCAAAGCCTTGGTTCAGCGCTTGCCCAATACAACCGACTTGGTGCTGAACGAAAGCGATGCGCCTGATAGTCGTTTGAGTGTGGTCAAGGATATTCAGACCTTGGCCAAAAGCAAACAAGCAGAGTTGCGCGAATTTAAATTACGTGAAGGCAATGCGCTAATTGGCTGGATGCAGCAAGAAGCTCAATCCAACGGCGTGCAACTGCGCCCAGATGCAGCGCAACATTTGGTTGATTATGTGGGCAGCGACGGCTGGATGCTGCATAACGAAATTGCCAAACTCGCTGCCTATGTGGGCGAACCTGGCACAATTGGCGTGCGCGAAGTTGATTTGCTGGTGGCCGACGAGACCGAAACCAATTTATTTAATTTTATCGATGCGTTGTGTGCGCGGCGTGGTGCGGCAGCGGTGCAAGGCCTCAATGGCTTATTGGCCGATGATGCTGCGCCGTTGTATATTTTGACCATGATCGCCCGTCAGGCGCGTTTGATGTTGGCAGCCCAGAGCGCAGGCAAAGTTTCGCCCGATGAATTGGCCAAGCTCTTGGGCCAAAAGCCATTTGTAGCGCGCAAAGCGGCGGAACAAGCGCGCAACTTTAGCCCGACAGAGCTGCGGTTGCTCCACGAACGGGTGGTGCAGATTGACCACAGCATTAAAACAGGTAAAATCGACGCAGAAGGCGCACTAGCAAGCCTCGTTGGCGATTTTGGCTTTGCGCCAAGCAGAAAATAACGATTAAGGCCTTAGATTGCGGTTAACCCTATTGCGTAGAGCGATGCGACTCGTTAGAATAGCTATGAGTCCAACAATCTGCCCATGCAACACGCAACCACACGCGAAGGATGTCCCATGGAAGAAATCCTCATCATCGACGATAGCCGTCAGATAGCCGATTTTTTGGCTGAGACGGTGCTGCCATACTATGGCTATCGTTCGCGCGTCGTACCCACAGGCTGGGAAGGTCTGGCTTTTTTGAAACAACGCCAGCCCGACCTGATTTTGCTTGATCTCCAACTTCCTGATACGTCGGGGCTTGATGTGCTTCGCCAAATGGGCGAACTTGGCTACGATATTCCGGTGATTTTGATGACCGCCCATGGTACCGAGCAAACTGCTGTCGAGGCCTTTCGACTTGGTGCCAAAAATTATTTGATCAAGCCGTTTGAGGCTGCAGAAGCAGGCGCAGCGATTGAGCGAGCTTTGCGCGAAAGGCGTTTGCAGCGCGAAAAAGAGGTGCTTACCCGCACTTTGCAACAACGCTTACAGGAATTGACGATTCTCTCAAGCGTCGGCAAGTCGGTCACGTCGTTGCTCGACCTTGAAGAATTGCTCGAACGGATCGTCGATGCTGGGGTCTATCTGACTCATGCCGAAGAAGGCTATTTGCTGCTGCGCGATGGCGACGAGCTGTATTTGCGCGCGGCCAAAAATCTTGGCGAGGAGCGCGTACAGCGTTTTCGGGTCAAGATGGATGATAATGTGGCTGGCCAAGTTATTCGCACAGTCAAGCCAATTCGCCTCGATCGCTCGCAACACCAAGATTTAAAGATGCGCACTGGGCTTTTGGTGCAGGCTATGCTGCAAGTGCCACTCATTGTTGGTCGCCACGCAATTGGCGTGTTGGCGGTTGATAATCGGGTGCAGCAACGCACATTTAGCGAAAACGACCAATATTTGCTTTCAGCCATTGCTGATTATGCAGCGATTGCGATTGAAAATTCACGTTTGTTTAAATCGACGCGCGATTCTGAGCAGCGCTACCGCGAATTGTTCGATAACGCCAACGATATGATCTTCACGCTTGACCCGCAATTGCGAATTGCTTCGATCAACCGTCAAGGCGTGAAATTATTGGGCCTTGCTTTGCCCGAATTGATGCAGCGCACGCTGATTTCGCTGTGTGTGCCCGATGATCAAGCGGCGATTGAGCATCAATTGCAACGCCAATTGGCCAAAGCTGCTGGCGATGGCGGGGCGTTTCCATTAACCTTGCGCCGTGCCAATGGCGAAGATTTGCATATTGAGGTCAGCGCCCAACTGATGCAGCGCGGCGATCAGGTGATTGGCCTGCACTGTATTGCGCGTGATGTGACCGACCGCCGTCGTTTGGAACTGCAATTGTTGCAAGCAGAAAAGCTCTCAGCAATTGGCCAATTGGTGGCTGGGGTTGCTCACGAGTTGAACAATCCAATGACCAGCATCAAAGGCTTTGCTGAACTCTTGTTGCGACGCAAAGATTTGGATGACGATGCGCGTACCGACCTCAATTACATCAATAACCAAGCAGAACGAGCGGCGCGCATTGTCACCAACCTCTTGACCTTTGCGCGTGAGCATCAGCCGCAGCGGGTGGCTGTTGATGTGAATAAGGTGATCGACGACACGCTGAGCTTGCATAGCTACCACTTGCGGGTCGATAACATCAAAGTGCAACGTCAGTTCGAGCCAAATCTCCCCAATACGGTGGCCGATCCATACCAATTGCAGCAGGTTTTTCTGAATTTGATTGGCAATGCCCACCAAGCCATGGCCGAAAAAGGCAGCGGTGGCTTCCTAACGGTCAAAACCGAGCGCGTTGATGATGAAATTCGCATCAACATCGGTGATACTGGGCCTGGCATTCCTCAGCATCTGGTTGGCCGGATCTTCGATCCATTTTTTACCACCAAACCTGTTGGCAAGGGTACGGGGCTTGGGTTATCGATCTGCTACAACATTTTGCATGATCATGGTGGCAATATTTGGGTCGATAGTGTAGCCAACGAAGGCACGACCTTCCATTTGGCCTTGCCGGTGGTCGAGGGCGAGAATCCCGAATTGCTTAACGACGATGATCGTGAAACCACAGTCAAGCCCGACCAAGCCTATAAAATCTTGGTCGTTGACGATGAAGAAGGCGTAGCGCAGGTTATTCAACGCTTGGTGCGCGATTTGGGCCATCAGCCGATGGTTGTGGCCAGCGGCGAGGCCGCGTTGCAAGCAGTCGATCAAGCGCAGTTCGATTTGATTCTGAGCGATGTCAAAATGCCAGGTATGAATGGCTTTCAGCTCTATCGGGCCTTACAACAAAAATCGCCCGATTTGGCCAAGCATTTTATCTTCATCACTGGCGATACGATGAGTCCAGCAACCCTTACCGCAATGCGCCAAATTGGCACGCCGATGATCGCCAAGCCCTTCTCGGCCAAGAAACTGGAACGCACGATCAACGAGTTTATGGCGCGTGAAACAGCGGTTGAACGCGAGGCCGAAATTCAGCAATAGCTCGATTTGGGAGTTGGGGATCGGGCTGGAATGGCCTGATCCTCTTTGTTGATCCACGAAGCGCACGAAGGTTGAGGCTATTGGCTCTCGGCTATTAACTGCTGGGATTCTGCTGTGTTCTCTGTTCCGTATTCTTCATCCCTCATCCCTCATAATTCATCCTTATGTTTTAGCCACGAATTGCACGAATGACACGAATGATTATTTTTTTCGCCACAGATTGGCACAGATTATTTGGATTATGTCCTACTAACCCAAAGCCAATAGCCCATAGCCATCATTCCTCTGCGTTAAGTTTTTTTAGTACATTGTGATTGACTTTTGCCTTCTGATTTTTGCCTTCTGATTTTTGCCTTTCGGCATTCATCCCTCATAATTCATCCTTCATACTTTTCCCCCTTGTCATCCTATTGTCATTTAAAAGCCTGCTCTTGCTGTCAGGCTCATGCTACTGTGTGTAGCAACGGCTACGATTTAACCTAGTTCTGGGGGTTGCGATGAAACGAGTAGCATTTTGGTGGGTTGCGCAAGTGCGGAGCATTCGTCAGCCATTGCGGTGGCTGGCTTGGCCTGTGGCCATTATTGCGGCCTTGTTTGTGGTGGCGGCTTCGGCCCAAACTGGCGAACGCCGTTCGAGTTCATTCGAGCCAGTCGAAGTTGTGCTCGATACCAATGCCCTAGGCCGTGGCAATGGGCAGCGCACTCGCGTCACACCCGATGGTATTCAGCCAGAGGCTGCTGGCGGAATGTTGATTACGGTGCCACAAGAGGTCAATCAATTTAGCGATTTGCTGGCTTCATGGCGAGCCGATGAGCCGATCTCCTCAACCTTGCAGATTTCGATGCGGGTTTCGATCGATGGCAGCAATTGGTCGCGCTGGGCGCTGATTGAAGAATCGCATGATTTTTTGGATGAACGCGATGCAGCCGATTTGCATTGGGGTTCGCCGATGTTTGCTGGCTTGGCAACGTGGTGGCAAGCCAAAATTGAGTTTGGGCCTGCCCCAGATGGGAGTTTGCCAATCCTGCGTGAGCTGCGGGTTAGCACGGTTGATGTTGGTGCATTAACTCCAACTGAGCCAGAGGCCGCTGCCGAACGGGCAACCGATGTCGCCAAGCCGCCTGTAGTGAGCCGCACAGGTTGGGGCAGCCCCGATGGTCAAGGTAGTCGCGTGGCTCCCGCCTACTATCCAGTAACCCATCTGGTTGTGCACCATACCGCCGATGCCAATAGCTTGGGTGGCAGCGAAGGCTGGTGGGGCGATCGGATTCGCGCAATTTGGTCGTTTCATACCTTTACCCGTGGTTGGGGCGATATTGGCTACAACTACCTGATTGCGCCCGATGGCACGATTTTCGAGGGCCGCGCTGGCGGCGATAACGCAGTGGCCTTTCACGATACTGGCAATTATGGCTCGATGGGTGTTTCGATGGTTGGAACCTATGCCAGCGTGCCGCCAACCAGCACCGCCCAAAATAGCTTGGTCGAATTATTGGCTTGGAAAGCTGAACAACGCGGCATCGATCCGCTTGGTCGGGCCTATTATTATGGTTGCGATATTTCACGCTATTGTGGTAATCCTGGGTCGATTACACCGAATATTGGTGGCCACCGCGATGTGGCTAATAATCCGGTAGGCTATACTTCCTGCCCTGGCGATAATTTGTATGGTTTATTGCCAACAATCCGTTCGCGGGTGCAATCGCGCTTGAGCAGCACTCCCGACAACGGCGATATGACGATCGACGATCTTGAATCGAGCTTTACCCGCTCGGCGGCTCAATGGTACGAAGCTGCTTGTGGTGATGGCGGCCATATTTTCTACACCTACTCCACCAACGATCCGCTGGAAAGTAGCAATAGTGGTCGTTGGCGTAATGCGAATATTGTGGCTGGCAATTATCGGATTTTTGCCCATGTGCCGCAAAATTGTGGTGGGTTGAATGCTACCCAAAGCGCCCGCTACACCGTTTGGCAAAATGGCGTGCAAATTGACGAGCGGGTGTTGAGCCAAGATACCACCACCGAGTGGATTGAAATTACGACTAGCCCATTGGCGCTTTCTGGTGTGCCGGTCGAAGTGCACTTAACCGATTTGACCAGCGAGCCGTTGAGCGCCGAGCGCAAGGTGATTTTCGATACGGTGCGCTGGGTCAAGCAAGATACCCAAGTCGACGTTGCGCTCGAAGCAGTCAATTATGATCGCACAACCTTGGCTGGTGGCGAATTGCTCAAAGTAACCTTTCGGGTACGTAACACCGGCAATGTGACGTTGGAAACCCAAGCTCCCGACGCTGGCAGCCTCAGCGATAGCACAACTGGCTACACCTACGACGAAGGCGAGTGTTTTATCGGCAATGGCAACGATGGCTACCCGAGCTATCCCAAAGAATCAGGCCGTTTTCGGGTGGTGCTTGGCGGCGATGGCTTGACGATGGCCTGCGCTGGCGATACTGGCGGCTATCCATGGCGCTGGAGCATTGGCGGCGATCTTGCGCCCGGCGAGGCCCGCGATTTGGTTGGCTATATCCGCTTCCGCAATCACACCACCAGCCCACGCCAAGTAACCCTACGCGCTGGGCTTGTCCAAGAATATGTGCGTTACTTTAGCCAAAACCAAGCCAACCAAATCATCACCATCAATCCTGAAAACGACGCACCGCAATCGTTGATCTATAACGATTGGCAACCACAGGCCTTGGTCTATGAGTTGGGCGCGATTCCCGATGATTTTCTAGCCCGCACCGCCAACCCACTTTCGATTCCCGAAGGAGCGTTGTTGGGCAGTTTTGGCTGGAGCGGCACGCGCTTAGATTTAGGCGATGGTGGCTTATTTGGCCAAAATGATCGCTTTATCGTGCGCCAAACCCGTAGTTTTGTCGTTCCGGTTGCTGGCAACTATCGCTTTCGCCTAACCTCGGATGATGGCGCTTGGCTCTGGATTGATGAGGAGTTGGTTGCTGAGGCGCATGGCCTGCACCCTGAGCGCGAGGTGATTGGCGAGCGTTGGCTGAGCGCTGGCGAGCATCAGCTTGGCTTCAAATATTTTGAGCGTACATCGCAAGCGGTGTTGAGCTACGATTGGCAAACGCCAGGCAGTAACGATTTCAGCCCAATTCCGGTTAATATCGGGGCTGGAGCCATGCGCTATGGCAACTATTTTGCCCCGAATGCCCAAATGACCATCGCTGCTGATGATCATGGTGGTTCGGGCGTTGCCAGTATTCGCTGGCGCTGGAATGGCAGCGCTTGGGAAGAAGATGCAGGCAGTATGTTGACCTTTACGCCTGGCGGTGGCAACTTTACTTTGGAATATGCCGCCCGTGATGCTGCTGGCAATTTGGAAGCGACCCGCAGCCTCAGTTGGCAAGTTGATGCTAGCCCGCCTAGCTCAACAATTAGCAGTGCCACCGTTGAGCCAACGGGCGTGATTCGGCTGAATTTAAGCAGCAACGATGTTGGCAGCGGCGTGCGCCAAATTGAAATTAGCGTGCGCGACCAAGCTGATGGCCAATGGTCTGTTTGGACAGTGGTGCCAGCCAATAGTGCACCAGCATTTATTGGTCAGCCCGATCATCGCTACGATTTTCGCAGCCGCGCAATCGATAATGTTAACAATCGCGAGGCCGAGCACAATGGAGTTGATGCTAGCGCCACTGTGCCAAATGACGCTAGTTTCTACTCCATTCATACGCCGCTGGTGATTAAAAACTAAGCAAGGATGCAAGACCCGCTGCTTGAGGTGAGCAGCGGGTCTTCAAAAATCGTAGATCATGTGAATTTCCTCTAGCTGTTGCTGTTCATATTTGGTCAAGCCCACATCGCTCGCGCTCACTGTGTAGAGCGTGCTATGGCTTTGAAAGCTACTTGGGTTTGCAGCGATTGCATAGACCATTGAGCCATCCCAATTGGTGGTAAAACTAGCGATTGGGTGCAAGAGCGAATTCTGCCATATTTGCTTGCCACTCTGACGATCGAAGCCATAGAAGGTTGTGCTATACACATCGCTATCACGAATGATAATCGTTTGTTGATTGCCACTGATTTGAACATCGGTTATGGTGGAAAGGTTGGGTTTATCCGAACTATCGAGGCCAAATATGCCAAATTGCATTGATCGATGCAGATTTTGGTTGAGTTGTGGCGCAACTTCCAGCTTGGTTGTATTGATGGTTTTGTGTTGCTGAAGGTCATACGTCAACACCTGTTGATCTGCGGTAAAAATCGTGAGCAAATTGGGGTTGGCTGGGGAGATTTCATAATCGAGATAATCGCTCGAGGGAAATGCTTGATCATAACGATACAAGATGCGATTGCTCTCCAGATAACGACATGTACATTCAGCCATTGCTGGTTTGATTGCGCCGCTGTTGCCATCAATAATCAGGTGTTGGGTACTCATTGGGGGTACATCTGGGCTTTGGCCCGCCGATTCCCTCATTTCGATGATTAAAGCATCGACTGTATCGGTAATTGGACTGATGGTGGCCTCACTCTGCGAGCCTGCGACCGAATTGGGTATATCGGAGCTCGAATTTGGATAACTTTCGACGGGTACTCTCATGGCAAATAATTGCTGTTGTGAGCTATGTTGCTGTTTTGGAATGATGTTTAGGGCTTGATTAAGATTGGCTGTTTGATTTGCTTGGCTTGGAGCATGGGCAGTGAGATACAGCTCAGCCTGATCGGGGCTACTATACAAACCAACGATTGTGCTCGAATCTGGTTCATAAGGCAGCGATTGTTGCCAAATTGGTTGCTCGTCGCTGCTTTTACGGCTTAGCAAATAGTGTGATTGATTTCTGCTCAGCTCAAAACGATCGCCGTTATTGGCGATAATTAATGCCTCGACATTATTTGCTTGCCACATTTGCTGATCAGCGTGCATGGCGCGCACAAAATGATTTTGCTCGTGATCAACACCTTTGATTAACAGTAATTGCTGCTCGGGCGTAGCCGTTGCTTGATCGGCCATGGCTAAAGCAAGCGCATCCTGGTTGAGTGGTGGATAGATATTGGTGCGTTTGGCCAAATACATGCCGCCCAATAACACGACAACAATCAACAACGCGTTGAGGGTATGTCTGTAGGTGCTTAATTTGGATAAACGCTGGATGTTATGGCTTGGCGCAGCCAAACGCTCGCTCTGACCAAAGATCGAGCGTAAGTTGCGTTGCATGGTTTTGGTTTTTTCAAGTAATTCGCGCAGTTGTGGCTCTTGATCAAGGCGTTGTTCAAAGGCTTGACGATCGTTCGTGCCAAAACGCTGATCAAGATAATCAAGCACTGCCGCTAGATCAGGGTTCATACATCCTCCAAGTGGTTGCGTAGTTGGGTATGGGCAGTGTGTAAACGCGACCGCACTGTGCCAATTGGGCATTCTAAGATGGCTGCAATTTGTTCGTAACTTAGGTCGTGAAAGTAGCGCAACACAATCACGCTGCGCAATTTCAACGATAAGTTGCTAATGGCGTTCCAGATAACTTGCTCCTCCTCGCTGCGTAACAAATTATCAAGGGTCGTCGCTTGCGGTTGTTCTGTCTCAGGTCGTAATTGTTCGCCCAGCCAGCGGCTTAGCCGTTTGCGGGTGCTTAAACAACAATTTACCGTGATATGGTGCAGCCAGGTTGACCATGCTCCTCGTTCAGGGTCAAAGCGCACCAAAGCCCGATTAACCCGCATCCAGACCTCTTGGGCGACATCTTCAGCATGACCCCAATCTGCCAAGATTAAATAGGCAGTTCGGAGCACCATTGCGTGATAACGACTATGCAATGATTCGAGTGTTTCGCTGTGCAATTGCTGAAATTCTGTCATAACAGATGAATTCATCGGAGCTTTCCCTCATGCATGCTTGCTCAACTATACTGAGGGCTGGGCCAAAAGGTTCAGTTTCAAGCACGAATTAAAAATAAATCCGCGCTGATTAGCTACAATCAGCGCGGAGTTTCGTTAAGCTGATAGTTTTTTTAGTTGCGTTGTTGATCAACGAGCGCGATAAAGCGTCGGAAGTGCTCATCGCCATCGTGCGGGCCAGGCCCAGCTTCAGGGTGATATTGCACGCTGAAAACAGGCAGGCTCTGGTGTTGCAAGCCTTCGCAGGTCTGATCATTGCCGCTAACTTCGGTCACCTGAACATCGTTGGGCAAACTAGCAGGATCGAGGGCAAAGCCATGATTTTGGGCCGTGATGCGCACCTTGCCGGTGCTGGTATCGAAGACTGGGTGATTGCCTGCGTGATGGCCGAACGGCAGTTTGAAGGTTGTGCCACCAAGCGCTTGGCCAATCAATTGGTGGCCCAAGCAAATGCCAAAGACTGGCACTTGGCCAATTAAATTGCGAATCGTATCAACTGCATAATCCAAGGTGGCTGGGTCGCCTGGGCCATTGGAAATCAACACACCATCGGGCTTTAAGGCCAAGCTCGCTTCAGCAGAGGTGCGATTTGGCACAACTGTCACTTTACAGCCAAGGTCGACCAAGCGGCGCAGGGTGTTGCGTTTGACTCCAAAATCGTAAACAACGACATGGCGGCTTTGCACTTCTTCAGGCAGCGCCAGTTGCAAGGTAGTGAAATCAGTTGGCGTGCCTTCGTGCCACTCGTAGCTGGTTTGCGTACCAACATCGCTGGCCAAATCGCGGCCTTCCATCACTGGAATAGCTTGCGCTTTGGCGACCAAACTTGCTGGATCAAGGTCTTCGGTTGAGAGCACAGCGCGCATTGCGCCTGCTGCCCGAATATGCCGCGTCAAGGCTCGCGTATCAAGATCAGCAACTGCCATTACACCGCGCCGTGCTAGCAGCTCGCTGAGCGATTCGCTGGAACGCCAATTGGAAGGACGCTCGGTAAAGGAACGCACGATCAGCGCTTCGGCCCAAGGCGTAGCAGCCTCAAGATCAAGCTGATCAATGCCATAATTGCCAATATGCGAGGCCGTTAAGGTCACTAACTGACCGCGATACGACGGATCGGTTAAAATTTCAGCGTAGCCAGTCATGCTGGTATTGAACACAACTTCACCTGCACGTTCGCCGCGTGCGCCGACAGCCCGCCCCCAGAAGGTGCGTCCATCTTCCAATGCCAGTAATGCGCGTGTCATGGCAACTCCAAGCTAGAAGCAATCGGGTGGTTCAGCCAAAACTGAGTACCAACCGAGTATTATAACGGAATCGCCATTTTTTGTGGTGGCTGGTTGCGTTGACGCTCTGCGTAAGATGGCCTATGATTAGGCCAAACTACAGCCGTTCCTCGCTGGCACCACCGTTCTTTAGCACAAAGGAAGATCGTCAATGACTGACACGCTTCTGATTAGCAAAGCCGACAATGTAACGACCCTCACGATTAATCGCCCAGCAGTCCGCAATGCGGTCGACCAACCAACCATGGATGCGCTGCGGGCAGCGATCGAGGCTTGCGAACATGATGGCACTCGTTGTATTGTGATTGCTGGCGCTGGTGGCGCGTTTTCATCAGGGGCCGATATTATGGCGGCCTTGCAATCTGGTGGCACGCCAAATGATGTATATCGCGTTTTAACCGAATCGTATGGCCCAACCTTGTTGAGCATTCGTCAATCGTCGTGGCCAGTTATTGCCGCTGTCGATGGCGTTGCCGCTGGCATTGGCTCGGATTTGGCCTTGGCCTGCGATTTGCGCTTGGTATCAAGCAAAGGCCGCTTCTCAGAAATCTTTATCAAAGTTGGCTTAATTCCCGATGGTGGTGGGACCTATAGTTTGCCACGCTTGATTGGCCTTGGCCGCGCCATGGAACTGATGTTGACTGGGGCGATGGTTGAGGCCGAACGTGCTTTGGCTTGGGGTATGGCCAATGCGGTCTTTGATGAAGCAAATTTTGCCAACGATGTGCAAGCTTATGCTGCAACGATTGCAGCACAGGCTCCTTTGGCGTTAACTAGGGGCAAACAGGCCATGCTGGCAGCCCAAAACGATCAAAGCTTTGCCGATGCGCTACGCCGCGAAGCTGAATTCCAGCGCGAAATTTTTAATAGCGAGGATGGCTTTGAGGGCTTTCAGGCCTTTTTGCAAAAACGCCCACCTGTGTGGAAAGGACGATAACTCGTGATTGCAACCCCGTATAGCTCGGCCCAACAGCGCTCACGCTTTGTCTGGTTAATGAGTATCCAAGCGGTCTTAGTCGTTGTATTGCTGATTGCATCAACGCTCTTGACGTTTGGCATGAACCGGCTGAGCGCTCGCGATGCATCTTTGCTGAGCTATCGGGTGCGCTTAAACGAGGTGCATATTGCCTTGTTGGCGTTGCACAATAATTTGCGCGGCTATACCACTACTGGCTCGGAGATTTTCTATAACGAGATTCAAAAACAGCAAGCGATTGTGACTGAAGGCCTTGAATTTTTGGCCGTCAACCCGCCTGATGCGAGCTTGCCGCAGGTTGTGCAGCAAATTGACGAATGGCTCACGAATACCTATCGGCCTGTGCTTGATTCGGTGGCCAAACAAGATATGCTCTTGGCCGAATTGACCCTTGAGCAAGGTCGCCCGCAAATCGAAGCGGTGATTGATACCACGAATATCTTGCGCACGCAGTTGCGCGAACGCTCCGATGGCTATCGCGCCCAAATCGATACCTACAACTGGATCAAACTGGCCTCAATTGGTTTACTTTCGGCCTTGATTGTGGTTTCGATGATTGTTACGCTGCGTTTTTGGCGTACCCAACAGCATTTAATTCATGAAATCGAAGATAAAGGTAGTCAACTGCTGCAAAGTAATCATGAATTGAGTTTCAATACCAATCAGTTATCAATTATTAACAGTATTTTGGGCGTGCGCATCAATGAATCGCGGGTGTTGCGCGAAATTAGCGATTATTTGGTCACCAATCCAACTCCTGCTGAAGCCTATACGTTTGTGGCGCAAACGGTGGGTAATGTGTTGAATACATGGTGCAGCATTGCCCTGCGTTTTCCGCCGCCACGCGAAGAGTTTCTCGATGTGATGGCTTCATATCATTCATTGCCAAGTCGCCAAGCCTACATCGATCAAATGGTGCAAAGCGTTCAGTTTCGAATTGATAATGGCCTGTATTCGCCAATTTTTATGCAACGTGCCCAAGTGGTCGAGCTTTTCAATGTGCCAGCTGAGCAACGCCATCCAAATTATCTGACCAGCGAGGTACGCGAAACACTTGAGCCGTTTACGCTCTATTCGTATCTGGCAGTGCCAATTAAAATTCAAGATGAAGCAGTTGGCTTAATTTCGGCGGCCTCTGATTCGCCCGAACGCCTGCTCGACCACGACCAAACTTTGTTTGTGCGCCAAGTAGCCGATCGTTTGGCCGCATGGCTCGAAAATATTCAACTCTTTTATTTGCTCAAGCAGCAAGCCAACGAGCTACAAACCAGTTTCGATAGCATCGACGATATTGTGGTTGGCTACGATAGCCGTGGCCATCAAACGCGGATCAACGAGGCTGGCTCGCAATTCTTTGCTGGCCGCCACTTCGATTTTCTTTCGACGACCTTGGTTTGGCGTACTGCCAAGGGCAATGTGCTTGGCTTCGATGAACATCCGGTGCAACAAGCCTTGGCTGGCACAACTGTGCGCGATGTTGAGGTTGCCTTGCCTCGCGCCGATGGTGTGCCAATTATTCACGAGGTCAGCGTCTCGCCATTGCGTTCTAGCGATGGCAGCATTGAGGGGATTGTGCTGGTCGCCCGCGATTTGACCGCTCGCAAAGAGCTTGATCGGCTCAAAGAAGAATTAGTTGCGAATATGAGCCACGAGTTGCGCACGCCGCTGACCGCAATCTTGGGCTATAGCGAGCTGTTGCTCAAACGTCGCACCGAAGTGCTTACGCCATGGCATACCACCAAAATTGATGGCATTCGCACGGGCGGCCAGCGGTTGCTGAGTTTGGTCAATGATCTGCTGGATATTGCCAAGCTTGATGCTGGCCGAATCGAGTTGCAACGCCAAACCACTTTGATCAATAGCCTGCTGCAAGAGCAAGTGGCCTTGTTGCAACCGATGATTCGCGAGAAAAATCAAACTCTGATGTTGCAATTAAGCGACGATTTGCCCTTGCTGATGATCGATCCTGAGCGGATTGGCCAAGCAGTAGTTAACCTTTTGAGTAACGCAATTAAATTTACGCCTGAGCAAGGCACGATCACGTTGGTTTCAACAACGCTGAGCATCAACGAACAAGGCCAAGTTGAATGGTTGGCCCAAGCTTTAGATACCGAAGTGCCGCCGATGTTAGCTGGCCAATATGTGCTAGTTCAGGTTAACGATAACGGGGTTGGCGTGCCAGCAGAGGCCTTGCTGAAACTTTGGGATCGTTTTTATCAAGTCGAGGGTGGCTCGACTCGCCGTTTTGGCGGCACTGGCTTGGGCTTGTCAATTGTTCAGCAGTTGGTCGAGTTGCATGGTGGTCGCACTTGGGCTACCAGTGCCGGCGAAGACCAAGGTAGCAGCTTTACAATAATATTGCCAGTGAGCCGTGGGGCGCAGCTAGTACGGCTCAACCAAGGTATGCGCCGCTCAATTCTGGTGATCGAAAACGATCACCATTTGGCGCTGCAACTCGAAGAACAATTAAACTCTGCTGGCTTCGAGGTGATTGTTGCCGCCGATCGCCATAGTGCATTGGCCTGGGCCAAACAGCACTCGCCAGCGGCAATTACCCTTGATTTGGTGATGCCCAATAGCGAAAGCTGGGAAACGCTGGCGGCCTTGCGCGAAATTGACCATTTAGCCCAAGTTCCCGTCTTGATCGCAAGCGACGCTTCGTTATACAATGAGCTACCAGGGGTTGGTGTCTCCACTTATGTTGTCAAGCCAATTGATAGCCAAATTCTGATTCGGATTATTCGCCAGTTGCTTGGGGTGCAAACCCAATCGGGCTTTATTCTTGTTGTTGATGATGATTATGATATGGCCGAACTGCTGTGTGCAACGTTGCAGGAGCATGGCTATCTGACCCAAGCCTCGTATGATGGCGCTGCGGCTCTTGATCTGATTCAACAAGGCAATTATCCCCAACTGATTTTGCTTGATCTGATGATGCCTGTGGTTGATGGCTTTCAACTGCTCGAACGACTGCGTGCCAATCCTGAAACGCGCAATATTCCGGTGATTATTGTGACGGCACGCGATTTAACCAACGATGAAATTCGCCAATTGCGCCAAGCTGCGCAAGCCATTCAGACCAAACATACCCTCAGTATGCGTAAGCTGGTTGCTGAAGTCCAACGGTTTGCCCCGTTGAAGGAATCGGATACTCCATGAACAAACCAGTTTTTCTGCTGGTCGAAGACGATCCATACAACCGCGATATTTTGCGCGAAATTCTCGAGGATTATGCCGATTGCGAGATTGTGGAAACCACCAATGGGCGGGAAGCGCTTAATTGGCTTTTGAATCAATCCAAGCTGCCAAACCTCATTTTGCTGGATATGATGATGCCAGAGATGGATGGCTTTGAATTTCTACAACACTTAGGCAAGCATCCCCAGCACAACCAACTGCGGGTAGCTGGCGTGAGCGCACGGGCGCATAGCCACGACCGCGATCGAGCGCTTCAAGCGGGCTGCTGGCGCTATCTCACCAAACCCTTTGACATTCGCGAAATTGAATCAACAATTGCTGCGGCTCTGACAAACTAAGGTTTCGGCAGTGCGGTAGTAGATTTTTTCTATAGTGGGCTTTTTAGGAGGTTTCATTGATGATTCCCCAGACGGCTACGACGCTCAATTTGGCCACAATGCTCGATGATCACGCCCGCAAGCGCCCCAACCGCACTGCCCTCATTTTCAACGATATGCGTTTCAATTATGCCCAGTTGAATGCCATGACCAACCAAATTGCCAATGGCATGCTGGCGCTTGGCATCAAGCCAGGTGATCATGTGGCGCTGTCGTGCCCCAATTTGCCCTATTTTCCAATGGTTTATTATGCTGCGCTCAAAGTTGGCGCAGTGATCATCTGTTTGAATATTATGTTGAAGCCGCGCGAAATCGCCTATCACCTCAACGATTGCGATGCTAAGGCCTTCTTCTGTTTTGAGGGCACTGCCGAGTTGCCGTTGGGCCAAATGGGCAAAGCTGGCTTTGATGAAGCACCAAACTGCGAGCACATGATCGTGCTAACCGTCAATCCTGCTGCACCATCGCCCATCGAAGGGGTCAAAACTTTGGGTCAATTGATGTACAACCAAGCCCCAAGTTTTACCACCTACCCCACCAAAGCCGACGATACGGCGGTAATTTTCTATACCTCGGGCACAACAGGCCAGCCCAAAGGCGCTGAACTCAGCCACGCCAATATGTTTTTCAATGCTATGGTTGCCCGCGATTTGGCATGGCCAATTCTCGATAATAGCCTCGATGGCTCAAATGTGGTGCTGATTACCTTGCCACTGTTCCACTCAACAGGCCAAACCGCCCAGATGAATGCCAATATTTTTGCTGGCGCAACCCTGACCTTGCTGCCCCGTTTCGAGCCAGCCACAGTTCTGGCCGTGATGGAGCGCGATAAAGTCAATCTCTGGACGGGCGTGCCAACTATGTTTTGGGCACTCTTGCAATATATCGCCGCCAATAAGATCGATCCCACACCAATTGCTGCCAACTTGCGCCTGACCTCATCGGGCGGTGCGCCAATGCCCGTCGAAGTGATGCGCCAATTTGAAGAAGTGTTCGGGGTGCGGGTGCTCGAAGGCTATGGGCTTTCGGAATGCTCACCGATTGCGACCTTCAATCATATCGATTTGCCCTCCAAGCCAGGCACGGTTGGCCAAGCAGTGTGGGGCGTTGAAGTGCGCTGCGTCGATGATGCTGGTAATCCAGTTGCCGCAGGCGAAAAAGGCGAGATTCTGATTCGCGGCCATAACGTGATGAAGGGCTACTACAAACGCCCCGATGCAACCGCCGCCGCAATTCAAGATGGCTGGCTCTATACCGGCGATGTTGGCACGATTGACGAAGATGGCTATCTCTCAATCGTCGATCGCAAGAAAGATATGATTTTGCGTGGTGGCTACAATGTTTATCCCCGCGAGATTGAAGAAGTACTGATGACCCACCCAGCAGTTTCGTTGGTGGCCGTGCTGGGCGTGCCCGACGAAAAACTTGGCGAAGAAGTCAAGGCCTTTATCGTCAAAAAACCAGGAGCCGAGGCCACCGAAGAAGAAGTTGTGGCTTGGTGTCGCGATCAATTCGCCGCCTACAAATACCCACGCATCGTCGAATTCCACGAACAATTGCCCATCAGCGCCACTGGCAAGATTCTCAAACGCGAATTGCGCTAGGCTTTTGTAAGGGATGAAGGATGAAGGGTGAGGGATGAATGACGAAATTCAGAAGGCAAAAATTGTACTGGTTCATCACGTTAACCATGTTTTGATCCCCTCACCCCCTAGCCCCCTCTCCCGCCCGCGAGGCGAGGGGGAACCACACCGTCAGCGCTCCCCTCGCCCGCGTTCAGTGGGAGAGGGGCTGGGGGTGAGGGCATGCTCCTTGTTGCCAATCCAATGAGCCAATGCAGCTATGCTCTATGTTCTATGTTCTATGCTCTGTGTTTTGCCCTAACTTCTACGCCCAACGATTGTTATAATACTGATGAACTATCGTTGTTTTATCCGCTGATGGAGGCGTGTTGTGAAGTTTCTGATTGCTCTTGATCAAGCTGGTGCTGTCGATCCAGCGTTGGTTGGTTTGACTGCGCTTAATTTAGCTGGCACAACGCCAGGTTTTGTTTTGACTACAACGGTTTATCATACAGCGCCGCATGGCGAAATTACCCCAGATGTTGAGGCCGAAATTGCCCAAGCCTATGCCGCGTTGGGCGTAGAACAAGTTGATGTGCTTGCTTCGCCAGCGATCGTTGGCGCTGCGCCGAGCGAGGCTCCAATGGCCTTTGCCAGCTTTACCGCAGTTCAAGGAGTCGACAAAATTGTCTTGGCGGCTGAACGCTGCTGGCAATCGGCAACCAGCGAGGCTGCCCGTAAATTCTATAGCGAGCAGGCAATTAATCCCGACGATGTACAACTGGCCGTGGTGATTATTCCAAGTAGTAGCCAAGCCTAGTGCAAGAATTCGCCGTGGCTAGGCTCTTTGCAAAACACCCAACGATTGATAGGTTTGCGGCATTCATGCTGCTATAATGCTGCTATGCCCGCCGAAACGTTCAATTGAATCATCAAATCAGTTTTGTCGAGAGGTTGCTTATGTTTCGTCGTTTCTCTGGCTTGTTTGCTGTCGTTATGCTCGGAGTGCTCAGTTTGGTGTTGCTCCAGCCAGCAGCTGCAAGTAGCTTGGCTCAACCACCTCGTCCAACATTAACGCCTACACCGCTGCCGACAGAAACACCCTTACCCACGGCAACTCGTTTACCTGCAACGGCGGCTCCGGTGGTTACCACTGAACCAACCGCAATTGCGCCAACACTTGAGCCAACTGCAACGCTTGAAGCAACCGCGATTGCCCCAACCGCAACCGCCTTGCCAAGCGCAACCATGGTTCCGGCTACCGCTACCCCAATGTCACCAGTAACCTTGCCTGATACCGGTGTGGTCAAACCTGCTCCGGTTGCTTTGCCTGTCACCAGCAGCCCATCAACCTCAACTTCGTGGTTATGGCTGGGCGTGGCCTTGATTGGCTTGGGTTTGGTTTGGCGCTTTGGGTTGAAGTTTATGCGCTAAACCGTGAAACGACGCTTAGCTCCTCCTGCTGGCTGTCCGCCTGGTTCGTTTGGGCTTCCGCTAATTGGCGAGATTCGTGAGTGGGCCGCTGACCCATTGCAATTTGCCCAAGAACGCGCTCAACGCTATGGCCCGATTTGGTCGACCCATCTTTTGGGTCGGCCTTGTGTTGTTTTATTGGAGCCAGCGGGCAATCACTTTATACTCAGTCAAGCAACCCAGCATTTTTCGTGGCGCGCTGGTTGGGGCCGCGCCATGCTGCGTCTGATCGGCGGCGGCTTATCATTAACTGATGGCCAACAGCACGATCAGCAACGCCATATCCTCAAGCCTGCCTTTGCCCATGCGGCGCTGCAACAATTGCAACCACAGATTCAGCAGTTGATTCAAGCCCAAATTCAAACATGGCTCGCTGCCGATCAAGTTTGTTTATTGGAGCGTTTGCAAGCTTTAGCCTTTGATGTGGCCTTGTTGGTGGTTTGTGGTCGCACGCCAGACCCCATTGCCAAGGCCTTGCACCACGATTTTGCGGCTTTTACTGCTGGCTTGTTTACTCCAGTGCCCTACCCAATTCCGGCCACGCCCTATTATCGGGCCAAACAGGCTGGGCGACGCTTGCGCCAAAGCTTGGGCTATCTCATCGAGTTGCGGCGTTTGAGCTTGCAGCCTGATGCGTTGGATAGTTTAAGTTTGCTCTTGCACGCCGACCCAAATCAAACTGACGATCAATTAATCAGTGAATTATTGCTCTTGCTGTGGGCTGGCCACGATACAGTTGCTTCGTTGCTGACTTGGATTTGCCTTGAATTGGCCCAGCAGCCTGAAATTCTGCAACGTTTGCGCCAAGAAATAAGTACTAATAAACATAGTTTGCTTGATCATGTGTTGCGCGAGGCTGAGCGTTTACACCCGCCCGCACCTGGTGGTTTTCGCGGCGTGGTTGAAGCCTTTGAGTATGCTGGTTATCATGTGCCGCAAGGCTGGTTGGCAATGTACTCATCGGTCTATACTCACCAGATGCCGAGTTTGTGGCATAATCCAACCCAGTTCAATCCCGATCGTTTTGCAGCGCCCTTCAGTGAGGGCAAGCAAGCCTATAGTTTGGTTGGTTTTGGCGGCGGCCCACGGATTTGCATTGGTTTGGCGTTGGCCCAAATCGAAATGCGCTTGGTTATCCGCGAATTACTCGCCAATTACGATTGGCAACTTGTGCCCAATCAAGATTTGCGGCCAGTCTGGTTGCCAACCAACCAACCCCGTTCAGGCGGCTTGATTCGATTAAAGCGGATTTAGAGGAAGCGGTTATGGCTGAAATTGACCAGATTCAGATTGTTGGCGCACGCCAGCATAATCTTAAAAATATCGATTTAGCCATTCCCAAAGGCAAATTGGTGGTTTTTACTGGGCCATCGGGAGCTGGCAAATCGACCTTGGCGTTCGATACGATTTATGCTGAAGGCCAGCGCCGCTATGTTGAATCGCTTTCGAGCTATGCCCGCCAATTTTTGGGCCAATTGCCGAGGCCTGAAGTCGATAGCATTCGTGGTTTAGCGCCAGCGATTGCTGTTGCCCAGCAAACGATCAATCGTTCGCCGCGCTCAACGGTTGGCACAATCACCGAAATTTACGATCATTTACGCTTGCTGTATGCGCGAATTGGCAAGCCGCATTGCCCAATTTGTGGCCGCTCGATTGAGCAGCAAACCGCCAGCCAAATTGTCGATCAGATTTTGGGCTATCCCGATGGCACGCGCTTGATGATTTTAGCGCCATTGGTCAACGAGGAAATTGGCTCGCATGCGACGGTTTTGGAGCAAACGCGGCGGGCTGGCTTTGTGCGGGTGCGAGTCGATGGGGCAATTGTTGACCTTGATGATCAGATCGATTTAGATCATCATGCGGCGCATAGTATCGAGGTGGTGATTGATCGTTTGATTATTCGCCACAGTGAAGCCATCAGTTTGAACGACCATCCTGATCGGGTGCGGGTCAGCGATTCGGTTGAAACCGCGCTCAAAACAGGCTCTGGCGTATTGCTGGTTCAGCCGATCGATGGTCAACAGATGCGCTATAGCGAGCATGCTGCGTGCCCAGAGCATGGGCCATTGGCAAGCGGAGCGTTGGAGCCACGGATTTTTTCATTTAACAGCCCGCATGGTGCTTGCCCAGTTTGCGATGGTTTGGGTACAGTTGATGATTTTGATCGAAACCTGTTACAATCCTACGCAGCGCAAACTCTTGGCGAATTGCTTTTGAACCCACTGCGCACCAGCACTACGACCAACCAACAATATTGGGAAGAAACAATTCAGGCTGTAGCTGACGCTTTAGCCATCGATCTCGAACAGCCTGTTGACACAATGGCTAGCTGGGCGTTAGATTTATGGCTCGAAGGTACGCTGCCAAGCGCTGAGCAATTGCCTTTAACCAAGGCCTTGCGCCGTCAATTGGCGGCTTGGCCTGGCTTGCTTGGTTGGTTGCGCCAACATTGGCAACAGGCAAGCGAACAAGAGCGCGCAGGCTTGAGCCACTATCGCCAAGGCACGGTTTGCTCTGCATGTGAAGGTTCGCGCTTGCGACCAGAGTCGCGGGCAGTTACACTACAAGGGCGGGCGATTGATCAAATTACAGCATTATCGCTTGAGGCTTGTTTTGCCTGGCTGAGTGCCTTGCCCAACACATTGCGGCGCGAGCGCGATCGGCAAATTGCGGCTCCGATTGTGCGTGAAATGGTTTTGCGGTTACAGTTTTTGCGTGATGTTGGGTTAGAATATTTGAGTTTGGCGCGTACTGCTGATAGCTTATCTGGTGGTGAAGCGCAACGGATTCAGTTAGCCACCCATATTGGAGCTGGATTATCAGGGGTTTTGTATGTGTTGGATGAGCCGTCGATTGGTTTGCATCCACGCGATACAGCGCGTTTATTACAAACATTATTACAACTGCGCGACCTTGGTAATTCGGTTTTGGTGGTTGAGCATGACCCAGCGATAATTGCGGCGGCGGATTGGGTGGTTGAGGTTGGGCCGACGGCGGGCTTGCAGGGTGGGCATATTATTGCGAGTGGCACAGTTGAACAACTGATGGCCCAGCCCAATTCGCAAACTGGCCAATATTTGGTTGGCCAACGCCAGCTTGGTGTGCCTCAAACACGGCGAAAGCCAACCCATGCTACACTACTGCTACGTGGAGCCAAGCAGCATAATCTCAAAGATCTTGATATAACGATTCCGTTAGGCTGTTTGGTTGCGATTACTGGCGTTTCTGGTTCGGGAAAATCGAGCTTTATTCATGAGATTCTCTACCCACGGCTGGCCAACGAATTGCATGGCAGCCGGCTAGCAGTGGGTCGGCATCGCAGCCTTGAAGGCCACGAGCAACTTGATAAAGTGATTGCGGTTGATCAAACGCCGCTTGGGCGTTCAGCGCGTTCCAATCCTGCGACCTACACCGGTATTTTCGACGCATTGCGTCAATTGTTTGCTGGGACAGCTGAAGCCAAAGTGCGGGGCTATGGAGCGAGTCGATTTTCCTTTAATGTTAAGGGCGGACGCTGCGAGCAATGTCGCGGCGAAGGTGTGGTAACGATTGCCATGCAATTTTTACCAGATTTAGCGGTGACCTGCGACGCATGCGCTGGGTTGCGTTATAATCGGGAAACCCTTGATATTCGCTATCGTGGGTATACCATTGCTGATGTACTCGCCATGACAGTTGGCCAAGCCTTAAGCGTTTTCGAACGTATTCCGGCTTTGGCGCGGAAACTTGAGAGTTTAGTTGAGGTTGGGTTAAGCTATTTGACCCTAGGCCAGCCAGCGGCGACTCTTTCGGGGGGCGAAGCGCAGCGGGTAAAACTAGCGGCAGAGCTAGCACGTCGCGGGACAGGCCGAACCCTGTATATTCTTGATGAGCCAACAACAGGGCTGTATTGGACGGATGTTGAACGATTAATAGCGATAGTGCAACGCTTGGTTGACACAGGAAACAGCGTTGTGGTGATTGAACATCACCTTGACGTGATCAAGACCGCCGATTGGGTGATCGATTTAGGGCCTGAAGGTGGAGACACTGGTGGCCAGCTGGTTGTAGCTGGGCCGCCGGAAGTAGTCGCTATGAATCAAGCTTCATGGACTGGCCGTTTCCTGCAAACCGTGTTAGCTTGACGGTATGCCCAAAGCGTGAACAGCAACTGTGAATTTGGGGCATTATAAAGGCACATTGTGTTGACGAAGGTATAGCCTTAATGTACAATGTGCGTGCTGGCCGGGCCACGTTCCGAACCACGCCGTGTTGCCCCACTGCGAAGCTCACAGCATAGTGCAAGGAGTTACTCATGGCAGAAGAGCGCACCAATACGTCTGACGAGCTTGAGCGCCTGTTCTACCCCAATAAAATCGCACGATTGTATCTTCTCAGTTTGGAAGATGTTATGGGCCGCACGGGGGTCAATGCGCTGCTAAATATGGCAGGGATGAAACACCTCGTCAATAACTATCCGCCCAACGACTTAAAACGCGAATTTTCGTTCTTTGATCTCGCAACGATCAGCGAAGCCACCGAAACAATGTTCGGTCCACGGGGTGCGCGTGGGATGGAACTGCGGGCCGGACGGTATGCGTTTAGTCTTGGGTTGAAAGAATTTGGCCCACTATTGGGGATGGCCGACCTTGCGCTCAAACTGATGCCCATGACCATGAAAATGAAGATCGTGTTGAATGCGGTAGCACAAACATTTGACCGCTTCAGCGATCAGCCGAGTCGGGTAGAAGACCAAAAGGGTCGTTTCCTCTATTACATTGATAAATCACCAGTGTTCTGGGGACGCGGCAATAGCACCCCGATCTTCTATTTGGCGCAAGGGATTATCGAAGAAGCCTTGACATGGGTGACCGGCGGTCATAACTTCAAGGTCGAACAAGTTGCAAGTCCACGCAATGGCGACCCATATTGTGCGTTTGCCATTGACAAGGAGCCAATAGATTAGGACGATGTAAGTCTGCCAATCTGTGCGCTGGCGACGAGCAGGACGCTCACAGACATCCAACTGTAATCTGTTTGCTGCCCATATTCGTGAAAATCCGAGTATAGTACCAGCAGATACCAGTTGGTTTCGGTGGTCGAAACGTCTTGAGCTGCAGGGACTCGTTATGAAACGGATTGTTCTCCGCGATCCTACGCTTATCGCTCCCTTTGGAGAACCAGCGCGTGATTTGCGGATTCTCAATAAGCCGCTGTGGCTGCTACATCGTGATCTGCTTGCACGCCACTGCCAAAGTGTTGCGGAAGTAGACGATTGGTCTGAAATTTCACCAAGTAGTGATGAACTCTTGGTGCATAAAGATAATCTCTATTTCAACCGCGATTTCATTGAGACGTTTATCGCTGAGGCACGCGCCACTGGGCAACCTTGCCAAGTGGCTTTTGCTGCTGATGATGCGATGATTACGGCCCATGCTTTGCGATTACAAGAGGGTATTCGCAAGCATGGTAACCATTATATTGCCGACCTCTACTATTTCCCTCGCGGCGTTGTCCCGAATCCACAACCGCTGGTAATCGATACCAATGCCATGGAGATGGGCTACTACCATATTCCAAGCTATATGGCGCCCAACCAAGGGGATTTGGTATTCCAGGTGCCAATTCGTGCGTTTTGTTCAATCGAAAGCTGGGTCCATATTTTCATGACAAACTCTCCGCTCGGGGTGTTTGCATGGGGTCGGAAGCTGGAGCAAGAGGTTGCCAACAGTTGGCGTTTGAAGTTGAAGATTGGCTTTCGCTCGTTTATCGAACGCAAGCACTTTCTGTCATCATCACCGGTGGTCAAGATTGGCAAGAACTGTTCAATCGACCCATCGGCGATTATTCAAGGCCCAACTGAAATCGGTAACAACGTGAATATTGGCGCTGGAGTGGTGATTACGAATAGCTTGATCGGTAATAACGTCACGATCATGCAAGGCTCGCAAGTGATGCTGAGCGTGGTCAGTGACCGTTGTTATTTACCATTCCGGGCCGCCTTGTTCATGACTGTCTTGATGGAAAATTCGATGGTGGCGCAAAATACCTGTTTGCAGTTATGCGTCGTTGGCCGTAATACCTTTATCGGGGCTGGCAATACCTGTACCGATTTCGATTTGCTGGGCAAGCCAATCAAGACGCTCCATCGCGGGCGCTTGGAAGAAGTTGGCCTACCCGTCATCGGCTCGGCCATTGGCCATAATTGTAAAATTGGCTCAGGCTTTGTCATTTATCCAGCCCGCAACATTGAATCAGGCACGGTCTTGATTTATGGCGATGATCATTCTGTCATTCCTAAAAATGTTTCGAGTGGTATTTACACCCGCCCACCAGTTTTCTATCCCGACCGCGATCCCCGCGTTCAACGCATTCCTGTGGGCGATCGCGTTGCCGATGAGTACCCAGCAGAACAATTCCGTGATTAACGCTGCATCGCACGCGGCGTGCGATGATGGAGGATACTGTGAGCAAAGAACGCATCTTAGTCGTCGAAGACCAAGCCGATATCTCTGGCTTGCTCAAAATTTACTTCACCTCGCAAGGTTATGAAGTGATGACCGCGATGCGCGGGCAGGTAGCGCTCGATCTTGTGAAACGCACGCCGCCGCATTTGGCCTTGCTTGATGTGAATTTGCCCGATATGACCGGGTATGATATTGGAAAAGCACTGCGTGCCAATGCCCGTACAAAGCATATTCCAATCATTTTCTTAACTGCCCGTGGCGAACGCGGCGATAAAGCCGAAGGGCTTGGGGTCGTCCAAGCCAATGATTATATTGTTAAGCCCTTCGATATTGAAGAAGTGCATATGCGGGTGCGCAACAATTTGGCCTTGGCCCGCGAAAAAAGCCGCACCCATCCAGTCACTGGCTTGCCAACCGCCGAATTGATCAACGAAGAGCTGCGCCGCTTGCTCTCCGCCGAAGTCTGGACGCTCGCAACCGTCCATATCAATGGCTTCGATACGTTTACCCAAGTCTATGGCTCGGTCGTTGGCGAAGATGTGCTCAAATTTGGCGCATTGTTGATCAACGAAGTCGTTAGCGAGTTGGGTGGCCAAGAGGAATTTATCGGCCAGTTAGTGACTGGGCCGGATTTCTTGATTACCTCGATGCCTGAGCGGGCTAAAGCGATTATGGAGCGGATTGCCGAACGCTTTGACCAAGAAATTGGCTTGCACTACAGCTATCCCGACCGCAAACGTGGCTATATTTTGGCCAAAAACGCCGATGGCACTGAACGCCAAGAGCCACTGATGACGGTTTCAATTGGGGTACTCGAAAGTGACGATGGGCCATTCTACGACATCCGTGAACTCAGCGAAACGGCTGAAAGTGTGCGCCCATTGCCCAACCTGCAAGATGGTTCAGTTCGTAGCGCTGTGAAATTTGGCCGCTAAGCCAGGAGTTACTGCCTGTGCCTAAAGAACACAAACGCCCATGAAAATCTCTCCTCCTTCCACCGCAATTTGGCACGTGTTAACAGGCATTGCTCACCTCGCCCGTGAGCAATTGCCTGATTTGCCAACGTTCGCGCAGCGCTGTGCCGATTTGCTCAAACAAAGCGGCTTGTTTGCTCAAGGGGCGATCTTACGCCTTGGTCAGCAACGTTCGTTGTTGACTGCATGGGGCATGAATAAACGCGCAACCAATCGGTTGTTGCCTGCTCGGGTTTTAAATGGTGGAAGTGAGGTTCGTCTGCCAGAAGGGTGGCAGATGTTTGCGATTGGCACTGCCGAGGTGCCAGGTGTTTTAGTCGCACCAGTTACACTTGATCCAGAGCCATTGACGGTTCTCTTGGCCCAATTAACGACGTTGTGGCAGGGCGTGGCCTTGCAAGAGGAGTTTGCCCGCCGCGAGCGTACTGTCGCCGCAATGACCGAATCGTTGCAGGGCTTGGCGCAACAGCTAAATGCAGACGAATTTTTGCAAACCTTGGTCACTCAAGCCACCGAATTGCTCGGCGCTGCTGGCGGCGGGGTCTACATGACCGATTCCAACCAGCAATACTTGGAGCTGCGCCAAGTTGTGCAGTTTCCAGCCAATTGGAATGGCGCACGGATTCAGGTTGGCAAGGGTGTGGCTGGCATGGTAGCCCAAAGCGGCAAGCCAATGCTGGTCAACGATTATGGCCAAGCCAAAGAGCAATACGATAATCTGCCCGAAGGCATTAACTTTACTGCGGTGATGGCCGCGCCATTACGTGCCGACGAGGCGGTTATTGGGGTGTTGGTGCTGGTGCACATCGAGCCTGATCGCGGTTTCCAAAACGCCGATTTGGCCTTGCTTGAATCATTTGCGGCCCAAGCATCGCTGGCAATGCGCACCGCCAAGCTCTTCGATGCCCAACGTCAACGTCAACGCGAATTGTATTTGCTGTATGAAAATAGCTTGACGGTTGGCTCCTCGCTTGATCTGACGCATATTCTCAATCGCTTGACTGAAAATGTATTGCTGGCCCTTGGGGTCGAGCAATGTTTGTTATTGCTCTGGGATGATCGGCGCAAAATCTGTGAATTGGTGGCCCAAGCTACCGATGACGATGCAGCAAACTCGCTCGATTTGTCGATTGGGGCAACCTACGAGTTGCGGCCTGAGTCGATTTTGAAAATTGCTTTCGATACCCAACAACCAGTCTCAGTTGTTGATATCGACACTGATCCGCGGATTAATGCCCAACGTTCATGGCTCAAAGCGCGGGGAATTCGCAGCGCCTTGGGGCTGCCGATGCTGCTCAAGGAGCGGGTAATTGGCATTCTCTTGTGTACAACCACCAGCCGCGTGCGTAGCTTCAACCCCGGCGAAATTACCTTGGCCCAAACTTTGGCCGCCCAAGCAGCAACGGCGATTGGCAATACCCGCTTGTTAAATGATGAGCGTCGCCGCAACTCCGAACTCTCGGTGCTGCAATCGTTGAGCGCCAAATTGACCTCCGGCATAAGCCTGCAAGTTGCGCTCGAAAGCATCGGCGAAAGTGTTGCCCAGCTCTTCGATAATATCGATCTTGAAATTTGCGTCTATGATCCGCAAACCCAAGTGCTGAATAGCCAATTTGCCACGCCCCGCACGCGTCAGTATTACGCCAGCGAGGGTGGCTCGTATGGTATCGATCAGGGCCTGACTGGCTGGTTGGCTCGTCATCGCTCAACTTTGCGCATCGACGATTTGCAACGCCAGAAAATTGTTAAGCCAATTCGACCACACGAAACCTCAAGTGGCTTGGCCTTCCGCTCATTCTTGGGCGTTCCAATGCTGATCGGTGATCAGTTAATTGGGACGTTGGAGCTTGGTTCGGGCACAATCGGGCGTTTTGATGCTGAAGATGAGCGCTTGCTAAATATTATTTCATCCCAAGCAGCCCAAGCGTTGCGCAATGTTCAACGCTACGAGGCTACCGATGAAGTGCTGCGCGAACGGGTGCGTGAGCTTTTAGCATTGCAACGGATTAGCCGCGAGCTAACTTCGACCTTACAGCTTGAGCAATTGTTGCCAGCAATGTTGACCGAAATTAGCCAAGCAACTGGCTGTGGCTATGGGATTGTCGTGCTCTACAACGACGATGAATCGCTGCATGTGATTGCCCAAAATGGCTATAGCTCTGCTGAAGAAGCTGGATTTTTGGCCTTGCCATTGCTGAATAATGGCTTGCTGAGCGAACCAATGCAACGCGCCGAGGCCTTGATTTATGACGATGTGACCGCGCTTGACGATAGTGTCGAGTGGGGTGAGGTTCGTTCGTTGCTCATGGCTCCAATTTTGTATGAAAATCGGGTGGCTGGGGCAATTATCGCTGGCGATACCAAAGGCTATGCCTTCGATCACGCTGCCCTCGATTTTGTCCGCGCTGTTTCCGACCAAGCTGCATTGGCAATTGGCAATGCTCAACACTACGAAGAGCAAGTTAAGCAACGTGAATTGTTGCAACAACGTGCTAGCCTCTTGAATGAAGTGTTGGAGATTGGTAACGCGCTGCGGGCCGATATGGAGCTTGGCAATCTGCTTGAGCAAATTGCGTTTAGTGTTACCGAAGCAGCTGGCTATCGCATGGTGTTGTTCAATCTGATTGATCAAGTGCATCCAACAATCATGCGCACGGTGGCTGGCGCAGGGATTGCGCTCTCCGATTTGGAACAATTGCGCAATGAAGAGATTGCGATTGAAACCTTGCACCCATTGCTCGATTCCCAATATCGCATTGGCCGTGCCTACTACATTACCCGTGGCAACGATTCGAATGCTTGGCACGATGGCGACCAACTGCTGGTGCCGTTGTACTCAACCGAGCGCGAATTAATTGGGATTATGACGGTCGATGATCCGTTTACCCATGAAGCGCCAACCCGCCGCACCGTCGAAACGCTGGAAATTTTTGCCAACCAAGCGGCAATTGCCATCGAAAATGCGCGCTTATTTGATCAGCGTTCGCGCCAAATTGCAGAGCTGGCGATTATCAACCGCATTAGCCGCGCTGCCACTACCAGTCTCAAATTCAATGATCTGGCGCGTGAAGTCTATAACGTGCTGCGGGAAAATCTGCCAATTCGGGCGTACTATTTGGCAGTATTCGATACCCAACGCAATAGCGTGGTCGAATCGTTGGCGATTGATGACGAACACTTTATGCCCGATGTCGTCAATGGGCCAATTAACGAAAACTCGTTGATGGCCAGAATTATCAAGCAACGCGAAACGCTGTTTTTCAACGACATGACCGCCGAATTGCTCTCCAACGATGGCAATAGCCCGCCGCGTTCAGAAGCAGGCAATAGCACCGATGTGCCACGCTCGTGGATTGGTGTGCCGCTGCTTTTGGGTGATGGAACGGTGCGCGGGGTGCTTTCGCTACAACATAATGAAGCTGGGCGCTATGGCGAACGCGATGCAGCCTTGCTTGATACGATTGCCAATCAATTGGCAGTGGCGATTGAAAATTCGCGCTTGTATGGCGATAGTCAATCGCGCTTAGCTGAATTGGCGCTGATCAATAAAATCGGCAGCCTGACGAACTCAACCTTAGACTTTGTGGAAATTCTCAAGGGTGTGTACGAGTCGTTGCGCTCAATCTTAGATTTAAATGTCTTCTATAGTTTCGTCTATGATCCCATGGTGGGCGAGATTGTGTTGCGGGTGAATGTTGAAGAAGGTAAGTTCTTTATTGAAGAACAACGCGAAAAGCTCTTGCCTAATTCGCCTTCGGCTCACGTCGTTAATTCACTTGAGCCGTTGGTCTTCCGCGATATGCCTCAAGAAATTGAGGGCAAATATACAATCAAACGCTTTGGCAACCCCGATAAATGGGTTCGTTCGTGGGTTGGCGTGCCGCTGAAGATTCGTGATGATACTGCTGTGGGGATGCTCTCAGTTCAGCATTACGAGCCAAACGTTTATAGCGAGCGCGATGCTGAGTTGCTGCAAACGATCGCGAGCCAAGTGGCTTTGGCCGTGCAAAATGCGCGGCTGTTCGGCGACCGCGAACGCCAAATTCGCGAGTTGGATGCGATCAGTCAAATTGGTCAGTTGATGAGCGCCTCGCTTGATCTGAATGAAATGCTGGGCTTGACTGCTGAATACTTGCAAGAAGTTACCGCAGCTCCAGTTTTTTACACCATGATCTACGATGCTGAGCACGACCAAGTTATCGATGGCTACGCGGTGCAAGAAGGCGTGCCAGCAGAACGCACGCCGCGCGGCAAGCCACGAGTTGGCAGCCCTAGCGCGTGGGTCGTGCAACATCGTGCGCCTTTGATTTTGGCCGATGTAACCAATAAGGCTGAGTTGGAGCAAAAGGGCGTACAGCCCATGGCCAACCCAATCCAGGGCAAAAACAAATCGCCGCGCTCATGGGTTGGCGTGCCGATTATTGCCCGCGACGGCGCACCAATTGGTATGCTCTCGTTGCAGGATTATCAGCCGAACGCCTTTGATCAACGCACGGTGGCCTTTTTGACCAACGTGGTTTCGCACATCAGTTTGGGGATCCAAAAAGTTCAGCTTTTCAACGAACGCGATCGCCAAATCAAAGAGCTTGATGTGATTCGGCGAGTCGGTCAAGTGACCAGCTCGACCTTGAATGCCGATGAATTGATGCAGGGCGTGTATAACGTTCTGCGTGAGTTCTTGCCGATTGATATTTTCAATCTCAGCGTCTTCGATAGCGAGCTGACGGTGCGGATTCATAGCTTCGTCATTGATCGTGGCATGATTATCAATTATCCCAAAGCCACGCCAATTACGCCGCACTCGCTAACCGCGTGGATTCTGGAGCATCGCCAGCCGTTGCTGTTCAAGTCGGTTGACGAGGAAATGAAGGCCTACCCTGATATTCATCCACGGGTTGCTTCAGCAGATACGGTGCTTTCGCAATCGTTGATGGGCGTGCCATTGCTCACCAACAACGATGAACCGCTCGGGATTTTACTGCTGCAACACTACAAGCAAGCAATGTTCGACGAGCGCGATTTGCAATTGCTGATCAACGTGGCCTATCAGGTGACCTTGGGGATGCAAAACGTGCTGTTGTATAGCCAAACCCAAGATGGTTTGGATCAACTAGCAACCGAAGCTGAGCGTTTGGCGCTGATCAATCACGTTTCTGATTTGACGGCTTCAACCCTCGATACCCAAGTGCTCTACGATTTGGCCGTCGAAGAAATGGCCCAAGTGACCGATGCCTCGCAAGCGCGCTTGGTGATTTTCGATTACGAAGCGCAAGTTGGCTACACGCGGGCTGAATTCCCCAAAGGCGATCTGAGCATCGAGGTTCCGGTTGCCAATAATGGCACGATTCCTTGGATGCAACGCCATCGCCGCCCATTGGTGATCAACAATCCGCTTGAGCATGAAATGACCGAATCGTTCCGCGAAACGACGAAGCAACTAGGCATTCAATCGCTGATGTTGGTGCCGTTGATCGTCAAGGGCGAAGTGGTTGGCTCAATTGGGCTTGATCACATGGTCCAAGGCCGCAACTTCAGTCAACGCGATGCTGAAACCTGCCAAACGATCGCCAACCAAATTTCGCAAGGCTTGGAAAACGCCCGTCTGTTTGCTGAAACTGAGCGCCAAGCCCAAGTGCTGAGCCGTAAGGTTGGCGAATTGTCGGTGTTGCTCGAAGCAGGCCAAGCACTCAGCTCGATTCACGAGCCAACCCAAGTGTTGGATACCTTGGTGCGCTTGGTGGCTCGCCAACTCAAGATCGAAACCGTGATTCTGTTTACTGGCGATGAAGAGCTTCAGCCAGCTGCTTCGTTGGGCTTACCAACCGATTTTGTCCAAAGTCTGCGGGTTAAACGCGGCGAGGGCTTGGTTGGTACGGTCGCTGAATTGCGCAAGCCACTGACGACCAGCGCAACCGATGGTCAATCGCCAATTATCTCGCAACATGTCGAATTCAATCGCGACCATGGCCTCTCGGTCTTTATGGGTGTGCCGATTGTCTATCGGAATGAATTGTTGGGTGTGCTCAGCGTGATGTCCGGCGAAGGCGCTGACTTCAACGAGGACGATACTGCACTCTTGAGCGCTTTGGCCGACCAAGCGGCAATCGCGATTGAAAACACGCGCCTGTTTGTCGAGCGCGAACGCCAAATTACGGTGCTGCAAGCATTAAATGATGTGACCCAAGCGATCACCTCGACGCTTGATCCGCAAACCTTGCTGCGCCAATTGCACTTGCGCTTGAGCAGCGTGGTTGATACCCGCCACTCATTCATTGTGCTCTACGACAGCGATCATAACATTTTGACCTTCCCGGTGGTGATGAACGGTGGCCGCGAGGAACGACTCGAACCCCAAGCCTTGGCCGAAGGTGTGCTGAGTCGGGTTATTCGTGGGCGACGCACGATTGTGTTGAACTCGATCGAAGAAACCGCCAACGCCTCGCGCTTCTTGCTGGGCCACGATACGCCGATGGCTTCGTGGGTCGGGATTCCGATTATGCTTGGCGATATGGTTTTGGGTGTTATCACCATTCAAAGCCCACTGCCACGGGCATTCAGCACCGAAACCATTCAATTCTTGCAGGCAGTCGCCAGCCAAACCGCAATCGCCTTGGAAAATGCGCGCTTGTTTGCTGAGCGCGAACGCCAAGTAACCGAAGCGGCAATTTTGTCATCGATCAGCCAATCGATGACGGCAACGCTCTCGCCAGAAGAATTGGCTAGCTCAATTCTGAAGGGCTTGACCGAAATCTACAATACTGATAATGCCTATATCGTGTTCTACGATGCACCAACCAATATGATCTCGACGACGGTTGGGTTTAGCAATGGCCAGCAGTATTCGTTGATTTCGCATGTGCTGAGCAACAGCTTCCTTAAAACGATGTTGTTTGAGCAACGCCCATTGATGTTCAACAGCAAGAGCGATTTGCAAAACGAACGCTACTCGCCTCGGCTGGAAGGCATTCCCGATGCCATCGAGCCAGAATCGGTGATCGCAGCGTCGATTACGATGGGTAGCCAAACCTATGGCATGAACATCAATCAGCCATTGGGCGTGATTGTGATTCAAAGCCCGCAGGCCAACGCATTTAGCCGTGGCCAACTCCAATTCCTCGAATCATTGGCCAACCAATCGTCGGCAGCAGTGCAAAAAGCGATGCTGTTTACCGAACGCGAACGCCGGATTCGTGAGTTGGATACGCTCAACCGCATCAGTCAAGGGATTACATCGACGATTAGTTTGGATGAAATCTTAGAGCGCTTGTATGCTGGCTTGGGCGAAATTGTCGATGTTAGCACGGCCTTCATTGGCTTGTACGATCCGCAAACCCACTCGATGGAGTTCCGCGAGGCTCACGACCGTGGCGCAGCAGTTAACATTGGCACGCGCCGCTTATCGGTTGGCGTGCCAGCCTGGGTAATCGAGCATCGCCAGCCGCTGTTGCTGAATACATCGGAAGAAGCCAACGAATATCGCGACGCACAAACCCAATTGACTTCGGAAAAGAGCGCCATGCGCATTGGCGACCAAGGCGAACTAGAACAATCGTACTTGGTTGTGCCAATTGTGGTTGGTGTCGATGTGATTGGGATTATCAATATTCAGAGCTACGAGGAATATGCCTTCTCTGAATATGATATGAGCTTTGTGACCACGGTTTCGGCCCAAGCTGGCGCGGCGATTGCCAATGCCCGCTTGTTCTCTGAGCGCGAACAATCGATTCAACGCTTGAATACGTTGAATAACATCGGTCAAGCCTTGAGTTCGACGGTGCGCTTTGACGACTTGCTACGCGTGATTTACGAACAAACTGGCAAGTTGGTCAATACCGAAAACTTCTACTTGGCGTTGTACGACGAGCGCAACAAAGAAGTGACCTTCCCGCTCTACTACGAGCATGGCACATCGGGCAACGTCTTGCCACAGCGGGGCGTAAACGGCCTGACCGAATATGTGATTCGCAAGCGTCAACCGCTGTTGCTCCAAGGCCCACACATCGCCGAGCGCATGGCCGAAATGAAGGTCGACCAAGTTGGCGAAATGGCCCGCTCATGGTTGGGCATTCCGCTGATTGCGGCGGATAAAGTCGTGGGCGTTATGACGGTTCAGAGCTATGAGCAAGATAATGCCTATAGCGACGAATTGGTGCAATTGTTGCTGACGATTGCCTCGCAAGCAGCCCAAGCCTTGGAAAATGCCCGCCTCTTCTCGGAATCACGCCAAAGCGTGCGCGAACTCTCGACGCTTTCAGAAACCAGCGTTTCCTTGGCCAGTACCTTGGAAATCGACGAATTGATGGCAATCAGCTCGTCGAGCGCAATTGAAATGTCGCGGGCAGATTTTGGCGGGATTATCGTGGTTTCGGGCGATGGCTACACCATCACCAATTCGTTGGCGCTCAACCGCGACCATATGGAGTTGGAGTTGCCCAATGCTAACGAGCTTGATGTTGGCAGCATGGAAATTCTGCGTCCATTGCGCTCAGGCCATCCGTTGGCGTTGTTTGATGCTAGCACCGATGCAACTTTAGCGCCATTCGTCAATAGCATCGGCATGCGTGGCTCGATCTTCTTGCCAATGTTGCGCGAAGGCTTGCGTGGCGTGGTCTTTGTGGGGATGGACGAACCATTTACCTTCAACGAGCGCACCATTTCGAGCTTGATGATTTTGGCAACTCAAATTGGCCAAGCGATCAACAATGCCCAATTGTTCGATCAAATTCGCCGCTTCAACCTTGAGCTTGAAGAAATCGTCGATCAACGTACCTTGGAACTCAAGGGCGAAAAAGAACGGGTCGAAGCGCTCTACAACATTGCGACCGAGCTGGGCACGACCCTCGACCGCGATGAACTGTTGTTGCGCACGCTTGATCTGGCAGCTTCGGCCTTGATGGTCCGCCGTGGGGCAGTCTTCTTGCTCGACCGCGAATCCAAAGATTTGGTCTGTCACGCGGTGCTCAACGAAGAATTGGGCTTGAAATCGATTGAAACGCGGGTACGCTTCCAGCACCCAGGCTTAGCCAACTGGATCATCGAGCACAACGAAGGCGTGGTTATCTCTGATGTGTGGCTTGATGAGCGTTGGACAAACGCCCAAAGCGGGCGCGGCGACGATGTACGCTCGGTGATTGCCGTGCCATTGCTTTCGAGCGACGCACCTCAAGGGGTGCTGATGCTGTATAGCAACGAAATCGGCTTCTTTACCCAAGACCACTTGCGCTTCCTCTCGACGATTGGTGGCGAAGTTTCTTCGGCCTTGCACAATGCCGACCTTTACACCTTGGTTTATGATTCTGCTGACCGGCTCTCCGATGCGATGTGGCAACAACGCGAAGAAGCCAGCAAGACCGCCGCTATTCTGCAGAGTGTTTCGGAAGGGGTTATGGTGCTCGACCACCAAACCGAGAAGATCATTCTGTATAATCCAGCTGCCGAAGATGTGCTCCGGATTCCGCGCTCGGAAGTGATGCATAACAGCTTGCAAGTGATTGCCGCACCGCGCAACGAAGAAGAATTGCACGAAGAAGGTCGAGCCTTGCTGCTCTACACTGGTTTGCACGAAGGCATTCAAATTGTGCAACGCTCAGAGGGCGTGCATCGCAGCATGATCGAATTGCCTGGCCAATCGATTGCTGCTAACTTCGCGCCGGTGGTTGGCGAAGAAAGCTCGCGGTTTGGGGTTGTGGTGGTTTTGCGCGATATTACGCGTGAAGTTGAAGCCGACCGCGCCAAGCGCGACTTTATCGCGACCGTTTCGCACGAGCTGCGCACGCCGCTTACGCCAATTCGCGGCTTTGTCGATTTGCTCTTGCTCGGTGCAGTTGGCCAAATGTCCGACCCGCAGCGCGAAATGCTCACGACCGTCAAGACCAATGCCATGCGCATGGTCGGCTTGGTCGAAGACTTGCTCGAAATTGGGCGCTTGGAAGCAGGCAAGATTGTCTTGAACACTACGCCAAGCAATATCAACCAATTAGTGCGCGATATTGTGGCAACCTGGGACCTTGAGCTCAAGAAGAAGAACATGACGTTACAGCTTGAACTTGACGACACATTGCCATTAATCGAGTATGATAGTAAGCGGATTGGACAGGTCTTAACGAACATGGTTTCGAATGCGATCAAGTATACCTACGCTGATGGCGCTGTGATTATCCGCACCTTCATCAACGAGGACAGCATGATCCAGCTTGATGTCAAAGATACCGGGGTCGGTTTGACACCAGAGCAACAAAAGAGCCTGTTCAAACGATTCTATCGAGCCGATAGTCCCCTACGTGATGAGGTTGGCGGCACAGGCTTAGGGCTTTCAATCGCTAAGTCGTTTATCGAATTGCATAATGGCGATATGTGGGTGCAAAGCGTTTATGGCGAAGGCAGCACATTTAGCTTCTCGCTGCCAGAAATGCAGCCCCGCCCCGACTTAGGCGAACGTGATGAGGTCTAGCATCGGCAGAACACAGGAGCTTCGATGGGCATGATCAAAATTCTCGTTGCAGACGATGAGCCAGATGTGCTGTTTATGACCAGCTTCAGCCTGCGGAGCCTTGGCGGGTTTGAGGTGATCGAAGCACATAATGGAGCTGAAGCGGTTGAGCTAGCCCTTCAGGTTGAGCCAGAGTTGCTGGTTCTTGATATTAAAATGCCAAAGATGACTGGCTATGAAGCATGTCGCGAGTTGCGCAAGTACCCGCAATTTGCTTCCACGCCAATTATTTTGCTGTCGGCCAAAGGGCAAAAAACCGAAATTGATGAAGGCTGGGAATCAGGCGCGACCGAGTATATGCTTAAGCCCTATGCCCCAGCAACCCTCATTGGTCGGGTACGCGAATTGTTGAGTACGCAGGCATGAGTGCAATTTTTATCGAAAATCGGGTTGTGCATTATGAAGTTTTTGGCCGTGGTCAGCCAATTATCTTCTTGCATAGCTGGCTTGGCTCGTGGCGCTATTGGATGCCATCCATGGAGATGGTCTCGGATCGCTTTCGAACCTACGCGCTCGATTTTTGGGGGTTTGGCGATTCGGATCGCACGATTGGTACCTACAACATCGATGCCTATGTTGAGCAATTGTTGGCCTTTATGCGCGAATTGGGGATGGTTCGCACCAACCTCGTTGGCCATGGCCTTGGCGGCATGGTCGCAATTCGGGCAGCTGCGCAAGCTCCAAACAGTTTCATCAAGGTTATCACCTCCAATATGCCGGTCTATGGTGAGCCATTGAGCAGCTTGGTCAAGCCGAGCACGCTCTCGCGTTTGATGGGCAAGGCCAACCCAACCGAAACCTGGAACAAACTGCTCAAAAATATCAAAATCGATGATGATACCTATCGCGAAGTGCTGGAAGATACCAACGCCACCGCTGGCGAGGTCATTCAGCGGGTCTTTGATTCGGTGCTGGCTGCTGATTTGCGTTCAAGCCTTGAAACGCTCAAAACGCCAACCTTGGGCATTTATAGCGGCAACGACCAAATTGTGGCCCGTGATCATGCCCAATTATTTGAAAATGCGGCGATTGAGCACCAAGTCTTGACCTTGGAAAACAGCACCCACTTTCCATTTTTGGAAATAAATTCGCAGTTCAATCGCTTGATTCTCGATTTCTTCACCAGTCGCGGCGCAAACACTGTCCAAATCAAGGAAGAGTGGCGGCGACGGATGAGCCAATTCGAGTATTTGTAGGCGCTTAAAAACGATCATTCGTAGCAACCGTCACCACCCTGTGGTTGGCGGTTTTTCTCTGTTTAAAGGCTGGGAAAAGAACATAGAGCATAGAACATAGAACATATGGCGTTGGGGATCGGTTGTTAGGGATTGGGGATTAGGCTATGGGCTATTGGCTTTGGGCTATCGGAACAATAATCAAACAAATCTGTGGCTAAAAAATGATTATTCGTGGAATTCGTGCAATTCGTGGCTAAGAGGATCAGGCTATTGGCTTTTGGCTATGGGTTGGCGAGAACCTAATCCTAGAAACCTAGGCCAATCTGTGGCTAAAAACCTGCTTCTTACGCTTCGTGCTCTTCGTGGATCAAGCTTTAACGCAGAGGCGCAGAGACCATATGGCTATAGGCTCTGGGCTAGCGGAACAGTGACTGGAATTTCCAACAATCCCCGCTAGCCAAAAGCCAATAGCCAATCTAATGTAGGAAGATCATGCAACTGCTGCTTGGTGGAACAATTTTTGGGGCCACGCTCTTGGGCGTGATGGTTCGTCCGCGTCGGATTTCGGAAGCATGGGTCGCTTTACTTGGCGCACTGGCCATGCTTTTGGTCGGCATTTTGCCGCTTAACGAGCTTGTGCCAACTTTGGCTCGTGAATGGAACGTCTATGGTTTTTTTGTGGGCTTGATGTTAATTGCCTTTTTTGCCGAGCAAGCAGGGGTATTTCAAGCATTGGCTTTGTATGCTGCGCGTTGGGCCAATGGCTCAGCCCAGCGTTTATATGTGGCAGTCTTTTTGGTTGGCACATTAATCACGGCGGTGCTTTCCAACGATGCGACGGCCTTGATTCTTACGCCAGTTGTTTGGACGTTGACCAGCCGTTTGCGCTTGCGGGCCTTGCCATTTATGTTTGCCTGTACCTTTATCGCCGATACGGCCTCGGCCTTATTGCCAGTTTCCAACCCAATCAATATTCTAGTGCTGACCCGCTTTAATCGCGAGTTGATGGAATATTGGGCCTACTTGTTGGTGCCATCGCTCGTGTGCATTGGCTGGAATATTGGTTTATTTGCCTGGTTGTTTCGGCGCGATTTGCAGGGTAGCTATGATTTGGCGCTGCTTGATGATTTCACCATCGCCAACCCCAAACTGTATCGCGCAACCCTGCTTGGCTTAGCGTTAATTGCGATTGCCTATGTTGGTGGTTCGCTTTGGCAAGTACCATTGGCATTTGTGGCCTTGGCGGGCGCGGCGCTTTTGGCAGCGCTAAGCTGGTGGTTTGGCAGCTTCAAGCCCAAGCAAGCCTTGCACGAACTTTCGCCAGCCTTGTTTGGTTTTATTAGCGGTATGTTTTTGGTGGTGCGAGCAATCGAGCATTTGGGCTGGACTGAGCGCTTTGGTGCAAGTTTGTTGCAGGGCAGCAGCGCCAGCTTGGGCAACATTGCACGGGTGATTTTCGGCAGTGCGCTTGGCTCGAATATGATCAACAACGTGCCCATGACCTTGGTGATGACCTCGACGCTTGAGCATTTGCCCAGCCAGCCTGCGCCAGCCTTGATCTATGGCACAATTTTCGGAGCCGACCTTGGCCCAAACTTAACGATTGTTGGCTCGTTGGCAACCATGCTCTGGCTTGTCATTCTGCGGCGCAAAGGCATGGAAATTAGCGCTAAAGAATATTTAAAATTGGGCTTGCTCTTTGTGCTACCATCATTATTAATTGGAACGTTTTGGATGTGGCTCATGGCATGAATTATTACTTCTTTGACCAATTAAGCAGCTGGTTGGCGCAGCATGGCTATGAATACAGCTGCCCAATGCAACACAACCCCCAAGCAGCCGATGTGCATGTGCGTTGGGTTGAGGCCCTGCCATTGATTGGCAAAGTGACCAGCGATCTCGCATTTTGGGATTTTGATCGGCTGGCGATTCCGCTGGAACAGCAAGCCTATGTTTTAGAGCAGGCGAATCTTGCGCAATTAACGGTCGTCGAGGCCAAATTTCCGCCTAAGCGCTTGCTGCGGTTGCATATTCCCAATGCAATGACGATTGCGGTCAGTGCCCGTGCATTTAGCGCCGAATGCATGACGTTGGTGCAATTGCCATTTTCAACTTGGAGCAATGGCTATTATCGCTCGATGGTTTTGCTCAATCCACGCAGCTATAGCAGCGTGCAGCAAGTGGTTTGGCCTGGTTCAAGGCTGCCATCAAAGCCAGCAATTAAGTTTATCAAAACAATGCTCAATAGTTTAACGTAGTTCATGAGGTATCTATGCAAACGGTTGAATTATCCGATGCAACGGGTTTTTTAGAACGCTATGCTGATGTATCGATTGCTGGCCTTTTGCCACGCCACGTTGATGTTTGGCTGCCTGCCAACTACCATAGCTCCGCTGAAACGTTTCCCGTGATTTATATGCACGACGGCCAGAACTTGTTTGACCCTGCGCTGGCCTACATCGGGATTGATATGGGCGTTGATGAGGCGATTGAAAATCTGATTGCCAGCCAAACGATTAATGGCGCGATTGTGGTTGGCATTTGGAATAGCGAGCAGCGGATTCGCGATTATCTGCCAGCTAAGCCGTTTTATGCCAGCAGCAAAGCGATGCAAGCTCAATTTGTGGCTGCGGTTGGCGGCGAGCCACTTTCCGACCAGTATTTGGCGTGGATTGTGAACGAACTTAAGCCGCAAATTGATGCGACCTATCGCACTGACCCTGAGCCTGAACACACCAGCATTATGGGGGCAAGCATGGGCGGCTTGATCTCGCTCTATGCCTTGGTGCAATATCCTGAGGTTTTTGGCAATGCTGGCTGCCTTTCAACCCACTGGCCAATTGGAGCTAGCCCACTAGTTGCGTGGTTTGGCAAGCGCTTGCCCGAGCCAGGCGAGCATCGCATCTATTTTGATTTTGGCACCGAAGATCTTGATGCAGAATACGAGCCATTTCAACGCGAGATGGATGCCTTTATGCACGCGGCGGGCTATCGCCAAGGCGACGATTGGCTGACCAAAAAATTTATTGGGGCTGGCCACTCCGAGCAAGCGTGGCGCGAACGAATCGATTTACCATTGGCCTTTGTATTAGGAGCTAGCGTGTGAGAATATTAATCATCGCGTTGGGCACGCGCGGCGATGTGCAGCCCATGGTTGCCTTGGGCTTGGCGTTGCAACAGCGCGGGCATCCGGTGACGCTCTTGGTCAGCAGTAATTTTCAGGCGTGGGTCGAATCGTTTGGCTTGCAGGTGGCAATCGCTCGGGTCGATATTCAGCAACTTATGCTGAGCGATCAAGGCAACGATTGGGTTCAGCATGGCGCGAATCCATTCAAGCAAATGCAAGCCATGCGCCGCTTGTTGGCGCAACATGCGCTGACGATGATTGAAGATGCATGGCAGGCGGCCCAGCATTGCGATGTGTTAATTAGCAGTTTTACCTCGGATACCTTTGCGGTCACAATTGCCGAAGTTTTGGGCTTGGTACATATTAGTGCGCCGTTGCAACCAGCCATGTTGGCGACCCGTTCTGGGCCTGCTAGCGCTGCCGCTCTCTTGGAAAACCATGATAGCTGGCTTAATTATTGGTTTGGACGCTTGGTGATTGAGTTGTTTCCATGGCAAATTGTCGGCAAATTTCTGAATCAATTTCGTCAGCAACAACTCAAATTGCCAGCCCAAACCAGCGCCGAATATTTGCAACGTTTGCGTAAAACCACAATTATTCAGGGTTTTAGCCCAGCGATTATTCCGCATCCCAACGATTGGCCCGCCAATATTCAAACGGTGGGCTTTTGGCGCTTGCCGCCCGATGAAACATGGCCCATGCCAGCTGAGCTTGAGCAATTTTTGGCAGCTGGGCCAACGCCAATCTACATTGGATTTGGCAGCATGACGGGAGCCAACCCCGATGCATTTAGCGCACTGTTACTCAAGGCAGTGGCGCATAGCGGGCAGCGGGCAATTATCCAAGCTGGCTGGGCGGGCTTGGGCCAAATCGAGCTACCAAAAACTGTTTTTCGAATTGGCGCTGCACCGCATGAAATACTTTTTCGCCATGTTAAAGCTGCGGTGCATCATGGCGGGGCGGGCACAACCTGCGCCAGCCTTGCAGCTGGTTTGCCAACGGTAATTGTGCCGCATTTGGGCGACCAACTGCGTTGGGGCCAGCGGATTGAGCAACTGGGCCTAGGGCCAAAAGCTATTCCGCGCAACAAACTAACGGCAGAGAACTTGGCATGGGCGATTGCGCAAGCAGCAAATACACCGAGTATGCAGCAAAAAGCCCAGACCATGGCCAAAACCCTGCAAGCAGAGCAAGGGATTAATCGGGCGGTCGAGATTATCGAGCAGCGTATGCAAGCCTAAAATAACGAGTTGTTGGTCTTTGGCGATGCAATGAGGGATGATTAATGCGCTATTTCTCGCAACAAAAACTTGATCAACTGCTTGACGCTCATGCCGAATGGTTGCAAGAACAGCTTGGCGAAGCCATGACCTTACGCAATTGCGATCTCCGGGGCATGGATTTGCGTGGGCGTTCGTTGATGCGCATGCAGTTTGAAAATGTGATTTTGGCAGGCTGTGATTTGCGCGGTTGTAATTTTTTTGGTGCAAGGCTGCAACAGGTCGATTTGCAAGCAGCTAATTTGGCTAAAGCATGTTTTGAGTCGAGCTTTTGCAAGCAAATTGATGCACGCCAAAGCAATTGGCAGCAGGCTAATCTGATTAGTGCAATTATTAAAATGAGCGATTTTAGCCAAGCCAACCTTGCTTATGCCGACCTCAACAAAACAGATGTCGAAACCAGTGTCTTCGATCAAGCAATTTTTAGGTATATCAATGGCATTCGGCTGAATATTGGTCGCAGTTCGCTCCGTCATGTACAGTTTGACCATGCCATCCTTGATTTTGCAACGTTCTATAACAGCGATTTGCGCGGCGCAAACTTGAACGCAGCACGTTTACGCAAGCTCAAAAGTTTTGAAAATCTGGCGGTTGCTGGCTTGCAAGCCAAAGATGTGGTGGTTGAAGCTGGGCGATTTGCTGGCTGGTTTGATGCCAGCCCTGAAGCCGATGGCAGCCAACGTCACGATGCAGATTGGTTGTTGGAATTTTTGGCAAATAGTGGCGAAGTCTATGCCCAATAATGGTTAAGCGTACTCGATCATTAATACTGCTTTAGAAAGTAGTTGTGCAGACCGTCCGTTTAAGCACGATTCAAGCCCCGTGATGATTTGATCATGGGGCTTTTGGTTGCTGCATGGTCTTGTTCTTGCAACAGTTTTAGCAGCCTCATTGGGCTACGATCAAGCAAATTTGACTAATCTACCAATAAAACTTAACAATAACTAACTAGCTAGGTGCTAGATTCGGACTTTTTATTAATAAAGATCTTGACGTAAGTCTGTTTTTATACGATGATACTGCTACATTTCGGTTTTTTACCCCACATTTGGTCATCGAGAGTAAGAATATTCCAGGGGTTGAAGCGCACTTTTAAGGAGTATTGGCATGGGAGCTGAAATCGTTCAAGCTCAGTATGACCAACTCACTCAAGTTGCAAGTCGGTTTGGCAAGCAATCGGAGGTAGTTGATCAGATCAACAGCCAGATTCGTCAGAGCTATGATAGCTTAGCAAATGGCGGATGGATGGGTGATGCGGCCAAGGCATTTTTTAACGAGATGCAGTCGGAAATCTTTCCCGTTATGCAACGTCTAACCAGTGTATTGCGGGAAGCCCAAACTGTGACCCAACAAATTAGCAGCGTGTTTCAGCAAGCTGAACAAGAAGCTTCTAAGGTCATGACGTTTGACAAAGGTGGCGCGAGTGCAGGCAATGGCTCGTCGTCGTTCAGCGCTGCGGCGCAAGGCTTTGCAGCAGGCTCGGCGGCTGGCAACCAATTGCCACCACCACGGATGTACATTGTCAATGGGATTAATGCGACCGAGGCTGATGGTACGCCAGGTGGTGGCCCGCAAGAACTGGCCCGTTTGTTAGCCGCCAACGGCTACGATCCAAGCCAAGTTAAGGCGATGCCCGCTATCTACAACACCAACTATGTGACCGATCTGAAAGGAACCGACCTCAAAGGGACCAATCATGGTGGGTTATTGTCGCCAGTTGATTGGCTGACTGGTTTGGGTGCTGGGGCTGTCAACAAAGTTACCGGTGCAGGTGCAGGCCTAATCAACGGTGGCTCGCAACTGTTCAATACGGTTGTTGGGGTTAGCGAAGTTGTGCAAGAGTATACGATGCAAGACCAAGGCAAGTATACCCAAGAAAGCTACAACTTTATCAAACAAGACCTTGCGCGCAACCCATTGTTGCCTGGTCAGTCGGTAATGCTGCTTGGACATAGCGGCGGCGGTGCGGTTGTCAGCAATCTTGCGCCGATGCTCGAAAACAACATGGGCGTTGATGTTTCCGGGGTGGTTACAATGGGGTCGCCAGTGGCGAACGCTGATCGGGCAATGCAACATGCCAAGTTCCTCAGCATTAGCGACAAAGGCGATTACATTGGCCAACCATGGATTCGCTCCGACGAAGGCCGCAATTTCATCACGCCCGGCTTGATGACTGGCATTCTCGCGCCCAAGTCGTTGCCATTAGTTGTGCCTAGCGTGCTCGGTGCCGATCGTGGCTTCCGTGATCCTGGGATTAACTACTTTACGACCAATGCTAATGCGGGCAACCCAATTAGCAATCACAACTCCTATTGGACAAGCAACGATGTGGTTAGCATCATTAAAAATAGCTATCCCGAAGTTGCACCATATCTGAAATAACCCATGAATCTTGTGTACAGAGTATGGTGGAGGATGCTTGCAATGGGTTTGTTGGCATCACTCTTTGGATGTGGATCAAGTGCTGTTCCCGAGGCCGTGCGTAGCGGCCTCGACGAACAGTCGATTCAGACAATTGGCACGTTGGATATCAGCCCGTGGTTGGGTGACAACCCACGGTATCGTCGTTTAAGCTTAATTCAGGCTCAAACCCAAGCAGGCCAGCCCACAACCGTGGCCTATCTTGAGCCACATGCAGGCGCAGCAGTGTTTTCGCTACCCTTGAGTCGCCAATTTCCCGACGCGCCTTTGCAAACGGCTTTATTCGAAATTGATGGTTATCGGCTGATCGTGGGCTTAGTCGATGCAGAGATTAATGGCGAACTCACCACGATCGAATTTGAACGGGAAGAACCAAATCAAGCCAACTGGTTAGAGGCATTAAAAGTTAGTAATCTCAATCAGCGTTCATTTGTAATTCCCATCGCCCCGAATGAACAAGCGCAATGGTCAACGATCCAACGGATTGCGGTAAACACTCGTGAATCGCGCCAGCGTGGAGTCGATGATCGCAATGCTTCGGGCCACGCATGGGAACAGCAATATTCCAATCCTATTGCAATTGACAGTACCTTTGCGGTTGTACCGTAGGAGATTAGGGCATGACAACCCCCCAACCCTTGGTCGCAGTGACACTTTCACGGAGTGAACTGCTGTTAATTAGTGCACTCTTAAAAGCTCCGGCTTTAATGGGTGTCGAAGCGACCACCGCCGATGAGAATCAACGCGCTTTGGAGTTGTTGCAGGCTGAACATTCGCTCCGTGCTCGCAACGCTGCGGCGGTCGATGAAAATGGTCAACTATTAATTGTTCGAGATCTACTTGGAGTTGTGGCAAGTTGCGCGTATCCACAACGCTCACTGGTGGTTTATCATACTCGTGCAGATGGGGTGGTGCTTCAAGGTTTTGGCCATGTACGCGATGAATTTTTGGTCGTGCATACGGTGATCAACCCTGAAGTTCACAACCTCGCGCAGATGCCCAATCTTGACCGCTTAATCGAAACGGTGTTTCAGTTGAGCGATTATGCAGCCAATACTGCAGCAGTTAACCTCCACGTCGATATTAGCCGCGAAAAACTGGTTATGGCCCGCCAATTGGCCGAACAAGGCCAAACCGCCCAATCAGCAGATACCTTGGTGCGCAGCGGTGTAACCCCAACCGAAGCCGAGTTGCTGGTGCGCATGTTTAGCTTGCCCTCAACAACCACGGTTTTTGTCACCATTCAATATAGCGGCAGCCATGCCATGGCTCGTGAATATACCTTGTTCAAAAATGAACTTGGCTCGTTCTTGATGACCCAAACCGACCTTGAGGTTGAACGCTATCAACTGAAGGGCATCGATTATATGGGGCTTGGCGGCCTCTTATATGAGTCACTTTCATAAGTTCGCTCGCCTGTTCCAAACCGCTCATTCGCCCGAATGGGCGGTTTTGGCGTTAATTGTGATTAATCGCACGCCGTAAACTGTGCTGCTTTTTCCAATTGCTTGCGCTAAAAGTGCTAAACTGACTGGTTATGAGGTTCGATTTAGCATCAAAGCAGGCTCATTATGGAATTGACGTTCACTACTCCGGCACTGTTGTTTCCAGCAATTTCGTTGCTGTTTTTGGCCTATACCAATCGCTTTCTCTCCATTGCATCGTTAATGCGCGAACTCAAAGGCCGCTATAAAGTTGATCGCGACCCACGCATTCGTGGCCAACTGGAAAATTTGCGCTATCGAATTGGGATTATTCGCAGCATGCAAATTTGCGGAGTGGCAGCATTTTTCTTTTGCGTGCTCTGTATGTTTGTATTGTTTGCAGGCCAAGCCTTTTTGGGCAAATTAACCTTTGGCGGCAGTTTATTGCTATTGCTGACCTCGCTGGGCTTGTCGTTGCGCGAAATTCAGGTTTCAATCGATGCGCTCAGCCTTGAAATTGCCGATCTCGATGAATAAGGCTAGAATTGGCATGTATGAAACGCCAAACGATTAATCAATCGATCAATCAGCTGTATCGAATCGCCACAATCTTGTTGATTGTTGTGATATTTTTGCTTACCTTTCCATTGCTCTATCGCTGGATTGGTGGCACAGCTGGGTCGTTTGTGTTGATTCCGATTGGTTTGGTTGCCTGGTCGTTTGGCTGGCGCAGAGGCTTGGCGGCGACAGTCATTGGCCTCTCGATTACGTTGTGGATGCTGCGCTGGGCTGGTATGGAATGGGTGCAGTTGCGTTCGTTATGGCCGCCAGCGCTGATGAGCGGCCTGATGATTGGCATGATTGGCTGGTTGCGTTCGTTGCTCGATAAAATTCAGGCCCAAACTCGCGAGCTTGAGCGCGAGCGCGAATTATTGGCCAGCGAAATTAGCCAACGTAAGCAAATTGAGCAATCGCTGCTGGCGGCCAAAGAAGATGCAGAGTTGGCGAACCACTCGAAAAGCCAATTTTTAACCATGATGAGCCACGAGTTGCGCACGCCGCTGAACGCAATTATTGGCTATAGCGAATTGCTGCAAGAGGATGCTGCCGCTGAGCAATTAACCACTTACGAGCAGGATCTGAAGGTTATTCACAACGCTGGCGTGCATTTGTTGGGGCTGATCAACGGCATGCTCGATCTGGCAAAAATTGAGGCCGGACGTATGGAATTGTTTGGCCAAGATTTTCAGGTGCATGAGCTAATCGATGATTTGGTGCTGTATTGCCAGCCGCAAATCGCCAAAAATAACAATCGTTTGGTGCTGGATATTGCTGAGAATGTGGGTTTAATGCATAGCGATGTACAAAAGCTGCGCCAAATCTTGCTTAACTTACTGAGCAATGCTGCCAAATTTACCCAGCAAGGCACCATTACCTTGCGGGTGCGGCGTGATGGCAACTGGCTGCATTTTGAGGTTGCCGATAGCGGGATTGGCATGAGCAGCGAGCAGGTTGCCAAGTTATTTCAACCATTTGTGCAGGCCGAGCAATCGACGGCGGCGCGTTTTGGTGGCACTGGTTTGGGCTTGGCAATTAGTCGTTCGTTAGCTAAACTTTTAGGTGGCGATGTTATGGTTGAAAGTGTTCAAGGTCAGGGGTCGTGTTTCCAATTAATTGTGCCAGCATTCCAGTTAGCACCGATAAGCGCGATGTAGCTCGATTCAGGTATCACACATTTGGTTGGGCACAATTATACAAATTTCTTATTTGACAAGCACCAAAAGTACGCTAAAATATGCAACGGTGATCTAAATTCACCAATGGAGTTCCGTGCCTTCTCGGCGCTCATCGGCAGCAGGTCGCTGCATCAATTGGAACGATGAGTGGTGGTTGTTTTCTGGGGCGCATCACATTGTTTTGAGCGCTGGTTTTTGACTTCCGAGCGGGCTTTCAACGAGGCTATATGAACGGTAGACAGAATTTTTGCACGCTGCGACAGATTGCGCGGCGCTGTGCTGAACCTCCCTCAATTTAGGTTGGTGAGCGTTGAAATCATGCTAGCAGACTAGCAATGGTTCTCTGTCTATCTCCTCACCTGCCACAAATTGGGCAGGTTTTTTATGCCCAGTGCTTAGGCCAAATGTCGCCCTGACAGTTGGTTTTTTTATGCCCAAAAATCGGCAAAGCACATTGGGAGTCTCCGTCAATAAACACACGAACGAACACCGCTAATTTGGCTTGTACTTTGTTCTCTCAGTCCCCTGTTGTGGCTGAGCACTATCGTCGTGGCTATCACGGCTTGGAGGGACATGTCCAGTTGATCGAGCAAACCTATGCTGGCTACCTGAATGATTCATTTGGCTTTTCGGGTGCTGGGGCTTTGACCGATTTTCTAACGCGCCGCAACGAGCGCTTGCTCTTAGGCGATACGGTCGATCTGGGTGCATTAGTTGAGCAATTTGGTGCGCCCCTTGAGGTTTCGTTCTGCCCGCAAATTACCACGCAGGTGCAGAATATGCTTGATTATGCGATGGCTGCACAGGTAGCAGCAGGCTATACAGGCTCGTTCTTGTATGCCTATGCTACCAAGGCCAATTTTTCGGAAGAAGTGGTGCGCACAGCCTTGAATGCTGGTGCTCACTACGAAACCTCGGCTGCTGCCGATGTGGTGATTGCCCACCATCTCTGGCGGCAAGGCGTGCTTTCCGAAGATCGCTATATCTTCTGTAATGGCTCGAAAGAGCCGATGTATCTCGATGGGATCTTGGCCTTGCGCCACGCTGGCTACGAACGGGTCGTGACAGTGCTCGATGATCTCGATGAACTTGATTATATTTTGACTCACAGCCGTGAACCAATGTTGTTTGGTGTTCGTGAGCGCCACGCCCCTGAAGTCGTGGATCGCAATCATGCTGGAGCAGAGCGCTTCGGCTTAACGCCCGCAGAAATGCAGTTTGTTGCTCAACGCTTGGCTGGCACTGCCCACCAATTGGTGGTGTATCACGCCATGGTTGGCTCGCAAATTGAGGATGCTGCTGCATGGGAAGCTCGTTTGGCTCGTTCAGCCAACGCCTATGCTGCTTTGGCCAGCGCCACCCCAAGCTTGATGATGTTCAATTTTGGCGGCGGCATGCCAACCTCGGGCTACGATTTGAATTTTAAATTTGATTATGTTGGCTTTCTGACCAACTTGATGGCTAATACCCAAGCAATTTGTGCTGAGCATGGCGTGGCAGCACCCATGATCATCGCCGAATGTGGCCGCTACACCGTTGCCAACCACAATCTGTATTTGATCGAAGTTGGCCGCGTGAAGGAAGCTGGCGCAATTGAGCCTTGGTATTTGTTGAATGGCTCGTTGATGGTTTCAGCCCCCGATACCTTGATTGTTGATCAAGAATTTGTGGTTGTGCCTTTGGATGGCTGGGATACAGCGGTGCAAGCAGTGCGTTTGGGTGGCCGCCGCACCTGCGATTCCGATGATCTGTATCCACGTTCGCATCGTCCAGCCTTGATGTTGCCTGAATTCCAAGCAGGCATGGTGTTGGCGGTCTGTGGTGTTGGCGCATATCAAGCCATGATTGGCGGCAAAGGTGGCGCACACCACTGTTTGAACCCCGAAATGCGCCGCATTATCATCGAGCAAGATGGCGATCAATTGGTGATGCGCGAGATTGCTCCGCAAAATTTGATGGCGCAAATGAGTGCTTTGGGCTATAGCATCGCCACCATCGAGCAACCGGCCCGCAAGCCGCTGCCAGTGCGCACAGCTGTGGTCAGCGAGCAATTGCCAGTACGGCCAATACGTGCCGCCCGTCGTCGTCAAGCACCATCAACCTTGCGCACCAGCCGTTTTGCTGCAAGTGCGTAATTGTTGAGGGCTGGGGATTGGGGCCGGGGGATCGGTAGGTTAACCTTAAATCTCGAGCAATAGGAAAGGCACGAAAATTGTTCTTCGTGCCTTTCGTGGTTAAATTTCATCCCTCATCCTTCGTCCCTGCCCCCTTGCAAGATTGTTAAGTTTGTTGCTCAAAATTGATACTTGACGAAATGGCGAGCCATGTGGTATGCTCGCGCCAATCGTAATTGACACAAGGTTTTGTCAGCCATGCAATCTTTCAACAGCTATAACTCATATGCATTCTTTAGCAGCTATTTTTATTACTTTAGCTGCCATATTGAGTTGTCGCTGCCTACGAAGGATTAGACACACCTTTACTGATTTTTGGAAGAACCCTTCGGCGCGGAGCGACAAGCTCCGCGCTTTTTGTTGTGCTTCAATTGGAGGATGCTATGCTCGTTTGTCGTGGAGTTCGCGGTGCGACGGTGGCAGTGGAAAATACGTCAGAGGCTGTGCTCGCCGCAACCAGTGAGTTGTTGTTGGCCATGGTTCAAGCCAACGAGATCGATCTTGACGATGTTGCATGTGTCTTTTTTACCACATCCTCCAATCTCAACGCACAATTCCCTGCCTTGGCCGCTCGTCAACTTGGTTGGAACGACTTGGCGATGCTCTGCGCCCACGAAATGGATGTACCTGGCAGTTTATCGATGTGTATTCGGGTGCTGATGTTGTGGAATACCAGCCGCAAACCCAGCGAAATCATACATTGCTATCTTGGCGATGCCGCCAAATTGCGACCTGAGCGCGCTCAATCAACAGCGTTGTTGAACATGCCCACCTGGCAACCAGCCTAAATTTGGCTGCCAGCCGTCCACCTTGGTATTTGGTATTGGTATTTGGGTTTGTCAATTTGGAGGCATTTGACCATGATTGTTGTAATGAAATCGCACGCTGACCTGACCGACCGTGACGCTGTTTTGGCCCGCTTAGCTGAAAATAATCTCAAGGGCCATTTATCCGAAGGCGAAGAGCGGATTGTGATTGGGGTAGTTGGCGCAAAAATTCCAGCTGGCTTAGAAGAACAATTGCAATCAATGAGCGGAGTGCAAACCACGCTGCGCATCACCCGCCCCTACAAATTGGCTGGCCGCGAGTTCCAACAACACAACACGGTGATTCGGGTTGGCGATTTGGAAATTGGCGGCGGCACGCCAATCGTGATGGCTGGGCCTTGTTCGGTTGAAAGTGCTGAGCAATTGTTGAGCACAGCCCACGCCGTCAAAGCAGCCGGAGCCAACATCCTACGCGGTGGCGCATTCAAACCACGCACCTCGCCATACGCCTTCCGTGGTTTGGGCGAAGAAGGCTTGAAGATTTTGGCTCAAGCCCGCGCAGAAACCGGCCTGCCGATTATCACCGAAGCCCTCAATACCCGCGATGTCGAATTGGTTGCCCGCTACACCGATATTATTCAGCTTGGCGCTCGCAACATGCAAAATTTCGCCCTCTTGGAAGAAGCTGGCCAAACTGGCAAGCCAATCATGGTCAAGCGCGGGCCTTCAGCCACCGTCGAAGAATGGTTGCTGGCTGCTGAATACATTCTCGCCACGGGCAATCGTAACGTAATTCTCTGCGAACGTGGCATCCGCACCTATGAAACCGCCACCCGTAATACCCTCGATTTGAACGCTGTGGCCGTCGCCAAGCGCCGCACCCACCTGCCAGTGATTGCCGACCCCAGCCACGGCACGGGCAAATGGTACTTGGTTGCGCCAATGGCCTTGGCAGGCTTGGCCGCTGGTGCAGATGGCTTGATGATCGAAGTCCACCACGACCCCGACCGCGCCTCATCTGACGGCCCTCAATCACTCAACCACGCCAATTTCGCTCAATTGATGCAGCAAGTTCGCCGTTTGATCACCGCCTTGGAGCCAGAATTAGCAATCGCCTAATGAAGGGATGAAGGATGAAGGATGAAGGATGAAGGATGAAGGATGAAGGATGAAGGATGAAGGATGAAGGATGAAGGATGAAATTTAACCACGAAGGACACGAATGTTGGGTTAGTTGAACATTAGGGTTTTGTAAAAAGAACAATAATCCAAGTACTCAATCTTCGTGCTCTTCGTGTTCTTCGTGGTTAACAACTCCTAATTGGTCAGTTTGAAGCGTTGGGCGGCGCTGCTATTCCACGTCCATTGCTGAATATTGGCATTATCGGCGCTGCTGCCATCAGCTACATCAACCACTTTGCCAGTTGCCCGATTAACAAAGCGCAGAAAACCATCGTCGAGCAAATCGATGCGCCATTGTTGGCTTTGGTTGCTGACCGCCGCCCACAGATGAATATTGGCTCCATCAGCATTCGAATCGCCAGCAACCGAGAGCATTTTGCCGCTGCTCGGATGGCGCAATTTGTAGTAGCCATTATCGGTGTGCTGAAATTGCCATTGTTGCGCAGCCCCAGCGTAACAAGGCCATTGCAAAATATTCGTGCCATCGGCGCTCTGGTTATTGGCAACATCAACGCATTTATTGCTATTTTTGTTGGCAATATGCAGCGTGCCAACTGGCTGAAGTCGCCATTGTTGGTCGGGGTTGCCCAGCCAAGGCCATTGATGGGTCGCAGCACCAGCTTCGACCGAGCCATAGACGATTGAGAGATATTTGGCACTATTGCGATTGGCAATTCGTACCCAGCCATCGCTGACGGTTTGCAGATTCCATAGTTGATTAGCTTGGTTGTTGCCACAGGCCCATTGATGAGCGATACCACCATCGGCGGTGCTCCACGCCGCTAGATCTAAACATTTGCCAGTTGCCCGCGAAACCAGTTGATAATAGCCGCTCTCGCCAAGCCGCAGTTGCCATTGTTGGGCATTCGAGTTGTTGCACGTCCATTGCTGCACTTTGCTGCCATCGGCGCTATTCGCATTGTCAACATCCAAACATAGCCCGCTGCTACGATTGATCAGGTTGAAATAGGCGGCGTTGCTTGGTGGCGGTGGTGGCGGCGTTGGCGTTGGCGGATTATCGCCACCAGGCAAGGCGCGATATACCAGCAAGATGCGTTCGTTGCGGTTGCGATAGGCGGTTGCCACCAAGCCAAAGGTGCCATTGCCCCAATTGGTCACGTGGCTGCCATCACCAAACGCGCGCCATTTGCCATCAGCGCCTTGCTGATAACTCAAGCCGCCCCAATATTCCATGCCAGTTGGCCGTTGAATCCATAGCTCAACTTTGTAGAGTTGTTGGGCCGTGACGCTGGGCTGCAAATTAAGATCGACAAATTCGTTGCCATGCGAAATTCCAGCCCAAACTTGGCCATTATCACTTTCGTCGATTTTAAAGCCGCCAGTGTAGATTTTGCGCTTGCTGCCGCCAGGCGCATCTGCTTCCCAATCTTCCACGTCGCGCACATGCTGGCCCTTCAAGCCCCAATAAATGTGGGTATTGCGGTTGTCATAATGTTTGTATTTGGCAGTGAGCACGCCAGCAGAGCGGGGCAGATAGGTGTTGCCAGCGTAATAATCTTCATCGCCTGGAAACATCACATCGGTGACAGCAATGCTTTCGTTGGTGGTATTGATGGCGGTTAGGCTTTGGTTGGCATCCCAGGTTTGTTGGGAGGCGGCTGGAGTTTTGGGCACGCGCACCTTGCCATCTGCTTGGATATAAAAGCCCGTTGTATTGCGCTGCAACGTCCATCCACAACAGGGCGTGCTGGCATTCCAAGGCCCCAACTGATAGCCGGGCATGGTCTGATATGGCGCATACAACCCGCCATTGGCTTGTACCAAAGCCCGAATATCATACTCGCTATTGATTGCCCAACCACGGTTTTTATTGCCAGTCGACCACAATACGCCAGTGGTGATGTTGGGCACGTTGGGCAAGCTGTAATCGCTATTGACCAAATAATAGCTGCCCAGATCGCTGTACGAATGGGTGGTGCTGGGTATATATTCGTTGGCGACATTGCTTTGAACCGGATAACTAATGCCTTCAAAACTAACGCTGCCATAGCTGCTGGTGGTGTAGCCCTCGGCGTTGAGCGCAAGTGGCTCGGCGGCGTAAGATGCTTGGCTCAGCAAGCCCGCCAACAGCATGCTGCCAAGGCAACTGATCAGCAGACCCGAGCGCCAATGACGATACTTCAGATCCATCAGCACAACTCCTGACTAATTAAAATAATTTAATTAATCATAGCTGGGCCACGGAGCTTATTTCAATGACTAAAAGAAGCTAGATTGGAGCAGGTTGGGCAAAGAAGTACAATAATGCTGAAATAGAGGGCAGCGTAGGCGCAAAGTGGCACTTGCAGAATTGGCGCGGAATAGCTAGAATTGCGGCGGATAGATTGGAAATTCATCAAGCCTTAGTGGGCAATCACGCCTGATCACTCCTTGCAACGCCCACCAATTATATCCTTCCTGGTAGCAACATCCAAGTTCAACCAGATTAACGTAGATCCTTGCATATTTGTGGATTTGGTGGCGTAGCTTTTGCTTAACGAACCACTAATCTACAAGCCTATTAATCTGCTCGCTCATTAAGCATTATTACTCATTACTTGCGCTGATTAATCAATGGTTGCTGTGATTAAGCTATTGCTGATTAATCGTTGCATGTGAGCGTTCTCATTTGTAAAAAGATTCATTTAATTACAAATGTTAACATTAAATAATTAAATTAGTGTAATGATTAATAAAATCAGAACTTATTTAATTATTGAAGACAGCTAAAAGGGTTGTGCAAGCACAAACGGTTTGGATGATCGCTATACGTCAAAATCAATTAGTCTGGATGCATACTGATTATCTTTATGACCCATCGCATCCATTTTTTGTTGGATGACGAACATAAGATAAGAAAGGATTTCAGTGGCAAATCAACCAGCTTCTCAGGCGGCACGGGCCGCGGCATCGGGTGATCAGGCTGATTTAGCGTTGGCTGCGCAGTTAGCCGCAGGCAACACCCAAGCCTTAGAAACATTGTATGAGCGCTATGCACGACCAATTTTTTCGTTGGCACTCCGGATTTTAGGCAACGAAGCCGATGCCGAAGAAGTGATGCAAGATGTTCTCGAACGAGTTTGGCGCTATTCAGGTAGCTTCGACGCACAACGAGGTCGTTTTGGCTCATGGGTTTTAGGCATGACCCATCACGTCGCGATTGATGCAGTTCGCAAACGCAGCCGGCGGCCTCAAGCTGTTGATGCTGAAGCCAGCGAACTCATGCTTGGCCTCATTTCCGACCCAAACCAACCTGATATGACCGATCAAGCCATCCAGCATGAACAAGCTGGGCAGGTTCGTGATGCCTTGCGTAGTTTGCCCGAATCCCAGCAACAAGCTATTGAATTGGCATTTTTCCGTGGCTTGAGCCACTTGGAGATTGCCGCAACAACAGGTGAACCTTTAGGGACGGTCAAAACCCGCATTCGTCGGGGCATGGAGCGGCTGCGTGCCGTTCTCTCCAAAACAGGGGTATTCAATGACTGACCATCGTGATGAACTTATCGAATTGTATGCACTTGGTGCTTTGCCTGCTGATGAAGCAGCGGAGGTTGAGGATTATTTGGCCTCAAATAGCCAAGCGCAACAACGTTATTCTCAATATCAACAGGTTGCCCAAGCTTTGCGCTGGAGCGTCGAGCAGCGTGAGCCGCCTGAAGGGGCCTATGAGCGTTTTCGCGATCGTTTAGCCAAGCCCTCAAATGTGGTGGCAAGCAAGCCAACGCCCAAGCCTGCCAAGCGTCAATCGTGGTTGGCTAGCCTATTTGGCCGCCGCTACTATCTGATTGCAACCGCTCTCACTATTTTTCTAGTACTCTTAGCAGGGTTGGGTGGGCGTATTTGGCAATTGCAAAACGAAGTTGCAACCTTGCAGCCATTGATTGCCCAAAATCAACAATTAACTGAGCTGCTCGCTAAATCGGGCACGCAATTAGTGCCTTTGGCCGATACTGGTACGGGCATGGCTGGCGGCTCAATCAATATTATTGTCAATCCGCAAACTGGCCAAAGCTATCTTAGTGCTAGCCATCTGCCGCCCTTGGCTGCCAACCAAAGTTACCAACTCTGGCTGATTGCCGATGGCACGCCGCAAAGTATGGAAGTGTTTGGTGTTAATACCAGTGGCGATGCCTTGATTTGGATTGATCGTTTGCCATCGACTGGCGCTGAAAATTTGCTGGGGATTACGGTCGAGCCTGCTGGCGGTAGTCAACAGCCAACCTCAAATCCGCTTGCGGTCGGCACAATCGATGCCTAAAATAGCCAGTAGCCAGCCATGAACCATGGCTGGCTGCTTTTTTGTTTAAGCTAAACGCTGGTCAGTTCGAAAATTTCTTTGCCTGATTCGAGAATTGGGAAGGGATACTTACCTGTAAAGCAGGCCCCGCAAAAGCCATTGGCATCGCGGCGCGTGGCGCGGAGCAAGCCTTCCATTGAAAGGTAGGCCAACGAATCAGCGCCGATGCTCTCGCAAATTTCGGCCTCGGTTTTGTTGAAGGCAATCAATTCTGGCTGAGTCGCCATATCAACACCCATAAAACATGGGTGGCGAATCGGCGGCGCCGAGACTCGCATATGCACTTCGGTAGCCCCAGCTTTGCGCAACAGCTTGATAATTGGCCCGCTGGTTGTGCCGCGCACAATCGTATCGTCAATTAAAATCACCCGTTTGCCTGCAAGTACGTTCGGCAATGGATTGAGCTTGAGCGCAACCCCTTGCTGGCGCAGCCGTTGATCGGGCTGAATAAAGGTACGGCCAATATAGCGATTTTTGATCAAGCCATCGCCGTAGGGAATGCCGCTTGCTTGCGAAAAGCCCAGCGCGGCGGGCAATGCCGAGTCGGGCACACCAATCACCACATCTGCATCGGCGGGAGCTTCACGAGCCAATTCGTGGCCCAAGCGCATGCGCACTTCGTGAATCAATTGGCCTTGCAAATTGCTATCGGGGCGCGAGAAATAGATATATTCAAATAAACAGAACGCTTGCTGCGGCGCAGGATGTTTGGCAATCGTGCGTGGGCCGTCGCGATCGATCTGCACGACTTCACCTGGATCAATCTCGCGGATAAATTCAGCGCCAATCGTATCGAAGGCGCACGACTCAGAGGCGACAACCCAGCCTGCATCGCCAAAACGACCAAGGCACAAAGGCCGCAAGCCCCATGGGTCGCGCACAGCGTAGAGCGCATCGCGGGTCAAGACAGTCAGACAATACGCACCTTCAACGCAATTGGTAAAGGCATCGATGCGTTGCGACCAGGTATTGCCTTCAAGGCCAGCAAGCAGCATCGTTGCAACTTCACTATCGGAAGATGTCATAAGCCCGACACCACGTTCCATCAGTTGACGGCGCAGCGAACCGGCATTGGTCAGGTTGCCATTGTGGCCAACTGCCAGTGGGCCAAGCAACGTATGCATCGTAAATGGTTGGGCATTAATTACTTGTGATGAACCAGTGGTTGAGTAACGGGTATGGCCAATCGCAATATGACCTTTGAGGTGGCGCAGCGAACGCTCATCGAAAATCTGCGATACCAAGCCCATTTCTTTGTGGGTATTGATGGTCTTGCCATCGGAAACCGCAATCCCTGCGCTTTCCTGACCACGGTGCTGCAAAGCGTATAGACTGAAAAATGTGATACGTGCTACATCTTCGTCGGGAGCGTAAATCCCAAAAACGCCGCATTCCTCGTGGGGCGAATCACTGAACATGGTTAGCCCTTCCTTGATTCCAAGCTACGGTTGTCGCCGCGTCGTGCGACGGATCGTGTAATCATTATACAACTGTTCGGGGCTATTCCCCACATGATTTACAATGCCAATGAGCTGAAGCTTCAAAGGATTGAGCATGCGCTATTTGTATTGTCATGGCTTTGCGTCGGGGCCAAATTCGCAAAAAGCCCGTTGGTTTACCCAACAATTTGCCGCCCAAGGCCATGAATTAGTGATTCCTGATTTGAACCAACCTTCGTTTGAACGCTTAACCATCAGTGCCCAAATTGATTATCTGCATCCAATAATTGGCACTTCTGCTGAGCCATGGTGCTTGCTTGGATCAAGTTTAGGTGGCTTGGTGGCCTTGCAGGCCGCTGCGCGAATGCAGCAAATCGAACGTTTGATTTTGCTGGCTCCAGCGCTCTATTTTGCCCAAAATCGCCGTGCAATGCTGGGCGAAGCAACGATCCAACAATGGCAAACGAGTGGCTGGCTTGAATATTACAATTATCGTGATCAGGGGATGCGCTCTGTTCATTATGGCTTGCTGGAAGATGCAGCAGCCTACGACAGCGATGATTTTCAGCGCAGCATGCCAATTTTGATTGTGCATGGCACGCAGGATGAGAGCGTAAGCCACGAACAAAGCCAGCGCTTTGCCCAAGCGCGCAGCTATGTAACCCTGCACACGCCAGCCTGGGACCACGGCATGGTCGAGCATGTGGCTGCATTGTGGGCTTTGATAGAGCAGTATAGAACATAGAGCATAGAACATAGAACATAGAGCTTTTTAACCACGAAGCGCACGAAGGAACACAAAGAGAAGGCTATTGGCTGATGGCTATAGGCTATTGGCTGGCAGAACATAATCAAATCAATCTGTGGAATCTGTAGCAAAAAACAATCATCATTCGTGTAATTCGTGCAATTCGTGGCTAAAAACTAAGCCTATCGCCATTTATCCTTCTGTGCCTCTGCGTTAAAGGACGGTAACCACGAAGCGCACGAAGGGACACGAAGAGGAGGCTATTGGCTGATGGCTATGCCAAGCTATGTCCGATAGCCAATAGCCTATAGCCACAACGTCTCTGCGCCTCTGCGTTAAATTTCAATCCCGATTTTGCCTTTGACTTTTGACTTCTGATTTTCGGTATTCATCCCTCATAATTCATAATTCATCCTTGCTTAAAACGGGCTACAATACAAGCATGAACTCTTTTTGTGTGAGGCTTTAGCTGATGACAACCTTGAACGTTGGCGATCTTGCGCCAGAATTTGAACTACCCGCCGATAACGGCGAAACTATTCGTTTGAGCGATTTTCGCGGCAAGCGGGTGGTGCTTTATTTTTATCCCAAAGATGATACGCCTGGCTGCACAACCCAAGCCTGTGGTTTTCGCGATGCTTATCCGCAAATCGAAGAGAAAAACGCGGTGGTAATTGGGGTCAGCCCTGATTCAGTGGCCTCGCACCAAAAATTCAAAACCAAATTTGATCTGCCATTTTTGTTGGTTGCCGACGAACAGCATAGTTTGGCCGAAGCCTATGGCGTTTGGGGCGAAAAATCGATGTATGGCAAAAAATATATGGGCGTAACGCGCTCGCACTTCATCATCGACGAAAACGGCTATTTGCTCGATGTGCAAGGCAAAATCAGCCCCGCCGATAGTGTCAGCGGCGCGTTGAAGTTGCTCAACAAATAGCTTGCGCATGTTGAAGAGAAGAGAGTAGGAGCATATTTTATGGCAATTGTGGTGATTCACGGCGAAAGCGATTGGTCAGATTATTTGGCTGGCTACGATGTTGTTCAGTGTCGCTTAAACCAAACTAAATGGCTGGTTCAGGATAATCAGGTTTGGGCATTCAGCGAAAATCGGCGGATTCAGGTTGAGGCTGTATTGTGGCGGTTAGGCGCAGTTCGCCCAGAACCACAGCAGCAAAGGCTGTTAGCGCTGCTCGATTTTGCTGCGATTCCATGTGTCAACCCAACCAATGTTCTGCTAGCGTGTTATGATCGTTTGGCGATGCTCGCCATGCTCAAACGCTTGGGCTTGCCAGTGTTGCCCCAAACCATTAGCTTAGGCGATGGCATGATTGAGCGAATTCAGCCAGATTTGCCTGTCGTCGCCAAAATTGGCAGTTATCATGCTGGCTATGGCAAAATGCGGATTCAAACTGCTGAGCAATGGGCCGAATTTTGCGATTTAAGTTTTGTTAGCGCCGATTATTGCAGTAGCGAACCCTACATTGAGTATGTGCATGATATTCGCTGCTTGTTGGTTGGCGACCAGTATTGGGCTATGCAACGGCGGAGCAATGGTTGGCGGGCCAATGTTGCCACCAATACCTATCAACTGATCGAGCCACCAGCCGAAATTTTGGCATATAGCCAACGTGTGATGCAGCAACTCAAGGCCGACATCCTTGGCATTGATTTCATTGAAGATCAACAGGGCAGGTTTTGGGTGTTAGAATGCAATGAAATCCCCGGCTTGGCTGGGTTTCCCGAGGCTGCTCGTGCATTGTTGGCAGCTCGTTTGCTCAATAAACTATGAGGATTGTGTGGCAAAACGTAAATTTTATGCAGTCGTAAAGGGTCGCCAACCAGGCATTTATACCGAGTGGTTTGGCAATGATGGGGCCGAAGCCCAAGTCAAAGGTATCGATCAGGCAGTGTTTAAGGGTTTTGCCAGCTTTGCTGATGCAGAAGCGTGGTATCGCGAGCGGGCTGGGCGCGCGCCGCAACACATTCCCCAAAACGTTGATCTCACGCCTGTGAGCTTGGCGATTGATCCGCAAAAGGCCTTGGCCGAGGGCAAAGTGGTGCTATTCAGCGATGGCGGCAGTAATGGTAATCCTGGGCCTGGTGGCTATGGCGTGGTGCTGCGTTCTGGCGCAACAGTCCGCGAATTAACTGGCGGTTTTGCGCGCACAACTAACAATCGCATGGAATTGATGGGCGTGATTACTGGCTTGCAAGACCTGAAACAGCCTAGCAAGGTCGTGGTTTTTAGCGATTCGTCGTATGTGATAAATGGCATGCAAAAGGGTTGGGCCGAGCGCTGGAGCAAAAATGGCTGGCGCACAACCACTGGCGCAGTCAAAAACCCTGATCTTTGGCAAACATTGCTTGAGCTAGCCCAAGGCCATACGATTGAATGGGTGCAAGTGCCCGGCCACGCAGGCATCAAGGATAACGAGCGCTGCGATCGCTTGGCGGTACAGGCTTCGCGTCAGCCCAATTTGCCGATCGATCACGGCTACCAGGATTAAAGTGGCTGATAGGGAATTTCGATTTCGAGGATGAGGCCACCGCTCGCCCGATTATGCACCCGAAACCGCCCACCAACCAGCGCCACCCGTTCGCTCATTCCTAACAAGCCATAGTGGCCTGCATTGGCAAGCGCCGCCAAATTGATTTCTGCTTGCAAGCCGCGCCCATTGTCGGCAATCGTCAGCAAGAGGGTGCGGCGGGCGGTTGAGCGCAGGCTGATGCCAACTTTGCTGGCTTGGGCATGTTTGCGCACATTGCTCAAGCCCTCTTGAATCATGCGAAAAGCCGAAATTTCGAGCATTTCAGGCAAGCGCTCCAAATCATCATCAAGATCAAGTTGCACGTCGATGCCGCTGCGACTGCTCCAATCGCGCACAAACGATTGAATCGCTGCGTTTACTCCAAGGCTATCGATGGTTGGCGGGCGCAAGTTGCCACAAATTGCCCGCACGGTACTGACTAGTTGGCGAATGTTATCGCGCAAATCATCAAGCCCAAGGCTGGCTTGCTCAGGGTCGTCAATTTGGCTGCGCAAATTATCAATATCGTAATTAAGGCTCACCAAATCTTGAATCACTTGGTCGTGCAGCTCGCGGGCTAACACTTTGCGCTCGCCTTCGCGCTCGGAAAGCAAACGCCGTTGGGCCTCTTGCAAGGCTGCGTTGGCGCGGTCGAGATTGCTCACTTGTTGATCAAGTTGGCCAATCAATTGGCGATTAAGCTGATTCTGGCTGGCTAAATCGTGCTCTAGGCTGGATTGGCTTTGGCGCAAGGCCTCTGCTTGTTGGCTGGCACGATGATAATTTTCTAAAGCCCAAATAATTGGCGTAAGATGCTGCTGATCGCGAGCGCCGATTTGGGCGCGCACAACTTCTTCGCGGCTGGTTTTTTCAGTTGCCGCCTCAAAGACAAAGCGTCCACGGCGCAACACCAAAATACGATTGCTGACCGCAAACAGGTGGTCGAGGTTTTGGCTACTAAACAGCACCGCCACGCCTTGCGCCTGCCATTCGCGAATCAATTCGAGCAATTTTTGTTGATATTCGTAGCGCAGCAGCGCGGTTGGTTCATCGATAATCACCACTTGCGGCTTGCGAATCAGCACTTGGGCGATTGCCACCATTTGGCGTTGCTCGCTGGATAAATTGCCAACATGGGTGCGCAACGACGGCAATTCCATGCCAAGTTGGGCGAGAATTTGGCGTGCCATGTGGGTGTGTTGGCGTTGATTGGGTAATGATAACCAGCCGAGCCAACTGCGCCCAACCTCGTGGCCCAAAAAAATCGCACTCGCCACATCCAAATGATCAACCAACACTGGCTGTTGATGAATCACTGCAAGGCCAGCCCGAAACGCCGTTTGGGTTGAGTTGATCAAGTGGCCACGGGTGGAAATCACGCCAGTATCGGGTTTTTCCAAGCCCGCCAACAAGCGTACCAGCACCGATTTACCAGCGCCGCTTTGGCCAGTCAGGCCCACCACCTCGCCGGGCGCAAGATCAAAGCTCACCTCATCGATGACGGGCAGCGTACCAAATTGCTTGGAAACATGGCGACAGGTAAGCATACGATTCAGCCAATCATTGCTTAAATACAAACGCCATGAATGCCCAAACATCCATGGCGTTGAAGTTAAACGTTATTTCACCGCTAAGGGAATTTCGACCTGTTTGGCTTGACGTGGCTGTTTGATGCCCATTGATGGTACGCTTTCGCTATCTTTGGGGTCTTCATAGGCTTTAATCAAGTTGTAGTGGGTATCGCGTTTGGCCGGAATAAAGCCAGCATCGCGAATAAAGCCATGGATTTCGCGCTCGCCCATACATTGGTAGGTATCGTGAGCGGCGTTTGAAACCACATTTTCTTCGAGCATGGTCGAGCCAAAATCGTCGATGCCAAATTTCAGCGACACTTGGCCAATTTTCGGCCCTTGGGTGACCCACGAAGCCTGAATGTGGTTGAAGTTGTCGAGCATAATCCGCGCCATAGCGGTATGGCGCAAATATTCGGCAGCGGTTGCCCCGTAGTTATCCGAGAATTTTGAGCGCCCAAGCGAGGTCAACTCCGATTTCTGGACAGTCCACGAGATAAAGGCAATAAAGCCATTGTTGTATTCGCGCAGCGAAACATCCTGCAAATCGCGCAATTTCATAAAGTGATTCATGCGTTGTTCGAGGGTTTCGCCAAAGCCAATCACCATCGTGGCGGTTGTGGCCATGCCCAGTGATTGCGCCGTGCCTTCGACTTCGAGCCAGCCAGCAGCGCTTTGCTTGAGCGGGCTAACCCTTTGGCGCACTTCATCGTCGAGAATTTCTGCGCCACCGCCAGGGACTCCGGCCAAACCGGCTTCCTTGAGCGTAATCAGCACATCGCGAATGCTCATATTTTCAACTTGGGCCAGATTATCGATCTCTGAAGGCGAGAAACAATCAAGCTCGATGCTGGGATAGTGTTCGCGCAAATAGCGCAGCAGGCCGGTATACCACGAAAGCCGTAACTCAGGATGGTGGCCACCCTGCATCAAAACCCGCGTACCGCCGTATTCGACAAGCTCGGCTAAGCGAGCACCAATTTGTTCGTAGGTTTGCACATACGCTTCTGGGTGGCCCAATGGGCGATAAAAACCACAGAATTGGCAATTGGTCGTACAAACATTACTATAATTTACGTTGCGATCAACGAGATACGTAACTACGTTGCCGGGCACAAGCCGTTGGCGAATCGCATCAGCAGCCATGCCTAAATCCAGCAGGTCAGCTTCACGATACAAAAACAGCCCTTCCTCAGCCGAAAGACGCTCACCATTGACTGCTTTTTCAAGAAGCACTTGTACATTCATAATTAAAAAAGCCCCCCGTTGGTTTTGCTGGCGGGCTGACTCATGCAGTCCGTCACGTCAATTGTATCATATTTCACACGGCGATTTCAGGGCTGTTCGCGATTGCGCTTTGTGGACTATCCTAGGCCCCGTTGCGCTTCATCCTTCATCCCTCATCCTTCATCCTTATCAACGGCGTACCCCAGCAATTGTGCCAGCCCAAAACCACTGCTGCACATCATCGAGGCTGAAGCCATGCTGGCGTAGCGCCGTATTGAGGATCGTTTGGCGCTCAGCGGAGAGCGTGTCAAGCCACATTTCTTCCTTATCGATGCGCAGGCGGCTCAAGCCACATTCGCGTAGCAACTCGGTTAGATTGCGTTCGCTATAAAAGCGAATTGAATAGTCGATCCATTGGCGGACAACCTGCTCGACAAACGAGCGGCCAGGCTCTTCCTCGGGCAACAAAACGCTGCGTAATAGCAATTGGCCATCGAGGGCTAGCGCATCGGCCAAATATTCCACGAAGGCATGTTCATCGGGCATAAATTGAATAACTTGGGTTGCCAAAATAATATCGATGCCGCTGCGTGGCAACTCGAAATCGCGCCAATTGGCCACGCCAAATTGAATCGAGGTGATGCCTGCTTGGGCTGCGGCCTGGCGCGCTTTGGCAATTTGCTCAGGCGAAAGATCAATCGCAATAATTTCTGCATCGGGCCAAGCTTGGGCTAAGGCGATGACCAATTGGCCTTGGCCGCAGCCAACATCAAAAATACGCGGCTTGGCAGCAATTGGCTGGCTTTGAAGCACGTGTAATACATCAACGGGGCGCACAAAACTAGTTCCAACCGGAATAGTGGCATAATGGCGAACGAGATCCTGTTCATGCATTGCTGCTGCTCCTTCTAATGCTTAAGGGCGATGTGCAACGAACTGTTATCATATATCGTATTAGCACCTAGAATTATCACATGAAGATGCTGAATGCAATGCCAACTTGCAAAGAGTTGGTTCGCTAGGTGTGTGTGGAGCAACTGTTTATGACCGCAATTCAGGTTGAGAACCTCGTTAAAATCTATGGCCCGTTGCGAGCCGTCGATGGAATTAGCTTCGAAGTAGCTAAGGGCGAGGTCTTTGGGATGCTTGGGCCAAACGGCGCTGGCAAAAGTACAACGACCGAGATGATCGAAGGCCTACGCAAGCCCGATGGTGGTAACATCCATGTTTTGGGCCACGATGTTTTAAAAAATGTTGAGCCAATCAAGCAACGGATTGGGATTCAACTGCAAACAACCTCGTTATTTCAAAAACTCACCACCCGCGAATTAGTTAAATTGTTTGCCTCGTTTTATAAAAATACCCTGCCGGTTGACGAAGTGATTGGCTTGGTGAACTTAGAAGAAAAAGTTAATACTGCCTCGAAAGACCTCTCTGGTGGCCAACGCCAGCGCTTGGCAGTGGCAATTGCCTTGATCAACGACCCCGATATTATCTTTCTTGATGAGCCAACAACCGGGCTTGACCCACAGGCGCGGCGCTCGATGTGGGATGTTGTGTCCAACTTGCAAAAACGCGGCAAAACCGTCTTTTTGACCACCCACTATATGGAAGAAGCTGAGCGGTTGTGCGATCGGGTGGCGGTGGTTGACCATGGCAAGATTATCGCTTTGGGCAAACCGCAAGCGCTCATCCACGATAACTTCGACGAAACCGCCTTGGAATTCTCCAACGACGAGCAATTGCCTGAGAATTTGCTGGCGAGTTTACCGGGCGTGGAGCGGGTGCAAAACGAAAATGGTATCACCACGATCTACTCAAAAAGTGTTGCCCGCACGACGAATGCCTTGATGGCCTTGGTTGAGCAACAACAAACCGAGCTTCGCGGCTTTACGATTCGCGCCGCAACCTTGGAAGATGTGTTTTTGAAATTGACTGGTCGACGGATTCGCGACTAAGTGTGGGAGCAATTACCTCATGTTTGTGCAATTATATCTATCACAATGGCGCGAATTTGCCCGCGACCGCATGGCGCTGTTCTTCACCATCTTGTTTCCGCTCATTTTTATTAGCATTTTCGGCTTGCTCTATGGTGGCGGCAGCAAATTTGACGAAAAAGTCGGGATTGTTTTGGAAGATCAAGGCCCAATCGGCCCGCAACTTGCAAGCGCAATCGAAGGCTTGACCCAAACGCCAGCAGGCCAAGACGCTGATAAAAATGTCTTTTCGGACATGAAATTTAGCCGTGGTAACGCCAGTGATTTGGAAAGCCAATTGCAAAAAGGCGATCTCCAAGCCTTGGTGATTATTCCAGCTGGCCTGAGCGATAGCATCATCAGCGGGAAACCTATGAGTGTCACGGTTAAGGTCGATCAATCGAGCCAAGTGTTTGCGCCCTTCTTCCAAGGCGTGGTTGGTAATATCGTGCAATCGGTTGACCAAGGCATTACCCAATCCAAGCCAATGTTGACCATGCAAGTGCAATCGGTACTTTCAAGCCAAATTCGTGGGATCGATCTCTTGATTCCTGGGATTTTGGCCATGTCGATTATGCAACTTGGCTTGTTTGCCACCGCGCAACCAATGATCGCCATGCGTACCCAAGGCGTGTTGAAGCGCTTCAATGCAACGCCATTGCCACGCTGGATGTTGTTGGTAAGTTATGTGGCGATGCGGTTGACGATTGGTTTGCTGCAGACGATCATCATCATTGCGGTTGGCAAGCTGATGTTTGACGTAGCAATTTTGGGTAGTATCGTGGCCTTGCTGGGCTGGCTGTTGCTGAGCATTTTGATGTTTATTGCAATTGGCTTCTTCGTAGCGGCGATTGCCAAAACCGAAGAAAGCGGCAACGCTATCACCCAATTGATCAACTTCCCAATGTTGTTTCTCTCAGGGGTGTTCTTCCCCGTGACGGGTTTGCCCGATTGGTTGCAAGTGGTGGTTAAGGCCTTCCCATTGACCTATACCGTCGATTCGCTGAAGCAAGTGATGATCAACGCGCCGCCAATCAATACACCGTTGGTCAATCTCGTGGTGCAACTTGGTTGGCTGGTGGTGATGACGGTGCTCTCAATCCGCTTCTTCAAGTGGGAAGCCAGATAGGGATGAGGGATGAGGGATGAGGGATGAGGGATGAGGGATGAGGGATGAGGGATGAGGGATGAGGGATGAGGGATGAGGGATGAGGGATGAAATCCCATCCTTCGTGCCCTTTGCGATATTTGTATACTTCGTGGATCAGATATTCAACGCAGAGGCGCAGAGAACCAATATTTTGGCTCTTGGCTCGATAAATTCAGCCAAGAGCCTTTGTTTAGCTACAGCCATGAATTTTCTGCGTTAACGTTCATCCCTCATAATTCATCCTTCATACTTTTAAAACAGGCCCCGCGCTGGTTGCAGCACTTGCTCGCCGATGTGGACGAAGATTGAGCGGCTGCGCCACGTTTGATAATTGACCTCGGTTGATTGAGCGCGATCGTTCAAAAACATGGCTTCCATTTGGCGCGCAAAGGCTGGATGTTTGATCGTGGCGTTGATTTCGTAATTGGCTGCCAAGCTGCGGGTATCTAAGTTGGCGCTGCCGACGGTAGACCAAACACCATCAACGGTCATGGTTTTGGCGTGAATCATGGTACCGCGATAGAGCAACACGCGTGCGCCATGCTCCATCAATTCCCCCAACAAGCCACGACAAATCCAATCAACCACGATATTATCGGAGATTTCGGGCACCATAATTTGAATATCGACCCCCCGTTTGGCCGCATCAATCAAGGTTGCGCGAATGAGAGGGTCGGGCAAGAAGTAGGCGTTCGAAATATAAATGTAGTGCTTGGCATCATTAATTGCATCAAGATAGGTTTGGCGAATTGGCAATTGATATTCGATTGGATCATTAGCACAAATGCCAACGTGCTCATTGCTGGTGGTTGGATAGCTTAATTTAATCTTGTGCTTTTTATTATATTTATTCCAAAGCGCGATAAATTCTTCGGCGATATTGGCGGCCATTGGACCTTCGATTTTTAAATGGGTGTCGCGCCAAGTGCGGGCATAGTTGCGGCCAATATTCATGCCGCCCAAATAGCCAATTTTGCCATCGATGACCAAAATTTTGCGATGGGTGCGAATCCACATATTGGTATCAAAGAATGAGCGAATCGATTTGAGCCGCCCAAATTCAAAAACGCGAATGTTGCGGCGTTTGCCAAACAACTTAAAGCGCTCGGGAACGTGCAACGTGCCAATGCCATCGAAGGTAACATACACTTTAACCCCTTCGCGGGCTTTGCGAATCAAGGCCCGTTTGAAGGCAAAACCAACCTCATCGCGCTCGAAAATATAGCTTTCGAGAAAGATTGATTCTTTGGCAAGAGCAATATCAAACAGCATTTGGCGAAACACCGAGCCACCATCATCAAACAGTTGCACGGTATGCTCGCCCAAATCGATTGGTGGCAAATCAAGCTGCGGAAAGGTATTTTCTACACTTCGATTGCGCAACTTGGCATAGGCCATCAGCGCTCCCATCAAGCCCAATTGAGCCACAATGCTGGCAAGCAGCAAGCGTGGCAACGAAACTACCCACTCGGTCAAAAACCACAACCCAACCTTGAGCCAACGCATAGCGATCCTTTCGCAGCTTCGACCTCGGATCAATGAGGCCAAGCTTGCTTGTCGCAATTCCAATGCCACCACTATAGCACGGCCACGCTTAACCAAAACAGGCCATCAATTACTGATAGCCTGTGAATTACTGATAGCCTGTGATTGCTGTTTTCCAGCCCCCGATCCCCAACAACCAATCCCCAGCTTTAGTATGCGCCGCGACCGAACAGCACCGCCGGAATCGTCATAATCATAATTCGCAGATCAAGCCAGAGCGACCAATGCTCGGTGTAGTAAATATCCAAGCGCACCATATCGTCGAAGGTCGTGTTGGAGCGGCCTGAGGCTTGCCACAAGCCAGTCAAGCCGGGCGTAACTTCCAAGCGGCGGTAGTGCCACTCTTGATATTGCGCCACTTCATCGGGCACTTGCGGGCGTGGGCCAACGAGGCTCATCTCGCCACGCAGCACATTGTAGAGTTGCGGCAATTCGTCGATGCTCAGTTTGCGCAACACGCGGCCAATTTTGGTGACCCGTGGATCATCTTTGATTTTGAAGAGTGCGCCTTCGGCCTCATTTTGCGCCATCAAGGTCTTTTTGAGGGCTTCTGCATTGGGAACCATCGTGCGCAATTTGTAGACCATAAACGGCTTGCCATGCTTGCCGATGCGTGGTTGGCGAAACACAACTGGCGCTTGGGGCGCAGAAAGCTTGATCATCAAGGCGGCAATGCCCCAAATCGTGGCCCAAATTGGCGCGGTTAGGCCGATGAGCAGCAGATCGGTGGTGCGTTTGAAAACATAATTCCAGCCGCGAATGACATTTTTCTTCAAGCGCAACAATGGAATTGTGCTCAAGCGCTGAATGCTGACCCGATCAAAACTCAGCTCATACAAATCGGGCGCAACCCGAAATTCAACATTGAACTTGCGACAAATGCGCACAACTTCGGGCAAGCTGGTATGTGCCCAAAATGGCAGGGCAATAATCACCTGATCGACGTGGCGCTGACGCATAATTTGTTCAAATTGGCCGAGTGCACCCAGCCAACGGAATTGCTCGCCTGGCGCGGCTACATCGTCGCGATCATCGGGTGGGCCTTCGACATAGCCCAACAAATGATGGCCATGGTCGAGGGTATATTGCAGCTCTTCCATCACTTGTTTGGCGAGGCCGCGATTGCCGACGACGACAACTTGCTCTAAGCCAACGCCGCGTCGCCAAGCCCAACGCCGCAGCATGCGCAAACCAACGCGGCCCAAGGTTAAGGCCACAATCACACAAAACCAGACGAAGACCATAATCAAGCGCGACCATAAATCGGCGCGGTTGATAAATAGCCACATGACGGTGAGGGCGAGCGCAATCGTGGTGCTGGTAACGATAATGCTGAACGAATCGAAGGCCGAGGCAGAACGGGGTAAGCGATAAAATCCCCGCCAATGCAGGGTTGTGCTGAGGGTCAGCATAAACACCAGCATCATCGGGTAGAAGGCCGATAACTGGCGATACGAAGCTGGGTCGTAAATATCGCGGCCTAAGCGCACATCATAACGCAGCCAATGCGCAAGGGCAAAGGCTGCGAGAATCAAACATCCATCGAGCATGGTCAGAGCCAGCCGCGATGTGGTTTGACGCACATCGCGACGCGAAAAGATCGGTTGGCTGGTCGACCAATCGCTCATCATCCAATCGACTCGTCTTGCCATAACAACTCAGCTTTTTCAATCCGCACAGGATCGCCATGGCGTACACCAGCGGCAAACAAGGCTGCTGAAACTCCCATCGCTTCCAACACCCGTTGGAGCCGATCAAGAGATTCGCTTTGGGCAAAGTTCGTCATTGAAACAAGCCGTTCAATTTTCTCGCCGTGGACACGCAACACGCCATCTTCTTCAGTTTCGAGCCAGAAGTCATTCGGGTCGATATTGCTGAAGCGGAAGGTCAGAATTTCCTCGCTGTACGGGAGGCGGGTGATCCGTTCGGGCATTTCGAGCAGAATATCAACAATGCGGCGTTGCAACGGCTGAAGGCCTTGGTTGGTTGCTGCCGAAATTGGGAAGATATTTTCTGGCTCGATGCCCCAAGCGATAATTTGTGGACGCATCAATTCGTCAAAGGCTTGAGCATCGGGTAAGTCGGTTTTGTTCAAGGCCACGAGTTGTGGGCGCTGGGCCAACTCGCTCGAATAGGCTTTGAGTTCGGCGTTGATCGTTTGGAAATCTTCAAATGGATCGCGGCCTTCGGTGCCAGCTGCATCGACTACGTGCACCAAAATGCGCGTGCGCTCGATGTGGCGCAAGAAATCGTGACCCAAGCCAACGCCACGGCTTGCACCTTCGATCAGCCCAGGAATATCGGCCACGACGAAGGTAAAATCGTTGTATTCGGCTACGCCCAAATTGGGCGAAAGGGTTGTAAACGGATAGTTAGCAATTTTTGGGCGCGCAGCGCTAACCATTGAAAGTAAGGTCGATTTGCCAGCATTTGGAAAACCAACCAAGCCAACATCAGCAATAACTTTTAATTCAAGCTGAAGTTCGCGCTCTTCGCCTGGCTGGCCAAGCTCGGCAAGCCGTGGCACTTGGTTTGAGGCGGTGGCAAAGTGGGTATTGCCCAAGCCACCCTTGCCGCCACGAGCCACCAACAACTTTTGGCCAGGAAACAACAAGTCGACCGTTTGCACTTCGCCTTCAATTTCGGCGCTGACGGTGGTTCCTGGTGGAACCCGAATAAACATATCTTCGCCAGTGCGGCCACGTTTGCGCTGTCGGCCAGCGTTCAAGCCCTTATCGGCTTCGTAATTGGTTTCAAAGCGAAATGGCAATAACGTATTTAAATGGGGGCTTACTTCAAGATAAATACTACCGCCACGGCCACCATCGCCACCATCGGGGCCGCCACGCGGAACATACTTTTCACGGCGAAAGGTAGCCATCCCATCGCCACCATCACCAGCTTTTACTGTAATTAGCGCACGATCTATAAAATCTGACATATACATTCACCCATTTCGTGTGGTTAATTATTCAATTGCTATCGTCACGCAGGATACATGAAGAATCGCATGCTGTCCAATGCGTTTAGACACAAAAACGACGCTCTCGCGAGCGCCGAATAGCTATAACTATACCATAATTTGGCCTAGCCTGGGGTGATTTCATCGGCTGGTTCGATGCCGAGATCATCAGTCCCATCGCTTGAGTTCGGGTCCGACATTGGGCCATCGACTGGCACATATTTATCTTCGGTTGCGCCATGCGTGCTATCAACATCGTTTTCATCAGGGCGAATCGTATTATCTTCACCAGTGATTTGTGGGTCTGTCATTGCAGTAACTCCAGCTATCCAAAAGAATTTCTACCCCAGCCTAATGCAACCTTTATGCCACGAAATCGAGGGATGAAGGATGAGGAATGAAGAACATAGAACATAGACCATAGAACATAGGGAAAGTCAAAAGTTAGAAGTCAAAAATCAGAAGGCAGAAAGCAAAAGTCAATAGCCCATAGCCCATAGCCTATATGTGCTGGTACATCACGTTAACCACCGCCTGATCCCCTCGCCCGTGGCGCGGGCGAGGGGCTTAAATCCCGTGGTTCTCCCCCAATTCCTTGGTACAAAAGAGGCTGCTCCCCCTCGCCCGCGTTCAGTGGGAGAGGGGGTTGGGGGGTGAGGGACCATGATTGCCAATCCAATGAACCATTACACCCATAACCTATAACCCAATCTGTGGCTAAAAAATCAACTTCGCGTTCTTTGCGCTCTTCGCGGTTTCCAGCCTTCGTGTTCAAAAAAGCCCGATCCCCAACCCCAGCAGCCAGTCCCCAGCTTCTAAAACACCAACAGCAGCGACACCGGAGAACCAGTGATGTCGCTGCTGTTGATGAAACAACCGCCGATTACTTGGTGATCATCGGCAGATAAACTGTTGTTGGCAGGCGACCAACGATATAAGCTTGGCCTTCGGTCTGGCTGCCAGCAAGGTCGGCCCCCAGAAGCAAATCGCCATGCCCATCGCCAGTAGCATCGCCTAAGCCCGCTACCGCCCGCCCAAGGCGGCCACCGCCAACAACGCCATCAAGGCTATAGCCCTGTTCAGCTGTCAATTGAGCCAAGTTAATCGTGTTGCTGACTGGTGGCGTATTGATCACATACACTCGACCAGTATCGGTGCCATGCGTGCTATCAACCCCATACGCCCCGATAATCAGCTGTTGATCGCTGTAGCCCACCGAAAAACCTGCCTCATCACCTGGTTGCTCTCCCACAAAGCGCACCGTGTTGCTCAATGGCTGAGCCAAATCGAGCGTGCCGCTCAAGGCAGCACCATAGACCAAATCGACGCGGCCAGCGCCACCAGCAGGAAATTGATCGCTGCCAACTGCTAAATCGCCACGTTGGTCGCCATTGACATCGCCAGTGCCAACAACGCTAATTCCAGCGCGATTGCTTGCGCCAGCGCCTGCAATGACAAAGCCATTATGGGCCAATGCGCCAATGTGGAATGATGTATTGGTGTTTGCACCCCAAACCACGGCGACGCTGCCAGCAGCGCTACGGCCCAATGGATCGGCAACATACGAGCCAACCAAAATCTCAGGCTTGCCATCGCCGTTCATATCGCTGGTGCTGCCCACGGCGCTGCCAGCCCGATCGGCAGCGGCTGCCCCGTCGATGCGATAGCCATAGTTGCTGGCGGTTGCCAAATCGATGGTGCTGGTGGTGGCTTTGCCCCAAACCACATAGGCTGCGCCAGCGTTATCAGCGCTTGCATCAACGCCAATCGCGCCAATTACAACTTCGTTCAAACCATCGCCGTTGAGATCGTCGACCCCAGCCAGCGAGTAGCCTACGCGATCGCCGCCAACTGCGCCATCGATGCGATAGCCATGATTGCCAAGCGCCGCCAAATCGAGAGTTGTGGTCAGCGATCCGCCCCAAACCACAAATACGCTGCCAGCGGTCGAGCGATCATTGGGCGATTCGCCCCACGCGCCAATTGCAAAGTCGTCAATTTGGTCGCCGTTGACATCGCCAAGGCCAGTCACGCTCCAGCCAGATGAAGCACCCTGACTGGCCCCATAAATTGCCACGCCCCGCTCTGCCAGATCAGGGGCTTGCAAGGTTGCAGTCATTGCTTGGCCCCAAATTAAGTAGGTGGTGCCAGCACTTGCTCGGCCTAAAGGTGCGGCGACCCACGCGCCGACCAAGCTATCGCTCAGGCCATCATTATTAATATCGCCAGCGTCGGCAACCGCATAGCCAGCATGCTCGCTCGCGCCGCCAGTAAACGCCACAATCGTCTCGTTAGTAAGATTTGCAGTGGTGTGCTGGGATTCAGCATATGCCCAGCCACCGAAACCCAGGGCAATGCCACAGCCGCATAACCCCACCATTTGGCGTAATTTCAAAACCAGACCCTCCAAGAATGTGTGCTACGATGTTTAATTTAGACAGTTATTTCCGACTAAATTGTTTTTACATCGCGAGACTATACTCGATCTTCAAATTCACGTCAAACTGGTATACTAGAGACTGTTTTTGGCTTGCTTAGCGGTATTCTGAAGGAGCGCGCATGGTTCGGGTATTATTCGTCTGTTTAGGCAATATTTGTCGTTCGCCGATGGCCGAGGGGATTATGCGTCACTTGGTCGAGCAACGAAAGCTAAGTCATGCGATTGAAGTCGATTCTGCTGGCACGAGCCATTATCATATTGGCGATGAACCGCATCATGGCACGATGCGCATTCTACGCCACAATGGCATTAGCCTTAGCCACCGTGGCCGTCAATTTAGCAAAATCGATCAACAAAACTTTGAATATTTGATTGCCATGGATACTCAAAATCGCCGCGATATGCAAACAGTTTTGGGTGCAAACGAAGCAGAGGTGCGCCTGATTCTCGATTATATTCCCAACGGAGTTAAAGGCCGCGACGTGCCCGACCCTTGGTACACTGGCAATTTCGAAGAGGTGTATTCAATGCTGTACGCTGCCTGCAATGCCTTGCTCGATGAAATTGTGGCTACCAAACTCTAACCTTAAATTCAAATGCCCGCTAGCTGTTCAAATCGAGCAGCTAGCGGGCACTTTTTAGTTAATTTCAGCCAACGTTCAGCAAATCGCGCAAGAAGACCGCAGTATGCGAGGTTGGGTGCTGCGCAACTTCTTCGGGCGTACCTTGAGCAATAATATACCCGCCGCCAGTGCCACCCTCAGGCCCAAGATCGATAATCCAATCGGCAGTTTTAATCACATCAAGGCTGTGTTCAATCACCAAAACGGTGTTGCCAGCTTTGACCAAGCGCTGAATCACGCGCAAGAGATTTTGCACGTCGGCGAAGTGCAAGCCGGTGGTTGGCTCATCGAGAATGTAGATCGTGCGGCCTGTGGCCACCCGCGCTAATTCTTTGGCCAACTTGACCCGTTGGGCTTCGCCACCAGAGAGCGTCGTCGCCGATTGACCAAGTTTGATGTAATCCAAGCCGACATCGTGCAAGGTCTGTAGCACCCGTTTGAGCTTGGGATGGTTCTCGAAGAACTCAAGCGCTGCATGCACATCCATATCCAGCACATCAGAGATCGTTTTGCCTTTGTAGCGCACTTGCAAGGTTTCGCGATTGTAGCGCTTGCCTTTGCACTCGTCGCAGCGCACCCACACATCGGCCAAGAAGTGCATTTCGATCTTTTGCTCGCCATTGCCTTGGCAGGCTTCGCAACGCCCACCTTTGACGTTGAACGAGAAACGGCCTGGTTCATAGCCGCGGAGCTTAGCATCAGGCGTGTTCGAAAACACCTCACGAATCTGATCAAACAACTTAACATAGGTTGCTGGATTCGAGCGTGGCGTGCGGCCAATCGGCTGCTGATCGATGTCGATCACTTTATCAAGCTGCTCTAAACCTTCGAGAGTATCGTATTTGCCAACCCGCAATTGGGCGCGATTGAGCAAATTTGCCAAAGCTGGATAGAGCGTTTCGGTGATCAGCGACGATTTACCCGAGCCAGAAACCCCAGTCACTGCAATCAACGTGCCCAACGGAATCGTGATGTCGAGGTTGTTGAGGTTGTTGTGGGTCGCGCCGCGCAAAGTGATATGGCCCTTGGCTGGGCGGCGGGTTTCTGGCACTTCAATTTTCAAGCGCCCAGACAAATAGCTGCCAGTCAACGAGCCATTGCTGCTGATATATTCTGGTTTCCCTTCGGCCACAACTTTACCACCGTTGACCCCAGCACCAGGCCCGAAGTCAACCAGCCAATCGGCGGCCTTCATGGTATCTTCGTCGTGCTCAACCACAATTACGGTGTTGCCAAGGTCGCGCAATTTGGTCAATGTGTCAATCAATTTACGATTATCACGTTGGTGCAAACCAATTGATGGCTCGTCGAGAATATACATCACGCCCATCAAGCCTGCGCCAATTTGCGAAGCCAAGCGGATGCGCTGGGCCTCGCCGCCAGAGAGCGATGGTGCTGAGCGATCAAGCGTCAGATAGTGCAAACCAACGTTGAGCAAAAAGCCCAAGCGCTCGCGAATTTCTTTGAGCACTTCGCCAGCAATTTCCAGTTGGCGACCATCAAGCTTGACGGGTGTTGGCGCTGAAGCCAGCAATGGCAACACCGTGGTATCGAGGCCATCGCGGCTGACCCAATGGGCATCGCTGCCGGTGAGGCCACAGGCCCATGCATAGCCTTGGGCCACAGTTTTGGCACAAATTTGTTGCACATTTTCGCCGCCAACCGTAACTGCCAAACTTTCTGGCCGCAACTTCGCGCCATGACATGCATGACAAGGCTGATCGCTCATCCATTGTTGATAATGCTCGCGCATATTTTCCACGCCAGTTTGCTGGAAGCGGCGCATAATTTCGGCTCCCAAGCCCTCCCAACGACGAAAATATTCGCCCTTGGATTGACCTTCGCTCCAGACGTGCTTAACTTTTTCGCTGCCAGAACCTTTAGTCAAAACCTCGCGCACCTGTGGCGAGAGATCTTTCCACGGCGTATCAAGGTCGAACTTGTAATGGGCGGCGATTGCTTGCAACGCGCGATAGCCCCAGCTGCCAACTTTTTTGCGCAACTCGCCCCAATACGTCACCGCGCCATCGTGCAACGATAAATTGGGGTTTGGCACTAGCAGTTCTGGGTCAACTTCCAAGCGCGTGCCTAAGCCAGCACATGAAGGACACGCACCCTGTGGCGCATTGAAGGAAAACATTTGTGGGTTGAGTTCAAGGAACGAAATGCCACAATCAACACAGGCATAATCTTCGCTCATCACAATATCGCCAGCGGCGTTCAAACCAGTAATGCTGGTTTCTTCTTCTGGCAACAATTCTTCTTCAACCTCGGCTACCGCTTTGGCCTTGGCTTTTTTGGTTTTTGATTTTTCAGTTTGTTGGGCAAACTCAGGCAGGGCGATGATGATCGTGCCATTTGCTGTACGCAGCGCGGTTTCAACGCTATCGTTGAGTCGCGAACTGAAGGTTTCATCATCTTCGGTTGGCACAACTAAGCGATCAACCACAATATCAATCGTATGTTTAACTTTTTTATTGAGTTTAATGTCGTCTTGCAGGTCGCGAATTTCGCCATCGACCCGTACCCGCGAAAACCCTTGCGAGCGGGCATCGTCGAAAATATCTTTGTATTCGCCTTTGCGGGCAGCAACCATCGGCGCTAAAATCATAAAGCGCGTGCCCTTGGGCAGTTCATTGACCCGATTAACCATCTGTTCAGCGGTTTGCGAGCCGATTGGCTTCCCACAATTATGGCAATGTGGCACGCCAATCCGCGCAAACAAGACCCGCAGATAATCATAAATTTCGGTGACCGTGCCAACGGTTGAGCGCGGGTTTTTCGAGGCAGATTTTTGTTCGATTGCAATTGCTGGTGATAGCCCGCCGATAAAATCGACCTTGGGCTTTTCGAGTTGGCCCAAAAACTGGCGCGCATACGATGAGAGCGATTCAACATAGCGGCGCTGGCCTTCAGCATATAACGTATCAAAGGCTAACGATGATTTACCTGAACCAGAAACACCGGTCAGCACAACTAATTGATCGCGTGGAAGTTCGATGTCGATGTTTTTAAGATTGTGCTCACGAGCGCCCTTGATCACAATTTTATCCTGCGCCATACACCCGCCTTTATCGTAAAATCTATGTCTTTAAGCACTTTTTTGGTGCTTGAACAGGAAAAAGCCCCGCGCGTTACTCCAGCGGCAGCGCTTGGGGAGCTGAATAATCGAACAGACGTGTTCATTATAACAGAGTTTGCCCGCCATGATCCGCGACTTTTGAATGAAATCCGTTAATGGTAAGGATGAATTATGAGGGATGAAGAATGAAATTTAACCCCGAAGAACGCGAAGATTATGAAGTGTGGCGGTTGATCATTTTCATAGCCTAGAGCCTTATTGCATGCAAATAGTGGTTCATAATTCATCCTTCATCCTTCATCCTTTTTGAAATAGTGGTTCATAATTCATCCCTCATAATTCATCCTTCTATTTATGGTATGCTTCAAACGATGATTTGTTGTGACGACCTCACGATGGCGCTTGCATGATATTTTTGGGCTTGTTCCTCATTATAGTTTTAGTTGGCTGGTGGATTGCGCGGCGAGCAACGCTCGATTGGCGCGTGATTGGGCTGCGTTTAACTATCCTCGGCTGTATTGTGCTGTCGCTGGCCTTACCGCGCAGCCAAACCAATCAACAAGCTAGCCCATTAATTTTGCTTGTCGATCAATCGGCCAATTTGCCAAGCGATGTGCGTGATGCCGCTTGGAATGAGGCGCTTGCTTTTTACGAGCAACAAATTGAGCAACGCCCAGTGCGTTTGTTGGCCTTTGGGGCCGATGTGCAGGTGAGCCAAACCAACCAACGCCCAGCAATCGATCCCAGTGGCAGCGATTTGGCTGGAGCCTTGCAATTTGCTGGTGGTTTATTGCCGCAAGGCGGCGATATTATTTTGCTCAGTGATGGAGCCAGCACAACGACCAACGGGCAGAATCAGGTTAGTAGTTTTGCTCAGCGCTCAATTCGTTTGCATAGCGTGCCAATGAGCTATCTCGAAACCGATATTCGGGTTGAATCGCTGATTGTGCCACCTGCCTTGCGCGAAGGCGAACGATTTAGCGCCGATGTTGTGCTTTATTCGAGCGTCAGCGGCCAAGTGCGGCTTGAATTAAGCAGCGATGGCGTTGGCCTGGCTGCGCGAACGATCGATATTAGCGAAGGCCGCAATCTGGTTTCATTTCAATCAACCGCTGGCGCACGCGGGTTTCATCGTTTTCAAGCCAGCTTGCTTGCCACCAACGATCAACAACCAGATAACAATCAACTTGCTGCTTGGACTGTGGTTGGCCCGCCGCCACGCGTGCTGATTATTGAGCGGTCGCCGGATAGCTCGGCCAATTTGCGCGATGCTTTAGAAGCTGCCAATTTGGTGACTGAAGCCTTGCGGCCAGCAGCCTTGCCCACCAGTTTAAGCCAACTGCGGGTGTATGATTCAATCGTTTTGCAAGATATTTCGGCCAACGATTTAAGCCTTGATCAGCAATTGGCTTTGCGTGAATTTGTGCGCAGCCTTGGCCATGGCGTGGTCGTGCTTGGTGGGACGAACAGCTATAACTTGGGCAGCTATGCAGGAACCCCGCTCGAAGAATTATTGCCAGTTTCGATGGAGCCGCCGCCGCGCCGCGAGCGCCCAACTGTCACGCTGCTGCTAATTCTCGATCGCTCGGCAAGTATGCTCGGCGAGTATGGCAAAGATAAATTTAGCCTTGCCAAGGCCGCTGCGATTGCTGCCACCGATTCCTTGGGAGCCGACGATACGATTGGCGTGTTGGCCTTTGACGATACCAACGATTGGACAGTCAATTTCACCAAGGTTGGCCAAGGCTTGCAACTGAGCGAAATTCAAAATAGCATTGCTGGCTTGAGTGCTGGCGGCGGCACCAATATTTATGCAGCCTTAGATGTTGGTTTAGGTGGTTTAGCCCAACAAACTGGCAAAGTTCGCCACGCTGTGCTGTTGACTGACGGTCGTTCTGGCGGCGAAAGCTCGTATGAATCGCTGATTGCGCCATTGCGCGCGCAAGGCATCACGCTTTCGACGATTGCGATTGGTGGCGATGCTGATACTGTTTTGCTCGAATCATTGGCCAAATTAGGTGCTGGGCGTTATCACTTTGCCTCAAGGCCCGATGATATTCCACGCCTGACGCTGCAAGAAGCAGAAATTGCCCGCGAAAATCCATTAACTGAAGGCCAATTTCAGGCAAATCTTGCCACGCCGCACCCAGCGATTCGTGGCCTTAACCTTGGCGAAATGCCACCGTTTGGCGGCTATGTAGCGGTTACTCCGAAGCCTGAGGCTGAGCAATTGCTCACCACCAGCGAGGGCGATATTCTCCTCGCCACGTGGCAATATGGGCTTGGGCGGGCTAGCGCGTTTACCTCAGATGGCGGCGAACGCTGGACTTCACCATGGCGGCAGTGGCCAAATTGGGGCAATACGATGGCCCAAATCATTGCTGCTACCTACCCCAATCCCGCCCGTGGCGATTTGCGAATCAGCAGCGAGCTACAACAAAATCAAGCAATTATTACCCTCGATGCGCAAGCAGAAACTGGCGAACTCTACGATTTAGCCGATGTGGGCTTGCGGGTGCTGGCTCCTGATGGCAGCGAACAGGTCTTGCGTGCTCCGCAAATTGCCCCAGGCCGCTATCAAGCTGTGGCCGAGGTTCCGCAAACGGGGGCTTACCATATTTTGGCGGCCTTAGAGCAAAGCCAAAATCGGCTCGAAAGCCAGGCGGGCGTAATTCAGCCCTACAATCGCGAATGGGCGGTTTCAGCCAATCCAGTGCTGTTGCAACAATTGACCATCCTTGGTCGCGGCCAGCTTGGCACGTTGCAGCAAATTGCCCCAAGTATTCAAGTTGCCAACCAAGCAAACACAATTCAATGGTGGCCGTGGCTCATTGTGTTGGCTTTAGGTTTGTGGTTGGTTGAAATTGCAATCCGGCGGGGCGTGATTCGTTAATTATTTAAACCATGGTACTCTTGGACAAGCTTTTGGCTTGATTGCATATCCAAGGAGTGACCATGGCGCAGCCCGTAGCTACTGCCCGCCCGCGCAACCATAGCATCGATGTGATGAAGGGCTTGCTCGTTTGGGGCATGATTCTGGCCCATGTGATTAAATTTAGTGCTGATCGCCAATGGAAACAAGTTCAATTAGGCGAATTTATTGGCGATGCTAGCTCGTTTGCTGGCTTTGTCTTTTGTTTTGGCTACACTGCACGCTTTGCCTACCTCAATGATCAACCACGTTATCGCCAAATGATCAGCACGATTATTAAATTAGTTGTTGCCTATTATATTTCTGGCTTGATGTCGATGTTGCTGATTGAAAACCAACCGCTGACATGGCCCCGCTTCGTTGATCTGATCATATTTCAAAAATTGCCGATGTATTGCGAGTTTTTGATTAGCTTCGCAATTTTGCTTAGCGTTGCAATGCTGGCCCGCACGCCGTTACGTTGGCTGCTCCAACGTCCATGGTTAATGTTGGGCTTGATTGGGCTTTTACTTGGCACGACGTTTTTCCCCTATGCCAAGGTCACTTCGGTGCCATTAAGTTTATTGGTTGGCACAAATCCACCGTTGGCCTATCCTTTTCCGGCCTTGCAATATAGCCCAATTTTCTTCTTAGGGATGCTCTTCGCTCAGCAACAATGGCGTGGCTCATGGCCCACCTGGCTTTTAGGCGGGCTTGGCTTTGCTTGGCTGGTTTGGCGCTCGCTTGAACAACAACCGTTTAATCGCTTTCCGCCAAGTTGGCATTGGATTGTTGGCGGTTTGGCGGCGGCCTTGCTCTGGTTTAGCGTTGCCAGTTTGCTAGCTCGCAGCTCGTGGTTTGTGCGCATCTTGCAACCAATTGGAGCCAATACCTTGGTGTATTTGCTGCTTAGCAATTTGATTATCTTCAAATCGATTCCATTTGCCCAACCGTTGGGCTTAGTTTATTCAATTGTCTACACCGCAATCATTATTGGCGTGATTTGGTTTGTGCTCAGCATAAGTCGGCCAACGCCCGCAGCGCAACGTTAGAGCGGCAAAATCTCATCATCACGAATTTGGGTCAAAATTCCGTTGATATAGGTGGGATCAAGCCCAAAGCGATGGCCGCAGAGAATGCCAAGCCCTTTGCTGCCACGCCGATACTCGCAGCCCAAGCATTGCTCGAATTTGGCGGGAGCATCATACAAACTGCATTGATCGCTTTGCGTGCTGCCAAAACGAATTAGTTTGGGTGGGCTTGCTGGCTCATCTTGCTGATCGTTGAATAAAGCACGGGCAACTTTTTTGCGCATACTGGCCTCCTTGGCTGTGGGGATGCGTTCTATTTTAGCATGTTAAGGTTGGGCATGGGTTTGCAACCACATCCGTTGGCCATCGCTGCGAATGTGAACTGAGCCATCGAGTTTTTCGTGCAGCAAGCGCCGTTCTTGGCTGCCACGGGCAAAATAGCTACGCGGATCTTGTTGTTCTGGCTGGCCTTGGCTATAAATCAGGGCTTGCGCACCGCAGCTATTGGCTAGCGAACGATCATCGCCCCGCGACCATGGCCAGATCAATAATTGACATTGCAGCTGGGCAACAGGCAATTGCTTGGCAACCCGATCACTTGGATTGAGGCCAATGAGACTGTGCCATGAGCCAAAACTGAGTTTGATAATTGCTTGCGATTGAGCTTGGGGAGCAGCCAAAACCGTTACCTGCACCTGATCGACGCTGAGCGTTTGGCCCGCCTCGATAAAGACCACGCGACTGCGTTGTTGCTTCAAGGCTTGGGCTAGCTCAGCAGCCACAGGATCGTGCTCGAAGGCTGGGGCCAGCAAGATGCCAATCTGATAACTGCGCGCTAAGGCCAAAGCACCACTTAATTGCTCTGGCTCGCTGCTGGTTAACACTAAAAGATCAATTTGGCGTTGCCAAAAAGGCAAGCGCTCGCCCATAAGCGCCATAATTGCAACTGGATCGGTGCTGCCATCGATCACAATTTGCTTGGCATTGGGCGTTTGAACCAAAACGCTATTGCCAGCAATGGCGGGCACAAACAGATGCAGATTGCCATCGCCACGATAGTGCCATGCTTGCCAAGCCACAACGATGCCACTAAGACCAATGATTCGCGCCAACCAGCGCTGCCAGCTTGCCAATTGCTGCCAACGTTGCCACAATTGTTGCATAGATTGCTCCTTGGAACGTTGAACAGCTAGAGCCACAAAAAGCCAAAATTTGGCATGGTTGCTCGTATTTTGGGTCGCAATTTGCTAAAATGCTGCCAACATCGCGCTTGGAGGCTGGGATGACCACAGTCTGGTTGACCGAATGGCTGGCAAAACAACGCTTAACTGATCAATACCAACAAGGCGTGGCGCTGCAACAAGCGTTGCAACTGGTGGTATTCGATTGGATTCCTGCTGTATTTGCTGGTTTGCAGCAGCAAGCTGCGGCCAATTGCTGGCCTGATCAAGGATTTAACCAACACATTAACGCCAGCGCCAAGCAGCTCGCGTTGTGGCATGGCAATGTTCAGCAGTATTGCGAATTAAATCAGCAGCAAACCAACCTGCCTCTGCAACTCCCCAACCTTTGGCAAGCCAACCAACCAATCCTCAGCGCCAAACAAATCCAAGCAATTCGCTCGTTTTGTAGCAGCGTCAGCAACGATTCGCGCTCTGCAAGCTGGACGATTTGCGTGGCCGATGAGGCTGAGTTGTATGCCTGCGAGCTGCATGCGCACGCACTTTTTGGCGACATCGCAGCGCTTTGGCAGCCAATTATGCAAGCCTTGGCAAGCAATAACGAACTTGAGGCCGCGATTAGCTTAATCTTGCTGCAACGCCAAGTAGCCGATTACGCTGGCATCATTGAAACCTTCAATCGGGCACGGGCAGCGCATCCCCAAGCTGCGCACGAGCTTGTGCCATGGCTCGACAATCAATTAAAACCAGGGTTAATTGATGATTTACGCGCAATGCTTGAAGCGGTTTTGTTGGCCTACCAACTGCACAATACGACCGATCAAGCCTTGCTCCAAGCGCTGCAACAGGCAATTATGGCCTTAACTCCTGCCGAAGTTGGGCCTGATGATGACGAGGATGACGGATTAGCACCCAGCCCACAGCGCGGCTTACCCTTGCCAGCAGTCAATCTGCCAATGCCAAATATCTTGCGCTTTGCTACCCCTAAAACTCAGATCCTTAATGAGCTTAAACCTGTTTGGCAGGCCTTGTTGGCAGGGCTTGTGGTTGATGCTCAGCTTGGCAAGCGCCAGCAATTGGTGCTGCAATGGTGGCTCACCTGGACAGAACAGCAATTATTTCAGCCAATTCAAGCCCACCATTTGCTAAGCCAAATGCCTGATTGCAAAGCTCCGTTGGGTTTGTTGCTTGAAGCCTTGCGCGGCGAATTGGCCTTTGTGCTAGGCCAGCCTGAATTAGCCCAACAATGCTTTGGCTCAACTATTGCCGCTAGCCAAGCCTTGCTCGATAATCACCACTTTGCCAGCCATACGCACCAAAATCGGGCTTTTGTTGGCTTGTTGGCGCAATGGCAAGGCAATAGTTTGATTATGCTTGGCGATTATGCTGCTGCTGAGCGTTGCTATGCTAGCATGGCCAATTTTTTGGCTGCCGACGACCGCGAAGGCCAATGTTTGGCGGCGATCAATCGCGGCAATATTGCTTTTGTGCGCAATAATTTGCTCGATCATCGTGGCTACATGAGCTACGACAAAACTGAGCAAGTGCTGTTGCGCGGCGATCAACCGCCAGAAGCGTGGTTGGGGCTGAAATATAGCAAGCATCGTCAAGCCTTGACCCAAGCAGAACAAGCCTATGCAGAAGCCTTGGCCTTGGCTGCACAAGCATCAAATTTGGCTTCATATCGCAGTTTGATTCTTGCCAATCAGGCTAATATCGCTTGGTTGCAAGCCAATCTCGTGCATGAGGCTGGTTGGTTCTCGCCCGATTTAGCGGCCAGTTTGCACGATTTGGGCACAGCAGATCAGCTCTATCAACAAGCCCTGCACTTATTGCAACAGGCGCTCGCTGCACTCAACCAAACCTCGGCTGATCGGGTGTTACAAGCACTGTTATTTGCTAATATCGGCGAAGTGCAATTGTTGCTGGGCCAGCCAGCCGCTGCTTTGAGTACAGCCCAAAATTGCTTGCAAGCGCTCGGTTTGAGCGAACTTAAGCCGCAAGCTGCGCTCAAACAAGCCCAAATGCGCGGAATCTTGATTCCTGAGGCTGGCTGGCGGGTGTGGTTGACGATTGCCCGCGCCCACGAAGCGCTCAACGACCTACCCAAAGCCCAGCAAGCCTATGCTAACGCTTGCGAATTGGTGCAATTGCTGCGCGAAAATGTGCAGCAAAGCGATTGGCAAATGGCGGCATTGCAAGATAAATTTCAGGTCTTCGAATGCGCCATGCATTTCCATTTCAAGCATTCGACCGACCACCACCCATTGCTCGAATTGAGCGAAAGCTTGCGCGCCCATGGCTTTGAACAGTTGCTTGAGGCTAGCCAAATTGAGCGTGAGCGTGGGCTTAGCCCTGAGTTGAAGCAGCAACGAGCAGCCCTTGCCGCAGCAATTGCCGCCCGCAGCATCGCAATTCGTTTGTCTTTGCAACAGCCAGCAAGCGCTGATTTAGCCACATTATTGGCTGATCAACGCAACGCTTTTGGCGCTTGGCAAGCCTTGCAAAGCACAATTGCCCAAGCCGTGGCAAGCCAAGATCAAGCACTCCAGCCCCAATTGATAACTTGGCCTGGTTTGCAAGCGGCCTTGGCCCAACGCCCAAATACGGTCATTCTGAGCTTTACAATTGGCAGCGAATGGAGCTATGTGCTGTATGCAGATAGCCAACAATTACATGCCTTTGAGCTAGCCTGCCGCGCCAAAATCGAATATGCCGTGGCGCGTTTGATTTGGTATGTTCAACGTGGCGCGGCGCGTTGGCAGGAGTTTGTGCGCGCCAATCGCGAGGTGGTTCAATTGTTGTTTGCGCCACTTTGGGCGGCGGGGTTGAAGGAGCAATTGCGGGGCAAGCAGTTAATTATCATTCCCGATGGAATTTTATATTATTTGCCCTTTGATTTGTTGTTTTTCGATGATCCGCTTGATGCAAACCAGCAGCCGCTTGATCCGGCGACTTATCGCCAAACTGCTCCCGATCAGGCTACAGCAGAGCAAATTTGCCATGATTTAGTGCCATTTTATTGGCTGAATCATGCCAGCATTTCCAGCGCTCAATCGATTAGCCTTTGGCTACAACTTCAGCATCAAGCAACAACTGAAGCGGCAAATCTGGCCTTGGGAATTTACAACATCAATTATCAAACGAATGTGCCGAGCGTTTATCCTGGCCATATCTATGCCCAAGAATTAATGATCAGCTACAACGATTTGAGCCAAACCAGCGTGCTCAGCAAGGTTTTGGCTGAATTAGCTGAGCATGGAAATATTGTACAACTCACTGCCTGGCAAGCAGATCGCACGCCAGCCAAGGCCGAATTGCAATCGAACGAAGCTAATTTCAAACGTATCTTGAGCGAGCAGGCTATGCGCTACATTATTTTTGCAGGCCATGGCGTGTTCAACGATAAATATCCACAATTTTCGGGCTTGGTTTTTAATTTGGCCGCCCCTGATGGTAGCAGCGATCACAGCGGCCAAGATGGATTTTTGGGCATTCATGATCTATTTGAGTTGCAGTTGCCACAAACTGAATTGATTTTTTTGGCAGCCTGCCAAGCTGGCTTGGGCTTAATTTCACGTGGCGAGGGCATCAATAGCCTCACGCGGGCGCTGATGTATCGTGGCAGTCCAACGATTATTGCAAGCTTGTGGTCGGTCGATGTTTTGGCCACGATGGATTTGGTTACAGCCTATTTTGGCTTGCTCAGCCAACAACCAAGCGCCGATAAAGCAGCAATCTTGACCAAAGCCAAGCAACAATTGATTGCCCAGCAGGACAAGCCGCATTTGGCTCATCCATTTTATTGGGCAGCCTTTATTCCAATTGGAAAACGTTGAAGGAGCAAAGTATGCCAAAGCGTTTGCTGGTGGTAGCGGTTGGGGTCAGTGTCTATGCCAATCCGGCGATTCCGCCCTTGCCGACATGTTGTGATGATGCCAAAGCGTTTTTGAATGCGCTACGTTCCTTGAGCAACCAGCCTCTGCTTGAGCAGGTATTGTTTGATGAGCAGGCAACCAAAGCGAACCTTCAGGCCGCCCTGCAATGGCTGGCGGAAACAGTAACAGCTGATGATCTGGCGATTTTCTATTATTCAGGCCATGGCGCGAGCTTCGACGACGATAATGGCGACGAGAACGATGGCAAAGAGGAATTTTTGTGTCCCTATGAATGTGGCTTGGAGCAAGGCATAGGCAGTTTCGTGCGCGATGATGAGTTGCGGGCATGGCTCACGCCAATTCGTGAAAAAGCGCCCTTGTTGGTTGTGCTCGATGCCTGTCATAGCGGCTCTGCGGCGATGGCTCCTGCTGGCTTGATCGCCAAAGAATTACCAAATGGCTTGGTTAAGCAGATTATTGGATCGGCTGCGCTGCCGCCGCGCACTGCTACCGATCCAATTCCTAGCAATCAAATGCTTTTGGCTGGCTGTAACGATAACGAACAATCCTACATTTTGCCTGGCGAAGCCAATTCGTTGTTTACTGCCAAATTTCTCGAACAGCTTGCCGCTGGTCAAAGCTATGATGTTCAAACATTGTTCAAAGCCGCCTATCACGCGGTGCTTGATGCCTGCGATCTGGCCGGAATTCAGCAAAGCCCCAAGCTGACGAATGGCATGAATTCCTCACTGCTGCTGCGAGTTGATTAACCAGAATATCCCCTCTACGGGGTAGGTTAAAACAGGACGATCAACAAGGCAAATAGTTGACATTGGGGGGATAATAAAGCGAATCTAGATAGCTAAGGAATCCCCCTTATGGTTATGCGATTGCGGGCATGGCTTGAGCGCTTGCCACAACAACATGTGGTCGAACGTCGCCAAGCGATGTTGCTTCAACATATGGTGCTGACGCTCATGCTCGTTTCAGCGATTGGGGTTGTCACTGCACCGCTGACCAGTGGCTCTGCGAATCAAATGCTGCTGGCAGTTGTGTGTTATGGCGTGATGGGCTTGAGTTCATTGTTGGTACTTTGGCGCATTCGATTCAATGCCTTGCAACAAGCTATTTTGATTTTATTGAGTAATTTCCTGATTCAGCTATTGATTTCGTTTTGGGCGATTGGCGTGTATACCCAAGCGGTGGGCTTTACGCTGGTTTCATTTTCGATGCCGATCGTTTTAGCTGGCCTGTTGAGCAATCGGCGCGTGGTTTTTGGCATGACTGGCCTGACGCTGGCGATTTTTGGCCTCATTGGCTGGGCGGAATCACAGGGTTGGGCTGGCAAATTGCTGCTCCCAATCAATCTGCAAGCAATTATTGGTACGTTTACCTTGCTCACGATTTTGCAGGCAGTGATTGTTGATCGTTTTGGCAGCAACCTGCGCACGACCTTGCACGAAGCCTTAGATCGCGAGGCTAGCCTGAGCCAATTGCGCGATTCGCTGGAAGCCACCGTCAACGAGCGTACTACCAGCCTGCGCCAAGCACTAAGCGAGCTTGAACAGCGCGAACTTGCTTTACAACATACTCTCGATACCTTGCAGCATAGCAAACAGATTTTTACTCAACTTAGTGCGCCAGCCTTGCCAATCTTGCCGCGCATTTTGGTGATTCCCTTGGTTGGCGAGGTTTCTGGCGAACGGGCCGAGGCCTTTGCCGAAAATATTTTCAACGCAATTGAAGCCAACAAAGCCCACACAATTATTCTTGATGTAACTGGCGTGACCACGATCGATACCTTTATCGGCAAAGCGCTGTTGCATATTGCTAGCACCGTGCGTTTTCTTGAGGTACGAACAATTTTGGTTGGTTTGCGGCCTGAGGTCGCCGAAACCCTAATTGCATTGCACATTAAATTTCCATCGATTCAGACCTTCGCCAACCTTGAACAAGCAGTTTTATCGTTAACCAATCAACGGCTCGTGTTGAATTAGCAGTAAGAGGGAATGGCTTATGCTCAAGCGCTGGCGTGTATGGGTTGATCAATTACCACAACAGAAGCTGATCGAACGCCGTCAAGCCCGAGCATTCCAAGCAATTGTGCTTGGCTTGTTTGTAATTGCAGTCTTTGGCGTAATCAGCTCAGTATTTATTTTTCTTGCGTTTCCTGCAACCGCTGATAGCTTTAAGCAACTATTGATGGCGATGGCAGCCTATTCAATTATGGGCATTGGTTCGGCAATTGCGCTGCATCAAGTGCGCCATGATGCTTTGCAACGGGCAGCAATCATTGTGAGCGCCAGCATTCAATTAATGTTGTTAATTGGCTATGCAGTCGTTGGAATTTTGCGCGAAAATAGCACCTATGGCTTTGTTTTCTTTACAATTCCGTTAATTATCAGCGCCTTGCTCAATAATCGTAAAGTATTGATTATTAATGCTGCTATTTCAATTGCAATTGTTGTTACAGTTGGCGTACTCGAATCAGCTGGTATTTTACAACCAATCGACATGATCGAAAGTTTTTGGGTTATTTTTGTAACCCTAACAATTGGAATTATTAGCCAAGCCTTATTAGTTGAGCGTTTTGGCAGCAGTTTGCATATGGAGATTTATAATTTATTGCAACGTGAGGATGAGGCGCAGCAGCTGCATAATTTATTGGAACAAAAAGTTGTCGAGCGCAATCAAAGTTTACAGCAAGCCCTCGATGAGATTGCTCAACGTGAACATGTATTGCAACAAGCCCTCGATGAACTGCAAGTTAGCCAAACAATTGTTAGCCAACTCAATATTCCGGTTATTCCTGTGCTCCCACGGGTATTAATTGCCCCATTAATTGGCGAAATGGCTGCTGCGCATGCCCAAAGCTTGAAAAACGATATTTTTGCAGCGATTGAACGTGTGTATGCCCATACCATTATTTTGGATATTACCGGGGTTTCACTGATTGATCAGGTTGTTGCTGAGACAATTATTCAAATTGCTAAAGCTTCGCACTTGCTAGGCACGCAAACCATTTTGGTTGGTTTGCGCCCAGAAGTTGCCACCGCATTAGTTAACTTGAATCTGCAAGCCAATATGGTTAAGAATTATCTGACCCTCGAAAAAGCCATGCAGCCGCTGCTGCAACCGCATGTGCGCCGAGCAGCTTAATCAAGTTCTTCTGGTTCGATGTCGTTTTGAAGCTCCTGCCAAAGCTGGTCAAGCACTGGTTTGATCGTATCGAAGCCAAAGCCACGGCGCTGCAATAGGCCTGCCATTTTGCGGCTAAACGCCATTTTGGTTGGCTCGTTGGCATAGCGCCGCAAAGCCGAGCGAGCGACGCTAAATGCTCGTTCTTGCTCTTCATCTTGGTCAGTTAGCTCATTCAGAACTTCGCTAATCAATTCGCGCTTTACGCCTTTTTGACTAAGCTCAGCCTGAATTGCCCGCGCACCACGGGGCCGATGTTGTTGGCGATTTTCGACCCAAAAGCGGGCAAAGGCTGCATCGTTGACGAGGCCAATTTGCGCGAGTTTCTCAATTGCCAGATCAATATGCTCATCGGGAAACTCGCGTTTGCGCAAGCGCGTGCGAATTTCTTGGCTTGAGCGTGGGCGAGCCGCTAGAAACACCAAGGCTGCGTTATAGGTTTTATCGACCTCTTCTGCTTGGGCAATTGCTTGCCAATCGCTTTCGCTCAGCACTTTGCCTTTGTATAGCCCTTGTTGTTCGAGCGTGCGCAGGCTAATGCCCAAGGCAAAAACCGAATCAATATAGAGATTAACGCGTTCACGATCGTGCTGTTGCAGTTCTAGTTGGGTAATTGTTCCAGTTGGCATGGCAATTCCTCAAACAAAAAGGCGTAGCAAACCAATGCTACGCCCTCTGGATATTAATTAGCTGAGCCGATTATTCGTCGTCGAAAATGCCATCGCCATCGTCGGCTGGGGCAGCACCGCCATTGGCAGCAGCAGCACCGACAATTACTTTAGCGGTTGGCGCACCTGGTGAGGCGGCCCGAATCATCTTCTCAACTTCATCGGCTAAGGCTGGATTATCTTTGAGAAACTGCTTGGCATTTTCGCGGCCTTGACCCAAGCGATCGTCGCCAAGGTAGAACCAAGCCCCGCTTTTGCGCAGGATTTCCATGGTTACGCCAACGTCGACAATATTGCCTTCGCGCGAGATGCCTTCGTTGTACATAATATCGAATTCAGCTTGGCGGAATGGTGGTGCAACTTTATTTTTGACCACTTTGACCCGAGCGCGAGCGCCGGTCACATCTTGGCCTTGCTTGATGCTCTCAATTTTGCGAATATCTAAGCGTACTGAGGCATAGAATTTCAAGGCATTACCGCCGGTTGTCGTTTCTGGGTTGCCGAACATCACACCAATTTTCATCCGCAATTGGTTGATAAAGATCAATGCGGTGCGTGATTTGGCAACTGCGCCAGAGAGCTTGCGTAACGCTTGCGACATCAAACGGGCTTGCAAACCAACGTGTGAATCGCCCATGTCGCCTTCAATTTCGGCGCGTGGCACGAGTGCTGCAACTGAGTCAACCACAATCACGTCGATTGCGCCTGAGCGCACCAAAGTTTCACAAATTTCGAGTGCTTGTTCGCCAGTGTCAGGTTGTGAGACCAACAGATCTTCAACGTTGACACCACAATTGGCTGCATAAACGGGGTCAAAGGCGTGTTCAGCATCGATAAAGGCGGCAACGCCACCCATTTTTTGGGTTTCGGCAACAATATGTTGGGTCAGGGTTGTTTTACCTGAGCTTTCTGGACCATAGATTTCAATCACCCGACCCCGTGGAATCCCACCAACCCCAAGTGCTAAGTCGAGGGCGATCGAACCAGTTGGAATGGCTTCGATTGACAAGCGTTGATCGCTCATGCGCATAATTGCGCCTTTACCAAATTGACGGTCGATCTGACTGAGGGCGGCGGCGAGGGCCTTTTCTTTTTCGGGTGAGATTGCCATTACTCTGACTCCTTGTAGATACTCTTGCTTACGAAAAAGTGCGGCAGACTTTGCGTCGCCACTGCAAGGCAGTATAGCACACTTGTTCGTCAAGTACAAGGCTTTTTTTCCTGTCTTGGCTAGTACTTTCTGTTAAAGTAGCCGTAGTTACCAAACATAATCCTTTGACTTTTAGGTCTATGGCGGTATAATCCATCACCTATAGAGATTAGTTAAATTTGTTAATTACTACTCCGTATCGTCCCCCCTAATTCACTCGTATGGGGCGATGGCATAGTGGTATACTTGCTTGGTCTAGTTTGAAACTAAAACAAGGCGCACTCTATGTACGATTTACACTGTCATATTCTGCCTGGAATTGATGATGGCCCCACCGATTGGAGTGGTTCGTTAGCAATTGCCCGCGCCTTAGTTGCCGAAGGTGTGACATGTGTGGCCGCTACGCCACACGGGCCTGGCTCGGCTCAATCGCGGCTTTATCTGCCTTCGCGCTTACGCGATTTGGTGGTGCAGTTGCGCGAATATTTGCAACGAGCAAAATTAGGCTTGCAAGTTGTTTTAGGCACTGAAATTGTGGTTGCCAGCGATTTAAGCGAGCGTTTGCGCCAAGGCGATTTGCTGGGCTATGGCACCAGTCGCGCAGTACTGTTGGAAACGCCAGCGCACATTGTGATTGAACATTTGCAGCGCTCAATTTTTGATTTACAACTTGCAGGGCATCGGGTGATTTTAGCCCATCCCGAGCGCACTCGCGTCTTCCAAGATAATCCTAATCTCTTGATTCCATTAATTGAGCGTGGCGTGGTAGTGCAAATTACCGCTGCCAGTTTGGTTGGTTGGCATGGCCAACGTTTGCAAGATATTACAACGCAAATGGTTTATCACAATTTGGCCCAAATTATTGCCAGCGATGCCCATGCCCCAACTGGCGCACGCGCTCCGGCAATGCAGGAGGCGTTTAACGTTGCCAGCAAATTAATTGGCGAGCAGCGTGCCCGCCGCATGGTCGAAGAATTACCGCATTTGTTGCTTTCTGATGCGCAAATTCCCCAAGCTGAGCCATATTTTATTCAGCCGCAAAAGCAAAGTTGGTGGCGACGACGTTAAGCTAAACCATCAGCTATGCTTGCTAAGGTCACCTACGGGTGGCTTTTTTGTATTTTAGCTCTTGGAACGAATGCTGCTAGGCTGCAATCCTAGTTAGGCTTTGACTGTGGTACTAGCGGCTTGATGACTAATGAGCTATAGATATTAATCAAATTCTTATCTTTTTAGCCTGAATACATCAATGATTAACCAAGCTTGATATGATACGATACAGCTAGATATCCAGTTTTATGAGGGGTGTGTTGATGGTTCTGTTTGCAGTGTTATTAATTCTCTTTGGTGGAATTTTATTGGTTTCGCGCCAATTTCGTGAGCAATGGTTCTATAGCGATGCGCGGCGTGGCACTGATATGGTGTTTACCCAGCGGCTGCACCAGACTTTTCGCTCAGTTGGCGGCGTATTTATGCTAATCGGGTTGATCATCGTGGTGATCACTACTATTTAACCAAATCGCGCACAGCATCACTCACCATCGATGCCGTGCGCGGTTTATTTTAGGCTTTGATTAAGCCTTTGGCGACCATTAATTCTGCATTGAGCAACGAACCTCCAGCGGCTCCGCGCAAGGTATTGTGCCCCAACAAGACTAATTTATAATCGAGAATTGGGCAGCGGCGCACACGCCCAACGGTTGTCGCCATGCCGCGTTCTGCATCGCGATCACGTCGAGGCTGTGGGCCATCGGCCAACTCGGTGACCAAAATGGGGTGGGTGGGAGCACTTGGCAAATTAAGGGTTTGTGGCTCGGCCTTAAATTCACGCAAGGCAGCAATCAATTCTGCTTCGTCTGCTGGTGGGCGCTCGAACGCCAAGGATAAACATTCGGTGTGGCCATCGATAACGGCCACCCGATTACAGTGGGCGCTGATAGTGATTTGGGCTTCTGCGATGCCCTGCGCGCCAAGCGTGCCCAGCAATTTGCGTGGCTCCCACTCGACTTTCTCTTCTTCACCTTTAATCAGCGGAACAACATTATCAATAATATCGAGGCTTGGCACACCAGGGTAGCCAGCACCTGAGATGGCTTGCATGCTAACCAACAAGACTTTGGTTAGGCCAAAGGCATCGTGCAAAGCCCGCATTGGCAAGACAGCGTGAGTGGTTGTACAGTTGGGGTTGGTCAAAATGCCGCCACTCCAGCCATAGTGTTGGCGTTGCAGCTCCAACAAATTAACATGGTCAGGATTGACTTCAGGGACTAACAGCGGCACGAGTGGATCGCGGCGATGAGCGCCAGCGTTTGAGAACACCAAAGCCCCAGCCTTGGCCCAAGCAATTTCGGTCGGGCCAGCAGCATCACTGGGCAAAGCACTAAACACTAAGCCAACATCACCAACCTGATCAACGGGCTGGACGGTCATCTTGGCAAATTGGCTAGGCATTTCGCCACCGATCATCCAGCGGCCAGCTTCGGCCAAGGTCTTACCAGCCGAACGCTCCGAAGCTGCAACGACCGTTACTTCAAAATAGGGGTGATCGATCAACAAGCTCAAAAAGCGTTGTCCAACCATCCCTGTTGCGCCTAGCACACCAACAGGAATCTTCTTCATACCAAAAGCCTCCGCAGTGGGAATCTTAAATAGCACCATTGCTCATCAGCTTCGTTGCTGCGCGCATTATAGCAACTCCACGCCGCCATGCAACGTACCGTGGTCTGATGGTATATAGATTAGGAGGTCTTGGATGCTCGATGTTGATGCCCATAATCGAATTACGAATTTAGAAAAAGAAGTTCAGGCTTTACGCAGTGAAATTCGTTCGCTGCGCGCTGACTTGAATCCAATGGTTAATCCGCGCTCAAATCGTAATCGTCAACCAACATTTGAGCGTAATTTAGCCCCTGAACGTGAGCCAGAAGCCTTGACTGATGTGGCGCAACAACTTTCTGAGCAGGTTTCGATGGATGAAATCGGGGCCTATTTGAAACGTGATCGCGTCAAGGCCAGCGATATTCAATTAACCGAGCAGGATTTGGAGCGCAATAGGCCGCGCAATCGCATGGCGCATGAGGACTACCCTAGTACGCGATTCAATCTCGACCTTCTGCATAATAATCAAAGTATCTTTGTGCTACTATTTTGTTTACTTGGTATGTTAATATTCTTATTGATGATGCTTTAATCGGTATTTAGCTGGGCAGCACCAGCCAAATAGCTGCGCACTGCCAAATCGAAGTCGGCACTTAAATCGCCGCCACGCTGGAGCTGTTGATTGAGTTCGAGCAAGACAAAGCCATGAATCAGCCCCAGCATGCCGCGCAAAGCAGCTAGCGAATGGTCTTGGCCACTAATTTGAGCCATAATTGCCTGCACTGGCAAGACCATTGCGACCAAACTTGCAGGATCGGCGCGTTGTTCGTCGCTGGCAGCGGTTAGGGCCAAGCTATAATTTTTGGGTTGGGCATGGGCAAATTGGCGATGCCCATGGCAAATTGCGAGCATTTGGCTTTGTGCATCAGCTGCGCTATTGGTTAAAGCGTGATCATACGCCACAAACAGTTGGCGAATGGTGACGGTTACTACACCTCTGAGCAAAGCGGTTTTATTGGCAACATAGCGATATAACGATGGTGCTTTGATGCCCAACTCGCTTGCCAAGCTGGCTAAAGCTAATTGCTCCACCCCATCACGCTCAATTAACCGTTGAGCAGTCGCAATAATCGTTGGATAATCGGTCTGAGCTGGATAGGCCATAATGCTCCTCTAAACGCGCCCCAAATGGGTATCTTTAAACTGAGTTGGGTATTTTAGCCCATAGCCAAGCATGCGATCAAGCCCAATATGCGACAGCCAGATTAGGCCAATTTGCAGCCCCAAACGCCAATCGTTGACCACACCAAGCGCCAAAAAGCTCAACGGTAACAGCGTAACATGGCCAAGATTGTAGCAAATGCTGCCGACTTTTGGCCCCCACAGATAGCCCAACATCAGCAAATCGGGCGCAAATAAGGCTAACGCAAATTGCCACCAAGCAAAGCCCTGCCAAGCATAGCCCAAAATCGCAATCAATAATAATCCCAAGCCTTCAGCATGTAATAATTGCTTCGCCAAACTCGCTGTTTTCATAACTCACCTCAAGACTAATTTAATTAGTTTACAAGACTAATGATAGTAGTCTTTGCGTTGTTTGTCAAGACTAAATTGATTAGTTTTGGTTATTGGTTTTGATATTTGCGTCGCCATTCGGCTACAGTCAGAATTTCTTCGCGCAGTTCGTGGGCGGGCTGCGCCAAGCAGGCATCAAATTGGGCAGTTAATTGAGCGGGATCAAAGCTCTGGCTGCGACCGATGACCACAATTTTACTGTGCGGCGGGGTTGCTCCCCATGGCTCGCTGAGCTGCAAACTTGCCCGTTTGCCAGCTAATTGGACAATTGCTTGGCGCTCAGGCGCTTCGGCCAAATAGACAATGCCTTTGGCGCGAAAAATTGAGCTTGGCAATTGCTGGAAGGCTTGCTGGAGGTTGCTCATTGTCAATGGCTGGTCGGTTTGGTAATGCCAGGTTTGCCAATCTTGGTCGTGGTGATAATGGGCAAATTCATGGCGATCAGCGAGCAGATCAATGCGATATTGGCCAATGCCCAGCAGCAAATCGATTGGCACAACGCCATATTCAGCAGTCAAAATACGGGCGCGCGGCACGATTGCCTGAATCCACTTGATCACTCGTTGCTGTTGGCTTGGATCAATCAAATCGATTTTATTGACCACCACAATATCAGCGGCGGCAATTTGATCGCCGACTTGGACGATTTGCTGGCGCTGTTCCTGAATGCGCTCAGCATCGACGACCGCCACGATTGCATCGAGGCTAATTAATGAGCGCAAGGCTGGCAAACGAAAGGTCAATGCGACTGAAACTGGGTCGGAAACCCCGCTCGCCTCGACGATAATATAGTCTGGGCGATCGGCGCGTTTGAGCAATTCGAGGGTGGTGGTCAGCAAATCCTCGCGAATCGTGCAGCAAATACAGCCATTGGCCAAATTCACAATCTCGTTAGCTTCAACCCCAACGACCAACTGGGCATCGATATTGATTGCGCCAAAATCGTTGACCAGCACCGCGATTTTGAGGCCATGCTGAGCAGTGAGCAAACGGTTGAGCACGCTAGTTTTACCTGCGCCCAAAAAGCCAGTCAAAATCGTCATCGGAATCGGTGTGGTCATCAGAACACTCCTTTATTATTAACCGCGAAGGACACTAAGGCTATAGGTTGAATTTTCTAATAGCCAAAAGCCTATAGCCAATAGCCAACCGTTAAAAATAAAAGCCCCTCGTTCCGCTGAGAACAAGGGGCTGAGCCAAAGCCCAATTTAGCTAACGGTTACTTTGGTCATGCTATCGCCTTGGCGAATGGCGTTGACCACATCTTGGCCTTCGGTGACCTTGCCAAACACGGTATGGCGGCCATCGAGGTGTGGTTGTGGGCTGTGGGTGATGAAGAATTGTGAGCCATTGGTTCCTGCGCCTGCATTGGCCATTGAAAGCACACCGGTTTCGTGCTTCAGAGGGTTGCCTTTGAACTCATCTTCGAAGCGATAGCCTGGGCCACCGGTGCCGGTGCCGGTTGGATCGCCACCTTGAACCATAAAGTTTGAGATCACGCGGTGAAAGACCACGCCATCATAGAACCCTTCGTTGATCAAAAACACAAAGTTATTGACCGTTTTGGGTGCATATTCTGGATACAACTCGATGGTGATGTTCCCTTTGGTTGTTTCCATAGTGACGACATAGTGTTTTGTGGTGTCAATCGACATCGCTGGCGCTGACTTCCATTGTTTTGCGGCCACGTGAGACCCCTTTCGACTAAAGAATCGTGAAAACATTATCACCCTAGGGTTATAACACAAGAAAGCGACCGCAAGCAATTGGCGGTCGCTCAAAGCAACATCGGCTACGCTGTGAGCTACTCAGACTTGCCTTGGCGAACCAACAGTTTCAAGCTATTACTGGCCGAGAAGCCAGGAGTTTTTGTAGCTTCGATTGTCATCCGTTCGCGCGTTTTTGGGTTGACCCCTTGGCGAGCTTGGCGCTCGCGGACTTCAAAGGTACCAAACCCAGTCAGGACAACTTTTTCGCCAGCTTGCAAGCGCTCGCTGACCACATCCAACATAGCATCGACAACGCGGCGTGCCTCTTTTTTAGAAATGCCGGTGCGTTCAGCGACCTCAGCAATGAACTCGATTTTTTGCATTGCACGCTCCTTAATCCTAGCGAAGCTACAATCGTTACCCCCGATTATACCATAAGCAGTATGCGCTGTGGAACATTTTAGCCCATTAGATAGGCCAATTTACTCATTATGGTTGCTTGCCGCGAATACCGCAGCATGCTATACTTGCGTACATTCATCGAAGCTACGATGACCGATTATGCACCCGGAGGAAACCGTATGCCACAGACACGCATTGTCATCGCCGATGACGAATCGCTGATTCGCATGAATCTGCGTGAAACGTTAGTTGGCCTCGGCTATCTTGTCGTTGGGGAAGCTGGTGATGGCGTGAGCGTTATCAACCTTGCCCGCGAACTACGCCCAGACGTAGTGGTGATGGACATCAAAATGCCCAAACTGGATGGTATCCAGGCAGCCAAAGTGCTGACTGAAGAGAAAATTGCCCCGGTCTTGCTCTTGACTGCCCACAGCGACAAAGAGTTGGTCGAGCGCGCCCGCGACGCTGGTGTTGTGGGGTATCTCAGCAAGCCCTTTCGCGATAGCGATTTGATGCCAGCACTCGAAATTGCCCGCGCCCGTTTTGAAGAGTTCCTGACCCTCGAACAACAAGTCGGCGACCTGAAGGAAACGCTCGAAACTCGCAAGATTATCGAACGTGCCAAGGGCATGTTGATGGATTCTCAAGGGCTGAAAGAATCTGAGGCTTTCCGCAAGATTCAGCAATTGAGCATGAATACCCGCAAGTCGATGCGCGAAGTTGCCTCGGCCTTGCTGTTGGCCAACCAGATGGAGCAACAAAAGTAAGTTATGCTACGCCGCCCCTCTCAGCAACAACTTGTCGCTGTGTTGCGGGCGACGTTGCCTTTGCTGCTGGCCGCCTTCCTAGGCGGCTTAGTTGCCCTTGCGCTCCAACCAGATCCTCCCGCCCAACAACCAGTCATCCAGGTTGTTACCCCAACCGTGCTCAAGGCCGCTGCCACCGAGGTGCTGCCCGCCCCCGCGCCATCCCCAATGCCCGCTACGCCAACGATTATCGTCTTTCCTGAGGATACAATTTCCTTGGAGTTGGTAACCTTGCGCCGCGATTTGGAGTTTACTGCTGGGAGTTTGCATTTGCTGCGCGCCACCATCCGCATTCAAAATGCTCGTATCGCCCATAGCAACCTGCAAACTGGTAATGTTGAAGCGCAACTCGATTTGGCCCAATCTGATTTAGATGCGGCGTTTCCGCTGGTGAGCGATGAAGTTCGCGCTGCCATCCAAGGCCTCAACGATCAAATTAATTATTTGCGCGACGATCTCAGCATTCGACCAGAAACGATCGACTCGCGCCTTGCCGATTTGACCGAGCAGGTGTTGGTGCTGGCCAATCGCGATTTACCCTAAATAAGAACAAAGAACATAGAGCATAGAGCATAGATGTACTGGTACATCAGGTTAACCATTGTCTGATCCCCTCACCCCAACCCCGCTCCCGTGCGCGGGCGAGGGGCTTAATCGTGCGGTTCGGTCGCGATGCGTGATAGAAAACGGTCGGCTCCCCCTCGCCCGCGTTCAGTGGGAGAGGGGCTGGGGGTGAGGGCATGCTCCTCGTTGCCAATCCAATGAACCATGACACATAGCCAAAAACCATCTTTTCTCTGCGCCGCTGCGTTAAGCATATTGATCCACGAAGATTTTTCGCCACGAATTGCACGAATGATGATTATTTTTAGCCACGAATTGCACGAATTGCACGAATGATGATTATTTTTAGCCACAGATTAGCTCAGATTAATTATTTCTATTGCCCAAAGCCAATAGCCAAAAGCCTGATCCTTTTTTGGCTTCATCCTTCATCCCTCATCCCTCATCCTTTCAACGCTTCCCCCATGAATTCACCTTGACAAGACCATGATAGTTTAATACTCTAGAAGTAGATTATTCTACTACTAGGATATATGTGCTATGAAAAAGTTGACTCAGGCTGAAGCGGCGATTTTAAGCTTGTTGGCAGAGCAGCCACGCTATGGCTATGAGCTCGAACAAATTATTCAGGCGCGGGGCATGCGCTTATGGACGGAAATAGCATTTTCGTCGATTTATTATTTGCTCAAAAAGCTTGAGCAAGCCCAACTGGTGGCTGGTGAAACCTCGCAAGGCGATGGGCGGCCTTCACGCATGGTTTATAACATTCTACCAAGTGGTAGGGCTGCATTGCAAGAGAGTTTGCAGGCAATGTTGAGTATGCCCCAACAACGCTATTCATCGTTGCTCTTGGCCATGGCCAATTTTCCATTGCTTGATCTCAACGATATCATCAGCGCGCTAGAGCACTATTGCGCTGAATTGCGAGCGCAAATTGAGCGTGTTCAGCAACGTCGCGCCGAAGCGCCAACTGAAGTTTGGCATATTCAAGGCCTGTTTGATTATACCGAAACCATGATTCAGGCTGAGCACGATTGGCTAACCAAGTATTTGGTTCAGATTCGCCAACAGCTTAACGAGGCTTGATCAAGCAAGTCGGTGGAGTAGGCTTTAGATTAGTTTGTTGTATACAGCAGGTTGGTAGCGCTGCTTGGACCTACAAACCACGCACCTGACCATATTCAGATGCGTGGTTTGCGCTTAAGCAGGCTTATTTGCTTGCTTGGGGAATAAATTGGCGATAGCTTGGGCTAGCAGGAACATCATTAATTGCGAAGCTGGCGATGCCCAATGATGGCGTTGTGCCAACGTGGGTAAAGCTGCCTGCAATATGAATATGCTCAGCGGTTACTGCCAGTTTATAGATTGAGCCATTCGGTGTATTGGCCGTCCCTTGCCATGTTGTACCATCCCAACGTGCTAGCGGGCCAATAGCTTGGTTATTGACTTGATTGAACTTGCCAGCAACATACAGATAATCAGCGGTACTCCGTAATGCTAACGGCACATCATCAAAACTGGCAACTGTGATTAATGAGGCGCTATCAAAATCAAGGCGGCGCAGTTCATTGTTGTAGAGCAAGTAGAGTTCGTTATTCCACACCGTAATTTGTACATTTGGTCGCTGATCAAATTGTTGCCATGCGGTTAGATATTGCCAACTTGTGCCATTCCAAAACGAAATTTCAATCAACCACGATCCACGATCCCCATCGATCCGCAATGAATAGATGTGCTCACCAGCACGATACACATTGCCATTGGTATAGCTGGGGATGAATGGTCGCCATTGATCGTGGTTGATTGCGACTGTTCCGCTTATAGCTTGGTTATTGATGGTGCCAGAATACAAACTTGCTAATACGTCTGTCCCAGAAATTGCCCAAGTAAGATTAAAGCCATCCAACATAACCGGTGCGTTTAGGCTGCCTGTTGGCTCAAACTGCCAGATCGCGCTGGCTAAATTTGAGGTCGTGGTAAATGGGCTACTGCCAACTAAATAAGTTTGGGCATCCTGGGTCGTTAATAATTTTGCAAAATAGGGAACTTTGCGAAGATCATGCCAATTTGAACCATTCCAATGCGCAGCCTGCCAACTACTATCAATAATTAAAGGCTGGTTTTGAAGATCAGCAAGATCGCTAACCCAACGATGGGTCGTAGCTGTGGCCAAATTAGTCAGATTGTTGCCATCCCAAAAGACCAATTGGCTTGCTTGGCCATTGAGTGTGAAACTGCCAGCGAGGTAGATGCCGTTGCTGCTGGCTTCAATCGCGCTAATCGAGGCAATCTCCATTGGTAGATTGACACTATTCCAGCCTGCATTGCTGCGTTGCCAAAGTTGAGTATTGGTTGCTGCATACAATTGCTGATCGAATTCCACCAAATCACGGGCCGAACCAGTGATCAATGATGGATCGGCGACCCAAGTATTGGCAGCCCAATGGTAGATTTTGGTTTTGGCTCCTTGATCGTAGATCGGCTGGCGAATATAGAAGGTATTGCTCAAGACATGGGTTTCTTGTGCAGGATAAACATACTCAGGCACTGGCAGGTTGTTCCAAACGCCCTGTTGCCAGCGGGCAAAATAGTCAATTGCCGTCTGGTCAATTGATAGCACTTCACCAGAAACTACAACTGCCTCATCGGTCGCCGCAAATTGATAGAGTGAGCTATCAATATTGGCAACTTTGCGATAGCCAGTTGGTTGCCATGCCAACAACGAATTAACCACTAAATCATTGAATTGCGAGAAATTGCCGCTGACATACAAGGTATCGCTCACAACATCGAGATCATGCACTTTGGGGATATTCGAATAATCATAAAAATCGCTTGTGCCCCGAAAGCCGGTGCCAAATGACTCAAAGGCTGTGCCATTCCAGCGGGCAATGCCGTTCATCGTCTGGCCAGCAAATTGGCGAAAAGCACCACCAACAATCAATTGATCATGGTAGCTGGTAAGCGTATAAATCGCGCCAGAATCATTTGGTTGTAAGCCATAGCCTTGCCATGCAGTGCCATTCCACGAGGCCAAGCCATTAACTTCTTGACCATTCAGATAATTGAAACCACCAGTTACATACAGTCGATCGTTTTCATCGACATATAATTTGCTGATCGTACCTGGAATTTGCAGATTGTTCTGGAGCGTGGTATTCCAAGTGCCAGTAATCACGCTGCTGGTGGTTAATGGGGCAATCTGGCTTAATGAATGTGCAACTAGCTGCTGTTCATAACTACTATCATCAGCAAGCGTTGTTGATTGTCGGGCTTGGGTAGGTAAATTGCCAGTGTAGAGGCCAAGGATCGCAACAATCAAACCTAAACGAATCCGTAGTTTTCCCATTGTAAATCCATCTCCATACTACATAATAGAACCATAAACCTAGACCTACCGTTAGTGTAGTGTGAAGATAGTTGGTAGGATTAATTCAACTATAGTACAGCATAATTAACAACTGCTTTACTTGATAGCTAAGCAATTGTTAATTATGCTGATAGGTTTATTTACCGACTTGCGGAATATATTGGCGATAGATCGCAAGGTCTAAGCTGGCTATGCCAAGCGATGGAATATTGCCAACACGAGTAAAGTTGCCTCCAATATGGATATAGCGAGACGTAACAACCATCGTCTCAACGGTGCCATTAGGCGCATCAGCAAATCCTTGCCAGGTTGAGCCATTCCAACGAGCCATGTGCCCGATGCTTTGATTATTAATCTTGCTAAAGCGTCCGGCAACATATATATGCTCAGGGGTAGCACGTAATGCGAGCGGTACATCATCGAAACTTGCAACCGTGATCAATGTGTTGCTCGCCTTATCAAAACGGCGTAGCTCATTTTCATATAGAAAATATAAATTACCCCGCCATGGTACGACCAATGATGATATTCTATAGGGACTGGGTTGTAGCCAGCTTTTGAGTTCCTGCCAATCAACCCCATTCCAAAACGCAATACTAATATCTAGAGGATCACTAAAACCATATATCAAGTCCTTCACGCGGACTGCATATAAGGTTTGACCAGCAACAAATATAGAACTTTCAGGATAACTCGATCGGTTGGTAAGTTGCCGCCATTGCCCGTTTTTAAGCGACCATGCCCCAACAATTGGCTGATTATTAATCGTCCCTGAGGGTATATTCGCTATTAATTCACTTCCTGAGGCCGACCACTTAATCCATGGGAGTTGGAATATAAAAGGTGGAACACGGTCGCCATTTGGCTCAAAGCGCTCAATTGATAATCCTGCTAGGTAGGTATTATCGTTATCAATTGTTATCAGTTCCTGTGTGTTTACAAACTGAGCAAGGCGTTGCCACGCTGTGCTAGTCCAACGCTGGAGGTTATAATGAACTCCAGAAATGATGATTGGCTGACCCTGAAGATTCCCAATACTCCGAATCGTTTCGTGTTTGAAGGTGCTGGCTACATCGTGAACCGTTGTGCCATCCCAAAAAACCAATTGGCTCCGTTGATTGTTGATCTCGAATTCGCCCGCCAGATAGATGCCAGTACTACTTGCTACCATATCGGCAATTTCATAGATAGTGATTGGGAGATTGATTGCGCTCCAGTCGAAACTAGTTCGTTGCCACAACTTGGCATTGGAAACACTAAACAGCTGCCCATTCCATTGCACTAAATCGATGGCTGAGCCTTGACTGATCTTGCTATCATTAATCCACGTATTATTCTTCCAACGATAGATATTAGTAAAAAAAGGATAATAATACTCATAACCACGGGTATAGAAGGTATCGCTAAAGACAAAGGTTTCTGATCCCAGCGGAGCCCACGATGGCACCCATGGATTCATCCAAGCTCCATCTTGCCAAAGCGCAAAATCGGCAGCACCCATGTTCCCAATCGAGCGGAAGGAACCAGTTACCAGCATTTTGGAATTGGTTGCTGAAAATTGATACAGCCCTCCCTCAATCTCGGCAACTTTACGATAGCCGGTTGGCTGCCAAGCCAGCAATGAGTTAACCGCTAATTGATTAAAACTGGTGAAACTGCCAGTGATATACAAGGTATCGCTGACGACATCAAGATCATAGACTTTTGGCCGCTCTGAATAATCGTAGGGTGCGCTGACTCCCTGAAAACCACTACCAAAGCCCTCAAAGGCCGTGTCATTCCAGCGAGCAATCCCATTGTGTGGCTGACCTGCCAAGTTTTTAAATTCACCGCCAACAATCAGTTGATCATGGTAGGTGGTCATGGCATAAATTGTGTCACGATCATCAGGCTGTAAGCCATAGCCTTGCCAGGTATTGCCATCCCACGACGCAAGGCCATTGAATTCTTGATTATTCAGGTAATTGAATGATCCCGTCACATATAGCCGGTCATGGTCATCAACATAGAGTTTTTTGATCGTGCCTGGAACCTGTAGCTGATTGTTAAGGCTGGTATTCCATGTGCCAGTAATCAGATTGCTGGTGGTTAATGGGGCCATCGAATCAACTGCTACGCTGGGTTGTGTTTGTTCAGCAACAGGCTGAACAAGCAGCCTTGGTTGTTGGGCTTGGGTTGCCAAACTGCTCGACCAAACGATAATGAGCAGCAGCGCTAACCTGACACTGCTTGCGCCAATGCGGTGGATATTCATCTTAAACTCCTCTTTCTAGGTTGATGAACTAGCCCTATTCCGAGTAGGGCATGGTTTATTTATTGATCGATGGTAGATAGATCATATAGGGCGTAAGATCAACGCTGGCAATGCCAAACGAACTGATCGGCCCAACATGAGTGAACTTGCCGCTGACATGGATAACATCGTTAGTAACGACCATTGTTTCAATATCGCCATTTGGCACCGTTGTAAAACCTTGCCAGTCGTTACCATCCCAGCGCGCAATCCGCTCAATTGATTGATTATTGATCTGCGTGAAGCGCCCAGTAATGTACAAATAGGGAGTGCCAATAGCTCGTAGCAGATGAAGTTTTCCATCAAACGTCGCAACCACCGTTGTTGGGCCATCATCATAACGGCGTAATTCATTGCCATGGGTAAAATAGAGATGATCGCGCCAAGCAATTGCTTGAAGCGGCCTTTCAGAATCAATCGTGTAATGGCTACTGAGAAACTGCCAGAATTGACCATTCCAATAGTAAATATCATTGTGGGTGCTTGGGTAGTACGACACAATACAATAGAGCCGGCGGTTAGTGGGATAGACCATGCCTCGACACGAGATAGGGGTAATTTTTTGCAAGCCTGAGTCATTAACCTTAAATACGCCGCTAATTTCTTGATTATTGGCAAGCGCTTTTTGGGTATTTAACCAAACCTGTCCCATTGATGCATTTAAATGAATGAAATTAAGCTGATTCGGAGCGTCCGTGAGGACTAACGAGGTAGTTAGGGTTCCGTTTGGCAGAAAGTGCCAAATCGCACTATGAATAGGCGGGACTGGCGCGATTGAGTAGCCCTCAACTAAATAGGTTCTTGTTGGGGTTGTTATCAGACCCGAATTGGTTGAATAGAGGGTTTTCCAGTGATTTTCAGTCCATAGCTGAAGTTTATAATCTTGAATAATCGGCTTGCCTGCAAGATCGCCAATCTGATTTATCGGAGTGTGGCGCATAATCTGGGGTATATTTGTCACATTCTGGCCATCCCAATGAAATAAGTTACTTGGTTGACCATTAATGATGAAACTTCCCGCCGCATACACTCCAGTGCTATTGCCTGCGATTGAGTTTAGTCTTCTAATAGTAACTGGAAGGTTAAGTTTATGCCAACCATCGTTGCTGCGTTGCCAGATCGATTTGGAATCCACATAATTAGCGGCATACAGGGTTCCATTGCCTACCGTCCATCCAGCCATTGAATCAGTTATGACTGATGTGTCGCTAATCCATGTATTGTTGGCCCACTGGTGAACCATGGTATGGCTTGATTGATTGGGCGCAGGGGTTATCAGATACATTGTATTGTTCAGCACCTCAAGGCCCTTCACGGTGGTTATACCGGCAGGCATTGGCAGTTGGCTCCAAGTTTGGTTTTGCAAAAGGGCAAATTGGTTGATTGGCATGTCGTTGATACTAGTTATAAGGCCAGCCACGATCGTAGCATTGGTTGTTGAGGCAATATCGTAAACCCGATCGATCACCTTCGCTATTTGACCATAGCTCGTGGGATTCCAATAGGCAAACGCTTCTGCTGGAACGTTATCAAAGGAAGCAAAATTGCCCCCAATCTGTAGACTATCGCTGATCACAGCTAAATCGTGTACTTCGCCAATTAACGTTGGATTGTGGATGAGGCCGTTACCAAAGGGTTGAAACTGTGTACCATCCCAGCGTGCTAGGCTATTCATCGTCCTGCCGCCAATTTGGCGAAAGAAACCGCCAATAACTAATTCACCATGATAGAGTTTAAGTGTATTGATAGCGAGCTTATCATCATCGGTAAGACCATAATCTTGCCACGTTGCGCCATCCCATGAGGCAAATTGCTTAATTGTTTCACCTTCAATCCAGTCAAATTCTCCATGAATATATAACCGATCTTGTTCATCAACAAAGATTCGCCAAATATCGCCAGGAAGCTCTAGACTTCGTTCGTAGCCTGTATACCATGTGCCAGTAATCAGATTAGTTGCTGTTAAACTGCTAGTTTGGTTAAGTGGTGATATTAATGGGGGCAATTCGCTTCCAGCTGAGGAATTGATTGGGATGATATTGAGCGAAGCTACGCTTGATTGTGCTTGCGCTAATCGTAGCTGAAGCAGGATAACAATAAGTAGAAAACTAATGCCAATTTGCCGCTTACCAAACCATGTTGCTGCCATGATAACGCTCCCAACGTTAGTAGATGTTATTTATGGGCTGGTAGGGGATTTTGCATTAAAACTCCACTACTCTGCCTCAGTTATAAGTATAAGCCGCATGTCAATCTAAAAAATAGTATTAAATACAAACAGCTTGGTGTGTTACCAAGCTGTTTGATGCTTATTTGGCGAATCTGATTAATCCAAACGCACTTTAGCACCGAAGTTTTTGGCTTCTTTGCTGACAAAGTAGGTTCCACAGGCAGCATCAATTAAATCGGGATTGAAGGTCACTTGTTCCATATTATATTTGGCGATGCTAATCATCTGATCGAGAATATCGCGCGGTTGGCACATGCGGAACGGGCGATCATCAGGCTTGTACCATTTTTCCACCAAATAATCTAAGCCCTTGGGATCAAGGTTGATCTTACGGCCTTTACAGACCAACGACCAAATTTGCCGCCATTGGGATTCATCGGGGTCGCGCACCTCGATTTTAAATTTAATCCGGCGCAAGAAGGCTTCGTCAGCAACTTGGCTGGGGTCGAGGTTGGTCGAGAAGATCAGCAACTGATCAAAAGGAACTTCGATTTTTTGGCCAGTGATCGTGGTCAAATAATCGTAGCGTTTTTCGAGTGGCACAATCCAGCGGTTGAGCAAGTCCATCGGGCGACATTGTTGGCGACCAAAGTCGTCGATCAAGAAAATGCCGCCGTTGGCCTTCATTTGGAATGGTGCTTCGTAAAAGCGCCCAGTTTCGTTGAAGGTCAAATCGAGCGCTTCGAGGGTCAATTCGCCCCCGACCACCACCACCGGGCGTTTGATTTTGGCCCAGCGCAAATCATACTCCGATGTGCCGACGTTGACCTCTTTATCGACCAAGGTATGCACGATACTATCGTAGACCTTGATAATTTGGCCATCGGCATCAATCGCATAGGGCACGAAAATATCATCGCCCATCAGGCGGGTAATGCGCTCGGCGATACTGGTTTTGCCATTGCCTGGGTAGCCAAACAAGAAGATCGACGCGCCAGAGTTGACCGCAGGCCCAACTTCATTCAACACTTGGTCGGTGATAATCAAATCGCTGAAGGCTTTGCGAATATTGCGCCGCGTGATGACCATATTTTTGATCGTTTGGGCTTTGACTGATTCGAGAAACTGCTCAAATGGCACAGGAGCAGGGCCGCTATAATTACTTTTCTTCATGGCATCTTCAGCGGCCTGCGAGCCACGCGGAGTCAAAATATATTCATAGTTGGTATCACCGAAGCCACGTTGGCCAGCAATATCGATATATTCCGAGCTGCGCATTTGGGTAATGACCGGATCGAGCACGCTATAAAATAAGCGCACTTCTTGGGCCAACTCCATGCCAGTTACCCGTGAGCGATTATAAATGACCCGCAGCAATTGGTCCTGAATTTGGGTTCGATTCAGGCCAGTTTCTTCGATGGTGGTTGGTACTTTGGGGTGATAGCTATTCCCCGATGGGGCTGAGCCATCGTCACTAGGTACATCCCCCCCTAAAACCCGCGCGCCGCTCAATTTGCCATTGGCTTGGGCCTCAGCAACCAAGGCATCGAGCTGTTGTTTGTGCATATTTAAGTGGCGGGTGGCCTCGTAATCGTTTTGCTCACGCGCTTCCTTCAAGCAATCGTAGAGCGCCCGCGCCACAGCATACTTAATCCCATCGACATACATATGGTGCAAATATTCGCCCGGACGCACGTAGCAGTCGGGTGTATGATCATTTCGAGCTTTCATTTCGTCATACGAACGCGCATCCAGTAAAAATCGCATGCCTCACATCCCTTCGTGTATTGCCGTTGCAACAAGCATTGCTAAATTCGCAAAATCATCTAGCTTAATTATAGGGGCCAAAAATCACCCCACGCAAGCACGACTTTGGGGGGAAATGGTTAAAGTACCTTAATCCCCTCTAAACTGCCTACTATGGCCGATACCGATCGCAGACCAATGTTTGCTGAATCGCTCGGCTATGCAAGCCAACAACCCGCTCGCCGCAATATGCTATCGTATAGCCATTATTGTACTACTACATCATATCGTATTTAGCCGACATTTTGAGTTGAATCGAACTCGTGTAGGATGGCAAGGAGTGCCAGTATGTTAAAAGCAACGCCTCAGAGCGCCCAAATCGTAATCATTGAAGATAGTGCGACGGTGCGCGATATGCTTGCGCATATCATTCGCGATGAAGGCTACCATGTGGCAACCTATACAACTGCTGTGGATGGGTTAAAATACTTACAGTCCAGCCCACTGCCGCGCCTGATATTGCTTGATCGTGTCTTGCCCTACATGTCGTCAGATGAATTTCTGCAAGCATTGCAAACCGAGCCAAGCCTGAGCGCGATTCCCGTGGTGATCATTTCGACCTATTTATACGACGAGCCAGCGCCGCTCCCCTATACGGTTGGCTACCTCGAAAAGCCAATCGCCATCGACGATTTGATGCAGGTGGTGCGGCGCTATTGTGATTAGGCTGCGGCCAGCGTGCCGCTATGGTTTGGAGTGTGGCGATGTATACACCTGAAACCGACCGCACGCCGCTTTCTATGCTAATCCATTCCTTGGGGAATGTGCTTGGCGATGTGATTGTGGCCCAAGATGGGGTGTCAGCGTTTGAGCTTGAAGAAGATGTGCGCCAACGCACCAAGCAACGTCGAAGCGATGGTAAACTCCAGGAGACTCATGCGCTCACCGAGTTGGTTGGCCAATTGCCAGTCGCCCAACTTATGGGGCTGATCAAAGCCTTTACCCATTATTTTGGCTTGGTAAACTTGGCCGAAAGTGTTGAACGCCTGCGCGTGCTGGCCGAACGCGACCGCCAAAACGGCGATGCGCCGCGCTCAGAATCGGTTGAGTTGGCCTTGCAAGAGCTGCGCGAGCGTGGCATTACCGCCCAGCAAGTCCAAGATTTGCTCGATCATGCAGAGATTCGGCCAGTCTTTACGGCGCACCCAACCGAAGCCAAGCGCCGCACGACGCTCAAAAAACACCATCGGATTGCTGAAGCAGCGCGCCAATTAACTGCTGAAACCACGTTTCAACGCCAACGCGAGCGCTTGCTCGAAGCGATTCGCGAGGAAATTGTGGCGCTGTGGCAAAGCGATGAAGTGCGAATTATCAAGCCAACCGTAATCGACGAAGTGAAGAATAATCTCTATTACTTTGAAGAATCATTGTTCGACATGATTCCGCAGCTCTATCGCGATACCGAAGCCTCGTTGCGCCGCATCTATCCTGAGCACGATTGGCATTTGCCAGCCTTCTTGCGCTTTGGCTCGTGGGTTGGCGGCGATCGCGATGGCAATCCATTTGTGATTCCATCGGTCACGGTTGAAACGCTTAAATTGTTGATGGGCCGTTCGTTGCGCGAGCATATTCACGCCGTCGAGCGCTTGAGCCATCGCTTAAGCCAATCGTCGCGCCAAGTGCCAATTAGCGAAGAGTTGGCTCAAACGTTAGTTCACGATGCGCCCTTGTTTCCCGAATTGGCACACGTGCTGGAGCGGCGCAATCCGCACGAGCCATATCGCCAAAAATGCTCCTATATTCACGCCAAACTGCATGCAACGCTGGCCTATGTTGAGCGCTACGAGCCAGATTGGGCACGCGGCGGTCATCGCCCAACAGAGGGCACGTGGTATGCCAACGCCAACGAATATCTCAGCGATTTGGCGACCATGGAATATAGTTTGCGCACCAATGGCGCGGCTTCGGTCGCCGATGGCTTTTTACGTGATGTGCAATGCTCGGCCAAAGTATTTGGTTTGCACACCGCCACACTTGATATTCGCCAACACAGCAGCCGCCACACCAGCGCCTTGAGCGAAATTTTTGAATATGCAGGCATCTGCGACGATTACGCCAGCCTCAGCCAAGCTGAACGCACTGCCATTTTGGAGCGTGAGCTAGCCAATAATCGGCCTTTAATTCCAACTCACTTATATTACAGCGCCGAAACGGTAGAGATTATCGAAACCTTTCGCACAATTCGGGCTGTGCTCTCCGATTTGAATGCAGAGGCGATCGAAACCTACATTATTTCGATGACTGAAGGCCCAAGCGATATTTTGGCGGTGCTGTTGCTGGCCCGCGAAGCTGGCATTTACCAGCCAGGCGAGCATAGTTGGCTCAATATCGTGCCATTATTTGAAACTGGAGCCGATTTGATCGCTGCGCCGGAGATTATGCACACGCTGCTTTCCAGCGAAGCCTATCGCCAACATTTGGTGTTGCGCAACGATGTGCAAGAAATTATGTTGGGCTATAGCGATTCCAATAAAGATGGCGGCTTTGCCGATGCGCACTGGGCGCTGTATCTGGCCCAAGTTGCCTTGGCCGAAACCTGTTTTCGCCATCGGGTAGCGATGCGCTTGTTCCATGGTCGGGGCGGCGCGGTTGGACGTGGCGGCGGGCCTGCCAATCGGGCAATTTTGGGCCAACCACCAGGCACCGTTGGCGGACGCATCAAAATCACTGAACAAGGCGAGGTCATTAGCGACCGCTACGCCGAGCCAGAAACCGCCTATCGCCATCAGGAGCAGATTATCAACGCCGTTTTGCGCTCGTCGCTGGGCGTGAGCATTGCCCATATCAGCCCAGAATGGCAGGCAGCGATGAGCAGCTTGGCCCAAGTTTCGCGCAAGGTGTATCGTGGCTTGGTCTACGATCATCCGCATTTCTTAGAATATTTTCGCAATGCTACGCCGATTACCGAAATTAGCCGCTTGAATATTGGCTCACGGCCAGCCAGCCGCAAAGCCAGCGACCGCATTGAAGATTTGCGGGCGATTCCATGGGTGTTTAGTTGGATGCAAAGTCGGCATACCTTGCCAGGTTGGTACGGCTTGGGCAGTGCCTTGGAGCATTTAATTCAAGCTGACGGCAACGGCTTAATCACGCTGCAAGGCATGTACAACGATTGGCCATTCTTCCGCACAATGCTTGATAATGCCCAAATGATTTTATCCAAGGCCGATATGGATATTGCTGCCCAATATGCCTTGCTTGTGCCCGACCAAGCCCTAGCCAACGAAATCTTTGGCCTGATCAAAGCCGAATACGAACTGACGGTTAAGTGGATTTGCGAGGTTGCTCAAATTAACGAACTGCTCGATACCAACCCGATCTTGCAGCACTCGATTAAGCAGCGCAACCCCTATGTTGATCCATTAAGTTTTGTCCAAATCGAACTGTTGCGGCGGTTGCGCACCGATCCCGATGGGCTTGAACATGGCGACCTTGAGGATGCAATTTTGCTCAGCATCAACGGGATTGCTGCCGGCTTGAAAAATACGGGCTAGAAAAGGATGAAGTATGAGGGATGAGGAATGAAGTAAAATCAGAAGTCAAAAGGCAAAAAGCGAGGGATCAGGAGTCAGGGGCTGGGGATCAGGCAGGAAGAGCATAGAACATATGGGAGTAGGCTATTGGCTGATGGCTATTGGCTATCGGAACATTCTTCGTGAAATTCGTGGAATTCGTGGCTAAAAACTATCGCCCAAAGCCTATAGCCCATAGCCTATAGCCACACCTTCGTGCTCTTCGTGTCCTTCGTGGATCAAAAGCCCATAGCCATTCGATACAACAAATCCCCATGCTGCCCGAAAACAGCATGGGGATTGTTGATTTTAGCGTATTAGGCGGTTTTGGCCAATTGGCGCAGAACGGTGTGGAGAATCCCACCATTCTTGTAGTATTCAACTTCAACTGGTGTGTCGATCCGCACCACTGCTTGGAAGCTGAGTTCGCTACCATCTGGGCGAACGGCGCGTACGGTCAACTCTGAGCGAGCTTGCAAATCGTCGTTGATGCCTTCAACTGAGAAGGTTTCATCGCCCTTCAAGCCGAGGCTGGCAGCCGATTCACCAGCGCGGTATTGCAATGGCAACACACCCATGCCGACCAAGTTCGAGCGGTGAATCCGTTCGTAGCTTTCGGCGATGACGACTTTCACGCCCAACAAATACGTACCTTTGGCAGCCCAGTCGCGTGAGCTACCAGTGCCGTATTCCTTGCCAGCCAAAATCACCAACGGCGTGCCGCTAGCTTGGTAGGCCATCGAGGCATCGTAGATTGATTGTTGTTCGCCGGTTGGGAAGTAGAGCGTATAACCGCCTTCAACCCCATTCAACAACAAGTTTTTCAGGCGGATGTTGGCAAATGTGCCACGCATCATCACTTCGTGGTTTCCACGGCGTGCGCCATACGAGTTGAAATCTTGGGGATCAACGCCGTTATCAATCAAATATTTAGCAGCTGGGCTGTTTTTGGCAATTGAACCTGCTGGCGAGATGTGGTCGGTGGTTACCGAATCGCCCAACAAGGCCAAAACCCGTGCGCCATTGATGTCGCCGATCGGCGCTGGCTCTGGCTGCAAATCTTGGAAGAATGGCGGGTGTTGGATATAGGTCGAGTCGTTGCTCCAAGCATAGATATCGCCAGTTGGTGCTTGCACCCGTTTCCAAGCATCGCTGCCAGCAAATACATTGCCATATTGTTGGGTAAACATTTCTGGCTTGATGGCTTTGCGCACGGTTTCTTGGATTTCGCTTTGGCTTGGCCAAATATCGCGCAAGTACACTGGATTGCCCTCTTTGTCGTTGCCCAATGGCTCGGTCGCCAAATCGAGGTTCATTGTACCAGCCAAGGCATAGGCGACAACCAATGGTGGCGATGCCAAGTAGGCGGCCTTGACCAATGGATTGATCCGGCCTTCGAAGTTGCGGTTCCCGCTCAACACAGCGGCAGCAACCAACTCGCCTTCTTGCACGGCGGCAGCAACTGGCTCTGGCAGCGGCCCGCTATTGCCGATACAGGTTGTACAGCCGTAGCCAACGATGTGGAAGCCAAGCGCTTCAAGTGGCTCGATCAATTCTGCTTGTTCGAGGTAGCTTGAAACCACGCGTGAGCCAGGGGCTAAGCTGGTTTTGACGTATGGGGCAACAGTCAAGCCTTTTTCAACAGCTTTTTTGGCCAACAGGCCAGCACCCAACATCACCGATGGGTTCGAGGTGTTGGTACAGCTGGTGATCGAAGCGATAACAACTGCGCCATGGCCAATCGTGGCCGAGTGGCCGTTATTTTTCACGGTGGCGGTGCTTTCGGCCTTCTCAGGTGACAAGGCAAAACCACGCTCAGCAATTGGCGCGGTCAACGATTTTTGGAACGAAGCCTTGGTATTTGGCAATTCGACCCGATCTTGTGGTCGCTTGGGGCCAGCAACGCTTGGCACAATCGTCGAGAGATCCAAGTGCACGGTGTCGGTGTATTCTGCTTCTGGCGAGCTGGCATCGAGGAACAAGCCTTGGGCTTTGCTATAGGCTTCGACCAAATCGGCCAATTCATCGGAGCGGCCAGTGCTGCGCAAGAAGTGAATTGTTTCTTGATCGACTGGGAAGAAGCCCATGGTTGCGCCATATTCTGGAGCCATGTTGGCAATCGTCGCACGGTCTGACAAGGCCATATTGGCCACGCCAGGGCCATAGAATTCGACGAATTTGCCGACCACACCTTTTTTGCGCAGCAATTCAGTCACGGTCAAAGCCAAGTCGGTGGCGGTAGCGCCTTCGGGCAATTGGCCAGTCACTTTGAAGCCAATAACTTCTGGCAACAACATATAGATTGGTTGGCCGAGCATAACTGCTTCAGCTTCGATCCCGCCAACGCCCCAACCAACCACGCCAAGGCCGTTGATCATCGTGGTGTGCGAGTCGGTACCAACCAATGAATCTGGCAAGGCTACCAATTCGCCTTCTTCGGTGAATACTTGAACCACTTTTGCCAAGTATTCAAGATTGACTTGGTGCACAATCCCCGTTTCTGGTGGCACGACGCTGAAGTTATCGAAGGCTTGTTGGCCCCATTTCAAAAACTCATAGCGTTCGGCGTTGCGTTCAAATTCGCGCTCTGCATTGAAGAACAAAGCCATTTTTGAGCCGAATTGATCAATTTGCACCGAGTGGTCGATGACCAAATCGACAGGAACCAGTGGATTAATCCGTTGTGGATCGCCACCTTGTTGAGCCATTGCAGCGCGCATTGCAGCCAAGTCGACCACGGCAGGAACGCCGGTGAAGTCTTGCAAAATTACGCGAGCTGGCTTAAACGGAACTTCAATTTTTTCGGGGCTGGCGGCGTTCCAGCGAGCCATATTCTCAACATCTTGTTTGGTTACGGCAAAACCATCGTTGTTGCGCAACATAGCTTCCAACAACACCTTAATTGAGAATGGCAGTTTGGAGACGGCGGCAATCCCATCTTCCTCGAGTTTGTTGAGCCGATAGTAGACCAACGACCGATCACCGACGGTCAATGTGGCTTTGGCTCCGAAATCATCTTGGCGTTTGTGCGTCATCGCAACCTCTCTAGGCACTAATTCGTTAATTCCCAAGCATCAGGACATGCTGGTTCGAGAACAATTTCTCGTTTCTAGCTCTGCCTACTATGGTACTCGCCGCCTGCCGTTCCTGCAACTAGAGAGACCCTTGGTTTAACATAGGCATTATCTATGCTTAATCAAGGTTGTGATAGAAATTTATTAGGGCTTTTAAGAATTGTGTGGGTATTTCCCCTCACCCCAACCCCTCTCCCGTAGCGCGGGTGAGAGGGCTGGCTTTCAAGGGTCGGTGTTAAGATCCCCTCACCCCAACCCCTCTCCCGTAGCGCGGGCGAGGGGCTTTTACCCCGTGGTTTTGGCGAAATGTGTCGCTAAACGATGATTGGCTCCCCCTCGCCCGCGTTCAGTGGGAGAGGGGGCTGGGGGGTGAGGGAATGCTCCACAACCTCCCAATCGCTAAAAACCTACCCTTATAAGGAGAGGGGCATCGGGGGTGAGGGAATCTTAGATCTGCTGCACAATTGCAATGGCAAAGCCATCGTAGCCTTTGCTGCCGACGGTTTGCAGCGCGGTAGCAGTGAGCTTGGGGTTCGCAGCCAAATCAGCAAACAATTGACGCGTGCCTTGAATCGCTGGGTCAGGATTGTTAGCATCGGTGACGGCTCCACTCCGCACCACATTATCGCCAATAATCACCGTGCCAACACGAGCAAATTTGAGCGCCCAAGCCAAATAATGGGGATTATTCGGCTTATCTGCATCAATAAAAATAAGATCAAATGGCTCAATAGCTTCATCGGCTAATTGAGCCAAGCTATCTAAGGCCGCGCCAACCCGCACCTCGACCTTATTGCTCAAGCCAGCCTTGGCAAGATTGGCCTTGGCAACCTCGGCATGATGCGGCTCATATTCCAGCGTGATCAATGTGCCATCTGCAGGCAAGGCCCGAGCCAACCAAATAGAGCTATAGCCGCCCAAGGTGCCAATTTCTAAAATGCGTTTCGCACCACACATCAGCGCAAATAGGTGTAGCAATTTGCCTTGGTTGGGCGCAACATTGATTGGCGGCAAGCCTGCATCGGCGCTCGCTTGCAAGGCTGATTCCAAAATCGGATCAGCCTGCACCAACGAATCGGAAATAAACTGATCAACTGCATCCCATGTTGCTTGATTCATCGCATCCTCCTAGACTCGTTCGAGTTTGGCGAAGGCAGCGAGCAGTTTTTTCACGCCTTTGCCAGGAAACGCCACTGTTACTTCTTCGTCGTCGCCAACCATTTTACTGCTGACGACAACGCCCTCGCCAAAATTGGCATGGCGCACTTTATCGCCAGCGTTATAACTGGCGGCGCTTGGCTCGCGTTCTGGGCGTTTGGGTCGGGCTGGCCCACTTGTGCCACTCCACATGCTGCTCGGGCTTGGTTGCGCTCCCCGCGTGCGTTGCGGCGTGCTGCTTTGCCATTGGGTCGCAGCATGCACTGGCATTTGCTTGACCTCACGAATGGGCGTGCGCTGCAGCAAATCTTTGGGAATATCGCCCAAAAAGCGCGAAGGAATGGTTAAATCGGTGCGGCCCCATGTGGCGCGTTTGAAGGCATAGAGCATATACAGCCGTTGTTTAGCGCGAGTCGTGCCAACATACAACAAGCGCCGTTCTTCTTCGATACTTTCAGGATCGTCAATCGAGCGCCCGTGGGGCAATAATCCTTCTTCCAGCCCAGCCAAAAATACCACCGGATATTCAAGGCCTTTGGCTTGGTGCAAGGTAATTAAGGTCACGCCTGGTTCGCGAGCTTTGCTGGTGTCAAGGCTATCAACATCGCTGACCAACGCTACTTCTTCTAAAAAGCGTGGCAATTGATCCTCGGTTGGCAAGGCTAAATATTCCATACTGACATTTTGCAATTCGAGAATATTTTCCCAGCGTTCAGCGCCTTCTTCCTCGCCATACTCGGCCACCAAGAGATCTTGGAATGGCACGCGCTCGAGCAAGCGTTGAATCAATTCACCAAGCATTAAATCGTGGCGCAGATCGCGTAGCCCAGCCACCAATTTTTGAAATTGCTCGACGGCGTTGCGCGCTCGGCCACCAATTGGTGGATTTTGGGCCTCGTTGGTAACTAACAGTTCTAGCGCATCCCAAATTGAAATATCGAGATTGCGCGCCCATTGCAGCAACTCTTGTTGGGTGCGATCGCCAATGCTGCGGCCTGGCACGTTAATCACCCGCAGCAAACTAACTTCGTCGTGCGGGTTATGGATGATGCGCAGATAGGCCACAATATCTTTAATTTCTTTGCGCTCGTAGAAGCGCGTGCCGCCGACCAACTTGTAGCGTAGGCCACGGCTAATCATCGCTTCTTCAAAGGCTCGCGATTGGGCATTGGTACGATACATCACAGCAAAATCGTCAAGCGAACGACCATCGCGACCGCGAATGCGCATAATTTCGTCGGCAACCCAACGGGCTTCCTCGTTGTGATCGTAGGCCTCGACCAGCGAAACCAAGTCGCCTTCCTGCTGATCAGTCCAGATTTTGGTGGTATGGCGACGATCGTGGGCTGCATCGATGATCGATTGGGCCACATCGAGAATTGGTTGGGTTGAACGGTAATTTTGCTCGAGGGGAATAATTTGCACATCGGGATGCGCTTCTTCAAATTCGCGCACATTGGCCAAGCGCGCGCCACGCCAGGCATAAATTGATTGCTGAATATCGCCGATTAAAAAGTAGTTGTTGTGGCCAGCGCCAACGTGATTGACCAACGAAAATTGCACCCGATTGGTATCTTGCACTTCGTCGACCATCACATGGACGTAGCGCTCAGCGTAACGGGCCAGCACTTCGGGATGATATTCAAACAAATTAACCGTTTTGAGCAGCAAATCATCAAAATCAAGCGCATTATTGGCGAATAATTGCTTCTCGTAGCGTTCATAACAGCGCAGCACAATTTCATCAAAATAGCTGCTGACGCTGCGGGCAAATTCGGCTACGCCAATTAATTCGTTTTTGGCGGCAGAAATGCGGGCGTGGATCGAACGCGGGTTATATTGCTTCTCGCTTAAATCCAATTCGCGCAAAATCTGCTTCATCACCCGCTGCTGATCGTCTGCATCGTAGACCACAAAGTCGTTGGCGCGTTGCAAGTGCTGAATATCGCGCCGCAGCCAACGGGCACAAATCGAGTGGAATGTGCCCATCATCACATCGTGGGCGCGACTTTCGCCAATTAAATTGCCAAGCCGTTCGCGCATTTCGCGGGCAGCCTTGTTGGTAAAGGTCACCGCCAAAATGTTATAGGGGCGCACGCCAACTTCATTAATCAAATAGGCAATACGATGAGTGAGCACGCGGGTCTTGCCTGAGCCTGGGCCAGCCAGCACCAACACTGGCCCATGAATCGCTTGGACTGCGCGTTGTTGTTGAGCATTCAGCCCAATCAGCAGCGGGTGAGTCATTGATCTAGTCCTTACATGACGGTCAAAAACCGTGATCGATGTCAATCTTGCTGGCTCTATTGTACCCGTTCCGGCGCTGTGTTGGAACAGGTGAGCGAAAGCAAAAAAATGATTGGCGATAGCAAGGGCTTAGGCTGTTTGATTCAGCTTGGTGTTGCTGGTTTTGCTGGTTTTGCGTTGAAACAGGCTGCGCCAACTTTTACGGTGAGGCCGCGTAATATCCAACTGGCGGCGCAAGCCTTCGCTGGTGAGCGTAAAACCAACTAACAGCAACACCATCAAAATGCCAGCAAACACCGAGACCCAAGGCGAACGGCTATATTGGCCAAAGAAATCCGAAAGCATCTGGCCTAGCTCCGGTTGGCTGGCTTTTTGTTTGACAATATCAGGCAAGGGAACATCTTTGGTATAATCGCTGTAGACATAACTACCGCCAATAAAATAGCCCAAATAGCCAAGCTCGGCCACAATCAAGGTAACGGCAGTTAATTCGCTGGCCAGCAACATCGGCAACAGTGGCAGCATTTGGGGCAAAATATAGCGATAGGCAATTTGCCAGCGGTTAAGGCCAATCGCATGGGCACTTTCTAAATACTGGGCCTGTAACACCTTCTGCACTTGACCTTGAATCACACTTGCGCTATTGACCCAACCAGTTAAACATAAGGCGATCAGAAAGGTGCTCATGCCAGCCTTATTGGCAATCAGCGGCGTAGTGCCCTGATAGGTCAGCAGCGGTGTCCCAGTCGTCCAGATCAAATAGCCCAAGGCAATAATCAAAATTGGGATGGCGCTGGTAATGCTCATCATCGTATCGAGCACCCAAGCTACCCGTTGACCCAATAACCCGGTAATGCCGCCAATTGCCATGCCAATCACCAAGCGCACACTGGCAATAATGGCACATAAAATCAAGGTTGGCCGCACCGCCCACAATAAGCGGCTCAGCAAATCGCGGCTAATATCGTCGAAACCCAAGGGATGTTCAGGGTGAACAAATGGTGGCAAGGCTTCGCGCGGCGGGCCACCATAAAACTTGCCTTGATAGCGAAACGAACGATTTTCGGCCAGCGGATCATGCGGCGCAAGGCTCGGGCCGAAAATCGCAATCAACAACATCAAACCAGTAATCAACAAACCTAAGGTTAATGGCAGATTTTTCATTTAGCCTCTCCCTGCACTAGTATGCCGCCCAAGCGGATTGATCCAAAGGCTCAAAACAGAGGCCACTAAATCAACCACAATTAATACAGCGCCCAGCATCGCCAGCAACAAGCCCAAAATCAGCGGATGGAAGGAGGTTATTGCTTTGGTATTGGTCAGGCTATTGAATAACATCCAGCCAATACCACGCCAATCAAACAAGGATTCAACTAACACCAAACTGCCGACCGCCATTTGTAAGCCACGGCCTAAGCTCGCAAAAACCGCAGGCGCAACATTCGGAATCGCATGGCGACGCACAATCGTCGTCCAACGCAAGCCTTTACTTTTGGCAAAGCGCACATAATCTTGTTGCAATTCGTTTTCGAGCAACCCTGCGCCAATTGAGGCAATATAAAAAGCAGGCCGCAAAGCCAAAATGAGCGCAGGTAAAATCAGATGTTTCGATGTGGTATAACCCTGAACCGGCAACAATAATTGATTCGTCCAGCCCACACGTTTGACATACAACAAAGCTAAAACCAATAACGACCCCAAGAAAAAGCCAGGAATAGCATTGCCAAGCGTAAACACGCTAACCATCACTGGTGAGATGCGCCCAGTGCGGGGCGAAATTGCCAGCAAACACATGCCTAAGCCCAAAATAATCGTCGTCAGAAACGCTACACCCAACAATTTTGCTGAACGAATGATAAAATCATCAATATATTCGTTGACTTTCGTGCGATCTTTATTAATTCGGCCAAGGTCGCCTTTCGCCATCGCGCTAATCGTTTCGCGATAACGGGTCATAAATGGTTGCCTATCATACTGTACACCGTCAGTTCTACCATTCTCAGTCATGATAACAATTGGTTTAGGTGGATAAAAATAGCCTGTATACTTATAGGCATACCACGCCCCGAACAAATGTAATGCCGGCACTAACACGATCAATAATGCAAGTTTGCGTAATACAAGTCGGCTCATAAATCTAGTCTCCAATTGGCCCTGAGGATGAGCGTTGAGGTATTGTGTATATTACTCATCCACATAATAAAAGGTTCAGCCTTATGACCGACTTCGCTGCAATTAACCAATAATCTAGCTAGCAGATGAATAATTTAATAGCTAAAGTAATGAATTATGCCCTCACCCCCCAGCCCCCTCTCCCACGAAAACGCGGGCGAGGGGGAGCCGATCATTGTGTACCAAAATATAGCGGTAAAACCACGAGGTTAAAGCCCCTCGCCTGCGCCACGGGAGAGGGGTTTGGGGTGAGGGAATCCTTCTCATTTCTCCAGCAATCGCAGCATTGATACGCCTAAAAACCGCATTCCCGATCCCCGATCCCTAACCTCTGATCCCCACTAAAACGTTTGACGCATGATGTCATGCGTGCTAAACTCGGCATATCCTCTTTTGTAATACAATAGACCCACACCGTGTTCAACCAGTTCGATGAGGAACGCCCATGCACGAAATCTTATTCAACAGCCAAGTTATCGCCGTTCGCGAGATTTACTGGAACTTACCGCATGCGGTTGAGTATGTGTTGTACTTGTTTGCCATCGCCGCCATTGGCACGATGTTCTACAAGATGTATCAAGACATTCTGTTGTGGCGACGCGGCCATGCAACAGTGCGCTCAACCAATTTTGCCAGTCGCTTGTGGTCAACGACAACCGAGGTTTTTGGGCAGAAGCGCGTCTTACGCGATCGCACGCCAGGCATTATGCACACCTTTATCTTCTACGGCTTTTTGGCGCTGTTTATCGGCACCGATATTATTGCCGCTGAAGCCGACTTCACCATTCCGATTGCAGGTGAAGAGCAAGGCAAGATTTTAACTGGTGGCTTTTATCAGTATTACGAGCTGATTCTCGATGTCATGGGTGTGGTCTTTTTAGCTGGTTTGCTCTGGGCGTTGTGGCGACGCTACAAAACCAAACCAACCCGCTTGGATAATCGCCGTACCGATGCATGGGTGCTTTGGTCGATGATTTTCATTGTGGTTGGTGGCTACTTTATTGAAATTCTGCGCTTGGCCAACCAAACTATGACCGTTGGCGAAGGAGCAAACGCCGTTACCGCGATTGTCTACGAGCAAGGCTGGGCCAAATGGGCGATCTTCGGCTATCCTGGGGCAGCAGTTGCCCGCGCTATCGGTCTTGGGGTCGAACGCGCTGCCGATGGCACGATCATTCATAGCCAAGTTGCCTTATGGATTCACCGCGTGCTCTGGCTGAGCCATATGGCGGTGGTTTTTGCCTTCGTTGGCTCGATTCCCTTTACCAAATTTCGCCACATTTTCTATACCCCGCTCAATACTTTGTTCCGCGATCGCGACCCCAAAGGTGCGCTCGACCGCATTCCAAACATGGAAGAGGAACTGGAAAAAGATGAGCCAAAATTGGGCATTACCAGCCTGAGCGACTTCTCATGGAAGCGTCGCATGGACTTCGATGCCTGTATGCGCTGTGGCCGCTGTCAAGATAATTGTCCGGCCTTTGCCTCTGGCTCCGATCTTTCGCCCAAATGGCTGATTACCAAGATGAGCGATTTGATGCATGGCGGCCCAGTGATGAAGCGCGATGGCACGGTGGTGATGGTGCAGCCTGCTGGCTCAACCGCAGCCGCACCAACTGTTAGCAATGGCGTGAAAATCGAATTGCTCGAAGGCACGCCCGAAACCTTGCCATTGTATGAGCAAGGTATTGTCACCGAGAACGAACTATGGGCTTGTACCACCTGTCGCGCCTGTATGACCGAGTGTCCAGCGACGATTGAGCATGTCGATGACATTATCGATTTCCGCCGCAACTTGACCATGGTGATGGGCGAAATTCCATCAGGGGTCAAGACAGTATTACAGGGTATCGAGCGCAATGGCAACCCATGGAAATTGCCTCAGCGCCAGCGTACCGCGTGGGCCGATGGCCTCGACGTGCCAACCTTGGCCGAAAAAGAAGAAGCCGAGGTCTTGTATTGGGTTGGTTGTGCGCCATCGTATGATGATCGCTCGAAGAAAACCGCCCGCGCAATGGTGCAGCTCATGCAAAAAGCTGGGGTCGATTTTGCCATCCTTGGCGATGAAGAAACCTGTACTGGCGACCCAGCCCGCCGCATGGGCGAGGAATTGTTGTACGAACAACAAGCCAATACCAATATCGAAACCATGGGCCAATACAAATTCAAGAAGATCGTCACCACCTGTGCCCACTGCTACAATACTGTCAAAAACGAGTATCCGCAATTTGGCGGCAAAGCTGGCGTGGATTACGAAGTGGTGCACCATACCGAATTCTTGAACGATTTGGTCGAAGCTGGTAAGCTCAACCCAACCGTACCAGTCAACGAAAAAGTCGTCTATCACGACCCATGTTACATTGGCCGCTACAACGATATTTACGAAGAGCCACGCAATGTGCTGAATAGTATTCCTGGCTTGGAGTTGGTCGAGGCTGGCCCACGCAATCGCGAAAAAGCGATGTGTTGTGGTGGCGGTGGCGGCAACGCGTGGCTCGAAGGTTGGGGCGATAAACACGTCAATGTGATTCGGCTTGAACAATTGCAAACCGAAAAGCCCGATACCGTGGCGATGGGCTGCCCCTTCTGTATGGTGATGTTCGAGGACGCTGCCAAGAACACCAACCAATCAGAAACCCTTGGCCGCAAAGACGTAGCCGAAATTCTCTTGCAATCGGTTGGCGAGCAACCACCAGCCGCCTAAATTCAGTGCGTAGAACCAAAAACCCCCGCCATTGAGAAAATGGCGGGGGTTTTGTTTATTCTTGAAACAGCAGATAGTTGGTCGGGTCAAATTTGGCGGCAAGCAAAAATGTGCGCGCCTGCGCCACATCGTGCTCGCTAAATTCGATAATCTCTGAAGCAGTAGCGTGATCGGGGTTATCGGTCAAGGCCCAAATTGCCAATTGTTTGGCCACAAACTCGTCGCTGCTTTGCATAGCCAAATGGTCAATCAGGCGTTGCAATTCCGTATCAACAAAGCCATCAAACGCATAGGTATCAGCTTCAACACCTGGTTCAGCATACAATTCAAGGCTGTAGGCTTCAATTACGCCGTAGCGAGCGGTATCCTGTTTCGTAATCAGTGCCCTTGAGTGGATATAGGTATCTTCGGGGGTATCAAGCTGACCTTCATAGGCAATTAAGACCATATCTTCGTGATCAGCGCTTTGATTATCCAAAATGAGGCCAGCAGGAATCGTGATCCGCAGCGAGCGATCAGTTTTGCCAGTGACGGTCATCATCAGGACACTACCAGCAGTACCAGAGTTTTTAAATGCTAAATCGATTAAGCCTTGATCGTAGGCTTCTTGGATTGAGCGTGGTTCGGCATTGAGCGAACAGCCAGTAAGCACGATCAATAACAGCCCAAGCCCAATGGTGCGGAGCAGATACATATTCAACTTCCCTCAACTGTAGATTAACCGTAGCATACGTGCGATTTTTGGCCAAGACTAGCGACCAAAGACTGATCTGCTAGAGTTCGCGCAGGCCAATATCGTTGCGATAGGTCGCTGATGCGATGCGCAGGCGTTTGAGATTCTGATAGGCTTTTGTATGGGCATCAGCCAACGTAGCCGCTTGCGCCGTCACGGTCACAATCCGGCCAGCCTTTGAAGAAAGGTGATTGCCGCCCATTGAACGGACTAACATCGCATCGCTCAGCGCACTACTAACCCCACTCAACAAGCTGCGCTTTTCGGGCATATGCATTTCTTCGGAAACATAGCGCAAGCCATTGGGATTAGCAGTTTCATTTTGAAATGCCACAACGCCAGGCTCCAGCTCGGCGATGCCATCGATTGCCATGTCGGTGCTAAAACTGTGGGGATAGCCACTTGCCACCATGGTCACACCCACGCTGGCTTCTGGCCGCCAACGTAGGGCTGGCACATTCAGCAAACTACGATTATTGGCCGCAACCAGCAGCGGAAACAAATCGTCTTCGAGCAAGGGCAACAGCACTTGGGCCTCTGGATCGCTAAGCGTTGTGCGAATGCGCAAGACTTGCGGCCCGCGCGAGGTAATGGCGCAATCGACACCCAAAATACCCCACCACGGCAGTTTATCGCGTAGTAGAGCAGCCCGAATTGGCTCCAAAATGCTTGCACTCAGATAATCGCCAATTTGCTTGAGGATGCCGCTAGGCGTGGTATGTGCACCCATGCCTTCAGCCGCCCAGCCTTGATCGTTATCATCGAGCCGATCGTAGATACGCACAGCTTGCATTGGAATCAAGGTGGTTCCATCGGTCAGGGCTGAAAGCGCGACGGTTGGGCCAAGTGCAGGTTGCTCAATCACCACGCCACGATAATGGCCTGCGCGTGGTGGCAAGGCAAAAATTCCAGCCAAGGCCGCCAATGCTTCAGCCCGATCGGTATAGGCCCCATCGTATTCAGAAGGATAATCGCCCCACAACACAATTGGCATTGGCTGCGAGGCAACATACCGCTCAGCAGTTGCCAAATCACCTAAAGCGCGGCCAGTTGAGGTTGGAATTTGGTGGCGATTGAGAAATTCTTTGAGCCACAAGCGCGAGCGTTCAAGCACCGCCGACTGTTTGGGCGGCCCACAGACCGGAATTTTATACATGAGCGCTGCATCGGCCAAACCGTTGCTCAGATAACTGCCCTCTGCTGGCACAATCACCTGAAAATGCTCATCGTAGGCCCACTTCGCCAACTCGGTCATGTTTTCAAATGGCTCTGCGTTTGGCACAAGCAAACTTGTCCCACCATTGCCAGGTACGGTGGCTAAACTATCAATCCGCTGGCTGTTGAACAACTTCCAAACATAGGCATGGGCTGCGCCACTGTTGCCAAGCACAAGTACTTTCATAGGCCTAAATTACTAATAGAATCGCCAAATCAAAGCTTGATTTAGCGATTCGTAACGCTTGCATTCAGATCAAGAGCCAACTGGTGCAGTCAGCCCACACCAGTTGGCTCCATTGGTTAAGCGACCAAACCCTCACGGGCAGCAAACACATGATAATCAATCGTTGGGAATGGATTATCAAGGTCGTTGAAGCTTGCGGTAAGTTCGCGCATCAAGCCAAGGTCATTGGCCTCAATTGCATCAGCCAATTGGCTAAACCGATCGACATGCTCATTAAAGCGCTTGGTGGCATAATCTTGGGCTTGACCAGTTGTTACCAAGAAAGGCCAGTCGCTCGACTGCAACAGCAGCAATTCGCGAGCAGTTTGGGCCAAGGCCTCAGCCAAATCGCCATCGGTTTGGGGATAAGCTGCGACTAAACCCTCCATGCGTTTTTCTGCCGCATGAATAATTGGCCACATCCACTCGGTTTCTGGGTTGAGCCAGGTTTGGTGCGTGCCATTGGAACCCCACGAGCTTTCGGGTAGGTTCAACGATTCACGCGGTGGATTATTGGCAATATATTCCGAAGCCGTGGTCAGATCAATATCGGGATTGGCTGCCAAGCGCCGCAGCACTTCGCGCATCCAATCGACCCCTTCAAACCACCAGTGGCCGAACAATTCGGTGTCGTAGTTTGATGAAATCAGGCCATAGCGCCCAGTTTGGCCGCGATATTCGCTGATCACTTGATGCACCAAATTGGTGAAGTGATCGGCGTGGGCATGAATTTTGTCGTTAATCCAATCGGGATGATAGTAATCTTTGAAGCCAAGATCGACTTTTGGCCCAGTGATGCGCCAATATTGCATGCCGCTTTCACTATCTTTGCGATGAAACTCGCGATAGTTGGCATCGCCTGGATAGCCCCATTCTGCCGACCACACCTGCAAGCCAGTTTTGTGATGGCGACCAATCGCGGCAACTTTATCGCTCAAGCCAACCAAGTAGGGCTGAAGCGTGCTATTGCCAGTTGGCGGAACTTCGCGCGTCACTGGCACAACATATTTGCGCAGCGTATCGCCATATGGCCCAAGAATTTTGCCCTCGGCTTTATCCATGGGCGCGCCACCTTCGATGGTGGTGGTTTCGACGAAGAAACACTCGATGCCTTGGGCTTCGAGAAATTCTTCGACCCCTGGTTTGCGCTCGGTTTCGCTGCGATCTTCAGGGTAGTAGGCTGGGCGATAGGCGCACTCTGGCAGCCAAATCGCTTTGGGTTTGCGGCCATAATGGCGCTCGTAGCTTTGCACTGCAACCGCAATTTGGGCATAAATCGTTGAATCGCGGCTCACCAATGGCAAGTAGCCATGGGTTGCGCCACAAGTAATAATTTCGATATAGCCAGCATCTTGCAATTGGCGGAAGGCTCCGACAATATCGCGGTTATAACGTTCGATAAACGAGCGCTTGATCATGCTGTACCAATCGCGATACCACTGGGCCAAATAGGCTTTGTGGGGATCAGGTTGCTCTAGGGGAGCAGGTTCTTCAAGCTCTGCCTCAACGTCAAGTTCTTCCTCGGCATCAGCATCAGCAGCTTCATCAATTTCCGCAACGTCGGCGCTAGCAACAGTGGTGGCGCTCAACAAGCCTGCATGGAGAGGGGCTGGCGAATCACCAGCAGTTGAAGAAAGCAGGGCATCGTTTTTCGTAATTAGGCTTTCAAGCTCTTCGCTCGAAAGCAGTGGAGTTGACTCTGGCTCTGGCTCTGGCTCTAATTCAGCCCGTTGGGCGGCTTCCCAAACAGCCTGAACATCGGCCAAGCGATCAATATCAGCTTGAGCAGCAACAATCTTTTCGTCGAGATACTCTTCGAAATTGTGCAAAATCGTTGGGTCGGCCAATTGTTCGGTCAGAATTGGCGTAATCCCAATCGTCAAGCGAGGTGTAACCCCATCGTTGATCAGATCAGTCAGCGCATTGAGTAGTGGAATATACGTCTCGGAAGCGGCCTCGTGAAGCCATTCTTCACCGTGAGGCCAGCGGCCAGCTTTGCGACAATAGGGCAAGTGGCTATGTAAGACAAACGTAAACGCACCTTGTTTTGGCATAGATGCTCCTTCTGTGCGGAACATGCGGGACATGTTGCAGAGGTCGGTTCCCATTATAGCAGGTGTTCGCAAGCCAGAAGTATGCCGCGAGGCTTGTGGAGCGGTGCTTTATGCGCAAGCGTGATCCCCTCACCCCAACCCCTCGCCCGTGCGCGGGCGAGGGGCTTTTTCACCCAGATCGCTGGGAAACCATCGTCGACTCCCCCTCTCCCGCGTTTTCGTGGGAGAGGGGGCTGGGGGGTGAGGGAATCAAGAACTAATAGCGCGTGCCCACCGCAGCATCGATTGGCAACACAGCATCAATTGCGGCCAGCTCGGCGGCGCTGAGCTCAACATTCAAAGCCGCCATATTTTCTTCGAGGTAGCGACGGCGCTTGGTGCCTGGAATTGGCACAATATCATCGCCTTTGGCCAAGACCCAAGCCAAGGCCAATTGAGCTGGCGTGATGCCTTTTTGGCTGGCCAGTTGCTCAATATGCTGCACCAAGCTCAAGTTGCGTTGAAAATTCTCGCCTTGGAAGCGTGGTGAGTAGCGGCGATAATCATCGGCGGCAAAATCATCGACGCTGCGAAATTGGCCAGTCAAGAAGCCACGCCCCAGTGGGCTATAGGCCACAAAGCCAATGCCCAACTCACGAGTTGTCGCCAAAATTTCAATTTCTGGCTCGCGCGACCAGAGCGAATACTCGGTTTGCAAGGCGCTAATTGGGTGAACTTGATGGGCGCGCCGAATTGTTGGGGCATCGGCTTCGGATAAACCGATGTAGCGCACCTTGCCAGCCTGTACCAACTCGGCCATTGCGCCGACCGTTTCCTCAATTGGCACATTGGCATCAACCCGATGCTGATAATAGAGATCGATATGCTCAACGCCCAAGCGTTGCAGCGAGGCATCGCAGGCGGCTTTAACATATTCAGGCCGGCCATTGATTGAGCGCTGATTATCGGGGCCCCGTTGAATACCAAATTTCGTTGCCAGAATAACCTGATCGCGGCGACCTTTGAACGCCTTGCCAACCAATTGCTCATTGGTAAAAGGCCCATACATATCGGCGGTATCGAAGAAATTCACGCCTAATTCCAAGGCTCGATCGATGGTTGCCAGCGATTCGGCCTCGTCGGTTGGGCCATAAAACTCCGACATACCCATACAACCTAAGCCAATTGGATTAACTGTGAGTCCTTGGCTGCCTAGTGACCGTTGTTTCATTCCTGCCTCCAGCAATGGATCATAAACCAATGCAGGCAGTCTACACCTTTGAGTGCGCTCAAAGTCAAGTGCTGGAATGTGGCCAAGCCTAGCCAGCTACCTCAGCTTGTCAGTAACGCCTGAGCATGGTATACTTTTGATGATTCGTTGGCGTTTTATGCCTTTATAATCAGATAAAACGCAATTAACGAAAGAACGGGATACACCCATGAGGGCAGTATGGCGGTATTTTAGCCTTTTGATGATTGGGATTTTCATTGTTGGTTGTAGCGCAACAAGCTATGATAACACGTTGTTAACCCCAGGGGCTACCGCTAATCCTCTGACCCGCACGCAACTGGTAATTTGGCATGGAGCTGATGCCCAACGCAGTGAACTTTTCACGCGATTGCTGTTAGAATACCAACGTGCACATCCAAACGTTGTGATTCAAATTGTCAATCGTGGGCCAAACCTTCTGCACGATTATCGGGCGGCACTGCTTGAAGGCACACCACCAGACCTAATCTGGCTTAACGAAAATCGTTGGGTAGGCGAGCTTGCAGATCAACAACTGATTATTGATCTGACAGAACGACTGCGTGAGGTTAACCTTGAGCCAATCGTGCCAGCGGCGCTCGATGGTGCCCGTTATGGCGACAAGTTATATGGCTTGCCATTGACGCTTAATCTACCTGTGCTGTACTATAATCGGGCAAACTTTGTGAGCACACCGCCACAAAGCACCGCTGAATGGCTTGAAATCGCTCGCGGGTTTAGCGATGATCAAGGACAGTACGGATTAGCGTATAATTTATCGCTATACTTTACCCAACCCTACCTGCCAGCCTTCGGGGGCGCAATCTTCGATGAGACTGGTGCGGTGGTTCTGGGAACCCAAAGCTATACCCCAACATTACAGTGGCTAACCTGGGTCGACGCATTAGCCCAAGATCCAGGCTTGTTAGCCCGTGATGATCATCGACTGATAGCTCGCAGTGTGAGCCAAAACAGTGCGATCATGACGATTGACTGGGCCGATCAAATCAGCACCTATCGTCAATTGTGGGGGGAGAACGTTGGCGTGCAACCATTGCCACGCCTGAGCCAAACCGGCCAAGAACCGCAACCCTTTGTTCGGAGCAGTGTGCTTGTGATCAGCCCACGCAGCACCGAGCAACAGCAAAACGCCGCGCTTGACGTGATGCGGTTTCTTGTGGAGATGAAAGCGCAAACGGCTTTTCAAGCCGCTGATATACCAAGTGTGCGTAACGACTTAGCCAGTAGCGATCCACTCTATCCACAACTTCAGCTGGCAGTTAGTCGCGCGAGCGCTTGGCCCACCACCCTCCGCTTCAACAACGGATGGGACATCCTGATCGCTTTGGTGCGTAATAGCTTAAATGGCGCACCCTTGGAAGAAAGTATCGCGAACGCCGATCGCCTGCTACGGAGCGAGTAGCCAACCCAGCATATTACAGCGAACCGCTTGACAAGCAAGGGCTAAATTAGCCCGTTATAGTGGGATCTGTAGTTGATATTTGGCAAAAGATGTAGTAGAATGGCGCAGACGGCCAACCCGCTGAAGGCTGATCGTTCCAAGCAAGTCATTCATTATAGATTCCACGCCGGCCTACGGCCTAAGGAGGAGTTGCATGGCAACCAGAACCGAAGAGATGGTGCGGCATCTCAAGGCACTGCAGATGAATACGCCTGACATCGAAGCCTCGGCGGTCGTCAGCGTTGATGGTCTCATCATGGCCTCGAATCTTCCGAACGATGTGGAAGAAGATCGTGTGTCTGCTATGAGTGCCGCGATGTTGTCTCTGGGCGAACGAATCGCTGGCGAGCTTCGGCGTGGCGCACTTAACCTCGTCTTCGTACAAGGTGAAGAAGGCTACGTTATTCTGATTTCAATCGGTGAAGATGCAGTGCTAACCGCCTTGGCGCAAAGCCGGGCAAAGCTTGGCCTGATCTTCTTAGACATGAAGCGTACCGCTAACGAGTTGGCCCATTTCGTATAAGGCTGCCGACCTCCGAACGACCGTTCGCGGGCCAGAATCGGTTCTGGCCCCTTTTTTTGCTCTTGGGTAACGCTAGTGTGCCATGTGCAGGTGGCTTGCTGGCGCTTTTTTTATTTTAGCCAGCCGCCGCTCTGTTACAATCTTGCAATATTTGGCCCTTGAGCTTGGCAGTACACCACGATCTATGGTAGCGTAGCAGAACATAGAGCATAGAGCATAGAGCATAGAGCATAGAACATAGAACATAGAACATAGAGCATAGGGGGCGGGGATCGGGGAGAAGAACATAGAACATAGAAAAGGATGAATTATGAGGGATGAAGGCCAAGGACAACGATTAACGCAGAGGCACAGAGTACCGAAGGATGAAGGATGAAGGATGAAGGATGAAGGATGAAGGCAAAGTGCAACTATATAACGTAGCGGCGCAGAGACATTAAGGCTCATTTGTTGGGTTAAACAATATAATCCTCATAATCTGTGTAATCTGTGGCTAAAAATTAGGTATTCGTGTAATTCGTGCAATTCGTGGCTAAAAAATAGTTCTTCGCGGTTTCCGTCCTTTGTTCTCTTCGTGTCCTTCGTGGATCAAACGTTACCCCAGTTATAAAAGGTAGATTGGCATGTTTGCACCATTCGATCAGCATCGACGACGTGAGCTTGGGTTGATTCTTGGCGGTACGCTGCTTGGCGTTGGCTTAGGCGCGCTTGCCGCGTTTGTGCCTGGCTTTTTGGTTGTCTCAGGCGTGCTGGGCTTGCTGGTCGGCGCATGGTTTGCTCGTTCAGTGCATTCGATTCTGACGGCTAGCGTTTTGGTTGCCACACTGTTGCCCTTTGGAACTTTGCCTTTCAAAGTTGGCCTAACCCCAGCCTTGCTTGAGCTAGGTTTGTTGGCCTTGTATGCCATGCTGGTCGTGCGCAATTTGGTCGATCCTGAACGCAGCTGGCGCTGGGGTAGCCTCGCCCCATGGGTTATTCTGCTGCTTGGTAGCTCATTTTTCTCCTTTATCATTGGCTCGAATGGCTCACCCGATAGTTTGCTGCTGCATAATTATTTCAAATTACTGCTTGGCATTTGTTTGTTCTGGGGCGTGCAAAATGCGCTCGATTCATTGGAACAAGCTCGTTGGTGGCTGCGTTTGCTGATTCTGGCTGGTTGGGCGGCGGCATTGCTCGGCATTGGCCTGCGCTTCGCCCCCGATGGCTTGGCCCTGCGCTTTTTGACCGCACTTGCGCCAATTGGCTACCCTGCAAGTGGCCGCGTCTTGCGCTATGTCGAAGACGACCCGAATGGGTTTGAGCGGGCAATTGGTACCTCGATTGACCCCAACGGTTTTGGCGGCATGATGGCCTTGTTGGGGGCGATTGCCCTGGGCCAAGCCTTGGCTCAACGCCCAGTTTTGGGCCGGAAATGGTTATGGCTGATCACTGCCAGCTTTGGTTTGGCAGTCTTTTTAACCTCGTCACGGGCGGCGCTCGGCGGTTTTGCCATTGCAGGCTTGTTTCTGGCAACCGTGCGCTATCGCCAATTGTGGTGGCTGATTGGCGCTGGTGGCATCGCTGGAGCAATCGCTGTTTTGGGCTTGGGCAAGGGCGGCAATTTTGTCGAGCGGATTGTTGAAGGCATTCAGTTCAAAGATCAAGCCAATCAAATGCGCTTGGCCGAGTTTCGCAATGCAATCGCGATTATGCGCGAGTATCCTGTGTTTGGGGTGGGCTTTGGCCGCGCCCCGAATATCGACCTAACGACTGGTGTGAGTAGCGTCTATTTGGCGCTTGGCTCGCGCATGGGCTTGGTTGGCTTAGGCTTATACATTTTGACTGCAATTGCCTTTTTGGTACTTACCACGCAAGCTATTCGCCGTAGCGAGCGCGCAGTTGGCGATGCAATTATTGGCTTGCAGGCAGCAATTTTAGCAGCACTCGCGGTTGGTGTGCTCGATCATTATTTCTTTAATATTGAGTTTCCGCATATGGGTACGCTGTTTTGGGGCGTGGTAGGCTTGGCAATGGTTTTTATGCGCGAGGCAAAAGCCGATCAGCATCACCCATCACAACCATAGATGTTAATGATGCAGAGTTCGCATACGACCTCGGTTTTGGTCTGGGTTTGGTTTCAACACCATCCAGGATTCCAACCCGAGGTCGTGTTGTGTCCGCTCGTTGTGTCTCCCTGTCCACCTTAAACAGCGGGGTTGGGCTGATTTATGGTGCTAAAACGAGGCGCGGGTTGCTTGGCTTGCTGCTCACTGGTTGGCCAATTGGTTGCAATTGACTGCTCGCTCGTTGGGCCTGAAACAATTGCCAGCCATCAGCTTGGGGCGCAAAAAAGTAAAGCACTTGCTCGTTCCAACCAACCATCACAGCTTGGTGGGGCAACACTTGGCTTTGGCCTTCTGGGTTGATAATCAGGCCGTTTGATTGTTCAGTGCCGTTGAGCGCCAGCCAATCATCTGCCGCCCAAACACTCTGCTCGCAACTATTGACTGAGAGCGCACTCAACACGCCGTTACGCCAATAGCTTGGCTGCTCGGAGTTGCATAAGAGCATGGCTTGGCCAGTAGGGCTTAATGAAACGCGATTAGCATTAATGCCTTCCACTTGCTGTACCTCGCCGCTGCCTTGCCAACGATAGACAGTTGGCACGCCATCGCGCGGCTGATCGACATAAACCAACGTGCCTGCCTGAAACTCTGGATTAAAGGCCATTGCCTGAGCAAGTGGCGTAGGCGTACCAATACTGGCATCAAACACGATAAAACTGGCGTGGCCATCTGGCTGGCTATTGAATTGAGTAATTAATTGCTGGTCAAGCCAGCCAACAACCCCTGCCCCCATCGCCAACGGATCGGCATTAATCGGCGTGAAGCTCGCATCAGCAAAATTATAGACCTGCACAGTTGGGTTGCCCCAGCCGCCACCAGTGCCAAAGCTGCTGGCCGAAGCAAAGGCTAAATAGTCACCATTGGACGATAAAGCCAGATCGACCTCTAAATCAGGGGTGTTGGTCACGCGTTGGGCTGCGCCAGTCGCCACATCAACAGCATACACATCAACATAATCTTCGTGGGCCGAAGCCAAGAACAACGTTTTGCCATCACGTGACCACACTGGAGCGTTATCAGTCAAGGCACTCTGGCGGCCCAAGATTGGCGCTTGATCAGGAGCGACTGCTGGCAGCAAATTAAGCAAACGGCGTGGGTTTTGCTCATCAACCCCAACCACCCACAACTCAGCCAGTTCAAGCTGCTCAGTTTTGGGCTGGCTATCGTTGACAACCACAATCGCCAACTGTTTGCCATCGGGCGAAGCCGACCATGGCAACTGGGCGTTGGGCTGGGTTGGGTTGGCTAATTGAAAGGTCGTGCCTGCCAAACTGATGGCACCAATACTGCCATCAGCAGGCAAGTTGAAAATAACTGAGCCAGTGCGAATTGCCGGCTCGGCAGCATAATCGGCAATTGTTGCGGTTGGGCGTTCGGGCAATGAGCTAGCGGGTAGGGCTTGGCTCGGCATTGGGCTTGGTTGGGTCGCAGGTTGGGTGGCACAAGCAGCCAGGAATAGCCCCAACCCAAGGATTTGGGCGAGTCGTCGCATCAGGTCTTTCCTCCTCAATTGGTTGGGTAATACGCCTATTGTAGCCAAAATGGCCGAAATTACCCTGATGATCGATTGAAAATTGGCTGATACTTCGCCTACAATAGCAACAGAAATCGAACGATCAAGGAGTGTGTATGGCTTCACATCTGGTCAATGGGGTTCATTACTACTACGAAGAGCGTGGCGCTGGCGATCAAGTGATTTTCTTCGGCCATGGTTTGATGTATCACTGGCGAATTTTCGAGCCACAAATGGAATATTTCGCGGCCAAAGGCTATCGCTGTATTGCGATCGATTGGCGTGGCCAAGGCCAAACTGAGGGCGGCGGTACGCCCGACGACTATTCAATGTATCGTTTGGGCGATGATGCCTATCAATTGTTGAGCGATTTGGGCATCAAGCAGGTGCATTGGGTTGGGGTTTCGATGGGTGGCATGATTGGCTTGCGGCTCTACCCCAAACATCCCGAGCTGTTTCTCTCGTTGAGCCTGATTGATTCATCGGCTAGCGATGCGCCCGAATTGCTCGATGCCTATCGTCAAATGGCCGATGGCTATATCGCCTATGGCCTGATTCAACCTTTGAAAGAGGGCTTGGATGCGGTGTTTTATACCAGCAAAATGGCTGAGCGCCAGCCCCAAGTTCAGAGCTATTGGCATGCCTATTGGACAAACGCCGACCGCGAATCGCTGTATAAAGCAATTATTCCAGTGATTGAGCGCGACGATGTGACCAATACCATTAGCCAAATTAGCGTGCCAACCCTGATTGTGGTTGGGGTTGAGGATATGTCTACGCCGCCAACCAAGAGCGAGCAAATGCAACAATTGATTCCCAATGCGCAATTGATCTATATCGACGATGCCAGCCATATGTCGGTGTTGGAGCGCCCAGAAGCGATAACCGCAGCGCTGGCTGAATTTATTGGCTAAAAAAGCTAAGGCCACAAACCTTTACGATTTGTGGCCTTGCTTGCATTTAAGCGTTCAGAATTGCCTGCATCCATGGCAGATGCTCTGCATAATGCTCAAAGGTATCACCAACAATCCAGCCAATAATTGGCTCATCGTTGGTTGAGCCAGCTTGGAACTCACGCTGTGGGCGCAATAAATCGCTATCGCTCAACTGAGCAATCCGCGCTACTAGGGCTTCATGGTTGGCTGCGAGGGTGGCATAAACCTCGTCAAGTGGTAAATCATGGTGGCGTTGGTACAGCACCTGATTAACTGTCTCGAAGCCTTGTTGCCAAACTGCTTCATCAATATCGATGCTACCCCAGCGCGATTCTGCATTCAACAAACCTATGATGCTTTTTTCCCAGAGCGCAATATGAATTGCATGATCTTTAATTGTCCAGCCTGCTGCATCGCTCGGGCCGGTCATTTGTTCGTGGCTTAAACCAACCAAAAACGTTTGCAATTCTTGCCAATTAGCAGCAATGCGTGCTTGTAATTGTTGCGCAGTCAGCGGAGTTTGATCGTCGATTTGGGTCATGATCGATTCCTTCCAATAAAGCACTGATGGGTGATCAGGGCGCATCTACCAAGCAGTGGCTGCGAGCAGATGCGCCCTGAGCTTAGCTAGCGGGCTAAAATATCGCGCATCCAGGCTTCGTGTTCAGGGTAGTGCTCGAAGGTGTTACCAACCATCCAGCCAATAATCGGATCATTGAGGTTTGTACTGGGCTGAAATTCACGATGCGGACGCAGTAAATCGCGATCGCTGAATTCAGCAATGCGTGCGACAACTGCTTGGTGGTTCGTTTCAAGGGTTTTGTACACGTCGTCAATCGGCAGATCGTTGTATCGTTGGTGCAGAATGCGGTTAATCGCATCAGCGCCTTGTTGCCAAACCGCTTCGTCGATGCCGAAGCTAGCGGCGCGTGGCTCTGCATTGAGCAAGGCCAACAGGCTGTTTTCCCAGAGTGCAATGTGCATTGCATGGTCTTTGATCGTCCAACCTTGGGCATCGGTCGGGCCGGTCAATTGCTCGGGGGTTAATTCACGCAGAAATACGAGGAATGCTTGCCAAGCGGCGGCGATTCGTGCTTGGAGGTTGGCCACCGTGATCTCAGCTTGATCGTCAATTTGGCTCATCATTCATTCCTTCCAAATAAACACCACTCTTAAGCTTAAATTAAGCATAGCAGCATTTGGCGTAATTACCTCATTCTCTAGCACGAATAAGCTAATTTTTTAAATTATGAATTATGAATTATGAGGGATGAAATTTAGAATAGAGCGCATCGCATACATGGTTATAGGCTATGGGCTATGGGCTTTGGAGTAGTAATCCTTCGTGCGCTTCGTGCTCTTCGTGGATCAAATAAGCTACTTTTTTAAATTATGAAGTATGAGGGATGAAACCAAAAGGCAGAAATCAAAAGGCAAGAGCCTACAGCCTATATGTAATGGTTCATCACGTTAACCACCGCCTGATCCCCTCACCCCAACCCCTCGCCCGTGCGCGGGCGAGGGGCTTAATCGTGCGGTTCGGTCGCGATGCGTGATCCAACACGGTCGGCTCCCCCTGCCTCTTATACACATCTGACGCTGCCGACGAAGCTAGAAGTGTAGAAGTCG
>NZ_PUBZ01000023.1 GCF_003205875.1 Herpetosiphon llansteffanensis
AAATATAGGTAATATAATATTAAGTTTTGCAACAATATTTAATAAATTATTATCATAATTCCATGTAAATATTATTAAAAATATATTCATTATGAGGAAAATATATATTCCCTTATTTTTGAATTTCCGTATATTAAGTATACTTTCAGGCCTATATGGAAAAAATAGATGCATTATAGCAAAGTATGGAGACAAAAAGGCAATCATAATCCATTCAAGTGTTATTAAAAGTCGTACAGCACCCTGTCCTGCAAATAAATGAAGACCAACAACTACCCCAACACCAAACCATAGAAGTCCTATCCCAGAGGGTGCAATACCTTCATAAAAAGATTTACTGCTTAATTTATATCCAGTTATAATGCAACAAAGTGATATAATGATATTAATTAGCTTATTTATCTGATTATCTAGGCTTGGGGCTGATTTAATTATTTCTAAATGAATAGTATTGCCATTTCGATCAACAGTTATAGGTATTGGTTCATTTATGTTAGGCTCAAATCTGGAGAAGTTCCAATCATTAACGACATCCTCCCAATTTTTATTATATATAGATATCAGCCTATCGTTTATCTTTAAATCTACATTTTTTTCAATAAGACTTTTTTCAATAAACATAATTTTATTATTACTTGGATTTACAAAAAATCCTACACCACTTTTCTCAAAAAATTCTATATTAACGGCTAGAATAATAATAGATAATACAATACCTAAAATTATTTTTTTAATAAATCTATATGACATATTTATACCTTTATATTGAAAGTTTTTTTAAATATTTCTCTAATAACTATTTTGATTTGCTCAGGAAAATCCTTCATATTCAACTCAACATGGTCATAGTATATTGAATATACATAATTATACATACTTAGCGTTTCAATCTCGGATTCTCTTACTATATCAACAAATGATGTACTTTTATTCATATCAACCTCATAGTCATTAATGTCATCACCATACTGAATTAAAGTACCATATATTTCGCCTATAACAACTAAACCTTCATATATTGACTTATCGTCAAATAGTGCAAGACCTGTACTACCAAAGGCCAAAGCATATGTTGCACCAGTTTTAGACTGAGCTATTTTCTGGTATTTTATAGCTATATCTTTATCTATTGTATGATTTTTTGAACAGACATCACAATACTGGCCGCTAGACATTCTTATCATCATATCAGACCAGAATCTCCTTATTTTTATATATCTATTTATTGGCATATCGTATATTATTAATTCATCAAGTATTGACTCTGCAATAAGGTAATGACTAAATAAAATATTGTATTGTGTTGAAAGATTTACATCAGAAGGAAATGGGGTTGATATAGGTTGATTATCTTGAATATCATCCAATCGTATAATCATTCCATACATCATATGCCATGCATTAGTGATTATATCTATATGTTCCTTATAAGAATCATAGTATCCAAGAGATGATGCAATTTCATAAATAACATTAAGTGTTGTACGTTTAATAAAACGCAAAGAATCGGACATATAGATATCATACAAATTCTTTTTTAAATTTGAATCTATAGATATTGAATCTAAACGTTGTAACATATAATTATTGTTCATATCTAAAATATGAGGTAGTTCTACTTATTATCAAATAAGTAGAACTACCTCAACTAAAATCTAATCTTCGTGAAAGATGATTCCTTGATCTGGATTACCAAGAGATGCAAGAAAAAGGGCTATAATCAATTTGCCTTGAGGGGACGTTGCAATTCGCATAATATCATTCAGTTGAGGAATCGCAGTTAGTTTATCTTTGAGCGATAATGTTTCATCCATTCCAGAATCAGGGTGTGATTGATCATACGCATCCATATAGCCTCCAATGATTCAAGCCAACACTAGATTATTCTAGTCTAGAAGGGCTTTCTATAGTTGTCGATATGTGAAAACACACAGCTAGTTTTGCCCATACATTGTGCGATACCAAATAACCAACTGGGATCTCTCAACACAATTTAGCTTTTTGCGAAGATTTGTAATGTAGTTTTGAACAGTTCTTCCATCAATGTTAAGCTCATTTGCAATATCTATTGTACCCAAGCCCTGTGAAAGATGTTCTAAGATATGTATTTCTCTTGGAGCAAGTTGGAATTGTTGTCTCACCATACTTGTCGTATCAAGAAATTCTTGAACCATTGGCGAGTAGTAGGTGCTACCTCTATGGACGGTTTCAATGGCAAACCGCATATGTTCCAGCATCTCTTCTTTAATAACATATCCAGCCACACCAATGGCAAAAAAATCAGGTGCGAGTTTTAGATTAGAAGAAAATATAATAATTCGACAGTAGGAATATTGCCGAATTATGCCTTGGACGAACGATAATGCAGGACTTCCCATTCCACTGATATCAAGTACTAAAACAAGTGGTGTTGTAG
>NZ_PUBZ01000024.1 GCF_003205875.1 Herpetosiphon llansteffanensis
GTCGGGGATCGGGCTTTAATGCAGAGGCGCAGAGACGCGATGGCTATAGGCTGGAGGCTATGGGCTGGCACGAACATAATCCTCATAATCTGTGGCAATCTGTGGCGAAAAAACTTAATCTTCGTGCTCTTTGCGGTTTCCGTTCTTCGTGTTCTTCGTGCCCTTCGTGGATCGAAATGTTAACGCAGAGACGCAGAGAAACGATGGCTATAGGCGGTAGGTTATGGGCTGGCGCGAACCTAATCCTCATAATCTGTGTCAATCTGTGGCAAAAAATACTCATTCGGGCAATTCGTGGAATTCGTGGCTAAAGCATATTCTTCGCGATCTTCGCGGTTTCCGTGCCGCTATGACGAGGTGATTCCACCGGACGAAGCCGATCAACTGCGGGAGTAGGCCATCAAGCTGCTTAACATTTCATGCAACATTCAAGGCATAAATTAGTATAGCTATCTGAGTATTGTTAGTACGATTACTTGGAGGTTATGTGGCTAATGAGCTTGTGCAAATTGATTATTTGAGCACTGATACTGTTCGCCAACGCTTGCAAAAACTTGCCAGTCGGATTCACGATCTTGAGCAATTGCTGCAACGTGGGATGCAACCATTGCGTGATGGAGGATGGCAAGGCGATTCGGCGCAGCGCTGTTTTAATGAGCTCGATAGCATAGTTTTTCCGGCGATTCGTCGCTTGCAAACAGTTTTCCAAGAAGCGAGCGATCTAACGCGCCAAATTCAGATTGTTTTTCGTTATAGCGAAGAAGAAGCAGCGGCATTGTTCAAAGGCTCGGTCGAAGCAGTTGCCGCTAAACCACGCGCTTTCCAAAATGTTCAAGTTTCAGCCCAGCTTGAAGAGCAATCCTATAATCCTGAACCATTACGCCAACGCTTGCGTGATTGGCTAGTAGAACGCCAACAACCAGTTGTTCAAGCAGGTGGAGTTGCGGGCGTTCTGCCAATTGCTGGTGGGCTAGCTCTTGCTGACGGCCCCTTACCAGTTGGTGATCTTATTGCCCTTGGTTTGCTTGGGCTTGCGGTAATCGGTGGAGCTGCATTAATTAGCCAAAATGCAACGCCCGCAACGCCCAGCCATAATGCAAGCGTCGATGCCGAGAAAATTGGTAATGTTATTGGCGAAACAGAGCGGGCAACTGGGAATATAACCAGCGGTGAAACGTTGACCGAAGATGAAGCACTTGATGCAATTGGTCAATGGATCGGCGATGCCGAGGAAGTTTCACCTGGCGTATTTCGCAGCAAAACGCCGAATGCCGATGGAAGCTACAACCAAGGCCGGATCGACGATGGTTCACTCGCTGGTGATCATGCGCCTGATGTGCCGCATGTCCATCTTGAACGGGTGAAACCCGATCCTCGCCGACCTGGCCGCTGGGATTATGTTAGCAATAACCATATTCCAATCGTCCCCTAATTAAGGAGTATTGTATGTCGATTGCCTACAACACGATTGGCCGTATCCAATCGGGAATCTATAAAGATTGGTACATTTTGATCAAGCCGCTGACGAATGCCGCCGAAACCAGCTATCAGGTGTTTCTGTGTACCGATCAGAGCTTTCAATTTGATCCTGCTCAACGCCAGACCTTCGATAGTTGGCAGCCAAACCTAATCTCACTCGAAGGCTTGCTCGAAGATGAGTATCCGTCGATTGAGTGGCAGGCTGAGCTTCAGCCCACTCAAATTGCGGCAAACCCGACTAAACCCAGCTTAACCGAGCGTCTGCGCCAACAGGTCAATAAAACGGATTCTGAAGAGTAGCGAGCATAGCGAAAGTCAAAAGTCAAAAGTCAGAAGTCAGAAGGCAGAAGTCAGAAGGCAGAAGGCAGAAGGCAAAGGGCGAGGGATCAGGGGTCGGGGGCTGGGGATCGGGATTAGAATTTAGGCTATTGGCTTTGGGCTATCGGAGATTTGGTTGGAAATACAATTAACGCAGCGGCGCAGAGACGTGAGGGCTATAGGCTATCTGTACTGGTACATTGGATTGGCAATCATGTCCCCTCACCCCCCAACCCCCTCTC
>NZ_PUBZ01000025.1 GCF_003205875.1 Herpetosiphon llansteffanensis
CACTTCTAGCTTCGTCGGCAGCGTCAGATGTGTATGAGAGACAGCCCGATCCCCGATCCCCGATCCCCAAGTCAGCGTAGGCCAAATCGAGCACCAAATAGCCTTGAACTGCGGTACATGCTGCTTGAAGTTGCTCGATTGCTTGGGCTAGCAAATAGCTGCCGGTTGGATTATTGGGGTTGCACAGCCAAACCAAGCGTGGGCGATATTGGGCAATCAATTGACAGCAGGCTTCAACATCAACTTGAAACTCAGTTTCGGAGCTGGTTTGATAGCGAATGAGTTGTGCGCCCGCCAAACTGCTTGCATAGGCGTATTCGCCAAAGGTCGGCTCGATCAACACAACATAATCGTTGGCTTGCAGTAATGCACGGGCAATTAAGTGAATTAATTCATTGCTGCCATTACCAATCAGCAGCTGGTCTGGCTTGCAAACGTGATGCTTGGCAAGCGCTGCCCGCAACGCCAACGATTGGCGATCAGGATAGTGGGCCAAATCGACATTTGCGAGCGCTGCGCGAATAAAATTGGGTGTGCCAAGCGGATTGACATTGCTGCTGAAATCGCAGATCTGGCTTGGCGCAAGCCCGTGTTGCTGCAACTCTGCATAATCGATCGCGCCATGGGTTGGATGCTGCATCACTTGGCCCACGCTGGCTGCAATTGGCGAATTTCGATTGGCAGGCCAGCAACGACCAAATACACCTCGTTGGCAGCCGCCGCGATTTGCTGGTTGGCACGGCCAATCAGATCGCGATAAATTCGGCCCAAGGCATAGGCTGGCACAATGCCCATGCCAACTTCATTGGTCACTATAATGAGGTTTAAATCGCGGGCTTGCTGGGCCGCCAACATCGCTGCAATTTCAGTTTGGATTATAGGTTCGGGCTGATCTTCATTGGCCAGCAACAGATTGCTCACCAGCAAAGTTAGGCAATCGAGCAAGACCACGCTACCAGTTGGTAGTTGGCATAAACTTTGGCTGGCTGCCAGTGGCGCTTCGATGGTTTGCCAATGGCTAGGCCGTTGCGCTTGGTGCAGGCCAATCCGCTGCTGCATTTCGCTATCGCCAGCTTGGGCCGTGGCAAGGTAATACACCTGTTCGGCTTGTTGGCTGGCATATTGCTCGGCGCGCCAACTTTTGCCGCTGCGTGCGCCGCCAGTAAATAAGACTAATTGAGCCATGATCGTTCCTTAGGTTGTGGTTGAAGCATCACCAACGGCAGGCCATGGCTGGGGTGCTCGATCAATTGAACTGGCACATCGTAAGCTGCTTCGATTAATTCGCTGCGCAAAACAGTGCTTGGCGAACCAACTGCTTGCAAGCGGCCATGAGCCAAGAGCGCAATGCGGTCGGCGCAGAGGCTGGCTTGATTCAGATCGTGCAAGGTCAAAATGACACAAACCCCATCGCTATGCGCCAACTCGCTGACCAATTGCATAATTTTAAGTTGATATTTTAAATCAAGGTGGGCGGTTGGCTCATCGAGCAACAAGATGCTTGGTTGCTGGGCTAAGGCGCGGGCGATAATTACCCGCCGTTGTTCGCCGCCTGAAAGCTCGGCCAAGCGCTGGCGACGATATTGGGTTAAATTAAAGCGTTCAATCAAGTGTTCAACAATCGCCCGATCTGCTTTGCTCATTGGCAGTAGCCAACCGCGATGCGGCGTACGCCCAAGCAGCAGCATTTGCTCAACCGTCAGGTCGCTATTGAGGCCATGGTTTTGCGGGGCAAAGGCAATTTGTTGGGCCGCCAAGCGCTGCTTAATTTGCCATAATGGCTGATTATTCAACCAGATTTGGCCTTGATCTGGCCGTTGCAGCCGTGCCAAACAACGCAATAACGTGCTTTTGCCAGCGCCATTTGGCCCCAGCAAGGCCAGCACTTCGCCTTTGGCAGCATCTAAATCAAGCTGGGCAAAAACCTCACGCGTGCCATAACGGCAACTCAGTTGTTCAACCTTGAGAATTGGGGGTTGGGGATCGGGGGCT
>NZ_PUBZ01000026.1 GCF_003205875.1 Herpetosiphon llansteffanensis
AGGAGGGCTGGACGAATTCCTGAGAGGTTTTGACGGGATTTTTCGCTGATCCGCGCCGCCGCTGACCAATCACCACGCTGGTGCGTGGTTTTTTTGTGAGCAGACCCGCCTCACCGCCCGTTGTGCTGCCCGCATCCTGATCCGCGTCGGCCCATCGGCGTGCGTTCTCGCCGCGCTGGCGGATTTACGCACAGCCGATCACGCCGACCGATCACCGCTGATCCGCCGCAGTAGCCGTTCCCTGATCGCTGCGGCTGCGTCCGTCCATCCAATCCAAGCCATCCCCATGGCGATTCACGGACGAGACGCATGCCACGTTAGGCGTGGATCGGGTCGTGCGTTCCCTGCTGGCGATGCACCACGCGCAGGTTTATCACCACATAGATTAAGGATGTCCACGCCGCGACCGCGCTTTGGCGGCGCAGTTTTGGCCATTCGATCCCTAAGGCATATGCTTGGCTGTTGATCTGTTCGACCAACGCCCGTTCGCGATACAAGGCTTTATAGGCCGCTGACCCGCGATCGATCGTCCAGCGTAGCGTTGCGCCAACTTGCGTCCCGATCGTCGTGACACACCCGCCCGTTGCAAAGTGTTTATCATTCGTTGGGCATGGCTCGCCGGTGGCAGTCGGGTACAGCAACGGACAGCGATGGCGTGCCCGCTCTTGCGGCGGGCCATTGGTGTTCATGGCATACGTAAACTGTTGCGGCATGGCTAAGCCAGCGGCACACAGTGGCAAGCCGTCGGGCGAAAACTGCCGTGGCTGGTTCGGCTTGCGCACCGGAACTGCTGCCATGCCACCAGCGGTGTGGAAGTAGGTGTAGACCCGTTGGCTGTCGAAGGCGGCATCCCACACGCCATTGCGCGGTCGGCGACCGAGCGTCTGCTCCACCTGCGCCATGAGCGGGTCAAAATAGGTCATATCGCCCGCATTGATCGGTTGGGTGTGTTCGGCGAGCACGATGGAGCCGAAGGGGGTGCGGGTGACGACAATGCCACTGGCGTACCCCCAGTAGGCTTCGGCCTTACTCTGGGTTGGCGATTGGCCATCGGTGGTGGGGGTCGGTTGCTGGTTACTCCGGCGCTTGACGCCGAGCCGACAGTCCGGATCACCCGGGGGTTGTACCTGCTTCTTGGCGCGATCCGGGGCAAAACGGTTGAGATTGTTCTCTTTCACCCACGCCAAAATGTGCTTGGTATCGCCCGCAATGGTGTCGGCGAAGGTGGCGTGGTGCTCCGGTGGGAGGGCATCACGAATGCGCCGCACGAGTGCCATGCGGAGGAAGTCGAGCATGGGCGTGGGCAAGGTTCGCAGGACACGGGCAAATTGACGACGCGACGGAACACTGGCGGCGACATCGAAGCCGAGCGGGGCGGCAGGGTCAGGCCGGAGGGGAAAGCCAAGCGTCCAGACAAGGGCGGGATGGCGCAGGAGATAGCGACGCAAATGCCCCATGGAGGGCAATTGGAGATCGAGTTTGAGGAGGAACGCGGCGAGAAAGGGGGCACGCGGCGCGGGGCGCGGCCCAGGCCGAGGGCGGTCACTGAGCGGCGGCAGGGCATGCCACGGAATGGGGGCGAGCCACTGATGGGCTGCAGCAGCAGTGGGATCAGCGGCAATGATGGGGGGGAGATCCGGCATGGAGAGCGGGCAGGGACGACGGGGATGGGTGGGCAGCAGGGCACCATCGGACACGGGCACGGTGGGCACAGGGCGCTTGAAGCGACGAAGGATGTTTGGTATGATGCGATCCAGCATCAGCGACTCCTATTCTGGGGATGGTTGGATCTGATACCCGTATCGTACCCGATAGCGAGTCGCCTGGTGTCGAAAACGACCCCGATTGGGGCATGGGTGTCGCGCTACGGCGGATCGGTGTCGCCCCCCGACCCTGATGGATCGGGCAGGGGAACCAATTCTATGTTAAGCCCAGCCCTC
>NZ_PUBZ01000027.1 GCF_003205875.1 Herpetosiphon llansteffanensis
GAGTGCGGTGGCATTAAATGTCATTCGCATCGGCGCGTGGCTCGATCAGCCGCGCCAAACACCGCCGCGTCGGAGCGCCCTGTCGCGGCTCGTGGCATCAGGTTGAGGGTTCGCCAGCAGAGTCAATTTTGGGTTTAACCCCTCTATGAATATATTCCATCGTGTGTGATTAAACAGAATTAAGCGCTGGCAAACACGCGCGTCGAAGGATATCCACCAGTAGCCGACAGCACCGATCAATGGAGGATTGCGCCATCACACAGAGAGGGAGGGGAACGATTCAGGGTATGGCAACGATTGTGTGTACTGTTTAGCACGGTCGTCACCCAGTTTACCTACCGCGTGCATACCCCCTTGCCCCGTGTGCTGCATCCTGCGGTTGGCCCACGCCGCAACGCCGCTCCCACAGACGGTGAGCGGCACACAGCATCAAGGCGGTGGCCTTTAATCTGCTTAACATCGAGCGCCCGAATCTACGCAACCAGCAGTCGATCACCAACCAGAACACCTTGAGGGATGGTAAGGATTCACGACGTTTTGGCCAGGTGGAGTGAACATGGCTAAAACCGCGCAGAATCAGCGGTCTATGCGGTTATTTGATACCAAAAGCCTGCTCGGCGGGGCATCTGACCCCATCGAAGCCTAAAAAATAATCGCGTAGAATCGATTCTTATACCACTCATGAGGGATTGAGGGACATAAAACACCACCTTTTTAGGCTGCTGGCCAATCTGACGCGAATCCTTACCATCTCTCACCTTGCTGTATGTGGTGATCAACCTGCGGGTGGTGCTGCGCCAGCAGGCACGGCAACGCTAACCCATGAGCGGACGTGACCGCTGATTGATTGACCTGTCGCTGGGGTGCGCATGGTCACGACCGCGACAACCAGCCATCCCCTGGCCATGCAGCCTCTGCTGGCGTGGCATACGCGGCTGCCCGCCAAACGCAGATCGCACACCAATGCAGCTCATGCGTGGGTCGATGAACGACCACGATGGCGCGGCATGAGACCACAATGCGTCAGGATTGGGGGAAAAAGGCGGGTACGAACCAAAAATGCGACTGATCAGGGGCAGCGAGGGCTAAAAAAACACCGTATGTTGAGGAAAACCCTCCTGGTAATCGGGGCGATGCTTCCAAGACAATGGAAGACGATCTGTACGACAAGATGATGGAAGTTTTAAACCCCTGGTAATCGGGGCGATGCTTCCAAGGTCAAGATTGGCGAGTCGCAGGCCGATCTTCAATGGGTTTTAAACCCCTGGTAATCGGGGCGATGCTTCCAAGACGAAACCGCCGGCGCCCAGCTCGACAACAGCCATGTCCAGTTTTAAACCCCTGGTAATCGGGGCGATGCTTCCAAGTCGATCGGTCGATGGCAATTACCGGTACAGCAGGAATGGTTTTAAACCCCTGGTAATCGGGGCGATGCTTCCAAGCAACCAACTAAGCAGGAAGACTGACGCTCAATCACGCGTTTTAAACCCCTGGTAATCGGGGCGATACTTCCAAGTCGCCGTTACAGCATTCATGTCTTGTAAGGGGATTGTGTTTTAAACCCCTGGTAATGAGGGCTGGGCTTAACATAGAATTGGTTCCCCTGCCCGATCCATCAGGGTCGGGGGGCGACACCGATCCGCCGTAGCGCGACACCCATGCCCCAATCGGGGTCGTTTTCGACACCAGGCGACTCGCT
>NZ_PUBZ01000028.1 GCF_003205875.1 Herpetosiphon llansteffanensis
CCCCTGGTATAAACAAATCATGCAATCATGGATGCGACAATGGATTTGCTTGACCCCATTGCCGCATTGATTTGTCTATGACCCTTGGGGAGGATCACATGACCCATCCTAGCACACCACCGACCACCATTGCAACCCTCGACATCGCCAAACATACCCATTGGTTCGCCGTCTTTGCGCCCGATCTCACGCCGATCATCCCACCCCATCCTATCACCACCGATGCGACCGCCTTGCAATCGGTGATTGCCACCCTCATCCAGTTGGCGCAAACGAATCCCGTCGCACTGGCGATGGAACCAACCAGCATCTATCATCTTCCGTGGCTGCATGCCCTCACGGCGGCCCTTCCGCCTACCGTCACCTGCCTGCTGGTTCATCCCACGGCGGTGCATCATGCTCGTACCGTCCTGACGGCGGGGCGGCTCCGCAAAACCGATGCCCGCGATTGCCATGCCATGGCCGCTGCGGTGCGCGATGGCCATGGCCGCCCGTGGTCACCACCCTCCCCGCAGCAGGCCCATCTCCGCGCGTGGGCTGCGCAAGAAGCTGCCACCATGCACACGCTCACCCAGCTCGCCCATTCCCTTTCCCGCCTCACCGATCTCCTCTGGCCCGGCTTGGTCGCCCGACGGTCAGCCAGCGCCGCCCTGCCACCGCTGGTTTCCTCACGCCCGTGGACGCGCCAGATCATCCAGACCATCCTGCTCCACCACCCCGATCCCCACACCTGGCGGTCGCTGTCGGTCGCCGCGATCCAAGCCCGCCTGAAAGCGCTCGGCGTGCGCTGCGGGCCAGTCCGTGCCACCCACCTCGCCGCCATCCTTGCCGCGCAGGTCGTGTTGCCGCCTGACCAAACGTCACCCTTGGCGGCGCGCCTTGCCACCCTGATGCAGCAGTATTGTCACCACACGACCCATCTCGCCGCGCTGCATGCCGAGGCCGAAACCCTGATTGCCCCCTCATGGGCAGCGGTGTTGTGCTCCATTCCAGGCATGAGTCCGGTGCTAGCAGCGCGCTATGCGGCAGCGGTGGGCGATATTCGCACGATCACCTCAGCCAAAGCGCTCTGGTCACTGGCGGGACTCGAACCAAGCATCTATGCCAGTGGCGTGCGATCCCGCGTTGGTCAATCCTCATTGGCTGGCCGGATCACGCTACGACAGGCCTTGATCCGCATTGGCGCAAGCCTCAGTCGCCATTGTCCACCCGTGCGAGCGAGTTGGCTCGCAGCGCGGGCACGGGGCAAACCGCTCGCGGTTGCGCTGATTCATGCCGCGAACAAAGCCAATCGGTTGCTCTTTGCGCTGGCGATCAGCCAACAGCCCTATCAGCCGAGCGGGGCATGAGTAGGAATCATCGGTGAGGACTGGTAACGGGACACCACCGGGGCGGCCAGATGTCGCCAAACCCCTTGGTGCCGGACACCGTTCGTGATGTATGACACCGCGCCATGGCAACCGAGAACCCCTTGAGACCGCAGTCGATGCTGAGGCTGAGACCTCGCCATGCTTTACCACGGATGGTCCAAGTTCTGTGTTGCCACTCCCTCGGTGGTGTCCCACACCAGCCCTCCAGCAGAACCCACAAAAAAACCGCAGCAGGGCTGCGGTCATGATCGTGCGGCTTCATTCGCGCCACTTGACATGTTTATACGATACTC
>NZ_PUBZ01000029.1 GCF_003205875.1 Herpetosiphon llansteffanensis
CGGAATGTGTCAAGCACGATGAAACAAATGACAATGGAGCAAACGGACGATTAAAGAAGGATTATTCGCGCAATGCCGCCGTGATCGACGGATCCGCTGGCCCGACTGGGCGGTTAATCCACACAGCCTCCGGCACACGCGGCGGGCGCGGTGTTCCCCGCACAAAGCGTTCGGGGTGGGCTGCATAGGCCGTCGCCAGCACCTGCTGCCGCGCCGTCGTCATGGCAGTGGCCTGCCCACGATGCACCATCGCTGGCGGCAACAAGCCAATCCCGCTGTGACAGTGCTCGTGGTTGTACCACTGCACAAACGCCCGCATCCACGCCCGTGCATCGATGAGACTGCCAAAGCGATCCGGAAAATCAGGCCGATATTTGGTGGTCTTGAACTGGGCTTCGGAGTACGGGTTGTCGTTCGAGACGTGCGGGCGGCTATGGGTTTTGGTCACGCCCAAATCGGCCAATAATTGGGCCACGGGCTTGGCGGTCATGGCACTGCCATTGTCGGCATGCAGCGTGAGTTGGTTCGGCTGAATACCCTCACGGTAATAGGTTTCGGCGATACACTGCTCGGCCAAGGCCGCCGATTCGCGCTCCATCACCATCCAGCCCACGATGCAGCGGCTGAAGACATCCAGAATCACATAGGCATAGAAGTATGACCAGGTGGTTGGGCCTTTGAACTTCGTGATATCCCAACTCCAGAGCTGATTTGGCTTCGTGGCCAACAATTCCGGCGCGGCATAGGTCGGGTGGCGCAGTTGGTTGCGGCGTTCCCGAACTTCGCGATGAGCGGCCAGAATCCGGTACATTGTGCGCCAATGGCAGAGGTACGTTCCCTCGTCGAGCAAGGTCGCATAGATCTGGCGTGGCGTGCAGTCCGCAAAGCGGTCACTGTTGAGCACCGTGCGAATGTGGGCGACCTCATTGGGTGTGAGCGCACGCGCAGGCCGACGACGCGGAACCGCTGTGGGCGCAGGCTGAGCCGCACGATAGACGGCGCTGCGCGGGACACCGAGCGCGCGACAGGCAGCGGCAATGCCCACGGTCGGAGCCAGATCGGCCACCGCCATGATTAATCCTGTGCGTCGGGTGGTGGCGCTGGGAGCGTGATCCCCAACAGGGTTGCAAGCTTTTTTTGCACATCGATGATCACCTCGGCTTGGGCCAGTTTGGCTTGGAGCCGCTGGTTTTCACGGCGGAGGCGGGCGAGTTCGGCAGTCTGGCGCTGGGCTTCGGGCGTGGGTGCGGCCTTCCGCTTGGGCGTGAGTGCAGCGAGTTCGCCCTCGGCCCGTTGTCGTCGCCAGCGGGCGAGGTGCGAGGAGTAAATCCCTTCACGGCGCAGCAAGGCACCAAGTTCGCCCGGCGCACAGGCATCGGCAGCCGCGAGGATGCGCAGACGGTCGCGGGCACTCCAGTGGGTGCGAGCGGCTTTGGGCCGAACTTCAGGGTCATGGGTCGATTGGTCGGGCGTTGGTTTTTTGCTGGCCATGGGAACTCCTTGCGGCCCTCGACTTAAGATTGATACACCAGATCTGTCTCACCTATGGTAGCACAGAGGGAAGCT
>NZ_PUBZ01000031.1 GCF_003205875.1 Herpetosiphon llansteffanensis
TTTTAACGCAGCGGCGCAGAGAAGGTATGGCTATGGGCTGTTGGCTGTAGGCTTTGGGGCTTTTGATTTTTGACTTTTGATTTTATCTTTATGCTTTATGTTCTATGCTCTATGCTCTATGTTCTGGTCTAGCCCATGCTATAGTTAAACAGCCAACTGCTTCAGCCGATAAGCAGCAGCCACTAGTAGATAGGAACGATGATGCCACGAATCCAAGCAATTGGGCTAGGCGTGCCACAATATTGCGTGCCTCAACGAGCAGTGCAAGATATGGTTGCCCAACGCTTTGCCGCAGCTTTTCCCGAAATTCAGCGCTACCTGACGATCTTTCGCCATGCCCAAATTGATACTCGCTACTTGGTACGCCCATTGGAATGGTGGCACGAACCACGCAGTTTTGCAGAATGCAACGCGGTGTTTATTGAGGCAGCTCTCGATTTGAGTTGCCAAGCGATTGAAGCATGTTTACAGCCGCTTGATCTTACACCCAACGATATTGACCATATTGTGGTTGTCACGACCACTGGGCTAGCAGCTCCCAGCCTTGATGCCTTGCTGATGCAGCGGCTTGGCATGCGACCTCAAACGCGGCGCACGCCAATTTGGGGCTTGGGCTGTGCTGGTGGCTTGGGGGGCCTCAACACGGCCTTCGATTATTTGCGCGCTGAGCCAACCCAGCGCGTGTTGTTGCTCAATGTTGAATTTTGCTCGCTGACCTATCTCGCCGATGATTTTTCAAAACGCAATTTGATTGCCACCTCGTTGTTTGGCGATGGCGTAACGGCGGTATTATTAGAGGGCGATCAGGTAAATCCGCGTAATCAAGCCTTTGGCGAGATTGTCGCAACCCGTAGCCATCTCTACCCCGATAGCGCCGAAATTATGGGCTGGAATATCGTCAATTCAGGCTTTGAAGTCGTGTTCTCATCACGAATTCCCTCGATTGTACGCGAGCAGTTTCGGCCTTTGCTGGATGAATTTCTGGCCCAGCATGGCCTCAATCAAGCAGATCTGGGGCGCTATTTGCTCCACCCAGGCGGAGCCAAAGTTGTGCAAGCCTACCAAGAATCGTTGCAGCTCAGCGATGCCGATTTGGCAGTTTCGCGTGATGTGTTGCGCACTTATGGCAATATGTCTTCAGCGACGATTTTCTTTGTGCTGCAACAAGCCTTAGCTGCCAAACCGCTCGCGAAAGACGAATTTGGCTTGCTCGCGGTGTTTGGGCCAGGCTTTAGTGCTGAATTGGGATTAATTCGCGGCGTGTAAAAAGGAGACTATTTATGCCAACCAATCAAGCATATGAAACGGTATTTCATGAGCTAGAGCAAACCGTCAATGCCTTGGAAGCAGGCGATTTGCCCTTAGAACAAGCCTTGAGCCATTACGAACGCGGCATGGCGCTTGCAGCCCAGTGCAATCAGTTGCTGCAAAACGCCGAGTTGCGCGTTCAACAAATTATCAATGGCCAGTTGGTTTCAGTCGACTAGGGGTGAGGGATGAGGGGTCAGGGGCTGTCTCTTATACACAGCTGA
>NZ_PUBZ01000032.1 GCF_003205875.1 Herpetosiphon llansteffanensis
TGATGTGGTCCTGAACGTATAGACGAGTATGGTATCATACTGATACGGGAAAGGAATCCACCAATGACACGGCAAAAACCACGCACCTTTACGGCGGAATTTCGCCACATGGCCATTGATCTCGCGTTGCACGGTGAGCAAACCGTTGCGCAGATCGAACGCGATCTTGGGTTATCGTCAGGCCTCTTGCGCCAGTGGCTCAAAAAACACCGCATGGCCCAGGCCGCAGGTACCACCGTTGCCGCCGTGGCTGCGGAAACCCACGAGCTGGCCCGCCTGCGACGGGAAGTCAAACGGCTGGAGCAGGAGAATACCATCCTAAAAAAAGCCGTGGCTATCTTCGCGCACCCGTCACCGAGCGGTATCGGTTCATCCATGAGCACCGATCGCTGATGTCGGTGCGGGCGATGTGCCGCCTGCTGGAGGTTGCCGCGAGCGGCTTCTATGCCTGGTGCACCCGCCCACCGAGTGCCCGAACGATAGCCAATCAAACCTTAACCGAAACCATCCAGTCCATCCAAGCCACCAGCGGCTTCCGCTATGGCAGCCGTCGGATTCAAGCGAGCTTACGCCAGCAGGGCGTGCGGGTTGGCCGCCATCGGGTTCGTCGCCTGATGCGGAGTGCCAATCTCCACCCGCGCCGCACGAAATGGCGGCGGCAGACGACCGTGCGCACGTGCGGCGCGTCTGCCGCCCCGAATCAATTGCAGCGCCAGTTCACCGTCACCGCCCCGCATGCCTGCTGGGTTGGCGACATTACCGCCATTCCGCTGCGCAGCGGAACCGCCTATTTGGCGGGGGTTTTAGACCTCTATACCCGCAAAGTCGTTGGCTGGACGCTGGATGGGCGGATGGATGCAACCTTGGTTGAACGGGCCTTGCAGATGGCGGTGACCCAGACCCAGCAGCGGCCTGCCGTGCACCATACGGACCAAGGGAGTCAGTACACGAGCGCGGCCTACCAAGCGCTGGTGCGTCGGCATGGCATCACGATGAGTATGAGCGATGTGGGCAAATGCTACGATAATGCGCCCATGGAGAGCCTGTGGGCAACCCTGAAAACCGAATTGACCCATCATCGAACGTATGACAGCATCGCCAGTTTACGGCGTGATTTGTTCGAATATATCGAAATTTTTTACAATCGCCAACGACTGCATTCGGGGTTAGGCTACCAAACACCCGCGATGATTGAAGCAGCGTGGAGCGGATAAGAACGATTGTCCATTAAATCGTGACCACATCA
>NZ_PUBZ01000033.1 GCF_003205875.1 Herpetosiphon llansteffanensis
CCCGATCCCCGATCCCCAAATTTACTTCTGAAACCGCGTAATCAAAAAGCCATGTTCTTTGAGAAATTGCAGGTTGAATTTCGCAACCATGCGATGTTCTGGTTGGCTTGGTGCTGCAAAATGGCTAATAAAATAACGTTCGCCATAATAAAACTCAATCTCAGTCGGGGTGATGCTAAACGGCGGCGTTGCCATCGTTGGCGCATATTCCAAGGTAATAATCATTTGCTGGCCGCCAACTGGCAAGATTTGATCGATCGTGGCGCGATAGTTGGTGCGCATCTCGTGAGGCAAGGCTACCAACGCCGCCCGATCATAGACCAAATCGATGTTGCCAACATCGGCTGTGGTTAAGCTCAAAACATCGCGGTTGAGAATAGTGATATTGCCCGAAACATAGGTGGTGGGGTTTGGCTGAACGTAATCAAGCTCTTGCTCAGCAAAAAATTGCTCAATTGCTGTGGTCACGAGTTCAACCCCAATCACTTCGGCAGCATATTGGCTAAACCAGCGCAAATCGTTGGTTTTACCACAGAGCGGCACGAGCACGCGCTTGCCCTGCAAAAATTCGGGCGTGGCAAAATGCTCAAGGTATGGGTGAATATCGCGCCGATGAAAGCTGGTTGCGCTTCCACCTTGTTGCCAAGAGTTGATCCAAAACGTTGCTTCCATTGCAGGCTCCTTAATCTCACACGATTTTGCAACCGATGCCCCAGACACATTGCTGGCAAAAAAGGGCGCATGGCAGCCGCAACACAAAGGTGATTGTAGCACGTGCTTCTCACACTTACGAGATCTATTAAATCCTCATAATTAATTAACATCTCGTTAATAAAAGTTTGCTTAAAGGTCGTTAGACTATCGCCTATCATTTGGCCTTAGTTTATTTTTTTAGCTCTTTTAAGGAGTCTGTATGTCGCTTTCGCGTCGCCAGTTATTGTTGGGCGCTGCGGTAGGGGCCACAGGCGCAGTCGTTCATGAGGATGTTGATGCAGCGCCCCTGCAACCCTCGGCAACTGAAGCCATGGCAAAGCCACCATTCGAGGTCATTGCGCTCTCGCGCATGGCCTACGGCGCACGCTCAGGCGATTATGCCCGCGTACGCACGATGGGCCTCACCGCCTATGTCGATGAGCAACTCAACCCCAATTTCGCCGCCGATACCGATTGCAACACGCGTATCGCCAATGCAACCTTACGGATTGTCTATGCAGCAGGCACGGGCTTTCCTGCAGTCGATGAAATGCGCGGCTTGGTCACGCTGAACAAAACCCAGCCCGAGTTATGGGAGCTACGAGTACATCCTTCTAATACCGAACGCATTCGTCCGGTTGATGAAGTCGTGGCTGCCAATTGGATTCGCGCCATCTACAGCAAATGGCAATTGTTCGAAATTATGACCGATTTTTGGCACAATCACTTTAACGTGTGGGCCTATAGCGATACCCGCATCTCGTCGCTTTGGCCACACTACGATAAAACCGTGATTCGCGCCAATTGTTTTGGTAACTTCCGCAAGTTCTTGGAAGCGGTTGCAACCAGCCCAGCCATGCTCTATTACCTCGATAATTCGACCAGCCGCGATGGCCCAGCCAACGAGAATTTTGCCCGCGAACTGTTTGAATTGCACACCTTTGGCTCCCAAAACTATCTCAACAATATCTACGACAATTGGCAAGAAGTGCCGCGCGACAACCAAGGCCGCCCAGTGGGCTATATCGACCAAGATGTGTATGAGGCAGCGCGGGCCTTCACCGGCTGGACAGTTGCCGACGGCACTGCTGGCATTCCCAATACAGGCTTGTTTCATTATGTTGATACATGGAATGATAACGCCCAAAAAATTGTGCTGGCCAACTTCTTAAATGCCAATGCAGGCCCGCAAGTTCATGGCAAAGCAGTTTTGGATCTGGTTGCCAAACATCCGGCCACGATTCGCAATATTTGCACCAAACTCTGCCGCCGTTTGGTCAGCGATAATCCACCAAAATCGTTGATCGATAAAGCGGTCGCCGTATGGACGGCCAACTACGACGCACCAGACCAAATTAAGCAAACCATTCGCGCAATTTTGCTCGCTCCAGAATTTTTAGCAACTTGGGGTGGCAAGATTCGCCGACCAAACGAGGTTGTAGCTTCCTATTTGCGCTCAACTGGCGCAGAAGTCAAGCCAACTGCTGAATTATTTAGCTGGATTACGATCTGTGGCTATCGGATGTTCAACTGGGCAACCCCAACCGGCCACCCCGACGAAAGTGGCTATTGGAGCAGCAGTAACGCCTTGTTGAACACATGGAACCTCTTATTCCACTTGCAGCAAGCCTATTTCCCGCCGGCAACCTTCGATTTGCAGGGCCAAATGCCACCTACGGTTACCACCGTGCGCCAGATTGTTGATTACTGGGTTATGCGCATGTTGGGCTATCAGCCTTCGGCCTTGGTCAAAACCAAATTGCTCAACCTGATGGGCCAAGCTGGCAACCTCGACAATCCGCCAGTCGGCCAGCCAAATGATGTGAAATTACGCCTGAGCAGCCTTGTGCACATGATTGGCATGCTCCCTGAATTTTATACCCGCTAGGAGGCTGCAATGGAAATAACTCGTCGTCAATTTGTGGTTGGCTGTAGCACTGCGATTGCAGCCATGGCCGGTGGTCGGTTGGGTGGTTTGGCGTTTGCCGAGCCAGGCGATATTCAACGCGATATTATGGTCGTGGTGTTTTTGCGCGGTGGCTGTGATGGCTTGGGCATCGTTTCGCCGCTTGATGATGCCAATTTTCAAGCAGCTCGCAACACGATTACCTTTCCAGGCACTGGTACTGGCGCAGGCTTTGAGCTAGGCCAGATGGGCACTGTGCCATTTTGGTTGCATCCCAAGGCTGCTGCCTTCAAAGAATTATTTGATAGCCAAGATTTGGCCTTTATTCACGCCAGCGGCTTGACCAACGGCACACGCAGCCACTTCGATGCCATGGATTTTATGGAACGTGGCACGCCCGACAATAAATCGACCAGCACTGGTTGGTTGACCCGCCACATGGCCGCGACCAGCCCCGACGGTGTTGTACCAATTATGTCAACAGGCTCGGCGTTGCCAGCGTCGTTGCTTGGCAGCCCCAATGCTGTGACGATTTCGAATGTACAACGCTACGCCATGCAAGGCTATGGCACGTATGGCGCACAGCAACAAGCAGCATTGAACGAAATTTATACCAAAACTGGCAGTATGCTCGATGCCCCAGCAACCCGCTTGCTTAGCTCAATTGCTGCGGTCAAGGCGCGTAACCCAGCTAACCCCTATGTGCCAATTGCGACCTATCCTGTTGGCGGGCTATCGGATTCGCTCAAAGCTATTGCCCAGATGATCAAACTCGACGTTGGTTTGCAAGTAGCAACCCTCGATTTTGGTGGCTGGGATACCCACGAATCGCAAGTGCCAATTTTGGGCAACCAACTTGATGTTTTGACCCGTTCGCTGCATGCCTTCTACAACGATTTAATCGATTACCACAGCAAACTGACCATCGTGGTGATGAGCGAATTTGGCCGTCGTTTGAAGGCCAATCGTAGCGCTGGCACCGACCATGGCCATGGCAATTTGGCCATGGTTTTGGGTGGCAATGTCAATGGCGGACGCATTTTCGGGCGCTGGCCAGGCTTAGCCAACGTTGACCTCGACCATGGCGTAGACTTAGCAATCACCACCGATTACCGCACAATTTTGAGCGAGATTGTGGTGCGCCGCTTGCGCAACAATCGCTTGGGGCTGGTCTTCCCACAAATCAGCCAATATCAACCACTCGGCTTGGTGCGCGGCACAGATATGGCGATTGATTGGTCGTCGGGCTTCCGTTCGTACCTGCCAATGGCCCGCCGCTAGCTGATTCGTTCTGGTTCATAAGCTCAATACTCTGTTGCATTAGCAGCCATCCAAGCTTTGGGTGGCTGCTAATCCATGCTAGGTTAATCCACTTAATTGTGTCGATTGTTCGCAAAACAGCATTTGCTTTACAATTACGACAGGATTTAGTAGGGCAGATACTGAGTGTTATTTACGCGTCAAAGGTTGCATCAGGCTGTGAAGCTTGGGCTAACCTGCGCTGATTGTGCCAGCTGCTATGGACGAGATAGCCTATGATTTTGCAAGAGTTTGCTCGCTACCACTCACATTATTTTTTTGATCCCGATGACGCGATCTTAGCACCGTTGAAAATTTCCAATCCCCGCGCGATTGATGGCCTAATTTTTATGGGGCCGGGCAGTGCCGTGGTGTTTTATCGCACCACGCGCGGGCTTTTTTTGCGCTTGAATCGGCGCGAATTGCAAATTAGCGATGCGACCAGCGCCGACGTGATTCGCGGCGAAACCAATACGCTGATTGTCTATGAACATGTCTATGAGCGCTTGCGCTGGAACTACACGCCGCCAGCCTGGATTGCACCCTTGATTCCCAATGATAATGCCAGCCTCGACGAGGAGCATTTTGATTTTGGGGTCTTTATCTACAATGTTTTGAGCAACAAGCAACGCAAACGGCTGGTTTTCTCGCGCAAATAAACATTCTTCGCAGGTTCTTCACGGGTTCGGGCTACAATAGCAATATCACCCAGTGGAGGCTTGTATGAGCGCAAAAATTTTAATTATTGAAGACGAGCGCAAAATTGCCATCGGCTTACAAAATTATTTAGAAGGCGTAGGCTATAACACGCTCACCGCCAGCGATGGCCAAATTGGGCTTGATATGGCCCGCCGTGAGCAGCCCGATTTGATTTTGCTTGATTTGATGTTGCCAGTTGTTGATGGCTTTACCGTCTGCCGCACGCTACGTGCCGAATCAAGCGTGCCGATTATTATGCTTACTGCGCGGGTTGAAGAAGTTGATTCGTTGGCTGGCTTGGAGTTGGGTGCTGATGATTATATAACCAAGCCATTTTCGCCGCGCCAAGTTGTGGCCCGCATCAAAGCAGTGTTGCGCCGCGTTAACGGCGAGCTAGAGCCACCAATGATTGTGCGCAAAAATGGGATTGAAATTGATCTTCAACGCCGCACTGTGGTGATTGAGCAAACGCCAATTACCAGCCTCACCCCGACCGAATTTGATTTATTGGTGACCTTGGTGCGCTCAGCTGGCCGCCCTTTGACCCGCAGCCAATTGCTTGATGCAGTTCAGGGCGAAGAAGGCGAGGCCTACGATCGCACCGTCGATGCGCATATCAAAAATGTGCGGCGTAAAATCGAGCCAAATCCCAGCGTTCCACGCTATATTGTGACCGTCTTTGGCATTGGCTATAAATTTGCGGAATAAGCCATGAAACTGCAACGAAAATTATTATTGACCCACATCGCAGTTGCGCTCGTTGCAATTTTGCTGATCACGGCGGTGGCCAATGTCACCGTCAATCGCTATTTTAGCGACCTCGCCGCCAAGCAAGCCAAACAAGCAGCCCAAGAGTTTGCGCCCGCCCTCGCCAGCTGCTACGAAATTATTGGCAGCTGGGATTTTAATGGCCAGCGCTGTATGAAGCTTGGCCCGCGACCCTTTATGCTGCCGCAAATGCGCCATGTGATTGTCGTCGATACAACTGGCGAGGTAGTGTTTGATAGTCGTGGCCGTGGCCCAAAAAATAATAAACAGCCAGCCAGCGTTACCCAGCGCGATATAGAGCGCGGCGAGCCAATTAGCGCCGAAGATGGCACGGTGATTGGCACGGTAATTGTGCGGCCAAACGAAGGTCAATTTGGCGCAGATGAAGATTATTTTTTGAGCATGGTGCGGCGCAATATCTGGCTGGCTGGGGCAATTACCGCGCTTTTGGCCTTGGCGATTGGCTTTCGCTTGGCGCGCACCTTGGCAGCGCCACTACGTAGCTTAACCACTGCGGTGCATCAATTGGCCCAAGGCGAGCGCTCGGTGCAAGTTGACGAGTCTGGCAACGATGAAATTGCCGAATTGAGCCAAGCCTTTAATTCGATGAGCAACGAGCTGCATCGCTCTGAGCAGGTGCGCCGCCAAATGGTTGCCGACATTGCCCACGAACTGCGCACACCGTTGAGCGTGCTGCAAATTGAGCTTGAGAGCATCGAGGATGGCGTAAGCAAGCCTACGCCAGCGGTAATTAGCTCATTGGGCGAGGAAGTACAACAGCTTAATCATCTGATTGAAGATTTGCGCACTCTTTCGTTGGCAGATGCAGGTCAATTGAGCCTCAATCCCGTCGAGCTAGAGCCGCACGAGGTGGTCAATCGTGCGGTTAATCGCATGCAATTGGCCGCACGTGAAAAACAATTAGAACTGGCGAATGAAAGCGCCGAGCAACTTGATTTCGTCCAAGCAGATCCATCACGTTTACAGCAAGTTTTAGTCAATCTCTTGCAAAACGCGGTTCGCTACACCCCGCAAGGTGGTAAAATTCGCGTGACTGCTCGCCAAAGTGCTGGTGAAGTTATTTTGGGAGTTCACGACACTGGGGCAGGCTTTGACCCAAGCGAGGCAGCGACCATTTTCGAGCGCTTTTATCGCACCGATAAAGCTCGCGCCCGCGAGACTGGCGGCACAGGTTTGGGCTTAGCAATCGTCAAAGGCCTCGTGACCGCAATGGGTGGCAGGGTTTGGGCAACCAGTGTGCCGAACCAAGGTTCAAGTTTCTATGTTGCTTTACGAGCAATCAGCACCAAGGAGGGTGTATGACCGATTTGCCTGATGTAAGCGCAATGAACGAGTTTCAACGTGGCACGCTTGCTGACACTCTCGGCATCAGTTTTACCGAAGTCAGTTTGGATCGGGTTGTGGCGACGATGCCGGTTGAGCGCAAAGTCCATCAACCATTTGGCTTGCTACATGGCGGTGCATCGGTAGTTTTGGCCGAATCGCTGGCCTCAGTGGCAGGCTGGGCCAATGTAATGCACAACAACCAACTGGTGGTTGGAGTCGAAATCAACGCCAACCACCTGCGTTCAGTGCGCAGTGGCGTAGTAACTGGCGTGGCCACGCCATTGCATCGCGGGCGACGCACCCAAGTCTGGGAAGTTCGCATCAGCGACGATCAGGATCGCTTGATCTGTGTTTCACGCTGTACCGTGGCGGTCGTCGACGCTGAGTAAGCTGCCAATTCCCTCACCCCAACCGCTCTCCCGTGCGCGGGCGAGGGGGCTTTAATTCTCTGGTTCTTGCGTAATTCGTCGGTGAAAACGGGTGCTCCCCCTCGCCCGCGTGCAGTGGGAGAGGGGGCTGGGGGGTGAGGGAACGAAAAAATCAATTCAACGATTAACCTCAGCCAAAAGTGCTGGCAATTCAGCAATGCTGGCAAGGGTCCAGGTTGGTTGGGGCAAATCGGCGGTTAATTGTTGATCGTGGCCCTTGCCCGTGCGCAACCAAACGCTTGCCATGCCACTGTTGACAGCCCCAACAATATCGGTCGTCAAATCGTCGCCGACCACTACCACTTCCTCGGCTGATAGCTGCAATGCTTGCATCGCCTGCTCAAAAAAGGCTTTGGTCGGCTTGCCAAGAATCGTTGGCTTGGTTTGGCTAGCATATTGCAACAACGCTGCAAATGCGCCAGTATCAAGATTTAGCCCTGTGTTGCTGAGATAATTGCGGCCAGGCTGACTCACCAATAATTCTGCGCCCTGCAAGAGCTGCCGAAACGCCAGATTAAGACTATCGTAGCCATCGACCTCGCCACAATGCGCTAAAACAACATGGCTGATTGGCTGATCTGGCTGCGGCGGATATAGCTGCTCAAACCACGTTTTAACAGCTTGGGGAGCCAGAATATATAAATTTGGCTCGCTGTGGCTCAAATATTCAGCAATTGCTTGCAAGGGATTCATAATTTCATGGGCTTGGATTGGGATGTGGCGGGCTTGAAGTTTGGCAGCCAAGGTTGCGGGCAATTGTGAATCGGTGTTGGTCAGAAAGAGCAATTGATAGCCAGCAGCTCGTAATTGCTCGATTGCCGCCACCGCCCCCTCGATAATCGTGCCAGCGCTATAAATCGTGCCATCAAGATCAATTAAACATCCACGGATTGGCATTGCGCATTCCTTCAATTCAAATACAGCTGGCAGCAATTGTACCAGTTTATGTTTTGGGTTTTTATGCTTTCGATTCCCAACTTCCAACAATCATAATCCAGTATATTCCTCACCGATTGATTGCAATTTAGGCGCGGCTAATTCGTGGTAGGATACAGCCTGATAATGCTGTTGCTCGTGGGGAGAGCCTTGTATGCAAATGGATATGAATGATTTTGTCATGCGCTTGGTGGCGATTGTTTTAGGCGTAACGGTGCATGAATTTTCGCATGCGTTTGTGGCGTTTCGTTTGGGCGACCCAACCGCAGCCCAAGAAGGCCGCGTTACGCTCAATCCGGTGGTGCACTTCGACCCACTGGGCGCATTTATGATGCTGTTTGTGATGCTGGGCTATGCACCAATGGCGTGGGGCAAGCCAGTGCCAATCAACGTTTTCCGCATTCGCTGGGGGCGACGGGGCTTTGCGCTTTCGTCGTTGGCAGGCCCAACTAGCAACTTATTGTTGGCCTCAATCTTTGCAATTCCGTTGTACATCGATGGCGGCGCGTGGATGTCTCCTCAACTTTACAGCTTTCTCTACTACGTGATTATGACCAATATTGGCTTAGCAGCCTTTAATATGCTGCCCTTGCCACCGCTCGATGGCTTTAATACCTTTGCTGGCTTGTTGCCGCAAGGTTGGGCCACGCCGATGGAGCGTTTGCGCCGCCCAGCCAATATTGTGTTGATGATTTTGATCATCTTGCCATGGATGCTGAGTCGGCTCAACCTGAGCCAACTTAATCTTGACCCACGGATTTTGGATGCGATGATTGCGCCGATTTTCCAATTATTTCAGCGCATCGTCTTGCCTGTATCTGGTTGTTGCCATGCGGTTGGCCATAGCCACGAGCATGCTGAAGCCTAGGAGTTTTCATGAGTGCGATCACGCGCTTGAGCCAACTCTGGGCCGCCTTACGCGCCAATGTAACGCCTGCTGAGCGCGCCTTGGTGCGCCAACTCTTGGCCAGCAACGAGTATCCACTATTTGAACGCATGCCGCTCTATGATCAACGCCATTGCCTTGATGTCTACACAACCTTGGTTGCCGCTGGCGAGCAGGATGCCGAATTGCTGCATTTGGCCTTGTATCACGACACTGGTAAGGTAGATCGTCAAGGCCAGCCAGTATCGTTGCTGTGGTATGGAATTGCGGTGGTGTGGAAGCAGCTTGCCCCGCAATGCTATGCCTGGGCCGCCCAAAAGCCGCGTTGGTGGTGTCGTTCAATCTATCGCTATGCCCATCATGGCCCGTTGGGAGCCGATTTGGCAGCAGAGGCTGGTTGTTCGCCAACCATTGTCGCCACGATTCGCCATTATCACGATGATGCGCCAACTGGTTTAGCTGCTCGCTTACGCTGGGCCGACGATCAGCATTAATCGAGGGCCACACTGGTGATTGAATATTGGCTACAGGCGTTGGCTTTGGGGCTAGCTGCTGGCTTATTACCTGGCCCAATGTTGGGCTTAGTGATTCGCGAAACCTTGGAACATGGCCGCCGCGCAGGCTATTTGGTGGCCTGCGCCCCCGTACTGACCGATGCACCGATTATTTTGATTGCGCTGTTTGTATCCAATGTCTTGCCAGCAAGCATAAATCGCTGGCTTGGGCTTGGTGGTGGGCTATTCTTAATTTGGATGGGCATTGATGCATGGCGCGCTAAGCCACCAGCTGAGGCCAGCGGTGCAGCGTGGGGCAGTTTAGGCCGCGCACTGATTACCAATTGGCTGAATCCTCATCCATGGCTTTTTTGGTTACCAATTGGCGGGCCACTGCTAATCACAATTCAACGCCAATATGGTTGGTTAGCGACTGTCAGTTTTTTGCTGGTATTTTATCTTTTGTTGCTGGGCAGCAAAATTCTGCTGTGTGAAATTGTGGCTCGTTCGCGGCGGTTTTTGCAAGGGTCAGTCTATCGTTGGGTTATGCGCGGCTGTAGTGGATTATTGATCGGCTTGGGAATAGTACTTATAGCTGAATATCTAGGCTAATGAGTAATTGTCGAGGGTAGGCGTTATCCCCCATTCAGGTGGCAAGATAGCTTGACCTTGGTACACTCTTTGCTTTAGAGCAAACTGCTATAATCAAACCAACCCAAAGCTGTTAATCATAGATGAGTAGTGTTATGAACGCATTAGCGTGTACAAATTGCCAAATGTTGCTTGCGCCAGGCGCACGATTTTGCTCGCATTGTGGGACGCTTGCCCCAACTCCGCAAATTACTAGCCTTCCACGGGAAGCAAGCGGCACTCTGCGACGCGGGACCATTCTTCAAGAACGCTATAAAATTATGACCTTTATTGGGGCTGGTGGCTTCAGTCGGGTCTATGGCGCAATTGATCTGCGGCTTAAAGTTCCATGTGCGATCAAAGAAAATAACGAATTTGATCAATCGGCGCATGTGCAATTTTTGGCCGAGGCCCAATTGCTGGCTCGTTTGCGTCACCCAAGCATGACCAAAGTCAGCGATTATTTTACTGATCCCAGCGGGGCGCAGTTTTTGGTGATGGAATTTGTGCCTGGCAAAGACCTCGAAAAGCTGATGGATGAAGCAGAAACGATTGTCTCGTGGCGCACGGTGGCCGAGTGGGGCAAAATTGTGTGTGATGTGCTGACCTATCTGCATACCCAAGACCCACCAATTATTCACCGCGACATCAAGCCAGCCAATTTGCGCTTAACTCCCAATGGCGATTTGATGGTGATTGATTTGGGCATTGCCAAAGAATATCGCGATGGCACAGCCACCAATCGCGCAGCTCAAGCTTATTCCGGCGGCTACTCGCCAATTGAACAGTATTTGGGTCAAGGAACCGATCCCCGTTCTGATTTGTATGCCTTAGGTGCGACGCTTTATCATTTATTAGTTGGCAAGATGCCTCCAGAAGCACCAAATCGCTTGCGCGGCATTTCGATGCAAACCGTCGAACAAGCTCGGCCTGATATTCCAGTTTTGATGGCTCGCGCTGTTGATCGAGCCATGGCAATCGAGCCAGAGCATCGCCCGCCGAGCGCTGCTGCTTTACACATGGTTTTCGAGCGCGTGCTTGAGCAAGATCAGGCGGTCAGTATCAGCCAACCAGCAGTGGTTGCCCAATTTGCCAGTGCCCGTAGTTTGCAGGCTGCCGCTCATGCCGTAGCAGAAGCAACCGCAGAACCAGCAGTAATTAGCCAGCCACGGATTGGCACGCAGCCTCGTTCGAGCACCAACGCTGGCAAACCAAGCCGCCCATTACAAGTTCCAAGCGAATTGCGGGCCGAACGCCTGCCCCATGGAATGATGTGGGAAGGCGATAACCGCGAAATGGTGCGGGTGATGGCTGGCGTGATGCCGATGGGCAGCGAAGGCAATGATCCCGATGAAGTTCCAGTCCATCGGCTTGACCTTAAAACCTTTTTGATCGACCGTTTTCCGGTAACCTGCGCCGATTATGCCCGCTTCGTACAGGAAACTGGCACAATTCCGCCACGTTATTGGGGTGGGCCATTGCCCCCACACATCATCGAAGATCATCCAGTAGTTGAAGTTACCCACGATGAGGCCCGAGCCTATGCCCAATGGGCTGGCAAGCGCTTGCCAACCGAAGCAGAATGGGAAAAAGCTGCAACCTGGGATGCAACAACCGGCCACAAGCGGGTCTATCCGTGGGGCGATCAGTGGGACGCGAATCGGGCCAATGCCCGCGATGGCGGTGCAGGCGGCACAGTGCCAATCGGAGCCTACTCACCGCAAGGCGATAGCCCATGTGGCGCAGCAGAAATGGCTGGCAATATTTGGGAGTGGACAGATACGGCCTACAAGCGCTATCCTTATGACCCAGGCGATGGCCGCGATTTCCCCAATAGTGCAGGCTTGCGTGTCACCCGTGGCGGATCATGGTCGTGTTCGCCAGATGCCTTACGAGGCGCGAATCGTAATATAGCTGCTGCCAACGATGCCGATTTCGAGGTTGGTTTTCGTTGTGCTGCTGATGTACGCGAGGATTGGTAATGACCCAAACTGCCTTAGTGTTGCTGGATGTTCAGGTCAATCTGTTCGCACCAGAGGCAACTGTCCATGCAAGTGAACGAGTGTTGGCAGCAATCGAAACATTAATTAACGCAGCTCGTGCCAATAACGCAGCGGTCGTCTATGTGCAACATAATGGCGGCCCCGACGATCCTGATGCGCCAGGTAGCCCGGGCTGGCAGTTGCACGAAGTTTGCACATTGCAGGCTGGCGATTTGGTGCTACAAAAAGAAACCCCAAACGCCTTTTTGCACACCGATTTGGCCGAAATGCTGCGGCAGCGCGAGATCAAACAGCTGGTGTTGGCTGGCTTTCAAACCGAATTATGTATCGATACCACCTGTCGTGCTGCATGGTCGCGGGGATTTCGGGTAAGCCTTGCCGCCGATGCCCACAGCACCTTCGATGGCGAAACGCTCAAAGCAGCGCAGATTATTGCCCACCACAATAGCGTATTGCGCAATTTTGCCCGCGTCTATTCCAGCTATAATATTAAGTTTTAACCAAAAACGCCGATCGCTAGGTAATGCCAACGATCGGCGTTTTGTGATCTACGAAGTGTGCGAAAGATTGATCCACGAAGGACACGAAGCGCACGAAGGATATTTTAGCCACGAATTCCACGAATGGTTCTTTTTTAGCCACAGATGAACACAGATTGGCTCAGATTATTGTTCCACTAGCCCAAAGCCTATTGCCAATAGCCATGGTTCCTCTGCGCCTCTGCGTTAAAAATAGTAATCCACGAAGGACACGAAGCGCACGAATGATTTTTTCGCCACAGATTAGCACAGATTTATTTGATTATGCTTCCGATAGCCAATAGTTGTACTGGTACATCACGTAACCATTGTCTGATCCCCTCACCCCAACCCCTCTCCCGTGCTCGGGCGAGGGGCTTTAATCGTGCGGTTCTGTCGCGATGTTTGATACAACACGGTCGGCTCCCCCTCGCCCGCGTCCAGTGGGAGAGGGGGCTGGGGGGTGAGGGGATCATGCTCGTCCCAATAGCCAATAGCCAATAGCCAATAGCCATGGTTCCTCTGCGTTAAAATTCTGCTCCTGATTTTGATCTCTGAATCTATGCTCTATGCTCTATGCTCTTTGCTCTTCAGCCCTCATCCTTCATCCTTACTCTTTTGCCCCCGACTCGATGTACTCAAGGCTTTGGTGGCGGAAGTAGGTGTTATACAATTCGGCATAGTGGCCATTTTGGTCGAGCAAACCTTCGTGGCTGCCTGTCTCGATAATTTCGCCTTTGCGCAACACAATGATGCGATCTGCATGGCGTACGGTCGAGAGTCGGTGCGCAATCACAATTGCCGAGCGATTCTGCAAAATCACATCAAGCCCTTCTTGAATCAAGGCTTCGGTCAGCGGATCGATGCTCGCCGTCGCTTCATCGAGAATCACAATTGCTGGATTTTGCAATAGCACCCGTGCTAGAGCTACCAATTGGCGTTGCCCAAGCGAAAGATTGCCGCCACGCTCGCCAACATCAGTATCCAAGCCGCTGGGCAAGCTTCCAAGCCAATCGCCGCCGCCAACGAGCCGCGCCACGGTTTGCACTTCATCATCAGAGGCATCGGGCTTGCCATAGCGAATGTTCTCGCGCACATTGCCATCAAACAAAAACGGGGTTTGAGTCACAATCCCCAGTTGGCTGCGATAATCGCCAAGATCAAGATCGCGAATATCCACGCCATCGATCTCGATGCTGCCGCCCTGAAACTCGTAGAAACGAGCGATCAACTTGGCAATACTCGATTTGCCTGAACCAGTATGCCCAACCAAGGCAATCGTCTCGCCTGGCTGAATTTCAAGCGAGAAATTACGCAGCACTGGCTCTTCAGGCGTATAGCTGAAATTTACATGCTTGAAGTTAATGCGGCCACGCACTGGGGTGATTTTGAGATTGTTGTTTTGCACTACATTCGATTCGGCATCGATCAAGGCAAATACTCGCTCGCCAGCAGCCAAGCCTAATTGAAATTGGCTCCAGAACGAAGCAATGCTAGTCAAGGGAAACCAGAACATAGTAAGACCTTGGACAAACAAGAACCAATCGCCAACCGACAAACTGCCTGCATCAACCGTCACCGCGCCCCAGTACACCAGCAAGGCCGTACCAATGCCGGCCAAGCCATTCATCAAGGGAAAAATACTGCTAAACACAAAGCGGGTTTTTTGATTGACGCTGCGCGATTTCTCGTTGACTTCGTGAAACTCGCGAAAAATTACTGGCTCTTGGCGAAAGGTTTTGGCCACGCCAATCCCACTGACCGTTTCTTGAATATGGCTGCTAACGGTCGCCGTCATGCGCCGCGATTGAGTGATGGTCGTGCGCGCAATTTTACGAAAAGCCAAGGCGAAGAAAAAGATAATTGGGGCAAAGCCAAGCATGGTGAAGGTCAAGGTAATATTGATTGTAAACAGATAAGCAATCAACAAACTGACCAGCAACAAGCGGCTGAGCAAATCAAGCGTTAGCGTCATTACCTGTGAAAAGGCTTGCGTATCGGAGTTGACCCGACTAACGACTTTGCCCGATTGAAACGTATCGTAGAACGACATATCGCGCTCAAGCACAGCATCGCAGGCATCTTCGCGCAAGGCCAACACGACATCGCCAACCGCACGGCTGGAAAGTTGCTGGCGCACGGCATTAAACACCCAAGCCAAAGTCGCGATCAGGGTTAAGCCAATTGCCAAGTAGATAAACGTGCTCATGCTGCGGTTCTCTTGCAGCTGATCGAGGCTGATTGAAACAAAAATTGGCAATGCTGTATCGAGCACTGCATTCAAAAAAATCGCCCCTGCCGCAATTGCCATAGCGCGGCGTTGAGGCGTGAAATAGTGCATAATGCGGCGCAACAGTTGACCATCGCTATAGGTACGGTCATAGGCCTCTGCATCAAGCCCATCCATAATAAAACCCATAATTTCACCCCAGGTAGCTCAGATTTGCTGGTTAAGACTTTGTTAGTATCGGTGATTTTCGCTAAACTCACTACCGCCCAAAGTCGGATATAACCCGCTGATCTTAAAGGATGAATTATGAATTATGAGGGATGAAGGGATCAGAGGTCAGTCTGATGGCTATTGGCTATTGGCTCTGGGCTAACGGAACAGTGATTGAAATTTCCAATAATCCCCGATAGCCAAAAGCCTATAGCCTCATTTCCTTCGCGATCTTCGCGGTTTCAATCCTTCATGGATCACGATACTAGTCAATGCCAATTACTTCGTGTTATAGTGATGCGAGGTATGCTGAACCTTTTTAAGGATTTGCGGAGGTGTTATGACTGTCCAACAAATGCTCTGGAAGAGTGGCCCAACCGATGCGCCATTACCTCCCCTTGCAGATGGCTCATTTTTGGTCGGCAGCATGCAGGCAATGCTCAGCGATCCAACCGATTTTATGGTCAAGCAGTATCAAAAATTTGGCCCAATTTTTCGCATTAAGGCCTTAAATAATAAATTCACCGTCATCGCTGGCCCTGAGGCTTGCTTGTTTCTGGCGCGCGAAGCGTCGAAGCACTTTAGCTCGTGGGATACATGGCACTCGCTCGATGCTGAAATGGGCGCATCGCAATCATTAATTAGTGTTGATGGTGAGCAACATTCACGGCTGCGGGCCTTGGAAAAACGTGGCTACAGTCGCCAAACCATCGAAACTCAGTTTCCCGCAGTGCTGAATGTAATCAATGGCTTTTTGGATCAATGGCCAGTTGGCACATCGCAGGTCACTGTCCCCCAACTCCAGCGCTTGATTACCGATGAATTGGGCATGTTGATCGCAGGTCAAGGCCCAGGCGAGTATATCGACGACGTACGGACGTTCGTGCGCATTGCCTTGATGACCCACATCACCCGCCAACGGCCAGGCTTTCTGCGGCTGCTGCCGCAATATCGTCGCGCCCGTGACCGTAGCCTTGAATTAAGTCAGAACGTACTCGATGCCCACCGCAATGGTAAACGCGATCCCAATCGCCCACCAAGCCTAATCGACGATATTATTGCTGCAACCAATGATCCAACGCTCATGCCTGAAGGCGATTTGGTCATGACTGCCTTGGGACCATACATCGCAGGCTTGGATACAGTGGCCAATACGATGTCATTCTTGATGTATGTATTGACCACCAAGCCCGAACTTTACGAACAAGTTGAGGCCGAGGCCGATGCATTATTTGCCAATGGCGTGCCTGAGCCAGCAGATTTGCGCAAAATGGATGTGCTGCATCGAGTAGTGCTCGAAAACTTCCGTATGTATCCGATTGCGCCAGCAGTGCCACGCACGGTCAAAGCACCCTTTGAATTTGGCGGCTATCGGGTTGATGTCGGGACAAGGATGCTGGTTGGCACATCGATTGGCCACTTCTTGCCCCATCTTCACCCTGAGCCAGAAAAATTCGATATTGATCGCTATCTTGCGCCGCGCAACGAGCATCGAATTCCTGGCGCGTTTGCACCATTCAGCACTGGCTCGCACACCTGCTTGGGCGCTGGTTTGGCCGAAGTGCAAATTATGTTAACCACCGCTGCCTTGCTGCACTACGCTAAATTTGAAGCCGACCCAATTGATTACAAGCTCAAAAAGGTTTTTGCGCCAACGCCCGCCCCCGACAATACATTCAAATTGCGCTTCGTCAAACGCCGCAATCACTAAGTTAATCCAAATTCAGCTTAGCAATCGGCATGGATGCGCATCCATGCCGATTTTTATCGTGAGGCTGCTTGCTTGTGGTACCATACGCTGCGAAGCCACAACCAACAGGAGCACTTATGACAACCAGCGATTGGCAAACGCCCGAATGGGTCAAACATGCCGTTTTTTATCAGATTTTCCCTGAGCGCTTTGCCAATGGCGATCGCAGCAATGATCCAGCCAATGTGCAGCCTTGGGGCACCAGCCCAACCCTCTATAACTATATGGGCGGCGATTTGCAAGGGATTATCGACCAACTTGATTATTTGGTTGAGCTTGGGATTAATGCCTTATATCTTAACCCAATTTTTCAAGCCACAACCTCGCATAAATATAATACCTTCGATTATTTCAAGATTGATCCGCATTTTGGTACGATCGAAACGTTTAAAACCTTGTTGAACGAAGCGCATCAGCGTGGCATTAAAGTTATTCTGGATGCGGTATTTAATCACTGTGGACGTGGTTTTTTTGCTTTTCACGATGTAATCGAAAATGGTGTGCATTCGCCGTATACCAATTGGTTTCATGTCACGCGCTTTCCAATTCACCCCTACGAATCGCGCTATCCAGCCAATTATCGCACATGGTGGGATTTTCGCGAGCTGCCAAAATTCAACACCGATAATCCTGCGGTGCGCAAATATTTGCTCGATGTTGCGCGCTATTGGATTGAATTGGGTATCGATGGTTGGCGCTTGGATGTGCCAAACGAAATTGATGATCATAATTTTTGGCGTGAGTTTCGCACAATCGTTAAATCTATCAATCCAGAAGCCTATATTGTGGGGGAAATTTGGACTGATGGCTCAGCATGGCTGCAAGGCGATCAATTTGATGCAGTGATGAATTATCTGTTTCGTGATTTATGTACTGATTTCTTTGCCAGCTATAGCATGCGCGCTGCCGATTTTGCCGCAGGCATCGACCATTTAATTGTCCGTTATCAGCCACAAGTGACCTATGTGCAATTTAATTTGCTTGGTTCGCACGATACTGCACGCTTTTTGAGCGTGGCTGAGAGTGCAGGTAAATGGGCATTGGAACGCATGAAACTAGCGATATTATTCAAATTAATTTTCCCAGGTGCGCCATGCATTTATTATGGCGATGAAATTGGCTTGCATGGCGGCAAAGATCCCGATTGTCGCCGCTGTTTCCCGTGGGATCAACCACAAACCTGGCAAACCGAGCTGCAAACTTGGACGAAACAGTGGGTCAAGTTTCGCCATGAGTACCCAGCCTTGCGTACTGGCCATTATGCCACCCTCTTCGCCGACAACGATATGAATATTTTTGCCTGCGCGCGCTGGGATGAACAAAGCCAATTTGTAATTGTGTTGAACAACAATCAAACCCCATGGGCGCTCGATTTACCGCTGCATGGCCAATTGCCAAGCGTAACCCAGTATCGCGATGTGAGCAGTGGCGAGCTGTATAGCGTTGCTGAGGGCAAAATTCGCGAGGTGGCGCTGGCTCCATGGAAGCATTTGGTGTTGCAAGCTGTTTAATTCGAGGTGGGCTGCATGTGTTTGTGCAGCCCATCATTGCTAAATTCGATCAATGCGCAACATCATCGGCGCGCAGCCAGGCCAAAATTTTCCATGTGGCGCGACAATCGGCCTCTAAGTAGCGGCTGAGCAATTGCATTTCGGCGCTGGCCCGGGCCTCAGCTTGGCGATAAGCATACCAACCAACTAACTGCGCTTGTGCGCCATCAGCCAAATCGGTTGGCCATGCTGGGTCATATTGGGCATCAAGGGTCGCCAAGGCTTTGGCAATGCTCTTGAGCGAATAATCCCACGCGCCAGGCACAGCACAAGCATTATTTACCAGCACATTTTTCAAATCGAACCATGGCAAATTGAGCAAGATATGATCGTTGGGCAATTGATGGCGTGCAGCAGCGTGGCGGCATTCAACAGGCTCTGCGTTGTGCCAATGGTAAAGCACAGCTTGGTCGAGTTGATTGTTGGTTTGGGCCTGTAAAATTGCAATAAATTCGGCCAAAAGCGCTTTTTCAGCGGCATGATCTTCGCGCTCGGCGATACATTCGCGATAGTGCCACTGCCCATCAGCAAGCCAACCAATGCCAATCATAAAGATCATGGGCGTGCCTTTGAGCTGGGGCCATTGCTGCTCAAAATCAACATTGAGATTGCTGAAAAACTCGAAATCAACAAAAAATTCCCATTGTTTGGCGGCGGGGGCAATGTTTGGCGCACGTAAAGCCATGCCCGTATGATTGGCCTGCATAATCGCCTTCATCGGGTCGGGAAACTTCATAATGCCCTTGGGAATGCTCTGGCTGGCGGCATTCATCAGGCCCAACAGGGTCGTAATGCCAGCTTTGACTAATTTTTGTTGCGCGGTTGGCCCAATATTCCACAGCCGCAACATCTCGCCGCCTGGTTGACGTTGGCGAATTTGAGCGCGAGCTTTGCTCCAGCGTTCATCGCTCACATTGGGGTTCAGCTGCACAATTGGGTCATTCCACGGCACATATTGGCCGCCAACGCGCACAATTTCAAAATAACGCTCGCAATGTTCGCGAATATCAGCATCAAGCGGCTGGCCAAGCTGCACTTCAATTGGAATCGGAATTGGATTATGTAAACGATCGCGGGTGATTAAGAAGGCATGCTGGGGCATAATGCCCTGAATCTGGCCCAACATATAGCTGTACATCCGCGTTTGGGCGCTGTAGCAACTCAAATCGGCAGCCTTCTCGCGCTTATCGAGATTGCTGGAAAACTTCAAATCGAGCACCAAATAATGCTCAGTGTCGCCAACCAAATGCGCTTGTTCTGGGTAGCGCTCACGAAACCACGAACTGAGCACAATCAAATCGGGTGTGCCAAAAATCCGCTCAGCAGGCCACCACAAGGCTGGTTGGGCAATCACGGGCACGCCAGCTTGAATCAGATCAAGTGTTTGCAACACTCGCTGCGCTTCGCGACCCTCGTAGGGCTGATCACACACCTGAACTGCTTCGGGGGCATTGCGTTTAAGCCAGGCTTGCTCAAATTGTTGGCCTTTTTCGGCCAAAAAATCCAAAAAGGCATAACTAGGGGTTTCGGGGGCAAACCCATGGGCCGCGCCATGATGCTCAAGCCAAATCGCTGCGGGATCATTCAGGTAGAGTGCCCGAATTTTGGTTGGCGGCAGCCAATCGTCACCTACGATGGCTTGCGTTTCTAACACTACCCGCAGATCGTTCGATACGTGGAGCATACAACATCCCTCTGGTACAGCTGACAAATACCGTAAGCATACCATAAGATAAGTATGAAGGATGAATTATGAAGGCAGAAGGCAAAAATCAAAAAGGGGAAAAGAGCAGAGAACAGAAAAGGATGCAGGATGAGGGATGAAAATAAAATCAAAAGGCAGAAGTCAAAAGTCAAAAAAGAATAGAGGGCAGAGAACTTGGTTAAAGGATGAAGGCAAAAATCAAAAGGCAGCAGGCAAAAAGAACAGAGAGCAGAGAACATAGGATCAAAACTTAACCTTCGCGCTCTTCGCGTCCTTCGCGGTTTCGTTCTTCGTGCCCTTCGTGTCCTTCGTGGATCAAAACTGATGATCCCCAAATCTTATGCTCTATGCTCTATGTTCTATGTTCTTCTTTACGGTTGCTGATACAAGCGCCGATAGGCTCCATAGTTGGCATACACAATCTCAACATAGTGGCGAGTTTCGGCATAATCGATAATTTCAATAAAGCGGTCGGGATCGGCCACAATGCGGCCATCGGCCCAACGCTCTGCATTGCCAGGCCCGCCATTGTAGGCAGCAAACGCACCTGGCAAACTACCGTTCATATATTCAATTTGAGCATCAATGTAATAAGCGCCAAAGCGAATCGAGGTCACCGGATTATACAAATCATCGACGCTAAAGCCTTGGATGCCTAAATTTTGGGCAATGCCCTCGCCAGTGGTTGGCATTACTTGGGCTAAGCCGCGCGCCCCAACCCACGAGGTAGCATTGGGATTGAAAATACTCTCTTGGCGCATCACGGCATACAGCACCCGTGGATCAAGCCCAAATTCTTGGCTCTTGGTGATCATGGCGCTGGGATAGGGCGTTGGATAGAGTAATTGGCGAATGGCCACACTTGGCTCACCAGCTTCAATCGGCGCAAGCTGCACCAAACGCTGGGCCGTAGTCACCGCTGCATACGGCTTATCGCTGCGCATCGCAGCCAACGCTACTCGATAGATGCTAAATGGATTATCCAAGGCAGCATCGCGAGCCGCAATCCACTCTGCTTGAGCTTCACTATGCAAATCTGTCCAACTTAATTCCTCGGCGCGCAAACTATATGGCTCAGTATCCAAGGTATCGCTGGTTGGCGCAGTCGACCATGTGGCGATCCATTGCCAGCCTGATTGCTCGGCCTCAGGGCTAATCGGCGCGCCAATCGGCAATTGGTCGCCATCGTTGATATTGAGTGCATCGGCAACCCGCGCCGCATAATATGAATTTGGATCAGCAGCTTGAGCCGAGCGCAATAATTGCTCGCCTTTTTCGCGATTGCCACGGCTAATTTCCAAACGGCCAAGCCAATAATAGCCTTCGGCGCGCGGTGGGCCAATATTGCTATCGCCCAACAATTGCCAAACAGCCGCCGCCTGCTCAACTTGGCCTGTATCCCACGCATAACGACCTACGGCATGCAAGGATTGTTGGCCTTCGCGGCTCCATGGGTAGCGCTGGCCAAGCATAATTTGGGCATTGGCCGTCGCCGCAGGGTCGCCGCTCCACGAGGTAATTTCGACCACACGACGCAAGGCTTCGGGGGCTAATGGATCATCGGGGTAGCTATCGGCAAAGGCTAAATAGGCCAAGCGCGAGCCTTCGCGATCACCTGCTTGGCCTTGGGTCTGAATCGCATCGAGCCGCGATTGGCGGCCAATTGGCAAGTCAGCAAAGCGTTCGGCGATGCTATTGAAGCCTGCTTGTGCGCCAGCAAAATCATTGAGTTGGCGCAAGGCCAAAGCCCGTTTGCGCTCGATTTCAGCGCCTTCCTCGCCACTCAGGCCATTGGCAAGCACTTGGTCGAACAAACTCACCGCATCAAGATACTCACCATGGCTGTAGGCAATGCCTGCGGCTGCCAGCACTGGGGTTGATTCGCCCAAGGCTGCCAATTCATCAAGCGCAATTGGTGCTTCGCCCATAGTCGGGTGCTGGTTGATGATTTCGCGTAGCCATGTTTTGGCTTGCTCAGTGTTACCCAAGTTTCGGGCACGGCGCGCTGCATCAAGCAAAGTTGTGGCGCGAAAGCTCGGTGTGCGGGCAAAGCTCAAAATTACTTCAAGCTGGGCTAGGGCTTGGGCTGGCTGACCAGTTTGATCATAAAATTCGAGCGCTTTGTTGAGGCTCGCCACTCGTTCAGGTCCGGCCATATCGTAGCGACCGCTAGCAGCGTAGGCCGCAATCGCCTGATCGGTTTGGTTGGTTGCTTGCAGCTGGGCGGCGCGGCGCTGGGCAGCATAGCCACTCAACAAACCTTTGAGGTCTTCATATTGTTGATAGGCTTGGATGGCCACCGTATGATCGCCTTGAATTTCGGCGACGCGGCCTAATAAAAACAAGGCGCGCAAATGCCATTGATCATGAATTTGCTCGTTGATAAACGAACTTAATTGCGACCAAGCTGCTGGCCAATCGTGGCGCAAAAAGGCACTATAGCCAATGCCAAACTTGGCAACTCGCGCTTCGGGTGCATCGGGATATTGCAACAACACCTGTTGATAATCGCTCAAGGCCTGATCAACTTGATCGGCCTGTTGATGTTGCTCTGCTTGTTGCAACAATTGGGCAGGCGACGGCAGCGGCGTAGGCGTTGGTTGGCCGACAACATCGCGGCTACAACTTGCTAACAGCAACACTATTAATGCTACTTGAGGAAATTTTTTAAGCATAAGAATCTCATCGCGCTTCATAGAAGCCATTGTAGCATAGCGAGCTTGCAAACTTCGTGCCAACTAGCTAAGAACTTGGTGAGATTTTGCAGTATTTCGCTTAACAATCGCTAAATCCATCTTCAAGCCCAAGCGAGATGCGCCCCAAGACCTAGACCAATTGGGCTTGGCTATGGTTCAATGGTTAGGTTGATATTGTATCTCTAGAATAAGGAGCATCGCTGATGGAGCTTCAGCTTGTCGAAAAACCGCCGCTACGCTACCTAATTGGCCAGCAACAGCAACCAGTTTTGCAAAAACTGAGTGAAATTAACGAGCTTTTAGAATATTGCTTTGGCGAAAATTGCGATAATTTAGCCTTGTATCCTGAAAATTTAACTGCTGGCTTTTTTGATTTAAGCAGTCGTGAAGCTGGCGAAATTTTAACCAAGCTGCGCCAATATAGCATTCACGCAGCAATTATTGTTGATTTAAGCACCTATGCCCATAGCCAATATTTTGCTGAAATGGCCTACGAAGAAAACAAACGTGGCTTTTGCTATTTCTGCGCTACCGTTGCAGAAGCAGAGGCTTGGTTTGCCCATCACGTGGCTGCCAAGCGTTGAGCCAAAGCGTGCAAAAACTCGTGGGCGCTGGCATGGTCGGGTAAGCCTGAAACTTGACCATCGCCAAGCTCAATAATCAGCCAAGCGCCGGTTTGGGTTAGCGCCAGATCCAATGTCCAAAAACGGCTTTGTACCTGTTGGGCAAGCTCGGCATAACGCGCCCAATCTGGGGTTGGCTGGCTTGGCTGATGATCCCAGTAGGGTGTGGCCCAGAGCAACCTGCCATCCAGCCAAAAGCTGCGATATTCGTAGGCCAAGGCGAGGCCGCTTTGCTGGTGGGCTTGCCAAATTTCCAGCGCATGCCAAGCGCGGAGCACCACGCCACCAACCAAATCGGCTCCTTGGCGCTCAATAAAGGTCTGAATCACCTTGGCACTTTGGGCTTGGTCGCTAGCATTGGGAATAAAACAAGCTTCATGCCATTCGTACTTGCGCGATTTCACGTAATCTTTGATGATCAACGCCTGCTGGCCAAAAGAGCCTGCTGCCTCGTGCGCAATGCTGGCTGCATCCAAGCCCTGAGCTTGGGGAAACACGATGCTGGCAGGCGTTTGATTACCAAGCAACGGCAACACATTGGGCAAATGATGGCAATGTGTATAGCTGGCGGGGTCATTAATTAATTGATAATTTCTGGCAGCCAAGCCGTTGCTTAACTGCTGATACTGGTCAAGGCTCAGCATCCAACCGCGATAGACCGCCAAGGTTGGGGCAGTGGCGGTAGGCACACGGCGCAAGGCCTGCTTAATCGCGCCATCGATCAAGGCCTCAAGATCAATCACAGCCCACGCCAGCCCAAGTTGCTCGGCAGCCACCGCTTCCGCAGCATAGACCGGCTCAACCTGGGGCAGATTAAATGGTTCGCCAGGAAAAAGTAATAGCATAATGCACCATTATACATGCTCCTCAAAGAGCCAGAAACCACGAAGAACACGAAGAGCACGAAGAACATTTTTTCGCCACAGATTGCACAGATTCGCGTGATTATTGTTCCAATAGCCCAAAGCCTAGAGCCTGAACCCTCGCCCCTTCATCCCTCATCCTTAATTATTTTAGCCACGAATTCCACGAATTGCACCAATGAGGTTCCGATAGCCAAAAGCCCAGAGCCTACAACCTGAACCCCAGCCCCTGACCCCTGATCCCTGATCCCTACTCCTATGTTCTATGTTCTATGTTCTTTGCTCTTGTCTTCATCCCTCATCCCTCATCCTTCATCCTTTTATCGCGCTACTCAAAATTGGCCGAATCGAGTATGATAGGGGCTAGAATGCAAAGTCAATTTAGCCGCGTCAGATTGCCGCAAAACGCGGATGAGCCTACTTTGTCCTTTTTGACACAATCATCAATAGGGATATAATTCTTTATGCCGATTGTGTCCGTGCCGGAGGAGCAGCTTATGCTACGGCCATTTTTGCCGATCTTCATTATCTTTGTTGTAGGGGTGGTCATTCCAGTTGCAGCCTTAGTGCTGTCAGCCATCCTTGGCCCCAAAAAGGCAACAAAGCGCAAACTCATCCCTTACGAATCGGGGATGACCCCGCTGGGCGAAGCAATGCAACGGATGCCAGTCCGTTTCTATGTGGTTGCCATGCTGTTCATCTTGTTCGATATTGAAATTATCTTTTTAATGCCCTATGCACTCTATTTCCGTCAAATGGGCCTATTTGGGCTAGCCGAAATGGGCGCGTTTATGGGCATTCTGCTAGTTGGCTTTATCTACATCTGGCGGAAGGGAGCGCTCCGATGGGATTAGAAGAAAAAGCTGGCGACTTGGGGATTGTCACCACAACCCTCGAAGGGGTCGTCAACTGGGGTCGCACCAAGGCCATGTGGCCGATGTTGTTTGGTTTGGCGTGCTGCGCAATCGAAATGATGGCGGGCCAAGCCTCAAATTACGACATGTCACGCTTTGGGCTTGAATTGATGCGCGCCTCACCGCGCCAAGCAGATTTGATGATTGTCGCTGGGCGGGTGAGCCGTAAAATGGCTCCAGTCTTGCGCCGCCTCTACGACCAAATGCCAGAACCCAAGTGGGTTGTGGCCATGGGCGATTGCGCCTCGTGTGGTGGGGTCTACAACAACTATGCCATCGTGCAAGGGGTTGATGAAATTGTGCCAGTCGATGTCTATGTTGCTGGCTGCCCACCCCGCCCAGAAGCCTTGATCGACGGGATTTTGCAATTGCACGAAAAGATCAAGCGCGACAAAATTACCGATCATGCCGATGGCAAGCCGGTTCGGATCGAACAAGCAGAACGTGGCGCACTTAAGCCACTTGGCTAAATGTCGCCAATTGCGCGTGGGGCAAGCGGCCTTGATCACCGGCGATCAAGCGCCTTGCCCTACGCCGTATTTGGGACACTCATTACGCTGCCTCCGCCATGGAGCAGCGTCTCGCTGTGGCTACGTCACTCTTCATTGAGGAAGCTATGATAGATAGAGCAACCTTGGAGCAGCGCGTCTCTGCCCAATTCCCTACCGTTCGCATTGGCGATGAAGCAGGCGATCTGTGCTTCACCGTCGAACGTGAGCTGTTGCCAGCAGTCGCTGGTTGGCTACGCGATGAGCCAGATCTCAGCTTTACCTTTTTAAATCAACTCTGCGGGGTCGATTACCTTGGGCGTGAGCCACGCTTTGAGGTCGTTGTGCATTTAACCTCGTTCCAGAATAAAATGCGGGTCACCTTGCATATCGAAGTGCCCGAAGCCGATCCAACGATTCCAACTTTGGCTCTGCTGTTTCCAACTGCCAACTTCCAAGAGCGCGAAACCTACGATATGTTTGGCATCATCTTCACTGGGCATCCTGGCCTCGAACGCATTTTGATGCCTGAAGATTGGTTAGGCCATCCACAGCGCAAAGATCATCCCTTGGGCTATGAGGAAGTGGCCTTCACCCATAACGAAGATTGGATTTACGCCAATAAGCCCTTCGCGAAGGAGTAATGCGCTATGGTGATGCACGCACATGCGTACCCCAATATTGAAATTCCAACACCTTCGCAGATTGCGGCGGTGGCCTTAGATAACGAGCCTGATGAAAATGGCGAGCAATCCATGATTTTGAGCATGGGGCCGCAACACCCTTCAACTCACGGGGTGTTGCGCCTAGCCGTTGAATTGAATGGCGAAAACGTGGTGCAACTTGCGCCCGACGTGGGCTTTTTGCACACTGGCATCGAAAAAACGATCGAAACCAAAACCTACACCAAATCGATTGTACTGACCGACCGCATGGATTACCTTGCGCCAATGTCAAACAATATGGTCTATGTGGCGGCAATCGAAAAGTTGATGAAGCAAGATGTGCCAGAACGCGCCCAAACCTTGCGGGTCTTGTTGCTGGAAATTACCCGCATCAATTCGCACTTGGTTTGGTTGGGCACGCACGCGCTCGACTTGGCAGCAATGAGTGTGTTCTTCTATGCAATGCGCGAACGCGAATACATTCTCGATATTTTCGAGATGCTGACTGGCGCACGCATGATGACCAGTTATTTCCGCGTTGGTGGCTTGGCGTGGGATATTCCCGCCGACTTCATTCCAACCGTGGAAGATTTCTTGACCCACTTTTTGCCCAAGGTCGACGAATACGAAGATTTGTTGACCAACAACTTGCTGTGGAAGCAACGCACCCTCGGCGTAGGCGTGGTCAATGCCGCCGATGCAATTGCGCTTGGTTTATCGGGCGCAAACCTGCGCGCCAGCGGAGTCGATTGGGACTTGCGCAAAACCATGCCCTACAGCGGCTACGAAACCTACCAATTTGATGTGCCAGTTGGCTACAATGGCGATATTTACGACCGCTATCGCTGCCGCGTGCAAGAAATGCGCGAAAGCGTCAAGATTGCCCGCCAAGCGATCGAGCGGCTCAAGCAAATGCATGGCCAGCCCTACATCACCGATAACCGTAAAGTTGCGCCGCCACCAAAGAGCGAAATTACCTACAGCATGGAATCGCTCATTCACCACTTTAAGCTGTGGACGGAAGGCTTCCGCCCACCGCGTGGTTCAGCCTATATGGCAATCGAATCACCACGGGGTGAAATTGGCTGTTATGTGGTGAGCGATGGCACTCCCCAACCATGGCGTGTCCACTTCCGCGCACCTTCATTTATTAATTTGCAAGCCTTGCCCCACATCGCCAAAGGCAAATTGATGGCCGACTTGGTGGCATTGATTGCGAGCATCGATCCGGTGCTTGGGGAAGTGGATCGTTAAGTAAGGAGCCTCTGGTGCTGTACGAACAACACAAGGCTGAAATTGATGGAATTTTGGCCCGTTACCCTGTCGATCGCAAACGCTCGGCCTTGTTGCCGTTGTTATATTTGGCCCAAGATGTCTATGGTCGCTTGAATCGCGATTCGATTCGCGAAGTGGCCGAGATTCTCGATTTGCCCTATACCGATGTTTTTGAGGTCGTAGGTTTTTATACACTCTTTTATAACGAAGACGTTGGCAAGATTGTGCTCGATGTCTGCGACGACGTACCATGCTGCTTCTGTGGTGCTGAAGAGCTGGTCGCCGACTTAGAAAATCGGCTGGGGATTAAAGCTGGCGAAACGACCAAGGATAAGGTCTTTACGCTGCGCCGCGTGAAATGTATTGCCGCTTGCGATCAAGCCCCCGTGCTGCAAGCCAACTTAGAGTTTCACAACCGCGTCTTGCCCGATAAAGTCGAAGCCATGCTCACCAAGCTGCGCAACGATGTCGAATCTGGCAAGCCCGTGAGCATCTCTGGCCGCCTTGCAGAACGCTAGTCTAAGGATGAAGGATGAGGGATGAAGTATGAAATAGCTTCGGTTATGTTCATCCTTCATAATTCATACTTCATAATTCGTGAGGGTGCTTATGCCTAAGACAGAAATCAAAGAACATATTGTGATGCGCAATCGCGATGTTGAAAATATTCGCGATCTCGATGTGTATCTGGCAAATGGTGGGTATGCAATGGCCAAGCAAGCCTTGACCAGCATGACTCCTGCCGCAATTATCGACGAAGTTAAAAAATCGGGCTTGCGCGGTCGTGGCGGCGCTGGCTTCCCCACCGGGGTTAAATGGAGCTTTGTTCCCAAGGAATTAAACCCCAAATATTTGGTGGTTAACGCCGATGAGAGCGAGCCAGGCACGTTCAACAACCACGAAATTATCGACGAAAACCCCCATCAATTGCTCGAAGGGATTGTCATTAGTGCCTTTGCAATTGGAGCAAACGTCGCCTATATCTACATTCGCGGCGAGTTTGCCTATGGCGCACGCTTCCTTGAGCAAAAAATTGCCGAAGCTCGCGAACGTGGCTTGATTGGCAAGAATTTGTTTGGCTCAGGCTACGATGTGGAAATTTATGTCCATCGCGGCGCTGGAGCCTATATTTGTGGCGAAGAAACCGCCTTGCTCGAATCGCTCGAAGGCAAGATTGGCCAGCCACGCTTGAAGCCACCATTCCCAGCAGTCGCTGGTTTGTATGCCAAGCCAACCGTGGTCAACAACGTCGAAACCTTGACCAACGTGCCACGGATTATTGAAAAAGGCGCTGATTGGTTCCGCTCGTTCGGCACCGAAAAATCGCCTGGTACCAAGGCTGTTTCGATTAGCGGCCACGTCAAAAAGCCTGGCAACTATGAAATTCCCTTGGGCATCACGATTCGCGAGTTCATTTTCGAATGGGCTGGCGGCATGCGCGACCCAAATCTGCCCTTGAAGTTCATCATTCCAGGCGGCGCTTCATCCAACTGGCTGACCGAGGAACACCTCGATATACCAATGACATGGGATGATATGGCCGCTGCTGGCACGATGCTCGGCTCAGGCGCGATGGTGGTGCTCGATACCTCGGTTCCAGTTGTGCGGGCGGCTTTGAAGGTCGACGAATTCTTCAAACACGAATCGTGTGGCAAGTGTTCGCCCTGCCGCGAAGGCACGCACTTCTTGGTCAAGGTTTGGGAGCGGATCGACGAAGGCCACGGACGAGTTGGTGATATTGAGTTGCTGGCTGATGTTGGCAAGCAAATGCTTGGCAAGTGTTTCTGCCCACTGGGCGATTCGTCAGTCTCAGCAGTCAATAGCGCGATCAAGTTCTTCCGGCCTGAGCTTGATGCAGCGATTGATGCACAGCACTAAGCATTATTGATCGTTTCAGTATAGTTTTATAACGCACATTTTTAGCCACAGATTGACACAGATGACACAGATGACCATCGATTGGCATTGTGCGAATCAAAAAGGTGTCAAAATGCCTAAATTTATACACGGTGATTTGACCTATACGCTTATTGATGCCGCGATGGAAGTTCATCAGCAACTTGGGCCAGGTCTGCTAGAATCGGTATATCAAAAGGCCTTGGCATATGAACTACAACAACGACATATTCTTTTTGTTGAGCAACAACATTTGCCTGTTTGGTATAAAGAAATCGTTGTTGGCGATTTTATCGCAGATTTTGTGGTTGAGCAGTGCCTCATTGTTGAGATTAAAGCAATTGATCAATTGCATCCCAACCATGTTGCTCAAACACTCAATTATTTATCAATTACCCGATTAGGTATTGCTTTACTGCTAAATTTTGGCAGTACATCATTGCAATATAAGCGTTTGATTCGTTAAATAATCTAATCTGCGCTAATCTGTGCTAATCTGTGGCAAAAAATTCGTGGCTAAAAACTATTGAAACGTACTTTATACAAGAAAGGGCAGCCTCATGCCTGATATGGTTACGTTGACGATTGATGGGCAGACGGTCTCGGTGCCAAAAGGCACCTTGGTCGTCGAAGCTGCCCGTCAGGTCGAAAATCTGATTCCGGTGTTCTGCTATCACCCCAAAATGGCTCCCGTCGGCATGTGCCGGATGTGTGTGGTCAAGGTGGGAACGCCCAAGATGGACCCAGCCACCCGTCAGCCAGTCGTTGACGCTGATGGCAAATCAGTGATTGCGATGATGCCACGCTTGCAAACCGCCTGTACCACGCCCGTCAGCGAAGGTATGGTCGTGGTTACCCAAGATTCCGAAGTTGAGCACGCTCAGCGCGGCGTGTTGGAAGCCTTGCTCACCAGCCACCCACTCGATTGTCCGGTTTGCGATAAGGGCGGCGAATGCCCATTGCAAAACTTGACCATGGGTTGGGGGCCGGGCAAAACCCGCTTCGACTATAACGATAAAGTGCACTTTGAAAAACCAGTGCCACTTGGCGATTTAATTTATCTCGACCGCGAACGCTGTATCTTGTGCGCCCGCTGTGTGCGCTTCCAAGATGAAATTGCTGGCGATCCGGTGCTGGGCTTCTACAACCGTGGCCGCGCTTGGCACATCATCTCGCAATCCGACCCAGAATTTGATAGCAAGTTCTCAGGCAACACCACTGACATCTGTCCAGTGGGCGCGTTGACCTCAGCTGACTTCCGCTTCAAAGCTCGGGTTTGGGAATTGCAGCCAATTCCAACGGTCTGTAATCACTGCTCAGTCGGCTGTAACATGACCTTCGATACCCGCTCGAACGACATCAAACGGGTGATGCCACGCGAAAACGATGCAGTCAACGAAATTTGGCTGTGCGATCGCGGTCGCTTCGGCCATCACTTCAATACCAGCAAGCAACGCCTGACCACGCCATTGGTGCGCAAGGCTGGCAAACTGCAAGAAGCGACTTGGGAAGAAGCTTTGAGCATCGTTGCCCAACAACTTGATGGCATTCGCAGCACCACTGGCGGCAAAGCCATTGGTGGTTTGGCAGGCACATCGTTGGCCAACGAAGATCTCTACGCCTTCCAACGCTTCTTCCGCGAAACGCTTGGCTCGGCAAACATTGATCATCGCTCAGGCTCGGCCTTGGACTTGCCGCTTGACGATGTTGGCGCGCAATATGGCATTCATAGCGGCACCGATCTTTCAACCCTTGGCAAAGGCACGGTTGTGCTGGTGTTTGGCGCAGACCCAGAAGAAGAAGCGCCAGTTCATTTGCTACGGATTCGCGGCATCAACACCCGTGGCGGCAGCGTGATTACGCTCAATGGTCGCCCAACCAAGCTCGATAGTATCGCCAAGCACGCTTTGCGCTACAAATATGGCAGCGAAAGCGCCATTTTGGCAGCCTTGCTCAAGCCATTGCTCGATAGCACGCCAGCCGATGGCAAACGCGCAACCCTGCGCGGCTTCAACGATTTGGTGGCCTCGCTCAAAGGCTTCAATCTCGATGAGCAAGCTGCTGGCATTAGCGCCGATAAGCTCAATGCGGTTGCCGAGCTCATCAACAGCGCCGAAAACTTGGTGATCTTCTATGGTCGCGATGCCTTGACTGCTGGCGCAAGCGTGCCTGCTGGCTTGGCGAACCTCTTGGTGATGACGCGCAAAGCTGGCGCTGCCAATAGCGGCTTGATCAGCTTGCTCAAAGGCGCAAATGCTCGTGGCGCGCTTGATTTGGGCGTACGGCCTGATCGTGGGCCAAATTATGCAGCCTTGAGCAATGCAGGCCTTGATGCCAAGCAAATGCTCAGCGCCGCCCGCGAAGGCAAAATCAAAGCCTTGTATGTAGCTGGGGTTGATCCCGTTGGCGATAATCCTGCTGCTGCCGAGAGCTTGAAGAAGCTTGGTTTGTTGGTTGTGCAAGAGCTGTTCTTGACCGAAACCGCCAAATTGGCCGATGTGGTCTTGCCAGTTTTGAGCGTTGCCGAGCGTGAAGGAACCTACACCAACGCCGAACGCCGCGTGCAGCGCTTCCGCCAAGCAATTCGCCCAACGATCAATGCTCGGCCCGACTGGCAAATTTTGCAAGCCTTGGCCAATCAATTGGTTTCCGAAGCCGTGTTGAGCGCTGCTGGTGGCGATAAGAGCCGCAAGCAAGCCCGCCGCGAAGAAGATAAAGCCCGCGTGCGCAGTGAGTGGACCTATGCTTCGCCAGCAGAAATTCTGATGGACATTCAAGCCAATGTCGCTGGATACAAAGGCGTAAGCTATGCCAGCTTGCAAGGCCCAACTGGCCAATGGGGCCGCCAAGCCAACGAAAACTACTATTTCGATGGCACGTCCTACCAAAATACTGGTGGCTTGGGTGTGCAATTGCCAGCAGCGGTAGAAACCAGCTCAATCCAAACCTTGCAGCCATTCAGCGTGAGCACCCCAGCCAGCGTTGCCGACCGCCCATGGACCTTGGTTGGCGCAACCTTCTTGTATGATGATGGTGCGCTGCTGACCGACACCGACTTGTTGAACAACCGCAAGGCCAAGGCCGTGGTCGCGCTCAACCCAGTTGATGCCGATAAGCTTGGGGTCAAAAATGGCGAGCGTGTGACCGTTAGCTCTGGCCGTGGCAGCCTTAGTTTGCCAGTTCACCGTACCAAACTTGCGCCCGAAGGCGTGGTCGTCGTACCTGTTGGGGTTAATAATGTGGGCTTGGTCAGCGTCGTCGAAGGTGGCGCAACGCCAGTAGCCATTCGTCGGGAGGCCTAGGCCATGCAAGATCGCTCACTATGGGTGATGATTATCCACGCTGTGGTATTAGCATTTGCTGCATTAACCAGCTTTGCCTATCTCACGCTGATGGAACGCAAGGTGTTGGCGCGCTTGCAACATCGGGTCGGCCCTAATCAGGCTGGCCCCAATGGCTATTTGCAACCGCTGGCCGATGCTGTCAAGTTGATGTTCAAAGAAGATATTATGCCATCGACCGCCGATAAATGGGTCTTTACGATTGCTCCCATTTTGGCGACGATTCCGGCTATTGTAATCTTCGCGGTGATTCCGCTTGGCCCCGATTTAGTGGTGTTTGGCGAGCGGATTCCGTTGGCTTTTGCGAGCTTGAACATTGGCTTGCTCTATTTCTTGGCCGTAACCTCAATCGGCGTGTATGGGATTACCCTTGCCGGTTGGGCCTCGAATAACAAGTATTCAATGCTTGGTGGCGTGCGTTCAGCAGCTCAAATGATCAGCTATGAATTGGCCTTTGGGCTTTCGGTGCTGGTTCCAGTGATGTTGACCGCCTCGCGCTCAGCCGACGGCTTTGGCTCGCTCGATTTGGTGCAGATGGTCAACGCGCAGGCTGGCACGTGGCTGGGCTTTATTCCCAAGTGGTTTGTCTTTACGCCAACCGGCTTTGTCGCCTTCTTCTTGTTCTTGATTGCGGCCACCGCTGAAGTGACCCGCGCACCCTTCGACTTGGTTGAAGCAGAACAAGAGTTGGTCGGTGGCTACGCTACCGAATATAGCTCAATGAAGTTTGCGCTGTTCTTCATGGCCGAATATATGAAGCTGATCGCCATGAGCGGCTTTGCAGCAACCATGTTCCTTGGTGGCTGGCGCTTCCCATATCTCGAAGATATTGCAGGTAACTGGGGTGCGTTGGTTGGCTTTGTCGTCATCGCCGCCAAAATCTTCTTCTTCTTGTTCTTGTCGATTTGGGTGCGCGCAAGCTTGCCACGGATTCGCTACGACAAGCTGATGGATTTTGGTTGGAAACGCCTGTTGCCAGTTTCTTTGGCAACCGTCGTGGCAACCGCCGTGATCGTCGTGCTGACCAACCCACTCTAAACCTAAGATTTAGTTTCAAACACTGGTGGAGCAATTCCACCAGTGTTTTTTTATCTCTGCAAGATTTTAGGCCATTTAAGGCTCATTCTTGCTAGCATGTTCGATTTAGGAGAATGGCGATGCTTTTACGTCAAACTGAGCGGCTGCAACTACATGTGCTCGAAGAATATGATGCGCAGCGCGTACTTGCGTTTTATCAGGCCAATGTCGAATTTCGCCGCGCTTGGTCGCCGACGATGGATGCAAACTTTTTGACCCTCGATGGCCAGCGCGAACGCTTGCGCAGCGATCGCATCGGGCGTGATCGCGAGCAGGGCTTAGCCTTATGGTTGACCGAAATCGATCAGCCAGCAATCGTTGGCATGGTTGCCTTGCGCAATATTGTGCGCGGCGCGTTCTGGTCGTGCCATCTTGGCTACGAAATTCATCAAAGCTACGCCAATCGCGGCTATATGAGCGAAGCCTTGCAGGCAGTAATTCAGTATGCGTTTGTCGATTTGCGCCTGCATCGCATCGAAGCCAACATTATGCCGCGCAATCAACGCTCGATTCGAGTGGTCGAAAAACTAGGCTTTGAGCACGAAGGCTTAGCCCGCAAATATCTCAAAATCAATGGCATCTGGGAAGATCATATTCATTATGTGCGCTTAAATGCAGCCGTTGAATAAGGATGAAGGATGAATTATGAGGGATGAATTATGAAGAAAAATTTTCATTCCTCATGACTCATCCCTCAAACGTTACCTTTTTAGCCACGAATTGCACGAATTACACGAATTATATTCCGATAGCCGATAGCCTAGAGCCAATAGCCATTTCCCTTCGTGCTCTTCGTGGTTAAATTTCATCCCTCATCCCTCATAATTCATCCTTACCTTATGCTCTATGTTCTATGTTCTATCTTCGCAACTTCCTCCCTCATCCCTCATAATTCATCCTTTTGCGGCTTGTTCGAGCACGTTGGCGTAAAATGCACCCCAATTGGGCTGACGGCCATCAACATCAAAGAAACCATATTCTTCCATCAATGTCCACGAAGCCCAGGTTTTGCCAGCCTTTTGCGCCACATTGGGGTCGCTCGCCAAGGCCACAATGCCACGCCCAAGGTAATAGGGCGTTTCCGATTCGCTATAATGTGGCTCCTTGGCAATCGCATCGCGCCAATTTTCCTCGGCTACGCCAAAGTGATCAAGCATTTGCTCGGAGCGTAAAAAGCCTGGCGTTACCGCTAATGCAGTCACGCCATGGTCTTTTAAATCTTCGTGCATGCCAACGGCGATGCGCATCACGCTAGTTTTAATCAAATCGTAGATGCTATGGCCGCGATAGTTAAGCGTATCGCCATCGGTTACTTCGATAATCAAGCCTTGGCCACGAGCAACCAGCAATGGCGCTGCATAAAATGAGGTAATTAAGTGGGTATCAATTGAATTGTGCAAGAGGTTCAGATTTTTGTGAATATCGCCTTCCCAGAACTTTTGGCCCCAGACCACTGCCGTTTCGCCGCCCCAAATATCGTTGACCACAATATCGAGCTGGCCTGCTTGCTCAGTATTAATCCGTTGAATAAGTGCTTGTACTTGGGCGGGATCGCTATGATCAACTTGGGCTGCAATGCCCTGACCACCAGCAGCCGTAACCATCTCAGCAGTATCATCGATCGTTTCGGCCCGATCGATCGGTGAGCGTTGAGTGCGCGTGGTGCGGCCTGTACAATAGACAGTTGCGCCAGCCTCGCCCAAGCTGACGGCAATTCCGCGCCCACAACCACGGGTTGCTCCAGCCACCAACGCCACTTTGCCTGCTAAAGCTTTGGTTGTCATACGTTTGATCCTCCTAAAACAACAATCGCACGAACGTCGAGTGTAGTACACAAAGTACCTTCACTCCACGGTCATGCGACCGATGTTTGAGCCTGATCAGACGAACAGGTGGGCCGTATCGTTAAAGCGGCGAGCGCTAAACAGGGTTGCTGGTGTGCCAGCCAATTCGGCCAGCAGCTCATCGGCGGCAACGAGGCCTAAGCCCAGCCCATGGCCGCTAAAGCCCACCGCGAAGCCAATCCGCTCGTCGCGGCGCAAACGCCCCACCAAAGGCCGATGATCGGGCGCAAAGCCCATCGTGCCAGCCCAACGCCGTTCAATTGGCGCAGTTGCCGCCTCAGGAAAGTGGCGTTGCAAAAAGCCATCAAGCAACTCTTGAATGATCGGCGTGGTGCAATCAGCAAAGGTTTGTTCTTCGGCAATAGCCCGATTGCGAAACCCACCAATCACCAAATTGCCAGCAGGCGTTTGCTGAAAGTAGGTAAAGCCATAATCGCAATAACAGGCTTGGGCCAGAATTGGCTCAATTGGCGCGGTTGCCAACAATTGGCCACGGGCCGGAATGACCAACGAGCTAAATTCTGGCAGCAACAAGCCTGTCCAAGCATTGGTTGCCAGCAAAACCTGTTGGGCCAGCCAATTGCCAGTGCGAGCGCGCACCAACACACCATCGGCAGTTGATTCGAGCGCATAAACTTCGCTGGCTTCATACAGCGTAGCGCCACTTTCGCGTAACAACGCTTCAGTCAACAGCGCCGCCTGAATCGCGCCATCGTCGGGGTTGTGCAACGCGCCCCAAAAACCACGCTTGGTTGGATCTTCAGCGTGCCACTCGGTGGCAAAGCCATCTTCGTGCATCATACTTGCTGCATTGGCTAGCTCGGCATGTTCTTGCTCGCTATAGGCAAAAATCAACGAGCCACAGCGGCGCACTGGCGAGCCAAGTTTGGTCGCCCATTCGATCATCATTTCGCGATTACGAATCGTGGTGCGCCACAACGCTTGCGCCAAATCGCGGCCATATTCAACGCAGGCTGCCTGATACGAATTGGCAATGCCCGTCAATAAGAGGCCGCCGTTGCGCCCAGAAGCGCCGCCAGCAACGTGACGCGCATCGAGCACAACCTCGGCCTTGCTTTGTAAGGCTAAGTACGAGCCAATTAAGCCCGCGCCAATCACCAAGGTTTTGACAAGCGTAGGCTGGGCTGTTGGCTCAGGAGTTTGCCACAGCCCAACACTCATACTTTGCCCAGCACTTCCTTGATAATTTGCTCCAAACGATCAAGCGAGAACGGCTTGGTCAAAAAGTAATCCACGCCAGCAGTCCGGGCGGTGCGCTCGACTTCTGGGGTAGCATAAGCAGTAATAATAATCACCTTCGTATCGGCATAATCTTGCTTGACCACTTGGGTAAGTTGGGTGCCGGTCATGCCAGGCATGTTATGGTCGGTGATCAACAGCGGGCATGAGCGTTCAGTCAGCACCCCCAGCGCATCTTGAGCGCTATTGACCGTGACGATATCGTAACCGCCGGTCAAATCGCGCATAATCCGATGCAAAATGATCAAGATATCAGGTTCGTCCTCAACCAAAATAATAGCAGGGTTGCGAACAGCATTTGTCATTGTCGCCTCCACAAAGGTACCTCTAAGCGAGCGTCATTAACCCATTTTGGGTGCAAACGTGTAGCCATAAAAACAGATGCAGTATAACGGATAGCGGCATCTTAGGCAATGCACGCTAGCAGTACTTAGCCTACACTCTGAGGCCGCACAAGGGTAGCAATGAGGTTGGGTAAATCACTACTAAATTTCGAATTAGCCACCACCCGATCACAACCAGCGGCCCGCGCGGCTTTTTGGCGCTCAACATCAACGTGCGAGCCAAAGGCCAGCACTGGTAATTGCGGGTCAAGCGCTTTGGCAGCCTGCACCAAGGCACTGGTCGCTTCGCTCTCGCTGCGTAAATCAACAATCAACAAGCCTAAATCGGCGGCTAAAGCCTGTTGGGCAGCGGCGAGGCTATCGGCCACAATTGCTTGATAGCCAAGCTGTTGCAGCACATCACGCACGCGAATCCCAAACATTAAATCTGGCACATAGGCCACAATTGTTTGCATAAAGAAACGTCCTTATTCTAGCGAGCTTTTTTGCAAGGTGCGTTTGGCAATATAGTTTGCCATAAGCGCCGCGCCGATGGTCGCAACACATTGGGTAATCAGCATCGCTAAGCTAAAGTTATTTTGCTCTAATGGGGTATCGAACAGCATCAGCAAGCCCCAACCACCAACTAATGCCCCAGCAGGGGTGGGGTTTTCCAGCGATAAACGGCCTGCAACCCCACCACCAATGATCGTCATCAAGGCGGGCAAGATCAACGCCACAACAATGTGCAGCGGATTCGTCAATTGAATATCGGTGGGCGTATCAATCCTGAGAGCTGCATACCCGAGCGGCACGATTAACATCGTCAGAAAATAATCGACCATCCAACCAGCAGCGCTAGCCCAAATCATGCGAAACGTCCGCATGGCATCCAATCCTCACAGCATAAAATCCAGTAGCTATCAAACGTCGCTACGGTTTAATAGGTTGCACTAAGTATACGCTTAAATGCCAACAGGGACGAGCCAAACGCTCATCCCTGTTGATGTTAAGCAGCAGAACGAATTAGTCTTCTTGTGAATCGCGCAAGGTGCGGCGAATTGCATCGCGGCGAGCACGTGATTCACGGTTTTCGAAGCCGTCTTCTTCTTGTTCTTCAGGCTTTTCGTAGCGGCGGCGCGCTGAGCGGCGATCGTCGTGGCCCGAACCAAACTTCGACAACAAGTCGTCGAGGGTTGCGTTACCACCAAAATCTTCTTCTTCAGTCACACCAACGCTATAAATTTCTGGTTCGCGGGCTGGGCGATCGCGGCGTTCGTTGCGGCGGCCACCACCAGCGTTGCCGCCAGCGTTGCCACCAGCGTTGCCACCACCACGGCGTTCTTCACGCGCAGCTGGGTTAGTCCAGTCGCGATCCAAGCGTGATGAGCCACTGGTTGAGATTGGGGTGGTTGGGGCTTCTTCAACCCGCATGGTCAAGCTGATCCGTTTTGAATCGGGATCGACTTCCAAGACGCGAACCTTGACTGGATCGCCAACTTTAACCACATCGTCAACTTTGCCAACCCGACCTTCGGAAAGCTCTGAGATGTGAACCAAACCGTCGCGACCAACGCCAAGGTCAACGAATGCGCCGAAAGGAGCAATCCCGCTGACTTTGCCATCAAGCACGGTGCCTGGGGCGATCACATCCAAGTTTACTTCGCGGCGGCGTGGGGTTTTTGGCCGTTCTTGGAAATCTTCTTTGGCGCGGCGCAAGCTCAAGCTAATGCGTTGTGCGCCAGTGTCAACTTCCAACACGCGGAAGGTGTAGCTTTGGCCAACGGTGACTGCATCTTCGGCTTTTTCCACGCGGCTTTCTGAAAGCTCTGAAATGTGGACCAAGCCGTCTTTGCCAACACCGATGTCAACGAACACGCCGAATGGCGCGATGCCATTAACCGTGCCATCAACCAAATCGCCTGGCTTCAATTCGCCCAATTTGTCGTTGTTGACTTCTGGGCGTTTGGGAGCGCGGCGGCGGCCTTCTGAACGAGGCGAGCGCATTGTCAAGCTGATGCGGCGAGCATCGGGATCAACACTCTTGACCCGAACTTTGACCATATCACCAATTTGCACAACATCGGTTGGCGATTCGATGCGTTGGTCGCTCATTTCTGAGATGTGAACCAAACCATCGCGGCCAACGCCGATGTCAACAAACACGCCATACAAAGCGGTGCTGGTGACGCGGCCTTCCAGTTCCATGCCTGCGTGCAAATCGGCCAAACGACGTGGCGTAGTGCCATCTTCTTCGCCGCTTGGTTCAAAGGTTGCGCCAGCGTCTTCAGTGGTTGCGTCGCTGGTTGCGACAACTTCGTCACTGGTTGCACCAGCGTCTTCAGTGGTTGCGTCGCTGGTTGCACGAGCTTCGTCGCTGGTTGCGCCGGCTTCGTCGCTGGTTTCTTCACCACCGCCTAAGCCAACGCGCTCTTTGACTTCAGCCAAGACTTCGCTTGCTTTTTCGCGAGCTTCAGCCAATGCTTCGCCAAGATCTTCCTTCACTTCAGCCAATTCTTCCTTCACTTCGGCGACTACTTCGCGAGCCTTGTCGGCCAGCTTTTGCAATACGCCCTCTTTTTCCTCTTCGCCGTTAGTCGCGCTGACATTTTGCGCTTCGTCCGTCATTCGAGCAGCCTCCATAGCAGATCATCGCGTTTCCAACCCAATACCGCATTCGCGATCTAGGTATTGTCATGTTGGGTGGCATAACAATTCCTAGACCGTGCCATCAAATCCAACTCATGGTGCTTCAGCTCAATGCTTGTGGGGAAACGCTACATTCACAAGCATCAGAGCAAAGACCAAAATGTATCGGCGAGCTACACAGATTTAGAGTTTAATCTGTGATAATTCTTGGTGTGAGCGTACCAGTTCGGCAAGGCCAACACTCAGTTCTTCCAGTTGATAATACGAGCCATTCAAGCGATCAGCCAATTCTTTGGCCAAGCCGCGATAGAAATTTGGCAATTCGGTATCAATCACCACCGTCGGAATCTGTTGGCTGGCGATAAACTCGGCCAGTTGGTAGGCTTCTTGTTGTGGTGGCTGGCCAGTCATCGAGACATTGGCATGGCCATCAGTCAACAACACCATCAAAGGTAAAATTTCGCGATCACGCAATTTGGCGCGAGCAAGCAGTTCAAAGCCTGCCATCATACCACGACTCAGCGGGGTTTTGCCACCGGTTGGCATAGTGCGCAACCGTTGTTGCGCCATTTCCACGCTGTTGGTCAACGGCAAAAGTACCGTCGCACGATCACGGGCAAAACTTACCAGCCCAACCAAATCGCGCCGTTGATAGGCATCGCGCAGCAGTGAGAGCACCGCAGCTTTGGTTGCTTGCATACGAGTTTCCGCTGCCATCGACCAGCTTGCATCAACCACAAAACAAACTGCGTTGCGCGTCCGCCGAACGCGTACTTTTTCGCGTAAATCGCTGCGATGCAACACCACCGCCCGTTTGATATGTGGCTGGCGGCGTTGACGCTGAAATGGTGCTGCCGCCCGCAACGTCGCATCAAAGGCCACATCGGTTAATTGGCCGCGTGGCACGCGACTGGTAATATAGCGACCTTGCTTGCGCTCAGTTCTGGTGCGCGTGCGGCGACCACCGGCCTTGCGGCGCATCGAGTCAGCTTGGCTTTCCAAACGCTTGGGGCGATATTCTTGGGCAATGTTGAAAACTTTGCCATCGCCTTTTTCTGCTTGGCTACTGCTTTGGGGTGGCGAGCCTTTCGGAGCCCCAGTCGGTGGTTCTTCATCGCCCGCTTCTTCGCTATCGCTGGACGCTTCCTCCGATGGGGCTAAGCTTTTTTTAGCTCGTCGTGCCCCGCAGTTTCTTCATTGCCGCGTTGGCGCTCTTGAGCTGCTTTGTTCAGCACATCGCTGAGTTGCTGCTCATCGAGCCGAACTTCGGCAAATGGTTGGCGACGCATGCGGTGCGGCAGAGCCAATTGGGCTGCAACCCGAATATCTTCGAGCGAAATCGTGGTGCGGCCTTCAAGCGCAGCGTGGGTGCGCGCAGTTTCGAGAATCGCCAAGTCGGCGCGGTGACCATCAACGCCCAATTCGAGCGAGAGCATCGCCACTGCCGCCATATCTTGCTCAGAAATTTGCACCTGTGGCAAGAGTTTTTTGGCAGCAGCAATTTCTTCTGTCAAATTATGCTCGTTGCTGCTCCAGCGTTGCACAAATTGCTCGGGGTCTGCATCATATTCCATGCGCCGTTGAATCACATCAACGCGTTCGCGCACATTTTTCAAGCCACCAATTTCGACCACCAGACCAAAACGATCCAGCAATTGAGGCCGGAGTTCGCCTTCTTCTGGGTTCATGGTGCCAACCAAAATGAAGCGCGCTGGGTGCGAAACCGAAATGCCTTCGCGTTCGACGGTGTTAATGCCCATTGCCGCAGCATCAAGCAAAATATCAACCAAGTGATCATCCAAAAGATTCACTTCATCGACATAGAGCAAACCACGATTAACTTGGGCCAACAGGCCTGGTTCAAAGCGGCGTTGACCTTCGACCAAGGCATGTTCAAGGTCAAGCGAGCCAACCAAGCGATCTTCCGAAGCGCTGACAGGCAATTCAACCAAGCGCGTTGGGCGTTGGGCCAATGGCAATTCTTCGCCTGCTTGCAAACGACTACGACATGAACTACACATCCGATCAAGCTGATCTGGTGGGCAGCTATAGGGGCAATCCGCCACAACGGTGATTAATGGCAGCAAATGTGCCAAGGCCCGAACAGCCGTCGATTTGGCAGTGCCTTTTTCACCACGAATCAACACGCCGCCAATTCGTGGGTTGACTGCATTCAGCACCAGTGCTTGTTTCAAGCGAGGCTGACCAACAAGCGCACTAAATGGGTAGGTTGGTCGAATATATGGTTGCATAGTCGTCTTTCGTTACCACAAGCGGTTACACAAAAATAAGCCCGCATCACAGGGCTGCCAATTGGAGGATTCCAAATAGTGAGGGAATGTGTTTACGCTTTTGAGGCAGAGGATGAATCCCGTCAATGTTCACGATCCCAACGCATGTCCCTACTGTCTGGCCCTTCCAGACACCGTACGCGCCATTATCGCACACACCTGTGCCTGAGTCAACTAGCGCAAGGCTGTTTTTAGGGCCAATTTGCGGCTTTTTTGAGCCAATTTTGGCCCTTGCAGTTTCTTCAATCAGCGCACAAAGTTATTGCGCAAATAATTCAGCACCTGCCGATCGATATGGGTAGCGCTTACCAAGCGTTCTTCGAGGTTTTCAACCCCGCCATAGGCTTGCAACGCAGCATGGGTTGCCGCATCATACGTGCCCGAAAGTGCACCCTGATAGTAGCCAAACTGCTGCAACATGGTCTGAATTTCCAGCGCCAGCGCTGTATCAATCGGCAATAAATCGTCGGGCTTGGGCGGCGTGAGATAAAAACGATGCAAACCAAGCAAACGCCCAAGTTCAGGCACTGGGTTTTGATGATCGTCAACCCGCAGATCAATATAGCGATCGAGCACCCCGCCATATGCGCCACCCTTGCGCGCCACATACAACGCCGCCGATTGCCGCCCGCGCTGATCGCCGCCAGCCTGATCGCCCGCTAAAAGCGCCGCCAACAAGCGTTCGGCCAACTCGCCGTGGCTTTGCTCGAAGGCAGTCGACATTGCTTCGACAACATCGGCTCCAGTTAAGATGTTGCCTTGGGCTGCATAGCCTGCGCCAGTTCTTCCGCCCGCCCAGCCATGACACGCGCTGCCTGTCCAGGTTGCAGCATTGCCCTGCGCATCAACCACGCCAACTTGACGTTGCTCACGGCCTGCATCAGCAGCCAACAATTGATCGAGCGTCGCTTGAGCCGAATTACCTTGAGCCAACAATGCCAAGCCCTCGGGGCCAAAACTCATGTTGGCATACGATTGGGTTGCAATCGCGCCAGCCTCGGCCTGTGCCCAACTTACCACCGAGCCAACCGCCAAAAATTTAGAAGCGACCGCCACCCCAAGATCGCCAGTGGTCGGGTCGTAGCCAACAATTGAAAATGTCATTGTAGCCTGCCTCAAAACTATCGATAGCGCAACCAGCCAATCACGATTAAAATGATGCAGCTATTCTACCAAAATCACACGTGCGTCGGTTGGCGCACAGTATAAGGATGTTATTAATATGAATGCTTGGTTGTTGCCAGTGCCCTTCGATACCGAACGCGATGATTGGGGTGCTACCTTGTTGGCCGAATGGGGAGCGAGTGTCGTTACACAAGGCCAACATGCCTTAGTAATTGGCGCTGGCACTGGCCGCATTGGCTTAGCGCTTGCTCGTGCAGGCGCACATGTGAGCTTTGCCGATGATTCAATTGTGGCCTTAGCCGCCGCCCGCCAAAGCTTCGCCCAAGCCAAATTGCCAGCCCAATTTTTTAGCACCACCGATTTAAAGCCCAGCAAACCATTTGATCTGGTGTTGATTAACATTTTGTGGTGGAGCGACAATCAGCGTGGCGCAGAACTGATTAATTTGGCAGCTCAACACACCAACGCTGGCGGAATTGTGGCGATCGGCGGTGGAAAGCAAGCAGGATTAAGCGGAGCCACAACGCTTTTAGAAAGCATTGTCGGGCCAAGCGTCAAAACATTGTATAAAAAAGGCCATCATGTCGTGATGGCGTTTCGCAACCTGAATTGGCAAGCGCAACCAAGCCAACCAAGCCAACATCTGATTAAGCATGGCCAGGTTGAATTAATCATCGAAGCGACAGCGGGCGTGTTTGCTCAAGGCCAGCTTGACCCTGCCAGCGCCATGTTGCTTGATGCAGTTGAGGTGCAGCCCAATCAACGAGTGCTTGACCTTGGTTGTGGCGCAGGCATTTTGGGTATGGTGCTGCAACGCCGCGAAGCAACGCTTGATTTAACCTATATCGATAGTACCATGATAGCAATCGACGCAACCAAACGTAATCTGCAAACCAACCAAATCAGCGGACGCGTGCTGGCCTCTGATGGCACGCAGGCAGTCAGTGGCGAGCAATTTGATCTGGTCGTATCGAATCCACCGTTTCATGTTGGCCGCGTGCAAAGCCCGCAATTAGCCGAAAATCTCTTGAAACAAGCAGCCCAAGTGCTTGCGCCAAATGGCCGCTTGGTGATTGTGGCCAATCGCTTTTTACGCTATGAGCCATTGCTCGAAGCTGCTTTGGGCAACGTGCGCGAGATAGCAGGCGATCAACGCTACAAAGTGTTGCTTGCTGAGCACAAAATCGGCTAAATTACTTGCAACTCTGGCGCATGAGCCACGTAGTAGATGCTGTGAGTGCTAATACCTCACAGGAGGCTGTTATGAGTAGAACATTAGGCGAGCTCGCTATTGCTATCGTTGTCCTCGTCTTATGCTACCGTTTAGGACTTGAATTAGCTCCCATGATTATGGATTGGTGGCGCGGATTACGCTCCGCAGGCCAAGATGATATTGAAAGGAATGACCATGAGCAACGCTAGCAAGCGCCCATCGGGCCGTCGCATTGGCACAATTGCCATTGCGATCGTTGTCGCCGTGATTGGCTTGGTGCTGTTAACGGCATCATGGAAGACGATTCCACCAGGCTATGTTGGGATTGCCTTCAACAAAGCCAATAATAACGTCACCACTACCATCGAACCAGGCTGGACGTTGATTAATCCGTTTACCACTGCCATCCAAGAATATCCATTCACGCTGCAAACCTATATTATGGTGCAAAGTGGCGACGAAGGCCGTACCGGTGGCGATGATTCAGTTAAAGTCCAATCGAGCGAAGCTCAACAACTCAACCTTGACATTGCGGTGCAATATCGGGTGAAAAAAGAAGAAGCTGCGGCGCTCTACACCGATTGGGGTGGCCAAGATCTTGACGTGATCGAACTGCAAGTTGTGCGTCAGCAAAGCCGCTCAATTTTGACCACCATTGCTGGTCTCTACACATGGGAAAGCATCAGCGGCGACAAACGGGCTGAACTGGCTGATAAAGTCAAAGAACAGCTGATTATTGAATTTGAACGCCGCCACTTGATTTTGGAAGATTTTGTGATTCGCGAAGTGCACTTGCCCGATAATTTGAAGCAAGCCTTGGAAAACAAAATCACCGCCCAACAAGCTGCTGAACGCCAAAAATACGAGCTTGAACAAGCCCAAATTAAGGCCGAGCAAGATAAAGTTGAAGCGCAAGGCCGCGCCGAAGCTCAACGCGCTACCGCCAAAGGCGATGCCGACTCGATTTTGATTCGTGCTGAAGCCCAAGCAGATGCTAACCGCCTGCTGGCTGAAAGCGTCACCGATGCCTTGATTCGCTATCAAATGGCGTTGCGCTGGGATGGTAAATTACCAGTGTTTAGCGGCGAGGGAGCAACACCCTTGGTCGATGTCAGCGAATTGGTCAATCCAACTCAAACCATTACTCCATAAACCTAACTAAAAAACGGTGGATCTGCTGAAATCAACGCAGATCCACCGTTTTTTAGTTAACGTCGATGCCTGTTTAGTCGGCGTGACGTTCTTCTTGCCATGGGTCGGCGTTGTTGTGGTAGCCGTAGCGTTCCCAAAAGCCCAAGCGATCGGCGCTCATAAATTCGATGCCGCGCAACCATTTGGCGCTCTTCCAAAAATATTTTTTGGGCACAAACAAGCGCAAGGGAAAGCCATGGTCGGGCGCTAGCTCTTCGCCTTCGTACAAATAGGCCAGCAACACATCATCATCGTACATCATTTCCAAGGGCATATTGGCAGTATAGCCACCCTCGGAGTGGGCAAGCACATATTTGGCGCTTGGCTTGAGCGCAGGAATATGTTGAATGAAATCGCGAAAGCGCACGCCAGTCCAAGTGGTGGCTAATTTGCTCCAACGGGTTACGCAGTGAATATCGATATTTTCGATGGTGACGGTTGGCAAGGCGCGAAATTCGCTATATGAAAACGTTTTTGGGGCCTCAAGCTCGCCAAAAACCCGTAAATCCCAGGTTTGTTCAAGTTCTTTGTAAACTGGAGTCTCGCCATAGTGCAAGACTGGAAATTTTTGGGTTATATACTGGCCTGGTGGCACCCGATCTTCCATTCCTTCTGGAACGTCGTACTTATTTGAGAACATTGAGTAGCTCCTTCTTGCACAATACTGCTATTGTAGCACTGCTTATGCCAGCAACCAAGCCATGAAGGGTGGTTTAATAGTTGCCTCACCCCAGCTTCGTGACCTTCGCGTCCTTCGCGGTTGAATTCTCTAGCGCTTGCTAGCCTAAAAACAGACTCCAAGCTTTGTCAAAAAGCCTAAGATTTGGTAAGATAGGCCAGTCACATGTGAGGCGTGATGTGTATGCAACCCCAAGAACAGGCATTTGAAGATTCACCTGCACGCTTAATGATTGAGTGGCTTCCCCGTTTGGCTACTGCCACCACTATCAATGGGTTGCACACGACGTTAAGCGCCGCCCTCAAGCAATTTCGCCACAACCAACACTATCACCTGGTTTGGCTTGATTTGGCCGAAACCCAGCCTGAAATTCCCTTGGATTTAATGCTTTCAAGCAGCCAACAAGAGCAGCTTGAGCAAGGCATTATTCTCACCATCACGACCGCCGATAAGCTGCGCTGGACGATGCTGCCACTCTTGCACATTACTTTGCGCGGTTGGCTGGCCTTGCCCGAAGCCCAACCAAGCGATCAACAGCTATTGCCGTTGGCCTTCCAAGCAGCTGCCAGCATGTGCACAATCACCAACAATCAACAATTGGTCGCCGAACTGCGCGAATTGACCCAGTTTAACTTGATTAGCCAACGCTTGAATAGCTCGCTCGAACTTGGGCCGTTGATCGAGGCGGTCAATCGCGGTATTCAACAGATGTTTGGGCCGCAAAATCTGTTTGTTACCTTGTATGACACCGATTCGCAGTTGTTTCAAGTGGCGGCGCATTTCTACGCCGATGGCCATAGCACCACGCCCAATTCGCAATGGACGGTCGCGCATGGCTTAACTGGGGTGATTATTCGGCGCAACGAGCCAATTATCACCGATCGCTATCTCGAAACCTGCGCTCACTATCACGTTACGCCATTGTTTATTGACGATGATACGCCGCCGCTCTTTTGGGCTGGCGTGCCATTGCGCTTTGGCGAACGGGTTTTGGGCACATTGGTGATTTATACGCGCGAACCAGAGGTGCGCTACAACGCCGATACCTTGCGCAAATTGGAGATGTTGGCGCATCGCGCCGCTGATAATTTTGAGCAAGCCCGCCTCTACGAACGCACAACCCGCCAAGCCCGCCAACTTGAATTGCTAAATGAGCTTGGCCGCACCATCACCTCGACGCTCGATTTTGAGGCCGTGCCATCGTTGATTATGGGTCGGGTGCAAGAGCTGTTGAATGTTGAAGAAGGTTCGTTGCTGTTGCTCGATGAGGCCACCAACGAACTGGTGTTTCGCTATAGCCTAAGCCCAGTTGGTCAACAATTGCTTGGCAATCGCATTCCTTCGAATGTTGGCATCGCTGGCTTGGTGCTGCGCACTGGCGAATCATTAATTGCCAATCGCGCTGGCGATCATCCGGCGTTTTACACGGGCATCGATATGTTGGTGGGCCATGAAACCCGCGATTTGCTGTGTGTGCCCTTGTTGGGAGCGGGCGGAGTCAAGGGCGTGATTGAAATTCTCAATCATCGCAGTGGCTTGCCATTTACCGCCGCCGACCGCGCTTTGCTTGAAGCAGTGGCCGACCAAGCAGTCATCGCGATTGAAAATGCTAATCTCTACACCCAAACCGATCAAGCCTTGACTCGCCGCATTAGCGAGCTTGACCAGCGCAATAAGCAATTTCAAGAGATTGTACAAATTGGCAATGCGCTCAAGGCAGCATCGAATCTCGGGGCAGTCTTGCCAGATTTGGCTGAAGCTGTGCAAAGCGCAACCGGCTTTAATCAAGTGACGATTAGCCTGGTGCAAACTACGCCTGGCCACAAAGCAATTATCAAACGCGTTGCCAGCGCAGGCATTGATAGCCAAATTTTCGCTGCCCAAGCCAGCATTACAATTGAGCCTGCGCGGGTTGAGGCCTTGCTCAAACCACAATATCGCCGTGGTGAATCGACCTACTACATCGATCATCGGCGCAATGGTGATGCTCGTTTGTGGCCCGACCCGCAAAATGGGATCGAAGTTCCCGAATTACGAACTGGCATGTGGCATCCCAACGATAGCTTATTTGCGGTGTTACGCAGCACCAGTGGCGATCTTTTGGGCTTGTTGACGGTGTATGCACCCAAAAACGGCTTGCAACCAACCACCGATCAAATTCAGATGCTGGAGATTTTTGCTACGCAATTAGCGGTCGCGCTCGAAAACAATCGGCTTTACGACCGCCAACGCCAAACGGTCGAAGGTCTAACTGCCTTGAGCGCACTCGGCATGGCGATTAACAGCACATTCAGCGATGCCCAAGCGATTTGGCAATTTACGGTTGGCGGCATGGTCGATTGGACGGGAGCGCTTGGAGCTGGCGTGTTGCTCAGCGATCCCAACGATCCTACAACCTTGCAACCAATCGTTGGTTTGGGCGTTGAACACACGCCTGATGAGGCAATCATTCAATTTGCCCATAAAGTGCTTGAACGCGATAAGCCCTTGTTGCTTGGCAATAGCGCGCAATTGCCAAGCGTACTGCGCGAGTTGGGCGGCCAAGCCTTGGTGATGTTGCCCTTGCTGGCAACCCACAAAACCTTGGGCGTGATTTACTTGTGGTATCCCGAAACCTTGCCCAACCGCGAAGCCCAAGATTTGCTTTCGTTGTTTGTTGGCCAAGCAGCTGTTGCAGTCGAAACCCGCCGTTTGGCCGAAGAAGTCAGCAATGGCCGCGACCGTTTGGCCTCGATTTTGGCCTCGACCGAAGAAGGCATTATTTTGCTGAACTCCGAGTTGCGGGTCGTCGAAGTTAATGCGGCGGCACAAACCATGATCGGCAGCAGCGAAGTTGCCGAATTGCTTGGCGAGCCAGTCGATTTGCTGCTGACGCATTGGTGCGCGCAATGGAACAAATCAGAGGAAGCGTGGAGCGAATTGACCTTGGCAATTTACAAGGTTAGTCGTGGGCGCTTGGTTGAAGGTCGCGGCCAATTGGAATTGGGCGGCTTGCGCAGCCAATGGCTGGAATGGACGACCCTGCCGGTGCAAAGTGCCGCTAATCAAAGCCCGCACCCAATTATTATTGTGCTACGCGATATTACCACCGAGATCGAGGCCGAAAACCTGCGCCACGACTTGACCTATATGATGATTCACGACTTGCGCGGGCCGCTAAGCTCGGTTATGACCTCGCTGGATATGCTGGCCAAAAAGATGGTTGGCGACCTCAGCGAAGGCCAAGATAAAATTGTCAAAATTGCGCTCCGCAGCAGTGCCCGCCTGCTCGATATGGTCAATTTGCTGATGGATATTAGCAAGTTGGAAGCAGGCCAGATGCCGATTACACCGATAACGGTGGCGGTTGATGATGTCATTCGTTCTGTGATGCAAAATTATGAGCCATTGCTCAACGAACGCAAAGTGCATGTGGCGCTGAATATTGCCGAAAATACCCCCAAAGCTTCGGTTGATGTGCAAACGCTAGAGCGGGTTGTGCAAAACCTGCTCGATAATGCAATTAAGTTCAGCCCAGCTTCATCAACCATCACCATTGATGTGCATAAAGCCCAAGCTGGCCAATTACCCAACGATCACCCCAATGGCCAATGGATTTTGCTGGGCGTGCGTGACGCTGGGCCTGGGATTCCAGCCCAATACCGCGAACGGGTTTTTGAAAAGTTTGCCCAAGTTAAGCAAACTGGCATCAAAGGCACGGGGCTTGGTTTGACCTACTGCCGTTTGGCAATTGAAACCCATGGCGGGCGGATTTGGGTTGCGAATGATGATGGCCCAGGCGCACTCTTCCTGCTAACCATTCCAATTGCTTAGAGGGTAGGTTTTTGCGATTGGTCGGCTGTGGAGCGTTCCCTCACCCCCCAACCCCCTCTCCCACTGGACGCGGGAGAGGGGGAGCCTTGGGTTTTCACCACGAATTCCACAAAAAACCATGGAATTAAAGCGCCACGGGCGAGGGGTTGGGGTGAGGGAGTCTTAACAACCTACCCTTGTAAGAGCCCCCTCTCCCACGAGAACGCGGGCGAGGGGGGCGACCGCTTTTACCATATATCGTGGCAGAACCAAAGTGTGAAAGCCCCTCGCCCGCCACGTGGGAGAGGGGTTGGGGGGTGAGGGGATCAAGCCGTTGTTAATCCAATGAACCAATACACTTAGTCCAAGTAGCATTTACTAAAACAGAAAACCCCGCTCGTAGCAACGAGCGGGGCATTTTTGGATCTGCGATGGGCAGGATCAATTAGGCAGCGGCTGGTTTGGCTTTATCTTTGCCACGGCCAAACCAGTTGCGCCATTCGCGATTTTCCCACACCACCAACAATTGGGCAGCGTTGAAGATCGATGAATAGGTACCGCTGATCAAGCCAAGCAATAGAATCAAGACAAACGAGCGAATGCTTTCGCCACCAAACAGCAACAAGGCTGTCAAGGTAAAGAACGAGGTAAATTGGGTGTTGATCGAGCGGGTCAAGGTTTGCACGATCGAGCGATTGACCACTCGTTCGTAATCGTCGCTTGAGCGGCGCAAGTTTTCGCGCACGCGGTCGAACACCACAATCGTATCGTGAACCGAGAAGCTAATCACGGTCAAAACGGCGGTCATAAACAACGCATCAACTTCGAGGCCAATTAACCAGCCCAAAATTGAAGCCATGCCGATGACGACCAACACGTCGTGCAACATCGCGATGATGGCGCAAACGCCGTAGCGCAATGGGTTGGGTGTGCCACGGAAGGCGGCCCACAAGTAGCCCATAATCGCCAACGAGGCAATAAAGATCGCCACAACTGCGTTACGAATCGAACGGCCACGCACCGTTTCACCAACGGTTTGCAAGGTTTCAATCCGCGTATCAGCACCGAATTTGCTGATCAAACCAGTTTCAACTGCTTTACGCTCAGCTGAATCGCTCTGCACCAACTTGGAACGCACAAAGGCAATTACAAATTGTTGATTGTTGGTCGTGCCTTGTGACAATTGGGTGCGCGCACCCTCAATGCCGCTATCAGTGAAAACGTCGTTAATTTCGTTTTCTAAGCCATCACGGGTTTGGCTAATGCTTGGAATATGAATTTCCCAGCGTGCGCCGCCAGAGAAGTCAACCCCAAGGTTCATGCCAAATACCAGAATGCTAATCAAGCCTGGAATAATGGTCAGGATCGAAATCGCAAACCACAAATAGCGCCGACGCACTAAATCTAACATAGCCCAATCCTTTATCGATGATATAGCTGAAAATCAACTATTATGCTTGCTCTGACGACAAGGCTGCAACTTCGGCAGCATCTTCTTCGGGGTTGACCCCGAACCAACGTGCATTCGAAACCCCAAGATCAATGGTCAAGCGCAACAACATGCGCGAAACCGTGATTGCCGTAAACAAGCTGATGATAATCCCCAAGGCCAAGGTTAATGCAAAGCCTTGAATGATACTTACACCGAGCCCGTTACCCAAGACATACAAGATAAAGCTTGTAATCAAGGTTGAGGCGTTGGAGTCGCGGATTGATGGCCATGCGTGGTTGAAGCCATCTTCAACTGCCCGTTCCAATGAGCGGCCACGGTGCAGTTCTTCTTTGATCCGTGCGAAAATCAACACGTTTGCGTCAACAGCTAAGCTGATCGACAAAATAAAACCTGCGATCCCTGGCAAGGTCAAGGTGACCGGAACCAAGTTATAAACCGCAAATGAGAGCACAGTGTAGATAAGGAGCGCAACGTTGGCGATTAAGCCAGGCAAGCGATAGTACATGAGCATAAACAACATAACCGCGATCAAGCCAACCGCGCCAGCAACTTTACTAGCTTCGATTGAATCGTTGCCAAGGGTTGCGCTAATGCTGCGGTTACTATCTTCGATTAAGGTTACAGGCAAGGCCCCATATTTGAGCTGGTTTTGCAGTGCTTGGGCTTGCGAATTTTGCTCAGCAACGGTTGTGCCCGTCGCGCCCATCGTAATAATCCCTTCGCCAGGCAAGGAACCATTAACTTGTGGGCTAGAAATCACGCGGTTATCAACCACAATCGACATCGGGCGGCCAACATTTTGGCTGGTAAAGCTCGCAATTTGGTTAGCCGATTCCGAGTTCGTTTGGAAACGGAAGAACACCGCTGGCCGACCAGCTTGATCAGTTGTCAAGGCAACTTGGCTGGTGTCGAGATCCGTACCACGAGCAATCGTGGTGTATGGCGTATCACAAGGCCGCTCGGTAGGTGTGGTTGGGGTTGTCGTCGTCAAATTGCTCGTTGGCGACAACGGATTGGTGCTGCTCAAGCTATCGGTGGTGGTTACGCCACTCGTGCCAGTTACGCTGCTTGGCAACTGAACCGTGATCGGATAGCGTGGCGTTGCCGTGGTACATACTTCGGTACCTTCGGGCAAATATTGACCTTGTGGATCAATAAATTCGAGGTTACCAGCACCTTTGAGTGCATTTGAAGCTGCCGCAGGATCTTTGACCCCTGGCAATTCCACCACAATACTATCGCCGTTAACGACTTGAACAACCGATTCGCTCACACCAAGCCCGTTGACGCGGCGTTCAATTACGCCAGCGGCATTTTCGAGTTTGGCGGTCAAATCATCAACATCGGGGTCGGCGGGACGTAAAAAGATTTGCGAGCCGCCTTGTAGGTCGAGACCTAGGTGGGTTGAAACATCGCGACCGGTCAGGCTTTGAAACGACTTGGGAAAGAAAACAATCCAAGATGCCAAAGCAACTACCACAATCGTCACGACGAGGGCACTAATTACTTGCTTACGCACGACGAACGCTGCCTCCGTGTTTGGTGAGGGATGGGCGTGGCGAGGAATACAGCCCACCCAGAGATACCTAAAGAAACTCCCATCGCAACAGCGCATTATAGGCGCGATACCCAGTCGCGTCAAACGCCCTACCACATTATGACGAGTTAAATCAATCTCGTCTGTACCCAAAGAGCACAGACGAGATTAAGCGCAACCTACGTTCGGCTAAAGCTTAGCGTTGGGTAACGCTGACGTTATCCACGGCGGCTTCCACCAAGCTAGCAGTGCTTGCATCAGAAGCCTCGAACACAATTCGGACTGATTGGCCAGCATAGCTATTCAAGCTGACGTTGGCAATCGTCCAAGCTGCATCAACATCGCTGGCACTGGCTAATTTTTCAAAGACTTTGACCGTGCCAGAGCTGGTTACGACCGAGACGCGGAAGTAATCGGCGCTGCTGGCATTCGAGCCATGGGCCAAGTAGTAGCTGAAGCTCAAACTCAAATTACCAGAACTTGGCAGCGTAAAGGCTGGCGAACGGACCGACGACGCGCCACCATCAAGGTCGTAGGCTCCTGCTGAGCTACCAGCTAAACGGCCAGTTACCAAGTCGTTGCTGCCATTGACGGTTGTGCCAAGTTGTTTGGCTCCGCTGCTATCGGTTGCTTCTGGGTCGCCACGTTCCCATGCGCCAGTTGTCGCAGTGTCGGTGCTGTTGGGGTTAACCGTCCAGCCTTTATTGGTTTCAAAATCGTCGCTGAACACGGTAACAACTGGACTTGGCGTAGCGGTTGGGCCAGGTGTTGCGGTTGGGCCAGGCGTTGGGGTTGGCGTGCCACCACCGCAATATTGGGTTTCTTTGCCAATCGCGCGGTAGGGACAATCGGTTTGTTCCAACAGATACAAGACTGATTCACGGTTGCGACTGGTTTCACGGGTGATTACTTCATCAGGTGGGTAGAAACCTGGGCTGGCGCTGGTTGGATACATTTCAAAGGTATAGGCAAAAATGCGATGCACGCCATAAGCCCAATCTTCATACGTGCCATCGGCAACGTATAAATCGCTTGCTTGTTGCGGCGTATAGCCATTGCTCGAAGCCATCGTGCGGCCAAGTGCTGCCATGGCATCATAATCATCGCGCACCATATCGCTAGGATACGAATCGTAGGTGTAGCCATAGGGCCACAATACCAACTCGCTATAGGTGTGGAATGAAATCGAAGTTTTGATTTGTTGCTTGCCACCAACCACCCGACTAGCCACAAAGTTGCGAATCGCTTGGGTTTCAGGTGCGGAGAAAGCGCTGGCCCCGCGATAGGTATCGCTCGAGGTTGAACCACTGGAGCCACCACAGCAGCCCCATTTGTAGCTATAGTTGCGGTTGAGGTCGATGCCAACATACGAAGAGCCGCTATTTGGTTGGCGATTTTTGCGCCAGCTACGATAGCTGCCAGTTGCCACGTCGTATTCGCTGCCATCAGGATTCAAGCTGAAAACGATGTAGATTTCGCGATTATTGACGATGTTGGTAATGCGATTGTCGAGGCCATAGTTATCGACCAACAAGTGCAACAGATACAAGGTCATTTCGACGGTTAGGTGTTCGCGGGCGTGGTGTTGACCAATGAACAAGGCTTCTGGCTCGTTCTCATCGGTGCCAACATTATCGCTAATTTTTACCGCAATCAAATCGCGGTTTTCATACGAACGGCCAATGCTAAAGCGGCTCACGATATTCGGCTTGCTGGCAACTACCGCTGCAACATTGGCGGTCATTTCAGCATAGTTGTGGTAGGCTGAATCGGCCCCTGGAAAATCCGTCAGTTCTGGCAGTTCGACCAACTTAAAGCCCAAACGCTCAATCGCGGCAGCTTCTTCTGCATTCGCTGTAATATCCAACACTCTGCCATGAACTGCATCAATTGAAGCACCAGTTGCGGCAATCGCATTGCGATCTTCGCGGTTGGTAACGCCTTCAAGATGATAGGCGCGCGCTTGATCAAGCGGCTCCGTTTGCTGAACTGGCTGCCGCGTTTGGCCTAAAGCACTGAGCGGAGCCATAAGACCTACCGTTAAAGCGAGTGAACCAACCAACCGAACGATGCGTGACGGCTTCATGAACCCTCCTAAAGAGATAGGGATTGAACCAACCACACGAACAACCTTGTTCGCTCGATAGTGTCTGAACGCCACTAATTCGACACAGGTGTTGTTGTCACTAGGGAGTGGTGTCGCTTGATGGTTTGGGGTGGATAGGAAATATATTAAATGATCTTAATAAAAATGTCAAAAAAGTATTAATAAAAGTATCAATCTTGGCGCAGCCCTCTGAGCAATTGTTCGAGCACGACGATCGTTGCCTCGAGTGCCTGCTGTGGTTCAGCTGCTTGGGCAATCCATAAAACTGCCTCGTTCATTGCCCCCGAAAGTAAATGCGTGGCAGCAGTTACCGAAGCCGGCGCAATGATGCTGCTATCAGCCAATTGCTGAATTGACGACTCAAGCAGGCGCATTGAATTTTCTGCATCGAGCTTACGCCATGCCTCCCAGCCAAGAATTGCCGGGCCATCAAGCAAGCCAATCCGTTGAATATCACGATCAAGGCTGGCGCTCAAAAATGCACGACAGCCAACCAACAATTGCTGCCATGGATCGCTGATTGACTCGGTAGCGCTGATAATCCGTTGCGCCAAATCACGTTGAATTTCGGCTACTACTGCGCGAAACAAGCCCTCTTTGGAATCAAAATAATGGTACAGTGCGCCTCTGGTTACGCCTGCCAACTGTACAATTTGCTCGGTTGCGGCGTGAGCATAGCCATGTTCAGCAAATTGGACCCGCGCCACCGCAATCAGTTTGGCAATCGTAGCCGCTCGTTGTTCGGGCTTGGTGGTCGGGCGTTTCGTTGGCATAAAAAGCTCCTACTATTGACAAACATACAGCATGTATGTATAGTGTTTATAAAGAAACATACAGATTGTATGTTTTACACAAAGTATAGTAGATTAGGAGTGAGTATGCAACTAAGCAGCATGTACCCAGTGATTGCGACTAATCGAATTGCCGAAACAGCAGCTTTCTATATTGAGCACTTTGGCTTTAGCGCAACGTTTGAATCGGATTGGTATGTAAGTTTGCGCCACGATACAGCCCAGCACTATGAGCTTGCAGTGCTCGATTATACGCATGCCAGTGTGCCAGTAGCCGGTCAACGCCCAACAACCGGCCTGCTGCTTAATTTCGAGGTCGAGAATGTTGATGAACTCTATGCACGATTGATCACAGGTGCAGGGCTGCCAGTGCTGCTTGATCTACGCAGCGAGGAATGGGGCCAACGCCATTTTATTACTGCCGATCCCAATGGGGTGCTGATTGATGTGATTACGAATATTCCCGCCTCAGAATCCTATGCCGCCCAATATACTGGCCAGTAAGCATAAATTTAAAAGCCCCTCAACCACAAAACATGGGCGAGGGGCTTTTTATCCCTTTGATTTTCGCCTTCTGACTTTTGATTTCTGACTTTTGCCTTTTGATATGGCTACGGTTTACATGGCAGAAACTCGATGCCGCCGTAGGTTTGGGTTTGGGCCGATTGACCATCGCTGCCCTGAGCCAAAATATAATATTCGAATCCACCATAGCGTTGGCCCGACATTTCGCGAGCACCGCGAATCGTGCGGTTCCAGTTGCCACGGCCATCAGGCTGCATTACGGTCGATTGCCAACGACTTGGCCCAGCGTGATAGTACAAGCTCACATCGCCAGCAGGAAAATTCTCAATTGAGACGCTAATCGAAACGCTATCAGGATAGGTACAATCAGCAACGTTGGTAAATTCACGGGTAGAGGCCGATGGTTCACCAAACACTGGCGGCACGATCGGCACTGGCGTATCGATTGCTGTCGGCGGCGCTGGCGTGTCGGTTGCTGTCGGCGGCGCTGGTGTGTCGGTGGCCGTTGGCGGCGCTGGGGTATCAGTTGCCGTCGGCGGCGCTGGCGTGTTGGTTGCTGTCGGTGCAATGGGAACATTGGTGATGACCACGGGCGTAATCGATGGTGGCACACGAGTTGGCGATGCTCGAACTGTGGCACTCGCAACTGGGCGCGTTGGGGTAGCCGTCAAGGTTGGCGAACTGGTTGGGGTTGCCGTGGGCGTAATTGTGGCCGTTGGCAGGCTGGTAGCACTAGGCAAAGCGGCCATACTAACGGCATTGCTTTGGCCAACTGCAACATCAGCAATTGCAACATCGCTCCATTGGCCTTGGCTACTTTGGGCGCGAACCGCCAACCGATAGGCCGAAGGCTCGCTTGCTTGCCAATTGAAGGTGGCATAGCCAAATTGCGAGCCACGCATTGTTGGCTGTTGGCTACCCACAACTGCGCCATTAACGCTTAATTCGATTGTGCTCAATCCCAAGGGATGATAGCCATGAGCCAGCACTTGAATTGCGCCAAGCTCCAACGAACTTCCTGCTAAGGGCGCGTCAATCCAAACTTGGGGCACAATTTGGGCTGGACTTGGCGCGGGCGCTTGTTGCTGGCAAGCGGCCAACATACCAATGAGCAATAATCCAAGCAATCGTTTCATGGTTGCACCGTTAGTTTCAGTGAAAAATCGCTAAGCTCGCTGCTACAACGTTGATTCAAGTTGGCAAGTTGGCGCTCAGCTTGCAGCATAAAGCTTAATTTGGGGGCGTTGGCTTGGCCAAGTTGATCAAGCAAAGCCTGATCAAGCCTGAGCTTAATCTCCCCACTTGCTGGCAAACTTTGCCAAGCAATCGTTTGGGTTGCACTGCCAAGCTGTAAACTTGCGTTGGCGTTACATGGTTCAGCCTCGCTTGGTTCACGCTCACTGGTTCGATTAAAGGTTAATTCTAAGCCCGTCACCGTTTGATCAAGCCGCGGCAACACAAAGCTCACAGTGCCATCAAACCAGCTAGCAGTGTAGCGGCGGCAGCTGGCTTCAGCAACGCTATAACGTTGCAGCAACAACAAACTGCTGGCATAGGGATAGGTCAAGGTTGTTTGTTGGCTTTGATTAATCGGCAAGGCAGGGCAGTCAGCCCCAACCGTTTCTTGCGCAAGGCCAGCACCAAATTGAAATTGGCTTGGCAGCAGTTGATAGCTTCCAGCAGCCAATTTGAATGCTGGCAAACACACCACTTCGCTATCCAGCGAAATTGCCAAACCACGATAGGCCCGCACGCTCAAACATTCATCGGTGGCGCTTGGCGTAGTGCGAGGAGCCAAAAACAACAAGCGTTGCCCAGCAGCAACTCTGGTTAATTCGAGCGGCGTTCCAGCCAAACGGTCGCTCACTTGAAAGCCTTCAAGGTTGGCATTGGCGCTACAATCTTGGCCCTCAGCAGTTGGAAAGCAAGATTGCTCGTTCCAGTCCCAAATTAATACCGTCGCTCCCGTCGCCAGATTGGTGCTGCACGCAGTACGCCAAAAATCATCAGCTTGGGGTGCTGCTTGCAGACATTCATCAAGCGTGGTGGTTAGGCGTAGGTTGGTTGGCGGAGCAATGGAACTTAGGGTTGGCAGTTGCTGAGTTGTGGCTGCTGTTTGCAATTGGCCTTGAACGCTAAATAAATCAGCATCGAGGGCGATGGCTTGGGTTTGGCCCAAGTTTAATGTTGTGCTGGTAGCGCCCAATAATTGCGGTTGCGTGCCATTCCAGCCCCAACATTCCAAATTCCAGTTTTGGCTGGCGCTGATTACGCTCAGTGGCAAGGCACTGGCCAAATCGTAGCCGCCAGCAATGGGCGCTAAAAAGCCTTGATTCGGCACGCGTTGCCATGGGCCATTGGCTAACGAACTATAGCAATACACATCGCTGACCGCAGTTTTGGGGCTGAGAATGAGGCTCGCAAAGTGCGGCACTTGCACACTTGCGCAAGCAGAATCAGCATTATTCAAAGCCACAACTGGGCTGGTTGCAGCACCAGCTGGATTAAAAGCCACCACATAATACAGCGTTTGACCAAATGCAGCTGGCTCTTGCCAACGCTGAGGGCCAGAACCATTGGCCGCAACCGTCGCCACCAGATTAAATTGGCTTTGGTCGGGGCCTGCGCGATAGATAAAAAAGCCATCAGCATCAGGAGATTTGGGCGTAAAGACCAATTCGGTTGTGCAATTGTTGCTACCTACCAGCGCCTCAGGAGCTAACGGCAGGCTAGCAGTGCCAAAACGCCGCTGCAAATCAAACCAGATTGTATTGGGATCATAGGGCGTTGCCAACGGTAGGCTGGCCAAATCTGCTGGCAAGCTAGCTTGGTTCGGGCTTAGGCTCGTGGTATTGCTAATTGGCGTAAACTGGCCAGCAAGCTGAACCGTGATCAACTGATCACGGCCCAAGGGCTGATTAACTGGCAAATCGCCAAGCTGTGGGTTGAGCTTCAAGAGGGTTTGGGGTTCGATGCCAAAGGCTTTGCCAAGGCTTTCGATGCTTTCGCCCGCCGATTGTTGCACTTGAAAGGTGACCACTGGTTCGTAGGGCAAAACAGCGTTCAAGCGCACAATTGGCGAGGTTGAGGGAATTTTCGTTGCATCGTTGGTGCGCGCCACCAAACTATGGTCGCCTAAACTGCGCGATTGCCAAGCAAAAAGGCCTTCGTATACGGTCGCATCATTAGCAGCTTGCAGATCCCACGGCTGACCATCGGCCCATAATTCGACATTCTCGATTGGTTCGCTGCCCCACGAACGCGAATGCACGGTGAGCACTTCGCCAACCGGAATCAGACTTGCATTAAACGGGTACTGAAGTTGGGTAAAGAGGGTTGGCGAGCTTGGCGCTAATTGCTCAACAACTGGCCGCACCGCCAGCGCATAGGCGGTCAAGCCCACCATCATTGCCAAACTAACAAGCGCAATAATTAAAATACCAGCACGTCGACTCATCATGAATACCTCCCGTTGTAGTCCAACAAATGCTGCCCTAGCAACGGTTATGTGTAAAGACGCTGGTGAGGTCGCGAGGTTCAACAGCGCCAAATCGCCAACTGGCAATCCGACGCTTGGCCTTTACGGTGCATTGATCAATCTAGTAGTTAAAGGGTGTGGATTGAGCATGCATATGTCACTTTAAGCTATTGACGAGTCGTTGCTGCTGGTTGTTTCCCAATCAAGCCGCCAAATAAACGCCCTTTCAGCAACGATCGCCAAGCGAAGAATGATAATAGTTATGGGAAAGCGTTGCTGGCATTGTACCAACTCCATTGCCTGCTTGGAAGATCAGATTCATGCCGATTTCCCACTGTTTTGCACCAGCCCCAAGCCATCGAGTATCATATTTGGGTAATCAACGACAAACAATTCTCACTCTTGGCACGATAGGATTTTGCAATGCGCTTTGATATTTTGACCTTGTTTCCGGCCATGTTTACTGGCCCGCTGACTGAAAGCATTTTAAAACGAGCAGCCCAAGCCGAATTATTGCAATTTCAGCTGCATGATATTCGCGATTATGCCACCGACAAGCACAAGATGGTTGACGATTCGCCAACCGGCGGCGGCGCAGGAATGGTGATGAAACCAGGCCCGTTGGCGCTCTGCACCGAAGCGGTCTTGGCCGCCGAGCCGAATCCCGCGCCGGTGGTCTTGATGACTCCCAGCGGTCGGGTATTTAACCAAAATATAGCTCGTGAATGGGCCAAATTGCCGCGCTTGGTGCTGGTTTGTGGTCATTATGAAGGCATCGACGAACGCTATATTGAACAGTATGTGACCGATCAAGTGTCGCTTGGCGATTTTGTATTAACTGGCGGCGAGCTAGCGGCGATGACGATTGTTGATGCGGTTGGGCGGCTCGTACCCGAAGTGCTCGACCCCGAATCGCTGGCCCACGAAAGCCACGACGATGGCCTTTTGGAGTATCCGCACTACACCAAACCAGCGGATTGGAATGGGGTGGCAGTGCCGCCAATTTTGCTCAGCGGGCATCACGCCAATATTGCCAAATGGCGACACGAGCAACGCCTGCGCCGCACGCTCGAGCGCCGCCCCGATATGCTGCGCCATGCCACGCTCTCCAAAAAAGATCGCCAATTGCTCAAAGAGTGGGGCTGGCAAGAAAAGGCAGAAGGCAAAAGTCAAAAGTCAGAAGGCTAAGCTAGCTGGTTTAACGCAGAGAACATGAGGATATAGGCTATGCACTATGTGTACTGGTTCATCACGTTAACCACCGCCTGATCCCCTCACCCCAACCCCTCTCCCGTGCGCGGGGCTTTAATCGTGCGGTTCTGTCACGATGTGTGATACAACAACATTGTCGGCTCCCCCTCGCCCGCGTTCAGTGGGAGAGGGGGTTGGGGGGTGAGGGAACACGATTGCCAATCCAATGTACCAGTACAGCTATACTCCATCTGCCTGGATCAACAATCGAATCCCCGACCCCCAACAACCGATACCCAAACGCTACAAGCGCGGGTCGACAGGCTCACTTTCGAGGGCGAGTACGCCAAAAACACATTCATGCACCCGCCGCAATGGTTCGCGATTGACAAAGCGATCAAGGGCTTCGAGGCCTAAAGCCAATTCGCGCAAGGCCAACGAACGCTTGCCACTCAGGCCTCGCTTACGCAAACGAGCGAGGTTTTCGGGCAAATCGTATTCTGGGCCATAGATAATGCGCAGATATTCAGGGCCGCGACATTTGATTGCAGGCTGCACAAGGCCGCGCGCATTCTGGACAACCCATTGCTTGGGCTTCACGACCATGCCTTCACCGCCAGCTGCGGTCAGACTTTGCCACCATTCGATTGCCTGCTCAACTTTGGCCTGATCGTGCAAATCGACCACACGATACTCGGTGGCAATAAACAAACGCGGCTCGGTTTCGGCCAACGCAGCCAAGGTTTGCATATGCCATTCGTGATCACGATCGTAAAATGGGCGTTGCTCGCAGGCCAGCAGATGAAATGGCGCTAGCCGCAAATCATCAAGGCTTTGCACGGGCCAGCAGTATTGTTGATAGGCATCAACATAGCCTTGGACTGCCTGTTGGCGCAGTTGGGTATGCGCAATCAAGGCTTGCAATTCAACCGATTCGGGCATGCGCGTAACCGTTTGTTGCAAGGCTGCTTGGGCTGCGCTCATGCTGGCGGTCGCGGCAACACCAACTGGCGCATATTGCTTGCGAATCAAATCTTGGGCTTTGGCCGACCATGGCAATAGTTCGCAATCCAAGGCAAACCAGGTTGAATCGAAGTTTTCCCACCAATTCAGCTTGGTAATTGCCTGCTGCACTCGTTGCAAAAAGGCGGTTTCTAGCTCAGGATCGTTAAAGAAGCGTCGGCCAGTGCGGGTATAGCAAACCCCGATCTGCTCGCCAAACACGCCAAACCGAGCTTGAGCCACGGTGCTATCGCGGCAAATAATTACAATTGCCCGCGAACCCATATGTTTGGCTTCGCACACAACCTCGTTAACTCCCGCCCGCCGATAGTAATCGAGCGCTTCGGCGGGATGCTCCAAGAACCCATCACGTTGACTGGTTTCCGATGGCGACATGGTTGGTGGTAGATACATCAGCCATTGCGGCTCGATGGCAAAGCGGCTGATCACTTCCAAGGCGGCGGCGGTTTGTTCTTCGCGCAGGTTAATTTGGCTCATTAGGCTGGTGCTGATTTTGAGTTTGCCTTGAAAATCGCTCAAATTGAGCACGTGGTCGTTTTCCTGCTGGGCCGCAAGTTGGCTTGCATTGTATTCCAACGGTCGTTTTGGAATAGCATATTGGGCCAATGCTGGCACCTGCACAAACTCGCGCTCTGGGTAGCGTAAGGCAGTTAAGGCTCCACCAAAGGCACAACCAGTATCAATATCCAGCGTATTATTGAGCCATTCTGGCTGCGGAATCGGCGTGTGGCCATAGACCACCAAGCCCTCGCCGCGATATTCTTTGGCCCACGGGTAGCGCACAGGCAAGCCAAATTCGTCGGTTTCGCCTGTCGTTTCGCCATACAAGGCAAATTCGCGCACATGCTTCGACATGCGGCCTTGCAATGCTTGCTTCATGCCAGCGTGGGCCACAACCAATTTACCATCATCAAAAATCAGGTGGCTCACCATTCCTTCGATAAACTGGCGCACTGCTTGACGAAAGGCTTCGTCGGTTTCGGCCAAAGCTTGCATGGTTTCGGCCAAGCCATGGGTTTGCTTCACTTTGCGCCCAGCCAATGCGCGGGCCAATTTATCGTCGTGATTGCCGGGCACACACAAGGCAGCGCCTGTTTCGACCATGCTCATCACCAAGCGCAACACGCCCACTGAATCCGGTCCACGATCAACTAAATCGCCAACGAACACGGCGCGACGGCCAGCAGGTGGCGTGACCATAAAGCCATAGTTGTGGCCTGGCGTGAGGTTAATGCTATAGCCCAATTCCAACAACAAACGCTCTAGTTCGGGATAGCAACCATGAACATCGCCAATAATATCGAATGGGCCATGCTCGGTTTTGCGGTTGCTCCACCCTCGTTGGCGCACAATTTCAATGGCATCAACGTGCTCTGGCGTAACGCTATGTACAACCCGAAAACCTTCATCGCGCAGGTTGCGCAGCGAACGCCGCAAATTATCAACTTGGCGCTTGACCACAAAATCGCCAAAGTTGCGATTGGCACGGCCTACGTTGCGCTCCAAACAAACTCGTTCAGGCGTTTGCAGCACAATCGCCACCGGCCAAACGTGATAATGGCGCGCCAAGGCTAACAAGGGTTGGCGCGCTGCTGCTTGAACATTGGTCGCATCGATCACGGTCAAGCGGCCCAAGGCTAGGCGTTTGGCCGCAATCGTATACACCAAATCGAAGGCATCAGCAGAAACCGCTTGATCAGTTTCGTCATCGGCGAGCATGGCGCGGCAGGTATCGGAAGAAATAATTTCGGTTGGCTTGAAATGGCGCTGGGCAAAGGTCGATTTCCCTGCACCAGAAGCGCCAATCAAAATTACTAAACAAAATTCGGGTATTCCTAGTTCCATCAATGTCTCTCCTTAGGCCACTTGAGCGCGGCGCACGGCTAAGAGCCAGGCATTTGCCGCCGCAAGATCGGGCAAAATTGGCAATTTGGTGGTGGCATAGGCTTGTTCAAATTCGGCGTGCAAGGCAATTCGCCAGCGGTTAATCGCATCCCATTGCATTTCGCCAGCCCGAATCGCCATCAGTTGCTCACGATGTTCAACATGGCGCAAGCGTAATTCGCCGTGGCGCAAGCCATGAATCCCACTTAGCAAAAGCCGAATCAGGTGCATCACATGTTTCCAGCGCAAGCTGCCGTTGGTGCGCAAATCGCGTTCGAGCAGGCGAAATTGGGCCAGCACATAGCTATTGTGGCTTTGATAAATGCGGCTGGTCAGCAGGCTATGGCGCATTGCCCGCAGCTCAAGCGCCAAGGGCGAGGCATGCTCAACCAAATCACTATACAAACATTCCAAGGCACTTGGATTGGCGCGCAACAGCAAATTCAAGAATTTTTGCACTTCCCAATAATGTTCTTGAGTTGCGCTCAATTCATATTGCTCAGGAATGCCAGCAAGCCCCCAATGCACGTTGGCTGGCGGCACAAAAAAGCCACGCCAATCAGTATCCGATTCGGGCGTATCAAGGCCATAAGCCCGCGAGCCAATCACGCAGCGATAGTGAATCCAATCGCGCTGTTCGGCCAAGTTTGGTTGCTCCAAACCCGCTAACGGGTCGTTGAATTGCTTGCGCAAGCCAAAATCTTGGCGGGTTAATTGCAAGAGCGTGCCATCAACGCAGCGCACCGTGTAGCGTTCGCTATGCTCGCAAGGCGTTGCAACCACCTGCGCCATGCTATGCTTGGTTTGGTTTTCGATTGAGCGCAGCAAAACCACATGGGTTCCGAGCGCCAAATGAAGTTTAGGTTGCATCTTCAAACACCCCCAATTGCGAAGGCGCGCCATGGTTGGCATCTTCTGGGCCTAATGGCTCAATTGTCACCCGATAGTTGTAGGTTGAGGCAACGCGCTCGGCCCAAGCTGCAAACTCAGCGCGCGTCCACTCAAAACGATGGTCGCGGTGGCGCAACTGATCAGCGGGCAAACTAGGAAACAATTGGTTGTACTCACGGTTTGGCGTTGTTACCAGCACCAATTTCGGGTGCGCAAAACCAAATACTGTTTGCTCAAAAGCTGGCAAATGGCCAAGCTCAAGGTGCTCCAGCACTTCAACAATTGCCGCCGCGTCGAAGCCCTTTAATCGTTCATCGCGATAGAGCAACGAGCCGTGTAATAAGCTGAGGCGTTGGCGTTGCTGCTCAGGCAAGCGTTCAGCCCGTTGCTGCAAAATCGCCAACGAGCGTGTGCTCAACTCCATGCCCACGACGCTGCTAAATTGCGCATCCTTGAGCAATTCGCGCAAGAGTTTGCCCTCGCCACAGCCCAAATCTAAGATCCGTTGTGCGCCTGCTGCCTTCAAGCGTTGCACAATCACGTTGTGGCGCTGGGTATGCAGGCTTTGTTGGCGTTCGCGAACTTCGGTCGTTGCTGTTTCGTCATCTGCTTCTGTTTGGGCAACTGTCTCGGGCGCGGTCGCTTGCAACAACTGCTCAAGCGCAGTGCTGGCCAGGCTTTTTTGATAGCGCAAATAGCGCATGGTAATCAATTCACGTTCAGGATGTTGCGCCAACCAACCATCACCTTTGCGTAACAATTTGCTCACCTCATCTTGGCCAATCCAATAGTGCTTGGTATTATCCAACACAGGGATGAGCACATATATGTGCGTGAGCAATTGTTTTACGGTCAGATTGGCACTTAATCGAATTGACAGATACGAATGTTGGCTCGCAGTTTGGCTGGGATCAAGCTCGATTGGCGTTGCCTCGACGCTGTAGCCCAATGGATCAAACAAGCGTTGCACCAAGCCCAAACCAGCTTTTGCTCGCATCGCCACAACTGGCAACTCGACCGTTAATGGCATACTTTGCTCGACCAACTCTGGCCGTTTTTTACAAACTCCAGCAATTGCGCTTGAAAATACTGCGCCTAAAGCGACGCTCAGCAACGACGATGCCACATACGGGCGATCGTTCACATATTGGCTGAGCATACCTTGGCCGCCAGCATTGCCGCGCACCAAGGCCACCGGATCAACCTCAAGCAGCAAGGCCACGCGACATTGCTCTGAGCTAGCTTCTGGATAAAAAACATGAGCTGTACCAAATGGCAATTCAAACTGCTGTACCCGCTCAGGATGTTTATGTAAAATAAAACCCAAATCGGTGGCGGGCGTGTGGTTTGTGGATAAGGTCAGTAGCATGCGAAGCTCCCTCTAGATTCATCTCGGCGGTATGCCTATTTAACCACAAAAAAAGCGCTTGCAATCCATCGCAAGAGGGAAGCAGCGATTCATCATTCGGCTGATCGATTAGATTGACAACCGCTGCTTGCTGAAAATGCCCAGCAATTCTAGCAGCTTAAAAAGAAAAGAACTGTATCTCTCACAACACAGTTCCTTCATCCAACACACCACTTCAACAACCAATTACGCGCTAGGCACAATATTGCGAGCCATGCAAGCCTTCGGTCGAGGTTTGATAGCGCGAGGTCATGGTTGACCAATCGTGATTAGCGCGCATCCAGGTTGCCAAGCCATCAACAAAGCGATACAACGTTGGCGAACAAATTTCAGGAGCCAGCTTATCGAGCATAATTCGTTCGCGTGTAAATTGATTAATCGTATCGTTATGCAAACGAGCAACGTAATTTAATGCTTCGCCAATCGGCAATTGATGTTGCGCATGAATCAAATAGACCAAATTTTGCCAATCGCCAGCTAATAATTCTTTGCGCAATGAAATAATATCATTCGAGTAGAACACCACCCGATTGACATACTCACACAAACGCCGCACCATTGGATGTAAACGTACTTGGGGATGCAAAAACTCGTTATTGCCAAATTCAATCAAGGCTAAGCATAAATAGGTGCCACTCGTATACAAACGTTGCATAGCATAGGTTTTTTGGGTTGGAATATAACCTTGAGCGCGGTTGTTGGCTTCCCATTGCACCGCAGCAAACGATTTGCGCAACGAATCAAAGAAGAAATGTTGCCATGCTTCTGGCGATCCCTGCACAAGGCGGTTGGTCACATCGCCCATGGCTTGAACAATTGGCAAATCGTGGCGTTTGGCGGGCGAGCCTTTGAGCACTTTCATCAAGCGTTGCAAGAGCGTCGCCATGGCGCTGGCATCGTGATCGCGGCCAAAACGATCTAATTGATCATCAAGCAGAAAGAGGCTGGTGCTCCAATCGGCGATGGTTGGCATACGCTCGGCCAAGGCATTGGGGTAAGCGCGAGCCATCAAGGTGCCATAGCCACGTTGATTGAATGAGATCCGCGTTTCCAAATCGTCGAGCAAACCAAATTTATCAGCCCAGGCTTGGGTTGAGGCCTGAATCGCCAGCGCATCTGGGTGAATAGCTGCCGGAAATGGACAATAGAGCACAGGAAGATCGCGGGGCATAAGCGTCGCTAAGTGATGCAATGTAGTACGGGTTGGCATTGAGTCAATCTCCTAAATGCTTGACAAACCTAACTATGCGTTGGTTGCTTCTCAAGCAAATAATTCATCTCTACTTTTCAGGCAGCATTCGCCAGTTGGCCCAAGCAACCTGGTTGCCTACGCATGCCAATTGGTTATTAAATGCTTTTTGGTGTGCCACACGCCAATTTTTTAGTTGAGTTTGCATTACTTGTGCATCAAGCCACGACTTGGGGGCTGTATCACTCAATAAAAGTTGTTTCGGAGCCGATTTGGTTGTGAATTGCCAAACTGGATCAGGTGAATCCAGTGCAGCGGGAATCGACGCTTCCAGCTTGGGAATTGGGGCTGGAACCGTTCTCGCTGCTGGTTGTAGGTGTGTTGTGGTTGGCATAACATACCTCATCTACACGTTCTACACGGACGACCATCGGTGCTTTCTCAGGGCAACACATGGCGATTAAGCTAATTACCTGAGTACTACCTTAATCTATCCAACTAGCCTATGTCTATCACCCAAAGCGCATTCTTTAGTCCTCTCTTTGATCACCGCTAAAGGTGAATCAGTTAATAGCTAGTTAGCTATGCAAATGCGCGCGTATATCATAATTATATGAATATAAAGTGGTATAACATCGGGCGTTATACCACTTTTTGCTATACCTTTAGTCCTAGTACCGCTAGGGTTATTAATAAGAATTGGTAACGTCTGTAGTATCTAGTTCCACTAAAACCCAGCCGCGGATACTATTGATGAGCCAAATTCGACTAGCCGCATGGAGATCGGCTAGGACTAAAGTACGTTCATGAATGGCGTGTTGTTGCAACAATTCGGCGCGATATGTGCCCGCTAATAATCCGGCGCTGACTGGGGGAGTCCATCGCTGGCCGTCAAGCTCAAGCACAACGTTGCCTCTGGTAAATTCGGTCAACTGACCATGCTCATTCCACAGCAATACATCAAAATATGCGGGGGATTCTTGGGTGAATGCGGCATACACCATGCGGTTGGTGGTTTTGTGGTAGAGAAAACGATTGTGCGAGTTAACCGCTGTGGGAGCCAGCATCACCTTTTGGCCATCGGCGGTCGGCGTTAACGGCGTGCTGATAATTGCGATCTCACCCGCAGGGGTGAGGTTCAAGCGCACGCGTAAGGGTGTTGGGCAAGCTTGGCTATGCTGATGGAGCGCTGCAAGCAGCGCCGTTCGATCATAAGCAAAGCCAAAATAGGCCGCCGAAGCCTGCAAGCGCTGCAAGTGATGCTCCATCAACCAGTAGACCTGACCATCCCAGCGCAGAGTCTCAATCAAATCGAATTGCGGCCAACGCTCGGTCAATAATTGAGCTTTAAGTTGGGCCTCTGCATATTCGTCATCGGCCTGCGAATCCCAGGTTATGCCGCCGCCCACGCCATATTCCGCCTGCTGCTGGCGCTGATCGATCCAAACGGTGCGAATTGCCACATTAAAGGTTGCGCTGCCATCAGGCCGTAGCATGCCAATCGCGCCACAATAGACCGCCCGTGGCTCAGCCTCAAGCTGGCGAATTAATTCCATCGTTTTAACTTTGGGCGCGCCAGTGATCGAGCCACACGGAAACAGCGCTTGCAGAATATCGAGCAGGCTGGTGTTTGGCTTGGTTTTGGCGGCCACGGTCGAGGTTAGTTGCCAAAGTGTGCGATAGCGCTCTAGCTCAAACAAACGTGGCACGCCAACGCTGCCAATTGCCGCAACCCGACCCAAATCGTTGCGCAACAGATCAACAATCATCAGGTTTTCGGCGCGATTTTTCTCCGAGGTCTGTAATTGACGAGCCAAACGTTCATCTTCTTCGAGCCAACGCCCGCGTGGCGCAGTGCCCTTCATAGGCTTGGTAGTCAAACGCTGCTCGCGCCAATCGAAAAAGAGTTCAGGCGAAGCCGAAAGTATTTGATAATCGCCAAGATCGAGGTAGGCACAATAATTGGCTGCTTGGGCAGCGCGTAAATCGTGGTAGAAGGCCAAGGGATCGCCGCTGAAATCGGCACGCAAGCGTAAGGTATAGTTGACTTGGTAGGTTTCACCACGGGCAATTGCCGCATGAATCGCACTCATCGCCTGCCGATATTGCTCAAGGCCCATGCTTGGTTGCCACGCTGAGAGCTGATAGGAGTGGGTTTGTGGTCCTAAATTCTGTGGTGCAGAAAAAGCTGCAAACCACACTAATGGCAAGTTGGCTGGTGGATGACACGCCAACGCAGGATCAAATGCTGCTGCCGCCTCGTAGCTCAAATAGCCAATCACATATGCGCCAGCTTGTGCCGCAGCTTGCGCAGCTTGAATCGTCGGAAGCACCTCGGCGCTGGTCATCGCCTGATAGACCGCCAACGGTTGGCGAAACTCCAACGCTTGGGGTTGCCCAGTCGCATCGGCAAAATCAAAACGCCCATAGATCGCACTCACGAATTGTTGCCTCCCAACAATAAAGCCAATTGGCATAGCGCTAAACCATATGCTACTCTAGCGCCATGCACCGCTGTTTCTAGCCCACGAGGTTTCCCATGAATGCGACAATTTTAGATCAGATTTTTGCCCATAAACGCACCGAGGTCGAACGCCAAAAATTGAAGGTTCCTCAAACGAAACTTGACCAACAATTGGGAACGTCGCCTGCACCGCGCAGTTTGCGCCAAGCCTTGCGCCAGCCCGACCGCATTAGTTTGATCGCTGAAGTCAAGAAGGCCAGCCCATCCAAAGGGGTCTTTTTGGAACATTTCAACCCGACCGAACTTGCAGAAACCTATGCAATCAACGGGGCGGCGGCCATTTCGGTCTTGACTGATGTGCGGTTTTTTCAAGGCAGCCTGATCTATTTGCGCACTATTCATGAGCATCTCGACAAGTTAGGCTATGCCACGCCGTTGTTGCGCAAAGATTTTATCTACGATCCCTACCAAATTTATGAAGCACGGGTTTACGGCGCTGATGCAATTTTGCTGATCGTCGGCATGCTCGATGATCAAACGTTGCATGAGTTGTATACGCTGACCTATGGATTGGGCATGGAAGCCTTGGTCGAAGTGCATACTGAAACTGAAATGGCGCGTGCCCAAGCGCTACAAGCCCAAATTATTGGTATCAACAACCGCGATTTACATAGTTTTAGCGTCGATATTGCCACAACCCAGCGCGTTGGAGCCAGCTTGCCAGCCATCGGCGATCCGCAACGGCCTGTGTTGGTGGCCGAAAGTGGCATTCATGGCCCTGATGTGTTGCCAACCTTGCACGCATGGGGCGTTGATGCAATTCTCGTCGGCGAATCGATTGTGCTTGCCCCCGACCATGCCGCCCACGTCCGCGCCTTGAGCCAAACTGAATAAAGAACATAGAACATAGAGCATAGAACATAAGGTTAGGTGCTAGATATAAAGGTTTATTAGGTTAACCACGATTTGATCCCCTCACCCCACCCCCTCTCCCACGTTCAGTGGGAGAGGGGGTGGGGTGAGGGCATGCTCTGAATTGCAAGTCCTATGTTCTATGTTCTTTGCTCTATGTTCTACTCCCCCCAAATTCAAGTACAATAAGGCCGAATGAAATCTGGCATAGATGTGAGGTGTTTGTGGATAACAAAGTTATCTACTCGATGGTTCGGGTGAGCAAAATTCATCCGCCCAATAAGCAAGTATTGAAGGATATTTCGTTATCCTATTTTTTGGGCGCAAAAATTGGCGTGCTCGGGACAAACGGTTCCGGTAAATCGAGCCTGCTGCGCATTTTGGCCGGTGTTGACCAAGAGTTTCAAGGCGAAACGGTGCTAGCGCCAGGCTATACGATTGGCTACCTTGAGCAAGAACCACAATTAGCCGCTGGCAAAACAGTACGCCAAATTGTCGAGGAAGCGGTTAAACCAGTTGTCGATGCCCTGCGCGAATACGATGAAATTAACGCCAAATTCGGCGAATCGATGAGCGACGACGAAATGGATGCGCTGATCCAACGCCAAGGCGAAGTGCAAGATAAACTTGACCAAATGAATGCCTGGGATTTGGATAGCCGCCTCGATTTTGCCATGGATGCGCTGCGCTGCCCACCATCAGATACGCCAGTCGAGGTGCTTTCTGGGGGTGAACGTCGGCGGGTTGCGTTATGTCGCTTGTTGCTCGAAGAACCAAGCATTTTGCTGCTCGACGAACCAACCAACCACCTTGACGCTGAATCGGTGGGTTGGCTCGAAAGGCACTTGCAAGAATACCCGGGCACGGTCATCGCTGTTACCCACGATCGCCACTTCTTAAATAATGTGGCTGGCTGGATTTTGGAGCTGGATCGTGGCCAAGGGATTCCGTGGAAAGGCAATTATTCATCGTGGCTTGAGCAAAAGCAAAACCGCCTTGCCAACGAAGAAAAAGTCGAATCACAACGCCAAAAAACCCTCCAACGCGAGTTGGATTGGATTAACATGGCTCCCAAGGCCCGCCAAACCAAAAGCAAAGCGCGGATCAACGCCTACGAGCAATTGCTCAGCCAAAATACCGAAAAAGCCCAAGGTGAATTGGAAATTTTCATTCCACCAGGGCCGCGTTTGGGCGATATTGTGATTCGCTCCAACGATGTGAGCAAATCGTTTGGCGACAAATTGCTTTACGACAACCTGACCCTCGATTTGCCTGCGGGCGGGATTGTGGGCATCATCGGGCCAAACGGTGCTGGTAAAACCACCTTGTTCCGCATGATCACCGGCCAAGAACAGCCAGATAGTGGTGTGTTTGAGGTTGGTTCAACCGTCAAGTTGGCGTATGTCGACCAAAGCCGCGAAACGCTCGACCCCGAAAAAACCGTCTGGGAAGAAATTTCCGAGGGCGCTGAACAAATTCAATTGGGGCCACGCACGGTCAATTCACGCGCCTACGTCGCCCGCTTCAACTTCTCTGGCTCAGACCAACAAAAGAAGGTCGGCAGCCTCTCAGGTGGCGAGCGCAACCGTGTGCATTTAGCCAAAATGCTCAAATCGGGCGCAAACGTCATCCTGCTCGACGAACCAACCAACGACTTAGACGTGCATACCTTGCGCGCCTTGGAAGAAGCCTTGGAAAATTTTGGCGGCTGTGCCGTGATTATTTCCCACGATCGCTGGTTCCTCGACCGGGTTGCCACCCACATGCTGGCCTTTGAAGGCGACAGCCAAGTGGTTTGGTATCCAGGCACCTACAGCGAATACGAGGCTGATCGCCGCAAACGCTTAGGCAGCGCCGCCGATCATCCACATCGCATTACCTATCGCAAGCTGCGCCGCGATTAATTTTGCATGTTTCCTCACCCCTACAATGATGCAAAACTACACACTAAAACCCCTCTCTCGTCGGACGGGAGAGGGGTTTGGGGTGAGGGAATCAGCGATCCTATTGACAAGCCAGATTGGCTTTGTTATGCTCCTAGCCGAGATTAAGAGTCGCCTCATTCCAACAAACCACCAAGCTTCATCGTTCTCTCCACTTAATTTCAGCACCTTTCAGCCAAGCAGCACGCCCAACCAGCGTGGTGTTATTGCTTAATCTCATAATAAAATACAATTCAATATTGTGCGCAAAAACCTAGAAAATAATTTAATTTTCACGTTAAATTTGCTTTTGAGTGCGAGGTTTTCATGCTTTTCTATCTATTCATACTCGGAATACTATTAATCGTTTGGATCAGCTTAGTTTATAGTTATGCATTTTTCAAAACAAAAATTCGCTGGTTTCTATTGCATAGTTTACGATGGATAAGCATTGGTCAATATTTTGCCTTATTAATCTATTTGATTCAGCAAGGAGCATTACCGCTACCATATCCTGAAATAATTATCGTTGGCATAATTTGCTTAATCATAGGCCGAAAATATGTGCCAATGCTGCGCAATGCCTATACCGAAGGGCCATATCGAACTAGTGATCTGCTGCTGTTGCGCGTGCAAGCGCCTACCCAAGCTGCTGGGCAAGGAGTTTTTGTGCCATTTAATGGTGCAGTTGATGTTGGCGCACAACCCACATTACGCAATGGATTAATTGTGCATGGTGCAATTGTTATAATTAATTTTCTGATTCTGTATGGTGCATTCTTGATGGCACAATAAGCCTTGGCAAATCAGCAGCGCCTTGTTACTTCGCAAGACGCTGCTCATCCAAATCAATTTAATTCCACCCCAAGCTGTTGCATGCGCTCCAAGGCATAAGCCAGCTTCGGCGCAGTTTCAGGGAAGTAGATGCCTGCATCCAAGGCTGGGCTGCCATCCAATCCCAGCATGGTTTCAAGCTGAATCACCGCGCCCACCGCAGTCAAATGGGTTTGGCCTTGAGGATCAACAATCGTTTTGGTCAGTTGCTGTGGATTGCCAGCAGCATCACGCCCACTAATCTGCCAAACCAATTCATGGGCCGCACCCTTGCCAGGATTGTAGAGCAACGAATGGCGCAAGCGATCGAAGCGCCGATGCATCAACAATTTCCACACGCCCGAGCGCGCCAAGCCCAACAATAACCCCATGGTCAAGCGATCATCAAACGTAATCCGCGCCGAAACACTGGCCGCTTTGGTGCTTTGCGGCAACGTCCATTGATCGGGCGTGTCGAAGCGATAGGTTTTAGCCCGATAGCCGTTGGGAAACGTGACGGTTTGCGGCTCGGTATACGGGTAAACCTCACGTGGCTGATGCTTTTCAGTGATCGTAAATGGCGTAGTAAGATGCTGCATATATTCAATCGAATTTGGCCCAGCTTTATCCTTGAGCGAAAATAGCACATGCAAATCCAGCTGTTCGGTTTGGGCTAATTGCTGGGTTGCAGCAACCGCCACCACGCTCGCCAAACCCGCCATCCAATGCGAGGCAAAAAGCAACGGAGCCTTGAGCGCAGCCCGATCAAGCCCATGCAAGGTATGTTGTAAACGTGATGTCCAGCGCGTAATATCGACCAGCGGAATGCCACGGGCAACGGCTTCGTGCAACACATAATCATGCGGATCGTTAACTGCATTGATGATGGCCTGCGGTTGCAAGCCAGCCAACGGATTTGGTTTGAGCACATCAACTGCCGCCGCGCTGGTGTGTGGGCCAAGTTCGGCCACTAGCTGCTGAGCCTGATCTGGGTTGCGCCCAGCCAAAATCAAGGGTAAATCGCCATGGCTCTGGCGTAAGATTTGGGCAATTTGCGAACCAACCACCCCATAGCCACCTAAAATCACAATTGCGTGCATGCGATGTCTCCTCAAAATATATATCGTCATTTCGGAATATAACGATATATCAAATAAAAAAAAGCGTCTATTCATAGATACAGGTTTTTAAGTAGGCCAATAATTCTTCTGCATAGGCCACCATTTGTTGGTTATCTGCTTGATAGATGACTTCTTTGCCTTGGCGAGTTGAAGTCAGCAAGCCTGCGCGTTTGAGCAGTGTCAAGTGCTCCGAGGCTGTCGATTGGCCAATTTGGGCCAGTTCGGCAATTTCGCCAACCGTCAGTTGCTGGTGGCTAGCAAACAAAAACAAGATCGTTTGGCGGGTTTCGTTGCCCAAAGCCCGCAAAAAAGCCTGAATTTCATGTGGCAGCGCCGATGTCATAACCAACCCTCATTTCGGTAATCAACGATATGATAACCGAGCTTTGGCTAAATGTAAAGCTTGGGTTTTATGCGCGTTGCTTTTATAGCCATGCTACTTAAACCTCAATGCTATAGCAACCCAAAAGCCCCTCGCGTTGGCTAGGCGAGGGGTTGAGCTGCGGCGATTCTAATTTACCGAAATCAATGGCCGACTAATGGTGGTGATATAGCCATAATCGATTGCGCGACTGGTGCTATAGATAAAACCACGTTCGTCGAGCATTGGGAACAAATAAGTTGGCTGAAGATCGGTCAAGCTCAGCAATTGCTGGCCTGGCTCCAAGTTGGTCAAGGCTTCCAAAGTATTGACCAAGGGCAACGGCGTTTTAAGCCCGCGATTATCGATCACGGTGTAGTGCTGCGGCTCGAGGCGGGCAGCAAACCATTGCTCTTCACCAGGAAGTTTGCGATACAGATAACAATCCCAGTGTGCTTTATTCGGACATTGCCAACTAACAAAGCCTTGATGCTCTAAACTTGCGCTGAGCTGGGTGGGATCAAAGGAATTAACCAACAATAAGACCGTTCCGGCGGGCACAGTTTTGGCGCTGCGCAAAATAAATTGCACAGGGTCATCAACTTCATTGGTGATCTGATCGACATGGATTGTTTGATAAATTGGGCGTTCTTGCAGCCAAGCAGGGGGTTCAATTGAGGGCGTAACTGGCTGTTTGCTGGCATTCAAGGCTTGATTAACCGCCATCAGCAACTGATCAACGTCCATGTGCAGCATTTGGGCTAGTTGGCTCAAGGTCAACCAGCGGCTTAACATTCGCCGTAGATGGACATTCGAAAGCCGCGCCAGCCTTGGCACATTCAACACCAGCCAATCTTCTAGCTCTGGGTAACGCCCCAGTAATTCTCCAACACGCATCGTTGCGGTAATCATCGCAGCCTCCCCCAGACCTTCAGAGCCTGTTGCCGTTGCGTGGCCATACCATCCTCCTTTGTGGTGCTTCAAGTGTAATCAGCCAAGCCCAAGCGCTAAAGTGCGATTTTGCTTACCGTATGTAACAATTTCTTCACACGACCCATAAAGGCCGATCTCGATGGTCGCGCAGCGGGCCAGCAACCGTTGATCGCCAGAAGGCTGTGCTATAATGCCCCGTATGTTTCTGCAAGCAACTCAATCTGGACTTGTGACAAAAGGTGTAACCCATGGCAGATGATGGACAGTTGGTGGATGATGTTCAGGTAGCAGCCAGGGTTGAATTACCTGTGCTCCCGCTGATTAATACCGTGCTTTTCCCGACAATGGTCACCCCGCTCTTTGTAGCCCGTGAGCTATCGATGGCCGCAATTGAAGCAGCAATGAGCGCTGATCGACGGATTGTCGCAGTAGCCCAACGCACAATTGAAATCGAGGAGCACGATACCAGTCAACTGTATCAGGTCGGGGTCATCGCCCATATCGAACGGGTATTAAAGCTGCCCGATGGCACAACCTCGGTTTTGGTTCAAGGCCAACAGCGGGTGCAAATTGTCGATTGGCTAGCAACCGAACCCTACATCAACGCCCAAGTACAGATTATCGAGCCTGATCAGGAATCGAGTTTGGCGGTCGAGGCGATGATGCGTGGCGTGTTGGCCTCGTATGAAAAAGTCGTCAAGCTCAGCCGCACGATGCCCGATGATGCTTATGTTGCCGCCCTCAACCTTGAGGATGGCAGCGCCTTGGCCGATTTGATCGCCTCAACCTTGCCGCTTGATATTGGCCGCCGCCAGCAATTGCTCGAACTATTCGAGGTCGAGGAACGCTTGCGCCGCTTGAGCGTTGTGCTTTCGCAAGAGCTTGATGTGCTTGAGCTAGAGCATCACATTCAAAATCAAGTCCAAAAAGAGGTCGATAAATCGCAACGCGATTTCTTCCTGCGCGAACAACTCAAGGCCATCCAAACCGAGCTTGGCCAAGAAGATCCGCTGACCCGCGAATTGAATGAATTGCATGATCGGATTGTGGCCGCTGATCTGCCTGCCAAAGCCCAAGCCAAAGCCCTCGAAGAGCTTGGCCGCTTGGAAATGATGCCGCCAGCAGCGCCCGAATATAGCGTTATTCGGACGTATTTGGATTGGCTGTTGGAATTGCCTTGGTCGAAAACGAGCACTGATGTCAACGATCTTCAGGTTGCCGCCCAAGTGCTCGAGAATAACCACTATGGATTGAAAAAGGTCAAAGATCGGATTTTGGAATTTATTGCGGTGCGTATGTTGGCTGGTGATAGCACCAAATCGCCAATTTTGTGCTTTGTTGGCCCACCAGGCGTTGGCAAAACCAGCCTTGGTCGCTCGGTTGCCGAAGCTTTAGGCCGCGAGTTTGTGCGGCTTTCGCTCGGTGGCGTGCACGACGAGGCCGAAATTCGTGGCCATCGCCGTACCTACATTGGCGCAATGCCAGGCCGCATCATCCAAACCATGAAAGATGCTGGCACAATCAACCCCGTCTTTATGCTCGATGAGATCGATAAACTAGGCAACGATTTTCGCGGCGATCCGGCGGCAGCCTTACTCGAGGTACTTGATCCTGAGCAAAACAATACCTTTGCCGATCACTACCTCGATTTGCCCTATGATCTTTCGAAGATTATGTTTATTACCACCGCCAACATGCTTGATCCGATCGACGAGCCATTGCTCGATCGGATGGAGATTGTCGAGCTGCCAGGCTATATCGAAGAAGAAAAAGTGCAAATTGCGCGTAAGTTCTTGATTCCCAAGCAGATCGAAGCGAATGGCTTGAAGCAACATCCGATCACCATCAGCGATGAAGCGTTGCGCCAAATCATTCGCACCTACACGTGGGAAGCAGGCGTGCGCAACCTTGAGCGCGAGATTGGCGGCATTTGTCGCAAAATCGCCCGCCGTGTGGCCGAGAAAAAGCGTTATCCACACCGAATCACGCCAACCATGCTCACCGATTTTCTTGGTCAGCCACCGTTCGACTATAGCCGCGCCAACGACCGCGATGAAATTGGGGTCGCGACAGGCATGGTTTGGTCGAGCAATGGCGGCGATGTCGTGGCAATCGAAACGGCAATCGTCGATGGCAAAGGCACAACCACCTTGACCGGCCAGCTTGGCGATGTAATGCAGGAATCGGCGCAAGCGGCGCTCTCGTATGCGCGGGCTTCCTCGCGGCGTTTGGGAATTGATGGCAAGCGCTTCGAGAAAATTGATATTCATATTCACGTACCAGAAGGCGGTGTGCCCAAGGATGGGCCATCGGCAGGCATTACCTTAGCCTGTTCGGTAATTTCGGCCTTGACCCATCGGCCATTGCGCCGCGATGTGGCCATGACAGGCGAAATTACCTTGCGCGGGCGGGTGCTGCCAATCGGCGGCTTGCGTGACAAAATCTTAGGCGCATTTCGGGCTGGCATCACGACCATGCTGATTCCCAAAAAGAATCTGCGTGACCTTGAAGAAGTGCCAAGCAACGTGCGCCGCCAAATTACTGTGATTGCGGTAGAACATATGGATGAAGTCTTACCAATTGCCTTTGTTTCGAATCCGCTTGAGCGTGGCAGCCAACACCAGAGCGACAGCGATCAGACCAGTTTAGTGCTGCCAACGATCACCCAACCGCAGCTTGGCTCAGTCGAATTGTGATTTATTGCGCAATTTGGTAAGCTTAGAAGTAAAGTCACCCTCGTAAGCTAGGACTAAAGTCCTCCATTGAATCATTACGACGCGGTAATCTTGACAGTGGCTATGGTTACTAACATCGATTACCAGTTGGATGAAATAAGCGTGACCTTTGCGAGGTTTTATATCGATCTACATTACGGGGGTATAGAAAATTATGCAACATATAGTAGTTGTTGATGATACACCATCACTTGCCGACCTGGTTATGCGCATGTTGACCCGCTATGGCTATAACGTGCGCACCTTGAATGGCGGGCTGCAACTGATTGAATATATGCGCCAACATCGCCCGGCGCTTGTACTACTCGATGTAGGACTTCCAGTCAAAGATGGCTGGACGCTGATTCGCGAAATTCGCATGCAGCCCGATTTGGCGCATATTCCGGTGATTGCGGTTACCGCCCATGCTGCCGAGGAAGATCGCCAACGCGCCTTTAGTGCTGGCTATACCAACTACATTTCCAAGCCGTTTGATGTGCAAGATTTATTGCAGATGGTGCGTGGTTACGTGCCATCGGCAGTCTAAGAGGAGTCGTGTGTGGCCGCCCGTTCAATGCCAACTATCAATTTGCCAACTCAGCTCAAGGCCCATTTACAGGCAGGCCATCCATGGGTTTATCGCGACCATGTGCCGCCTAGTACCCGCTTAGATAGCGGCACATGGGTGCGGCTGCACTGTGGCAATTGGCAAGGCTTTGGTTTGTGGGATGCGCGCTCGCCGATTGCGCTGCGCATCTTCTCAAGCCGCATGCAACCAGATGTCAACTGGATCAAAACGATGGTTCAGCAGGCATGGCAAGCACGCGAACCATTGCGCCAAACTGCCACAACCGCCTATCGACTGCTGTTTGGCGAAGGCGATGGAATGCCAGGCATCACCATCGATCTCTACAACCAATACGCGGTGATTGCGACCTATGCAGATTGTGTTGAGGTCTTGATTGCCGATGTCGTCAAGGCCTTGCAAGCCAGCGTGCCACAACTACGTGGTGTGGTGCGTCGCCGTCGCGACGATAGCGAAAACGACGATGAAACTGGCAAGATCGAGTTGTTGTGGGGCGAATTGCCACCAGCAAATTTGGTTGTGCAAGAGCATGGCCTCAAGTTGATTGCTAATCTGTTTGAGGGCCAGAAAACCGGCTTGTTTCTCGATCATCGTGAGAATCGCCATACAATTGAGCAATGGAGCAAAGGCAAAACGGTGCTCAATTGCTTCTCATACACTGGAGCATTTTCGTTGTATGCAGCGCGGGGCGGAGCAAGCGCAACCACCAGCGTTGATATTGCGCCAGCAGCTGCCCGCGATGCAGAGCAAAATTTTGTGCTCAACGATTTGATGGGCGAACAGCATACCTTCTTAGCCCGCGATTGCTTCGATTTTCTGCATCGCACCATTCAGCGCGGCGAAACCTACGATTTGGTGATCTTAGATCCGCCCTCATTTGCCCGTTCAAAGAAGAATATTCATGCCGCCACCCGTGCTTATGTCAAACTAAATGCCTTGGCAATTCAATGTGTGGCAACTGGTGGGCTATTGGCTTCGGCCAGCTGCACCAGCCAATTGTCGCCAGCTAATTTCCGCTTGATGCTTGGCGAGGCTGCGGCTCAAACCGACCAACAACTGCGGATTATTCATGAAGCTGGGCAGGCGCTCGATCATCCAGTGCCAGCGCATTTCAACGAGGGGCGCTATCTCAAGTTTGTGCTTGCCCGCGTCGATGAGCGCATGTAAGGGATGAAGAAGAACATAGAGCATAGAACATAGAACACAAAGCATAGAACATATGGCTATCGGCTATGGGCTAGCGGAACATTGATTGAAATTTCCAACAATCCCCGATAGCCAAACGCCTGTAGCCAAAAGCCTCATCTTCGTGGCCCTTCGTGTCCTTCGTGGATCAATCGTTTAACGCAGGAAGGATAAAGTCACATTGGGCTTTGGCTATTGGCTTTGGGTTGGCACGGACATAATCCTAAAAATCTGTGTCAATCTGTGGCCAAAAAATAATTATCCTTCGTGCTCTTCGCGTTCTTCGCGGTTACAAACCCGATCCCCAGCTACCAACCCCCGATCCCCAACTCCAAACTAGCTCATTTATGCTAAAAAGCCCAAATTATGCTACAATGGCAGGGTAAAAATGTGCATCTACGAGGAGCCAGAGCAATGCCAATTCGTGTTTTAGACCCAACTTTAGCCGCCCAAATCGCCGCTGGCGAGGTGGTTGAACGCCCTGCTTCGGTGGTCAAAGAATTAATTGAAAATTCGGTTGATGCTGGCGCTACCGAGATTCGGGTCGAAGCACGCGAGGGCGGCAAACGCGAGTTGCGCATCCAAGATAATGGCTCTGGGATTCCGAGCGACGAGGTTGAAACGGCCTTTTTGCGCCATGCTACCAGCAAAGTTACCGAGATTGAGGATTTGTTCTCGATTCGCACGCTTGGCTTTCGTGGCGAAGCCTTGCCATCAATCGCCTCGGTCGCGCAAGTAACCTGCCTCACACGTACCGCCGCTGACGAGGTTGGCACCGAATTACGGATTGCTGGCGGCGAAATTCAGGCCAAAACTCCCCGTGGCTGCTCGGTTGGCACAACCTTCACGATTCGCAATTTGTTCTATAACACGCCAGCGCGGCTCAAATTTATGCGCTCCGATGCTACCGAAATGAGCCAGATTAGCACCATCGTGACCCAATATGCCTTGGCCTACCCCAATATTCGTTGGACGTTGCTGCTTGATGGCAAACTGGCGCTGCAAACACCAGGCAATGGCCGCTTGCTCGATGCCCTAATCGAATTGTATGGCATTGACGTTGGCCGCGAGATGATTAGCGTTGATCGCACCTCGGAAGCAGAAGATGAAACGGTGCGTGTGCATGGTTTTGTTAGCCAGCCCTCAACCTTCCGCGCCGCTCGCTCCTATATGCATTTATTCGTCAATCAACGCTGGATCAAGCCCCAAGGCAACTTGGTTTATATGATCGAAGAAGCCTATCACACCTTGTTGATGAAAGGCCGCCACCCAATCGTGGCCTTGAATATTGAGCTTGAGCCAGAAGCGGTTGATGTGAACGTGCATCCAACTAAGAGTGAAGTCAAATTCCGCAATCAATCGCATGTGTATGGCGCATTGACCAAAGCTGTGCGCGAAGCCTTAGCAGCGCAAAGCACAATTCGCGCTTGGACGGGCTTTGGGGCCAATGAAAGCGTCAATCGGCGGGTTGAATTGCGTTCGCCAAATGGTGAACGACGCGGGTCGAGCAACGATGCGCCATTATTTGATGATGCGCCAGTCGCGCCGCGACCGCAGGTCAACAATTATCCCGATGATGATTTTGATTCGACCGTGGCTTTGCCACCAATGGCCAAACAAGCGCGCTTTGACACGCCACCAACCAGCCAAAGCCAGCCAAACGCGTTTTTGCCACCCCAACAACAAGCCTTCGATCCCGCGTATGCGCCAAGCATGCCCGCGCCAGGCGAGGCCAAATTGCCAATGCTACGCGTGGTTGGCCAAGTTAACGAAACCTACATTGTGGCAGAAAGCAGCGATGGCATGTACTTGGTTGATCAACATGCCGCCCACGAACGAGTGGTCTATGAGCGCTTGATGGCTGAGCACCAAGATGTGCCGATTGAGCGCCAAACCCTAATGCTGGCTCAGCCGATTGAATTGCCGCCAGCAGTGACGCGTTTGCTCAGCGCGCATTTGGCCGATTTGGAGCAATGGGGCTTTGAAGCAGAGGAATTTGGCGAAGGTACCTTGATGCTACGGGCTGTGCCAAGTAATCTCCACGTTGGCCAAATTGCAACTGCATTAATGGAAATTGCCGATCATCTTAGCTATGAAGGTGGCGCTACCAGCGACGATCGACGCGAAAAAATGTTAACCACAATCGCCTGCCATAGCTCGATTCGCGCAGGCAAAACCTTGACCCACGAAGAAATGCGCCAACTGCTGCAACAACTTGAGCGCTGCGAAATGCCGCGCACCTGCCCACATGGTCGCCCAACCATGCTGCAAATTACCCAAGGCCAAATCGAACGCCAATTTGGGCGTAAAGGCTAAGCAAAGAGCATAGAGCAAAGAACATAGAACATATGCAGGGCTTGGGTGATCGGTTGTTGGAACTTGGGGTTCGGGCTTTAACGCAGAGAAACGATGGCTATTGGCGTTGGGCTTTGGGAACAACAATCAAAAAAATCTGTGCCAATCTGTGGCTAAAATAAACCTTCGCGTGCTTCGTAGTTTTGTGAATTGATGTTAACACAGCGGCGCAGAGATGATTTGGCTATGGGCTATGAGGCTATGGGCTAGCGGAACATGGAGTGGTGTTTTAAAAGCCAATAGCCAATAGCCAATAGCCATCGTTCAGATCAAAACTTCCCATCATCAAGCTGCGCGCTGTTATTGCTATAGGGTGGGATTGCGATGAGGCTCAAACAGAAGCCCAAAATCGCCACTTCAAAGACCATGCCAGTCCACATATGGGTAATCCAATTTAAGCCAATACTCGCCATAATCAGCAGATAGTAGCCAAGGAAGAAGCCAGCAGGCAGCAAACTGCAGATCAATCGAACGCGCAATGGGCGTTGTTGATTAATCTTGAAGCCATGCATCGCCAGATCAGCAAGCAATCCGACACTAGCAGCCCAAATTACGACTGGCCAATACGCTTGCGAACTTGCATTGTGTACAAACCAAATCAAGCCGGTGCTCCCACCAATTAAGAGCGTCATTGCGCCAAATGGCAAGGGCCAGAAGCGCAGCGAGAGCAGCAAAACCCCAATCAATACCAGCGTGGTGATGATGCCTGTGCTAATGCCACGCAGATCGATATTTGACATGGTTGTTTCAATATATGGCTCTGAGAGAAATGGCGCATTGACAATTGGGCTAGCATATTGGGTAAAAAAGCTCACAGCCGCCATCAGAAAAAACAGCGACATCACCATTGGGCCTAAATCACGCCAACCCTGCAACCGTGCGCCAGCTTGGGTTTGAATCCACGCAGTGCGTAATGGCGCAGTGCCAAATAACATCGCCCCGCTGATAATCATCAAATGTGGTGGGCTAAATAAAGCATCGAGGCGCAATTCAAAACCAAACCATTCGTGCCACACAAAATCAAGCGGTGCTGCAAACGAAAACAGCAGAATGCCCAACAACGCGGGGAAATAGCCACGGGGCAAGGCTTTGGTTAGCGGATATTGGCGGTACATATTGCGCAGCTGCACTATGCCAATCACACAGGTAATGCCTAAAAAGCCCGAATAGAGCACGATATGCCATGGCGAAAAAAATGTATCAATCCGTTGCTCTTTATGCGCCAAACCATCAATAAACAGCCCAATGATCAACCAAATGCTAAAGAAAATACACAACGCATCAAGCCGTTTGCTGAATGGTGGGTAGCCTACAGGAGCAGGATTCAGCCGTGATGCGGTAGTTTTGGTTGGGCCGATCGTTGCCATGCTTGGCCTCCTTGCGTGTGCTAGAACTATGGCGATAAAGAGCAAGTAGTGTGGAGTGCTAAGCAAGAATGGCTCGACCGCCTTGTCATAAGTATGCCCATAGTAGCATAAATTCAAGTGGCGACGATAGCCAAAAGGTAAATACTTAGCATACCAAAAGGTGCTATGCAGCCTAGTTTCCCTACACTTCTTAAAAACCAAACGCACCTCATCGGCCATGAAGTGCGTTTGCAAATAGCTAAACTGAAATTTCAGCTTGCTTTATTGATGGTTTCGTAGGGCGGTGCGACCAAGAAACTCAACATCAAACCAACAATTGCTACTTCAAAAATCATGCCTGTCCACATATGGGTAATCCAGGTCAAACCAGGCCCAGCCATAATAATCAGGTAGTAGCCCAAAAAGAAGCCAGCTGGCAACAAACTACACAGCAAGCGAATGCCCAAACGGTTATGGCGATCGATCTTCCAATAGTGCATGGCGCAATCGGCAGCCAAGCCAATCACGACCGCCCAGACCAAGACCGGCCAATAGTTCATGACTTTTGAGGCGCGCATAACCCAGAGCATAAACATACTACCACCTACCAACAGCGTGATTGAGCCAAATGGCAAGGGCCAGAAGCGCAGCGAGAGTAGCAAAATGCTAATCAAGACGAAGGTGCTGATATGGGCCGAAGCAATCCCCCACAGGTCAGTCCGATACATCTCTATTTCAACGCTATAAGGTGCTGAAAGCCATCTGGGCGAAGCCAAAGGATGGGCATATTGGGTCATAAAGGCGGTTGTGACCATAAAGAAAAACAGCGATAAAACCATCGGGGCGAGGCCACCCCGCCAGCCAACCAGTTTTTCGCCTTGTTGCAAGCGAATCCAGGCCGTGCGCAAAGGAGCGGTTCCAAATAGCATCGCGCCAGTAATCAGCATCAAGTGCGGTGGGCTAAGCAAGGCATCAAGCCGCAGCTCAAAGCCAAAAACATCGTGCCAAATAAAATCGAGCGGCGCGGCAATCGCAAATAGAATAATCCCCACCAAGGCCAGCAAATAGCCGCGTGGCAAGGCCCGCCAGATGCTGTAGCCTTTGTACATATTACGCAGTTGCAGCCCGCCAATCCATAACGCTACTGCCAAAAAGCCCGAGTAGAGAATGAGATGCCATGGCGTAAAGAAGGTATCAACTGCATTGCGAGCATGGGCTGCACCATCAGCGAACAGGCCAACCAACCACCATGCAGCAAAAACCATCGACATAAAATCAAAGGTGATGCTCGACGGTGGATACTCATCTGGGCGTGGCAAACTCGAAACATTCCGACCAATCCGTCCGATTGAGGCCATGAGAAACCCCCTATTCTGATGTTGCGGGACAGGTGTAGATGCGCTGGTTGGTAGCCTTTCCACAAACATGGGGGAAATGCCGTTCTGGTTGATGCGAGGACGTTGCTCAAACGTGGAGTGGCCCTATTATGCCATAAAATCATAGTCTAGTGGTAGGGTATCAAGAACATAGAACATAGAACAGAGAGCATAGAACAAATTGAGGATTGATTTTGATCCACGAAGGACACGAAGGGACACAAAGAGTCGAAACCGCGAAGAGCGCGAAGCACGCGAAGGTTAAGTTTTTGAGCCACGAATTGCCCGAATGAGTATTTTTTAGCCACAGATTGGCACAGATTTTTAGGATTAGGTTCTTGCTAGCCCAACGTCTCCAGCCTGACCTCTGATCCCTAGTCCCTGATTCCCAGCCCCTTCATCCCTCATCCTTCATCCTTCATCCTTCTAATTTAGCCACAGATTCCACCGATTATTTTTGATTTTTGACTTCTGATTTTTGCCTTTTGCCTTCGTCCCTCATCCTTCATCCTTCGGTCGCTCTGCGCCGCTGCGTTAAAACACCAATCCACGAAGCATCCGCAGACTTGATTTCTTAGCCACGAATTCCACGAAGTAGGGCTATAGGCTTTTGCCTTTTGATGGTGCATTTCATCCTTCATCCCTCATCCCTCATAATTTCGTCCCTCATCCTTCGTTCTTGAGTAACTTGCGTTAGAATATTAATTTAGGGACTAATGGCACGCATGCAGACGATGTAGTTATGGTATAGTTTTGTTTCGATTGAAGTGATCGAGGCTGACCTACTTATTTAATCGCCACAGAAGGAATAGATTGTGACCAACTTAATTCTCGCACCTGAAGTGCAAGCAGCGTTTGCCAATGGCCAACCAGTGGTGGCCTTGGAATCAACAGTCATTAGTCATGGCCTGCCCTACCCACATAATCGCGAAATTGCTTTGCAACTTGAGGCAACGGTGCGCGCCGCAGGAGCCGTGCCAGCCACGATTGCCGTGATTCAGGGCGCGGTCCATGTTGGGCTAACCAACGAGCAAATTGAGCATTTCGCAACCGCCAAAGATGTGCTGAAACTGAGCCGCCGCGATATTGGCTATGCCGTCGCGACTGGCCGCGATGGCGCAACAACCGTCGCCGCAACCATGGCAATCGCTGGGTTGGCTGGCATTCAAGTCTTTGCAACTGGCGGCATTGGCGGCGTGCATCGTGGTGCACGCGAAAGCTGGGATGTTTCCGCCGACCTCGGCGAATTGGGCAAAACCCCAGTTTTAGTTGTTTGCGCAGGCGCAAAATCGATTCTCGATTTGCCAGCAAGTTTAGAAGTGCTCGAAACCTATGGCGTGCCAGTGGTTGGCTATACCACCGAAGAGTTGCCAGCCTTCTATAGCGCCCACAGTGGTTTGCAATTGGGCCGCAAGGTTGATGATGCAGCCCAAGCGGCGGCAACCTGGGCCGCCCATCGCGTGTATGGCGGCGGCAGCGGCATGGTTTTGGCAGTGCCACCGCCAGCCGAAAAAGCGCTTGATCTCCAATTTGTTGAAGCAGCAATCGGGCGGGCAATTGCCCAAGCAGAAGCAGCAGGCATTCGTGGCGCAGCAGTTACGCCATTCTTGCTGAGCGCCATGGCTCGCGAAACCGAAGGCGAAAGCATCGCCACCAACACCGCTTTACTCAATAATAATGCTCAGATTGCTGCTCAAGTAGCAGTTGCCTTATTCCAATCAGTTTAAGTTATTTCAAGGAGTTCTTCGCATGTCTCAACCTCGTCGTGGTCGTCGCCAAGTGAGCCAAAAATCACAGTTGCCGTTGGTTTTCGGCATCGGGGCTGCAATCTTGGTGCTTGTGGTGGTTGGCGTTATCTTGCTAAATCGTGGCAATGGCAGTGAAATTGAAAAAGTGACGGTTGCTGAAGGAACCACAGCGCCCTCAACGACTGGGGTTGTTCAAGAATTGCCCGATGAAGGCCAACAACACGTTGCCGATGGTACAAAAGTGGAATACAAACAGAATCCACCAACCTCAGGCAGCCACTGGTCTGGCCCAGCGCAATGGGGTCTTTACCAAACCAATCCGCCAGAAGATGAGCGGATTGTGCATAACATGGAGCATGGCGGGGTGATTATTTGGTTCAAGCCAAGCGCTACCAGTGCTGCTGAAAACGAACAATTGGTCAAATTGTTTACCGCCTTGAGCGCCGAACAATATCGCACCATTTTGGTCAGCCGCGAAAATATGGATAGCAAAGTTGCCTTGACTGCTTGGAATCATCGCCAATTGTTGGATAGTGTTGATGAAACTGCAATTCAGGCCTTCTTTAATGAGTATATTCTCAAAGGCCCCGAATGTGTCAACCTGCGCTGCCCTCAATAAGCTTGATTAAATCGACGCGCCCACTTCGTTATGTGAAGTGGGCGCGTTTTGCATTAATGCTAGTGCTTAGTTGCCGTAGCGCCAGCGGCGATAGTGTTGGCCAACGTTGCCCATCTCTACTTGAAAGGCAGCGGAGTTGGTTGGGGTATAAGTCAGAATCCGCCGTTCGAAAGCTTGCACCAACATCCACGTTTCGTTGCCACCAAGTTTAGCCCGCATCCAATAGGCATCGCTCAACGGATAGCCGAAGGCAAAGACCCAATCGACAACTTGGCCTTCAACAAAGCGGCCATTTTCGTAGACCGTACCGCGTTGATTCATAAAGTTCCAGAAGACATCGGGAATATTATGGTTAGTTTGGCTTACAAACTTCGCGTTGGTGACCACGCTTGGTGCCTCAATGCCGCTGGTGGTTGCATCGCGTTTGAGTTGGGTAGCGATGGTTTGGCCAGTTTTGTCGGGCTGAGCACCCAAAACGTCACGCAGTGAGCTATAACCAGGCGCAACATCGTTAATTGCTCGTGGATCGCCGCCCAATGCTTCATCGGCGGGAATGCGTTGCTCAAACGAACTATCGCCAATTTGCACTTGGCCACGAATCATTTCGACCACCAACAAACCGTTGGTCACAAACCACGGCTGGCTGCGGTCGCCATTGGGATTATTAACTTCCATGCGCGATTTGTCGAAGTATTGAACTAAGCGAGTGCTACCGCCGTATGGCTCGTATTGGCCTTTGGCGATTGCTGGCCCCCAAACCCACGAACGATTGCTCCGCGCATCTTGCACAGGTTTATCGGTGCGTTGCCAGGTTTTCTCAAAGTTGGCATCAGCAAAGCCATCGGGAATCGTAGGCACATTGTTTTTGAAGGCATTGATTTTTTCGCGCGAAATATCGAGGTAGAGGTTGCCATAGCTTTGGCTTGGCTCAAGCTGGCTCCCTTCATACCATTCGTTCCAGCTGGTCAGAATCACCGCGCGCGCTTGATAATTCATGGCTGTATCCCAGCCAGCGCGATAGTAGTTGCCGTTCTCGCGGTCGCGCAAGTGGCCATTGCGATAGAGCAAATCATCATAACCAGGCATAACAGTTGCCACAAACGGTTTGTTACTGTTGCGGCGCGTGTTGTAATCGCGCAAATTGCGGCTATACGAACTCATGGCATCGCCTTGTTTGCGTTCCCACGTAATATCGAAAAAGTGGAGTGCATCGAACACATCCAAGAGATTGAAATTGACCCCGCCGCCAAGCCAAAATTGGTTGCGATTGGGATCGACGCGATTGCGCAAATCAGTCCAATCATTCAATGAGCCACGGCCACCAGGCAAAATTGTATCGTTCCAGAACACGAAAACCGGCTTGCCGTCCCAATGCCAGTAGGCGCTACTTTTGGCAAGGTCAGCCATTTCGCGCATATTATCAACAATCGCTTGGGTTGAGCCAAGCGTGCCATCGGCCACCGGATCAACGCTGAAGGCGATGTTGAAATTGCCTTCTTGCTCAGCGAGTTGCAGCAAACGAGCACATGTATAGCGCCATGTACAAATAAAGCCATCAATGCCAGCGTTTTTGGCTTGGCGAATATGGTTGAGCATGGTGCTATCGCGGTCGCTCTCGTAGAGTTCTAGCGGGCGATCACGAATCTTATCGAGATACCACGTTTGGCTACCCCACCAGCCATAGTAGTAGGCGAAAACCGGGCGCGAAGGCTCGGCGGCACTAGTTGAGGGCGATTTGGAGGGAATAAGAATCAGGCTTAGGATCAAGCCCAGCAGGAGAAGAATCCGTCGCATGTTTGCTCCTTTCGTCCACTGCGACTCAGGTGTTCTTATTGTACAGGCAAAATGGAGATTTAGGGGCCAGTTTGTTTTGATCCACGAAGAGCACGAAGTGCACGAAGCATGAAACCGCGAAGATCACGAAGAACGCAAAGCGAGATTTTTAACGCAGCGGCGCAGAGAATCTAAGGCTATAGGCTTATGGCTTTTGGCGCTAGGTTTTGATCCACGAAGGACACGAAGGAACACGAAGATTGGATCTAGGCTATGGGTTCAGAATGCGCACCCGATCCCCAGCCCCCGACCCCTGATCCCCAAAATTCTATGTTCTATGTTCTATAACTCCCATGGATTAAATAATTGCACCCCAGTATTTTGAAAATCACTGATATTACGTGTCACGAGGCAACAATTATAATAGATCGCCTGAGCAGCAATTAACGAGTCGATTGCAGCCAAATTACGCCCTGCTTGGGATAAATGACCAACCAACTCGCCCCATTTGAGCATAACGAATGTATCCAATCCTAATATTCGACCTTGAAATCTGATTAGTAACTCTTCATGAAGCCATGTTTGCAATTCAATCTTTCGTTGTGATGGTATGAGTTTACTAATTCCTTTTTGTAATTCTCCTATTGTAATAACACTTAAATACAATTGTGCTGCTAATTGTTGATCGGCCCATTCAATCACAGCTTGATTTGGCTGGCGGCTAATTAATTCTGAAATAACATTTGTATCAATTAAATAATTCATAATTCAAGATCATCACGCAAACCGCTTGGATCACGGCTTAAATCAATTTCACAATCAATCAAGGGTGAACGACGAAAAAAAGCTGATAATGGCTCTTGTTCAAGCTGTAGTCGGCGATATTCTTGGTAGCCAATCACGACCGCAGCTTCTTGACCATGTTTGGTGATAATTTGTGGGCCACTTGTCTGAGCAGCTTGAACCACCTCACTAAATCGATTTTTCGCATCTTGCAACTGCCAAATATGTTCCATAAAGACCTCCTAGCTAGTCTGTCTAGACTTTAGCACATAGTTTGAACATTAGCTAGTGAATTCTGTAGCCATGTTCTGATTGCACTGCGCCGCTGCGTTGCAATATTAATCCACGAAGGGCATGAAGGGAACGAAGCCTGAAACCGCGAAGATCGCGAAGATCGCGAAGGTTGGGTTTTTAGCCACGAATTGCACGAATTGCACGAATGAGTATTTTTTAGCCACAGATTGCACAGATTGTTTTGATGATGTTTCCGATAGTCCATAGTCTGATCCCCAGCCTCCGACACCCGAACCCCAACCCCAAAATTCTATGCTCTATGTTCTCTGTTCTTTTTGACTTCTAACTTTTGACTTTTGATTTCTGCCTTCATCCCTCATCCTTCATCCTTGTAATTGTCCTACCTCGATTGTTTGACAAAACCATGGTCGTTGTGTACACTACCGCCCTATAAGTCCCTCTACTTTCTCCCAATCCAACCCGCTACCATTGCAGGTAGCTCGTCGTTCAATGATTGCACCTTAGAGTTCAATGTGGCTTTTAAGGAGGTTAATGCCTCATCACTAAAACCATGTATGGCTTTGGGCTAGCCAGTTTTAGGCTTTCCTCGCTTTTAAACAAGGAGCAACTGGAATTATGAAACGTTTTCTTTCATTCTCGCTCGTCTTGACCATGATCATGGTAATTTTGGCCGCATGTGGTACCCAAACTGGTGGAACCAGTAAAACCACCGTCACGATTGTTAGCAGCTTACCTCGCACCGGTTCCTCAAAAGGACAAACAGATACCATCGTAAACGCCATTAAGATGCGTTTAGAAGAAGACAAATACGCCGCGTGCAATGGTAATGTTGAAATCAAATATGAAGATCTTGATGATGCAACCGCAGCTAAAGGCGCTTGGGACGAAACCAAAGAAGCCGAAAACGCCAATGCTGCTGCTGGCAACAAAGATGTGATGGTTTATATCGGGACTTTCAACTCAGGTGCAGCGAAGATTGCAATTCCGCTCTTGAACAAAGCAGGCATTGTAATGATTAGCCCAGCCAACACCTATCCTGGCTTGACCAAAGAAGGCAAAGGCGCTGAAGGCGAACCAGCAGTCTACTATCCAAATGGCACCCGCAACTACACCCGCGTTGTGCCAGCAGACGACTTGCAAGGCGCAGCAGCAGGCAATTGGGCCAAGGAATTGGGCGTAACCAATGTTTACATCTTGGATGATACCGAGTTGTACGGCAAAGGGATTGCTGACGTATTCGCTGCTACCGCAGAAGCAAACGGCATCAAAATTGCAGGCCGCGATAGCATCGATTCAAAAGCCAGCGACTACAAAGCCTTGATGTCGAAAATTGCCGCCACCAACCCAGATTTGATCTACTTCGGTGGGATTACCCAAAGCAACGCAGGCCAATTGGTCAAAGATATGCGTGCTGCTGGCATGACCGCTGATAAAGTCAAGTTCATGGGTCCAGACGGCATCTACGAACAAGCCTTTATTGACGCAGCTGGTGCTGATAACGCTGAAGGCGTGTACGCAACCTTCGGTGGCGTTCCACCATCGAAGCTTGAAGGCAAGGGTGCCGAATGGTACAACGCCTACAAGGCTAAATTCAATGCCGAGCCAGAAGCCTATGCTGCCTATGGCTACGATTCAACCAACGTTGCCTTGGCTGCAATCAACAAATCGTGCGATAGCATCAACCGCGAAACCATCTTGAAGAACGTCTTCGCAACCAAAGATTTCGATGGCGTGTTGGGCAAATGGGGCTTCGACGCTAGTGGCGACACGACGTTGACCCAAATGAGCGGCCAACAAATCAAGAATGGCGCATTCGAATTTATTCAAGTCCTCAAATAAGTTTGCATACCGTTTCCAAGGGACGATCGTTGATCGTCCCTTTCCCCTGTGTGGATTATCGTCACCAGCCCCTTGCTGGGTACATAGGAATAACGCGCTATGGCAGCATCTCAAACTCCATCGTCGCCGCAGGCGGCTCCGCTTGTACCACGCGAGCCATTTCTGACCAAGCGACGGGCATTTTCGATTGTCGGCCTGATTATTTTCCTCGGATTCTTTGCCATTCCCATTTACCAAACGATTTTACTTGAGATGTGGGATAGCCCGCGACAGCTGACCCAGCAGATCGTGATTGGCTTGACCAAAGGCACCTACATTGCGGTGATTGCCCTCGGCTATACCTTGGTCTATGGGATTTTGGAGTTGATCAACTTTGCCCACGGCGATTTGTTTATGATCGGGGCATTTCTGGCGTTGATCTTCATAAGTTTGTTTGGTTTAGACCCCAAAACCAGCTCAGGGATCACAATTTTCTTCTCGTTGATTGGCATCTTGGGCTTGGTAATGGTTTGTACTGCCTTGATGAATGCAGGGATTGAGCGCTTTGCCTATCGGCCATTGCGCAATGCCCCACGTTTGGCTCCCTTGATTTCAGCAATTGGCATGTCGTTTGTGTTGCAAAATGTTGGGATCTTTTTGGGCGATGGCCTGATTTGGGATAAGTTGGCTGCTGGGCTTGGCTCAGATGCAATTGGCCGCGTTGCCGATGCGATGGGCACGCAATCAGTTGCGCCAAAGAACATTCCCGACTTGTTGCCCAACGGCCAAGTCTTTTTTATTCCCGACAGCTTGAAGTATACCTATAAAGATCTCTTGGTAGCCGTTGTAAGCCTTGGGTTGCTTGCGGGCTTATATTCGTTTGTGCGTTTTACCAAGCTTGGTAAGGCAATTCGCGCAACTGCACAAGACCGCGACGCAGCACGTTTGATGGGCATCAACGCCGACCGCACCATCTCCGTAACCTTCCTTATTGGTGGCGCGTTGGGCGGTGCTGCCGGTATGATCGTTGGTCTCTACAACGGGACTGCTTTATTTAGTATGGGTTTTACCGCAGGCTTGCTCTCGTTTACCGCAGCAGTGCTTGGTGGCATTGGCAATATCCTTGGTTCGGCTTTGGGTGGTTTGCTGATTGGCTTGATCCTCGCCTTGAGCGATCAATATATTGGTACACGCTGGTCGAACGCGGTGATTTTCGCCATTCTTGTCTTGATTTTGCTCTTCCGACCAACTGGGTTGCTCGGGCAAGAAGGTGGCCAAAAAGCCTAGAAACGAGGATTGTATGCCAAATACAAAGCGCTATTTAATAACTGGCGGGGTTGGCTTTGCGGTCGGGACATTCTTCTTATGGAATTACCCCAACCTTGGGCTTGGCTCAGCACTGCTTGGTGGGTTGGTGATTGCCGCACTCTGTTTGCTGTATAGTGCGCCATTGGCCGATATGATTAAAGCTGGCTTGATTGCTGGCATGTTCGGCGCGGTCATGACGATTGTCTATGGTACGCATAAACCAGGCGTTGCCATTATTGCGGGCATGGTCAGTGGCTTGGGAGCAGGTTTATTGGCGTTTCAACGCAGCCCACAAGCCAATCCCAAGAAAGCTGCAATCTTAGGGGCTGAGGCTGGCGCAATTGCCGGAGCATGGACAGGTTTGTCCCTGTTTGTTATGGCCTTTGTGATTGCGCCTGCGGCTGGCATCGATGCTGGCGATTTTGCTGAGCATTTATCCGAAACCGTGATTTTGGCCGATGTGCTTGGCTTAGGCAGCGATATTCTGATTTTGCTGTTTGCCTTCGCCTTTTCGACGCTCTCGGGTGCAATCTTGGGGGCCGCTTCTTGCGCTGCGCGTAGCTTGCCATTGCGGCCTAATATTCCATTATTAGCGGTCATCGCCCTACCCGTGCTCTTGATTCCGCTGATCGATCGGGCTGGCAATTTGCTGTTGCTCGATGCCTTGATTCCAATTTATATCTTTATTCTCTTGGCCTTGGGCTTGAATATCGTGGTGGGCTATGCTGGCTTGCTCGACTTAGGCTATGCTGCATTCTTCGCGATTGGAGCCTACACCACAGCAATGCTTTCATCGCCCCACCTTGGCATCAACCTGAGTTTTTGGTTGGTTATTTGGGTGGCAGCAGCGGTGGCGGCCATTGCTGGATTGACCCTCGGTGCGCCAACATTACCCTTACGCGGCGACTATTTGGCGATTGTAACGCTTGGTTTCGGCGAAATTGTGCCGATTCTGTTCCGTAGCCTTGGCGGTGGCCCGCCTGGTGGGACGTTAACCTTGCGCTTCTTTGGCATGCCAATTGGGATCGAACAAGTCGACTTGACTGGCGGCAACAAAGGGATCAACCCAATTTCGCCGCCGCATTTGCCCTTGATTGGCGATTTCGATCCATCGAATAAAATTCCATGGTACTACCTGTTGATTCTGATCATGGGCTTGGCGATTTTCTTCATCAATCGTTTGCGCGATTCGCGCCAAGGCCGCGCTTGGATGGCCATGCGCGAAGATGAATTGGCCGCCGATGCGATGGGCATCAACGTGGTACGCACCAAATTGCTGGCCTTCTCGATGGGCGCGATGTTCTCAGGCTTTGGTGGCGCGTTCTATGGCGCATTCATTGGGGCCATCTTCCCAAGCTCATTCGACTTCAGCGTCTCGATCATCTTGCTGTGTATGGTGATTCTTGGCGGTTTGGGCAATATGACGGGGGTGATTGTTGGTGGCTTGTTGATTCAAGGCGCTGATAAGATGTTTATCCCCAAAGGTGCTGAATTGTTTCGGCGGATTGCTGAGACCAAGGCAAGAGCTGAGGGCAGTAGTACGGTTGGGGTTTCGGCGCTGCAAGATCTGACCCAACAACGCTTGTTGCTGTTTGGCATTGTGTTGGTGGTGATGATGCTCGTCCGACCGGAAGGCCTATTGCCCAACGAACGCCGTAAAGCCGAACTCCATCCCGATGACGATACGATCAATAGCAATAGCGTTGCAGCCGAGGCGGAAGCTGATCCGTCGTTGGCGGCGTAGGAGACCTGCTATGGCACCCTTGCTGCAAGCTCGCGGCATTACCAAGCGTTTTGGTGGCCTAACCGCCGTGAGCGATGTTTCATTTGAAATTGAAAAAGGTTCGATTGTTGGGCTGATTGGCCCCAACGGCGCTGGCAAAACCACCTTCTTTAATATGATCACTGGTTTGTATACACCCAGCGATGGCGATATGATTTTCGATGGCAAACGGATCAACGGCACCAAGCCCAGCGAAGTGACCAAACTTGGCATTGGCCGGACGTTCCAAAATATTCGCTTGTTTGCGCATATGACGGCGTTGGAAAATGTGCTAGTTGGCCAACATTGCCGCATGCACACTAGCTTACTAGGCACGCTGTTTCGCACTGCCAGCATGCGCGCCGAAGAAAAAGCCGCGCGCCAGAAAGCCTTTGAGTTGCTTGAATATGTTGGCTTGGGCCGCAATAGCGCCGACGAAATGGCCAAAAATCTGCCCTATGGAGATCAACGTCGTTTGGAAGTGGCACGGGCTTTGGCAACCGATCCCAAATTATTGTTGCTCGATGAGCCAACCGCTGGCATGAATCCCAAAGAAACCGATGCCTTGACCGAATTGATCTATCGGGTGCGTGATGAGCGCGATCTGACTGTGCTGCTGATCGAACACGATATGAAGGTGGTCATGGGCATTTCCGAACGAGTGACCGTGCTTGATCGCGGGATTAAAATTTCCGAAGGCTTGCCACGCGAAGTCCAAACCGATCCTAAGGTCGTCGAAGCCTATCTCGGCACTGGTCATGCGGCCAAGGGCAAAGGCGGCGGCGCTCCAGTGTTTGATAAAGCGTAGGGTTGGGGATCGGTTGTTGGAGGTCGGGGATCGGGTTTGTAACCACGAAGGGCGCGAAGAACGCAAAAATAATGAAGTGGCTGCGCTATTCAAGCCTTCCTGTTAACAACCCGATTTGCCGATAGAAGGCTTGAATTCGGATGTTTTGGGCTTTCATCCTTTAACTATTTCGATACCTTCGTGGTTGCCTATTGAAGGCTTGAATTCGGATGTTTTGGATTTTCATCCTTCATCCCTCATCCTTCATCCTTTAACTATAAGGACATTCGCGATGTTGCAACTGCAAAATGTACATACCTATTATGGCAACATTCATGCGCTCAAGGGCATTTCGCTGGAAATTAATCAAGGCGAAATTGTGACCCTGATTGGCTCGAATGGCGCTGGCAAAAGCACAACCTTGCGCACAATTTCTGGCATTACACCGCCACGAACTGGCCAAGTGCTGTTTGAAGGCAAGTCATTAAATAGCGTTCCGGCGCATAAAATCGTGTCGCAAGGGATTTCGCAATCGCCAGAAGGGCGGCGGATTTTCGCCAACCTCACAGTGCGCGAAAACTTAGAAATGGGCGCATTCACCCGTAACGATAAGGCCGAAATTGCTAGCGATATGGATCGGGTGTTTGATCTGTTTCCACGCTTGAAGGAGCGGGTTGCTCAGCGTGGCGGCACACTCTCAGGCGGCGAACAGCAAATGTTGGCGATTGGCCGAGCACTCATGTCGCGGCCCCGCTTGCTCTTGCTCGATGAACCATCGATGGGCTTGGCTCCAGTGTTGGTTGACCTGATTTTTGAAATTATTCAAAATATCAACAGCCAAGGCACCACGATTTTGGTGGTCGAGCAAAACGCCTTGATGGCCTTGGGCATCGCCCACCGCGCGTATGTGCTGCAAACTGGAGCAATTGTGAAGGCTGGCGATGCGGCCACCTTGCGCGAAGACGAAGACGTGCAAAAGGCCTACTTGGGGATGGAATGAGCGAACAACCTTACGTGGCGCAGCTGCGCGAACAAAGCGAGTTTGTCGCTGGCGATGGCTGTCACTTACGCGAACTGCTGCATCCAGAGCGCCATCCAGTCGCGATTGGCTATAGTTTAGCGCATGCCTATGTTGAAGTTGCTGGTCGAACTGCCGATCATGTGCTTGAACAATCTGAGGTATACTACATTATCGCTGGACGTGGAACGATGGTGCTTGATGGTCAAGCCCATGCAGTCGAAGCTGGCTCGTACTACTATATTCCGCCCCGTTGTTCACAATGGCTGCGCAATGATGGCGAGCAACGCTTAGAGTTTTTATGTATCGTTGAGCCGCCCTGGACGGCGGCAGGCGAAACTATTACAGAGTAGCCTCGCTGATGAGTCTTAAGGCGCGGGTCTTCCCGCGCTTTTTTGGTGTCTCTGTTCCAACCAGCATCGAGCTTTTTAGTGACACACCAAGGTGGAACACGATGGTTTTTGGATTAACCGCTTTAGCAGTAGTGGCCTATTCGGGATTGTCGCTGCTGTTCAAGGCCCTGGCAAGTCGGACTCGTCCGGCTCAAATGGTTTATGCCTCAAGCGTGATCGCAACGATCTGTGGGCTAATTTATTTTATCGCTAGCGGCGAATCATGGTCGTGGCCAGCAGCAATTTTGGCGTTTCTGGCAGGCGTGACCTTTTATTTTGCCACGATTGCCCGTGCCAAAGCGCTCGAACATTCGCCAGCTTCGTTGGTTTTTGCGATCAGCAATTTAGATTTGGTGATTGCTGGGGTGGTGATTTTGCTCTTGCCCGCAGCCTGGAATGCCCTGCAATTTGGCTCGGTCACGATCAATTTGCCCTCACAGGCTGGCAACCCAACCGTTGGCAATGTGTTGGCCTGTATCTTAACCGCAGTCGCAGTGTTGATTGGGGCGCAAGTTAAGGGCAGCGAAACCCTGAGCAAAGCTACCTACGTTTGTTTGGGCTTGTTGGTCATTTCGAGCTTTGCCGCCGTCACCTATGCCCGCAATTTTGGTGCCCAAATTGGCTTGTTGATGTTTGTTGATTTTGCTGCTGGGGTGATTCCTGGCCTTCACCTTACGCCTCAAGTGCGCCGCCACGAGTGGGGTTGGGGCGCAGTGGTCGGCTTGGTAACCTTTGGCGGCTTTGTAGCGATGATGCATGCCCAAGCAATGTCCGATGCTGCGACCTTGCCATTTGTGTTGCTGGCAATTAACCTCAAAACCCCAATCACCGCGATTATCGCCGTGCCGCTGTTCCGCGAGCAATTGACCGCACGCAAAATCATCGCCGTAAGCTTGGCAACCCTCGCCTTGTTTATTTGGCAAATTTAATTTTGGAGGTCAGGGATTGGGGGTCGGGAGTTGGGGATCGGGAGTCCGCATACTTCTCAGTTGTTTCACGGGTTTAAGATCCCCTCACCCCAACCCCTCTCCCGTGCGCGGGCGAGGTGCTTTCCCATAGTGGTCGCGATACCTAGTAAAACACGGATGCTCCCCCTCGCCCGCGTTCAGTGGGAGAGGGGGTTGGGGGGTGAGGGAACGCTTACAAGGGTCGGTGTTAAGATCCCCTCACCCCAACCCCTCTCCCATCCACTGGGAGAGGGGCTTTAACACCGTGGTTTTACCACTATTTTTGGTACTCAATGGGCAGCTCCCCCTCGCCCGCGTTCAGTGGGAGAGGGGTTGGGGGGTGAGGGAATGCTTACAAGGGTCGGTGTTAAGATCCCCCCACCCCAACCCCTCTCCCATCCACTGGGAGAGGGGCTTTAACACCGTGGTTCTCCCCCAATTCATTGGTAAAAAAGAGTCGGCTCCCCCTCGCCCGCGTTCAGTGGGAGAGGGGGTTGGGGGGTGAGGGAACTATCCACATCCGCAAGCCAATAGCCTAAAGCCTATTCGCCTTCGTGTCCTTCGTGGTTTCCGTAACTAGCCAATTCCTCTTCATCCCTCATCCTTCATCCTTCATCCTTCGCAAAACTACTCTTCAGCAGTGGCCAAATCGGTTTTGAGCAAGGCATCGCCCAGCGGGTAGCGCAACGAAACCAAGAAGCCAAGCACCACATTAATCACATTCAACACCAAAAATAGGGTCGAGATGCCAAGTGCCAAGCTGGTAGCTTGCTCGCTGGTAAAGCTGCCGCCAGCAACCGGCACCATCTGACCAGTCTGGGCCAAATTGGTCATAATCAAAATCATCACCACATCGCGAATCCCAATCCCAGCAATTGAGATAACACTCACCAAGGAGATAATTGCAATCATGGCCATATACGGGCCAATATCAATCTTGACTCCGGTGGCCAGAAACAGCAAATAGAGCCGCACGAACGTCCAGCCCAAGGTCAGGAACGAAAACAGCACCAAGGTCACGATGCGGCTGAGCGGCATATGCAAAACGCGATCTTTCAAGCCAGCCTTGACCGCCAATTGGCGCAATTTGGCAGGCACAACCACGGGCAAAATTTTGGTGCTAAACCAACGTCGCAAGCCAGCACTGGCCAAAATTGCCACGCCAACCACCACGCCCAACAGCGAGGCGATAATCAACAGTTGCACATTGCCCGGCAAAAAGGTGCGATAAAAATACAAACCTGAGCCAGCAATAATGCCCATAATCGCCACATCGAAGAAGCGATCAACCACAATCGAGAGCAAGCTTGGCCCCAAGGGATGGCCTTCGCGGCGCAAATACCAGGCCTTAACTGCATCGCCGCCCTGCCCAGGCGTGACCGAGCCAACAAAAATCCCCAAGGTATACAGTAGCGAGGCAAACCATGGGCTAATGTTGATGTTCCAGCCTTGCAAAATCAAGCGCCAGCGCCAACCCTTGGAATAGAGAAACGGGAACACCAGCACAACCGAGGCCGCAAACAGCAATGGATCGGTCGTGCGAATCACATTCCAAATACTCGTCAGATCGTTGGTAGCCAGAAACCAAATCAAAATTGCTGGCCCCAACGCCGTCAAAAGCCCATTGATAATTCTTTTTTTCATTGGCGAATCCGTTCAAAGCGCAGGGCCGCAATTGTTTCGGCCAGCAAGCCAAAACAGAAGAAAAACATGGTTGCAATTAAACAAAATAAGGCCGTCGGCGGCAAATGCAACCAGTTATTATCGTTCAGCGCGCCAAGCACATACGAAATAATACACAGCACAAAGAAAAAGCCACTAACTGGCATAAACACGCGAATTGGATTAAACAGGCTGATAATGCGCAAAATGATGATCGTAAATTTAAAGCCATTTTTCAGCAGCTTTTGCTTGGAGCGACCACCTTGGCGGCGTTGCATGGCGATTGGCTCAAAGCGCACGTGGTAGCCAGCTTTGGCAAAGGCCAAAGCACTGGTGGTTGGCCACGAAAATTGGTTTGGCAGTAGGTGAATATAATCAAGCAAAATCGAACGCCGAAAGGCCCGAAAGCCCGAGGTTAAATCTTGCATTTCCATGCCAGTCAGATACGAGCCTAAGCCGTTCAAGGCACTATTACCCAACCAACGCAGCCAATTTTCTTGGCCTGCGCGCGAACGAGCGCCAATCACCATATCGTAAGCACCGATATAGCTCAATAGGCGTTCGATGTCGGCAGGGTTGTGCTGGCCATCGCCATCCATAATAATCACGATTTCGCCAGTTGCGGCGCGAACACCAGTTTTGACCCCAGCGCCGTTGCCAATGTTATAAGGACGGGTGATCACGCGCGCACCAGCTTCGGTGGCAATTGCCACGGTAGCATCAGCAGAATGATCATCAACCACGATAATTTCAAGTTCAGGGTAGCGTGTGCGAACCTCGTGCACCACCCCGCCAATTGTTGCGGCTTCATTAAAGGCTGGAATCACAATGCTCACCGTCCAAGGAAACGGTGATGACGTTGTGGTTTGAGCACTTGCAAGCGTTGTGCGTTCCACAGTTGAACCTCCGGAGAGGCATTGTACCAGAAACTAGCCTAACGCAAACGCGCTGCTTGCGGCCATAATTGCAGTGCATTCGCCACAATCGCTTGCAGTTGGTTGGTGCTTGCTCCCAAACGCGCTTGCAACGACATGCCTTGCAACACACAAACGAAAAATTGGGCTAACTCTTCAGCATTCGTGGTGGCTGGCAGCTCGCCAGTTTGCACGCCCAAAGCCACTAATTCGTCGATTTTGCTCATGCGTTGCTGGCAGCGTTGCACAATTGCCTGCTCAATTTCATACGAATCGTAGGTTGCTGAAATACTAGCCAGCACAAAGCAGCCAGCTGGATAGGCCGCATCGCTAAATGCTTCAGCCGCCCGTTGCAACAGTTGGGCGAGCATCGCCCGTGGCGAGCGTTGATCGCTTGGCATGGCGTAGACATAGGCTCCCCGCGTCGCCAAATAATGGTCAAGCGCTTCGAGAAAAAAGGCCTGCTTGCTGCCAAACGCCGCATATAAACTTGGCGGATTAATCCCCAAGCAGCTCGTCAGATCAGCCATCGAGAGCGTTTCATAGCCATGTTGCCAAAATTGGCGCATCGCACACTCCAAGGCATTGGTGCGATCAAATTCACGTGGTCGGCCACGCCGTTGAGTGCTTGGATTTGAAAGTTCTTGCTCTGCCATCACATCCCCTTGCTTTGAGTATTTAGTGTTATTATACTATTCTGTAATAATCATTACACAATTATTATACCGACTTTAGCAGCAAGGAGCAAGAACGAGGCACGATCCCCTCACCCCAACCCCTCTCCCACGTGGCGGGCGAGGGGCTTTCATTCCGTGGTTCTGCCGCACTATACGGTGAAAACCGATGCCCCCCTCGCCCGCGTCCAGTGGACTCTTACAAGGGTAGGTTGTGAAGATCCCCTCACCCGTGGCGCGGGCGAGGGGCTTTAGGTTTTACCACCATGTGGCACTAAATAATGGTCGGCTCCCCCTCGCCCGCGTCCAGTGGGCGAGGAGGCTGGGGGTGAGGGAACCACTAAAACAACCAACCGCCCTTGATCTTAAGCAATCAAGGGCGGCTGCGCGTAAAACGAAGCTATTTGTCTAAGTAAGGCGAGCCTACCGCCAAGTAGCTGTAGCCGCGTTCGACCAACTCATCGTAGTCGGGAATCATGCGGCGACCATCGATGATCAAATATGGCGCTGGCACGGTGCTTTCAATTGTGCTCGAAAGCCCACGGAATTCTTCCCAGTCGGTCGAGATAAACAGAATATCGCTTCCTTCAAGGGCTGCCTTGGCCGATGAGTGATAGGTAATGCGCTCGAACAAATGGTTGTGTTCGGCGTTGAAGAAGCGTTTGGCTTCTTCTTCGGCCATTGGGTCGTAGGCGCGAATTTCCTTGACCCCACGGCCAAGCAAGCTTTCGACAACCTTCAAGGCCGAGGCATCGCGCATGTCGTTGGTGCGTTGCTTAAACGATAAACCCAACAACGCCACAACTTTGTTGTTGAACTTCACGCCAGCTTCAGCAGCAGCCCGATCGATCAAATAGGTCTTTTGATATTCGTTGATTTCATAGACCGATTCAAGCAAATCGGTGCTTTGGTTGCGGCTCTTGAGCTGATAGATCAACGATTGAATATCTTTGCCAAAGCACGAACCACCAGCACCGTTGGAAACAAACGAACCCCATTTGCTGATACGGGTATCGGCAGTTACGCCGCGCTTGAGGTCTTCCATACGCACGTTTGGCACCGATTCTGCCAAGCGGCCACCAACTCCGTTCCAGAACGAAATGTAGGTCAGCAACAACGTGTTGGCAACATACTTAATCGATTCGGCAGTTTCGGGCGTGGTTTCGATAAAGGCAATCCGCACGTGGTTGATAAATTGCGAGTAGATGCGACGCAAAATGCGGAAATCGTCCTCGGTATCGGCCCCAACCACCACCCGATCAGGATGGCGCGATTTTTCAACCGCGTTGCCTTCGGGCAAGAATTCGGGGTTCGAGGCAATGCCCACGTTTGGCACATTATGGCTTTTCAATATTTGCTCAAGTTGGCGACCAGTGCCAACGGGCACGGTGCTCTTGTTGATAATCACCACGCGGCGTTGATCTTCACGTTTGGCCAACAACTTGGCCAAATGATTGACCGCATCGAAGTAGTAGCTCAAATTCGAGGAGCCATCGCGATTGGGCGGGGTTGGCAAACACAAGAAAAAGGCATCGACACCTTCGATTACTGGCTCAAGATCATCAATGAAATGCAGGGAACGATCGATATTTTCTTGGATAATACTAGCTAAGCCTGGCTCATTGACATATTTTTCAATTTCTTCGCGCTTGGCGGTTTTGTAGGCCGCAATCCGCTTGGTATCAATATCATAGGCATAGACTTCATGACCATATTCTGAGCAGACCGCAGCGTGGGGTAAGCCCACAAAACCTGTTCCTGCAACGACGATCTTCATGCAAGCTCCTTCAGTAGGCCACTTCGACGGTGGAAGCAAGCGCAACCATTGAATAACAAACGGCACCGTCCCATCTTAACTAGCGAACAATAACCAAACATCCTCATTGATGGTAGCGTGCCCTCAGCGCACCTGACAACCACAGGTATCAGCCATGAATCTATGCATCATAGCCAACATGCAGCATTTGTGCAACAGGACTATTCGACCATTCCAGCCTGACGCTGAAGGCGTAGCGCCAAGCGTTCGCGCAAGTCACCTAAGCGTTGTTGGTAGCTTGGCTCAGTAATCACATCAGTCCACATAATCAGGGCATCTTCGCCGTTATCGGTGTAGTAGCGCACCCGCGTGCCGCTTGGCTCGAAGCCATATTTCAAATACAAGCGTTGCGCCGATTCGTTCGAGATGCGCACTTCCAAGGTTAGGCGGGTTGCGCCCATATCAACGCCTTGGTCGATCAAGCCATTCAGCAAGAGTTCGCCGAGGCCTTGGCCGCGCTGCGAGGGAGTCACCGCAATCGTTGTGATATGGCCTTCATCAATCATCAACCACAAACCAGCATAACCGACCAACGGATACGGACTGACAATCTGCGGCTTGGTAAACACCGACGGCAGCAAGGTTTGGAGCAACGAGCGCTTTGGCACATACGGCATAATTGGCTCATCGGGCGGCAAGGTCGGGCTAGAACGAGCCACAATATAGCGGCTGGTTGCTGGCGAGCTTAATTCGCGGCGATAGGTATTGGCCGACCATGGCGCAGAAAAACTTTGGCGCTCAATTTCTTGCACACGCGGAATATCATCCTCGTGCATAGCCTTTAGGAAGTAGTACATTGCAGCCTTCTATGCTGATGAATGCTTATTTAATTGCTTTAACTGATGCTGGGTCGAGAATCAATTGCGAGCCATGGCGGCCTTCTAAGCCAAATTTCCCGCCGGTTTGGAAGGTTCCGGTCACTTCGACCAAGCCCCAAACAAAGCCATTGCCCGGCCCAACATTGAGTTGGCTCGAAAGATCAGGTGGAAAACCTTCCATCGAAATCGGCGTGCCCATTGGCTGCGGATTGACCCCGCTGGCAATATCAGCCCCAAGCGGCTTTTCGGTACGCACCCCAGTTACCAACAATCCAGAACTGGCTTGAGTCCAATAATACATGCCGCGAGTAGTAACAGTTTGGCCGTTGTAGGCGGCGGGATTTTTCTCAAGCTCATAAATTGAAACCTGATTGGGCTGAGCTTCGGTCGGCGCTGGATATTCAACCCGCTCAACTTGCTCAATTGCTTCGGCAGATTGCACGACCAAGCGGCTGGTATAGCTACCATCTGGGCCAAACGAGCCAGTTTCAAACTTGCCCTTGACTCGCACCGCACCATAGATGCTATCGATTGGGCGGTGTAAATCGGCGCTGGCCTCAGCAGGAAAATTCTCAAGCCAGACCAAGGTATCGACTGGCTGGGCATCGGTGCCATCATTGCGAGTCGAAACACCCTTTGCCAACACCGAGAGGCCAGGATTACCCGGCTTCCAGATATACACACCCTCGACCGTCACGTCTTGACCATTATAATTTGCCGGATTTCCGGTAAGATCGTAAATTGTCAGGCTACCACAACCTGTTAACACGACTAAGAGCAATAAACAACAACTTCGCCAGATGCCAGAGCGCATCGCAACCTCCAACTATGATCATGGTTCGGCGTGCGATTATAGCAGATCGTCTGGGTCGTTGCCATAATCCCTGCAAAATTAGCTCATTATGCTACAATAGAACTATGGCCTTTCCAGCCTTTTCATGATTTATTGTCTCCTCACTTCCACAAGTGGGGTATTGCATACGCTGGGTACTCAACAGGAGAGTGGTTGCGATGTGTACCCTTCACCTTTCAGCATGCGCTCAAATATTGCCTGTTCGGAGGTATCCAGCAAGGAATATCTGTGTTTTTGACTATGACTACACCACATACAATTGCAATTGATGGCCCGGCAGCGTCGGGGAAAAGTACGCTCGGTAAGTTGTTAGCAGACCATTTTGGCTATATCTATTTTGATACAGGGGTGCTCTATCGGGCTTTGACCTATGTGGCCCTTGAACAAGCCGTTGATCTCGCTAACGCCGCCGCTCTCGCCAAACTCGCCCAAACTAGCAATTTTGAAGTGCTCGCGCCAAGTGTCGCCGATGGCCGCCAATACACAGTGTTGGCCAATGGCAACGACATTACCTGGCCATTGCGCGCCGCCAATGTTGAACGCAACGTCTCGCAAGTTGCCGCCCACCCTGCTGTGCGCGAAGCCTTGCGCGATACGCAACGCCAAATTGGCAAAGCAGGCCATGTCGTGATGGCTGGTCGCGATATTGGGGCGGTAATTATGCCCGATGCGCAATTAAAAATCTATCTTGATGCCTCGGTTGAAGAACGCGCCCAACGCCGTGCCCAAGAACTTAATGCCCGTGGCCGCGCAATCAGTTATAACGAGGTGCTGGCCGATTTGACCCGTCGCGATGCGATCGATGCAGCCAACACCTTCTTGGCCGCCGATGCCATCACCATCACCACCGATGGCCGCTCACCAGAAGATGTGTTTCAAGCAATCGTCAATCTCATGGGCGTTGAAGCCCAGGCTTAAGCCGCAAATCGACGGCGTGGAGTTGCATCCACGCCGTTTTTGTTTAAGCATTGTTACAATCGCCCAGCGCAGCAGCAGCAATTGGCGCTTGACGATTGGCTGATAAACAAAATACTATAGCACTAGGCTTGAGTCCAAACCCAGCTAGCCAAAACCTAGCTGCCATTCAACCAGCAGCACGATTCTTTGGCTGAGCAAACGATGGCTCACGTTGCGGTCGGATGACCACAAGCCAATGGCGGCACGAATGTCAGCCAACTCAGCTATGAATAGGATGGGATGCTATGCCAACCACCGTGCCTCAAATTAGCTTCAATATCAACTTGCAATCAGATGAACGCGTCAAGCTGATTGCTTATCGCCATTGGCTAGTTTTGGCGCGTAACCTCTCGATTTGGTTCACATTTTGGTTTTTTTGTACCATCATTTTCTTGTGGCGGGTTTCGATCGTTGGCATCGACACCTTGAATACGGTGCTCTTTGGCGCTGGCACGATCTTCTTCTTCGCCATGATTTATAGCTATTTCGATTGGCGCAACGATGCCCTCGTCGTGACCAACCAGCGCGTTATCTCCTACAACTCGCGCTTTTTGATTAGCGTGCAGCGCAACGAACTGTATGTGCGCGAAATCGAAGACGTAAAAACTGTTACCGAATCGGTATTTTCCCGCTATTTTGATTATGGCGAAATTGAGGTCCAAACTGCCAGCCGTTTGCGCAACATTGCCTTTCTTGGGATCGTCAATCCTACATTGGTTCGCGATACGATTCTCGAATTCGTTGAGCCAGTTAAGGAAGAAGAGCAAGTTGGGCGAGTTGAGCAAATCGTGCGAGCCAAGGTGCTCAAGCAAGGGGTTATGCCCAGCCTGCCACCATTAAGCGATTTTATTCCACCAGAACAAACTGGCCGTACACTTTTGGGCATTATTCCACCAAGCCCCGAAGTGCGCGGCAATTCGATTATCTGGCGCAAACATTGGCTGTTTTTATTCGTTGAAGCTGCCAACCCAATTTTGCTGTTTTTGATTTTGAATTTGTCGTGGTCGCTGTTAATCGGCAACGATTTTATTCGCTCTGGTGGTTCGTTGCTGATTCTGGCTGTACTCGACCTGTTTTGTATTGCATGGCTGATTTACGAAGTCATCGATTGGCGCAACGATGAATATATTGTTACGCCGATTAATATTATCGATATTGAGCGCAAGCCCTTGGGCCGCGAAACCAAACGCGAAACAACCTGGGACAAAATCCAGAATATTTCGCTCAATCAAGAAAATTTATGGGCACGGATTTTGAAGTACGGCGATGTCGAGCTGTTTACCGCTGGGCAAAACGAAAATTTTACCTTTCGCGGTGTCGCAGCACCAGATAGCGTGCTGGCGGTCATTTCCGATTATCGCGACCAATTTGAGCAACGTGCCCGCGACCGCGATTTTGATAGTACCTTGATGCTGTTGCAGCATTATCACAAGCTACAACGCGAGGAACTACAAGTCTTGTTTGATGATCATCGAACCCACATCGAATCCAAATTGCCGCCCCCTGAGCAATTGGAAACTGGAAACTAAGCTTAAATTGGTGGGAGTCAGAATCTGTTGTGCGAAGGAGTTTTCATGGCGCATTCAGCCCGTTGGCGTGGCTGGCTTTGGCTTGGCTTAGTCCTCGCCTATCTACTTTGGCCAAGCGCAAGTTATGCCCAAAATGCCACCCCCATTACGATTAGCATCGATCAAGTTGGCTTTGATGCTCAAGGCCATGTGCTCAATAATGGTTGGTATCCAGTTATCACAACCATCGAAAATACTGGGGCCGATATTCAAGCCCAAGTTGTGGTTGAAACTGGCTTTGGCCAAGCAGATGTGCGCCAAACTGTCGATTTACCTGGTGGCGCACGCAAACAAGTTCGCTTGTTGATGCGGGCTAATCTCAACCAAACCGTCGTAACCATCAAAGTCATCGATCAACGAGGCAATCAGCTTGCGCTCAATCGCAGCAATGTGCGGGTTCACGATAGCGCAGAGGTTTTGGTTGGGGTGTTTGGCGGGCCTGCCTCAAGTTTGGCGGGCGCAGCGATTCCGGGCCGACTTACCACGATTATGCCGCTTGATCCAGCCCAACTGCCAAGCAACGATGGCGAGCTGTTCAACTTTGGCGCAATTGTCTTGCAAGATGTGCAGCCAACTGTCGAGCAAGCGCAAGCCTTAGAACGCTGGGTTGCAACTGGTGGCACCTTAATCGTCAGCGGCGGCCCGAATGTCGCCGAATTGCCCAAAGAATTAGCCGCACTCTTGCCTAGCAGCAGCAGCAGCAGCAATACTTCAGCAGTGTTGACAAGCCTCAATAAACAGACAGTTCCTCAATTTGCCCAAGTCAATCTGAAGGTTAATCAACTTGCGCCAACTGCCGAGGCCACGATTATAGGCCTTGGCGCGAATAACGAAGCATTGTTGGTCAGTCGCAAGCTTGGCATGGGCCATGTGCTGCTAACCGCCTTCAACCCCAGCGATTTACCAGCAGAAGTAAACGATCGCCGCGTGTGGCCGGTGATTCTGCAACCGCAACTCTATCGCGATTGGAATGTGGCGCTCTCGCCATGGTCAATGCAAATAAGAGGCAGCGACCAAAATTTACCTTCAATTTTCACCTTCATGGGTATTTTATTTGGCTACATTTTGCTGATTGGGCCAATTAACTACTTCGTTTTGCGTCGCTTGGATCGGCGCGAATGGGCTTGGTTTACGATTCCCTTGATTGTGGTTGGCTTTGTTGGGATTATGTATTTGGCTGGTGGCGATTTGCGCACTGGCAATATCAACGTCACGACAATCAATGTTATCGATAGCCAGCTTGGCGCACAGCAAGGCCGCATCAGCGTCAATTATGGCTTCAATGCTGGGCGACGCGGCGAATGGAACGGCAGTATCGATTCGAGCTTAACTGCTGGCAACCAATCAACGCAAGCGTTCGGTGATGATGGCTCGGGAACAATCGAGCAAACCAGCGATGGCCGAACCCTCCTGCCAAACTGGCAAAGCAACATTGGCGATATGCAAACCCTCGCAGCAATTGGTTCAATCGAGGTTCCCTATAACTTTGAGATCAAGGTGGCCAAGCCAAATTCGTGGGAAGGCGCGACCATCACCAACCGCAGCGAGCGCACCGTTGAGGATGCAGTGGTTTTCGCTGGCGAAGATAGCATTGTGCTCCCAACGCTCGCTCCTGGCGAATCAGTCATCATCGATAACAAGCTAACTAATCGTATGACCGGCGGCAGCCCATCGCTCAATAACGATGAGCAACTGAGCCAAGCGCTACAATTGATCTGGAGCGCAGGCAACGAGCGCACCAATTACAATGGCTTGCCCAAAAATTCACTCTACACCAAGCCACATATTACCGTGCTCGATACTGCGGTTTTGCACGAAATTACTGTCGATGGCCTAGCTGCACCGCAAAAAAGTAGCAATCTCTATAATATCTATGTTGATTTGGAGCAACGCTGATGGAATTGATCGTTGAAACTCACAATTTAACCCAGCGTTTTGGCACGCATGTCGCGCTCAATCAGGTCAATCTGAGCATTCCCAAAGGCGCGGTCTATGGTTTTATCGGGCCAAACGGCGCTGGCAAAACCACGACAATGCGCATTTTGACCACCTTGCTCCAACCAACCGCTGGCGAAGCTTTGGTCAATGGCATTTCGGTGCGCCAAAACCCCGATGCTGTGCGCAAATTAATTGGCTTTATGCCCGATTATTTTGGGGTCTACGAAAGCATGCGGGTTTGGGAATATCTCGATTTCTTCGCTCACGTGTATGGCATCAAACAGCCCCGCCGCACCAGCCTGATTCAGGAACTCTTGCAATTGGTCGATTTGACCGAAAAACACGATAGCTATGTGATGAATCTGAGCCGTGGCATGAAACAACGCTTGAGTTTGGCTCGCACCATGGCTCACGACCCAAGCTTGTTGATCCTCGATGAACCGGCCAGCGGGCTTGATCCACGGGCACGCATCGAGCTGCGCGAATTGCTGCGCGAATTAAGCCGCATGGGCAAAACAATTATGGTAAGTTCGCATATTTTGTCGGAGCTAGCCGAAATGTGTAGCCATATTGGCATTATCGAGCGCGGCACGCTCTTGGCAAGTGGCCCAGTTAATGAAATTATGCAAGACTTACGGCCCCACAAGTTGATTGAAATTCAAGTTGTTGAGCGAGCGATGGCCGCATTGCAGCTGCTCAAACAATTGCCCACCATCAACGATGTCAACTTAATCAATGAGCTTGCAGACGATCAAGCAGGTGGTAAATTGGCCATCAACTTTAACGGCACCAGCGACGAGAGCAGCAGCATTTTGAGCAACCTGATTGGCCAAGGCTTTCGGGTCAATCACTTTGCCGAACGCCAATCCGACCTTGAAGAAGTCTTTTTGCATGTGACGCAAGGAGTGGTGGCATGAAGGCAATTTTGCAAAAGGAATTTCGCTCGTATCTGCGTGGCAATCGGGCCTTTACCATGCTCAGCATCTACTTATTCATTTTAAGTGGTTTGTGTGTGCTGATTTATGCTGGCTACAACGACAGCGGTTTTGCTGATCGCAGTGATATTGGCCTATCGCTGTATGTATCTTCAGCAGTAGTCGCCTTATTTCAGCTAACATTTTTTGCGCCGTCGTTGAATGCTTCGTCGTTGGGCAGCGAACGCGATCGCCAAACCATCGATGTGTTGATGGTCACGCCGGTGCGCCGCTACCAAATCGTTTTGGGCAAGCTGATTGCACCATGTTTATTTCTGTTTTTGCTCAGTCTCGCCACGTTGCCAATTGGCGCAATGGCCTTGCTGATTGGCGGGATTGAAATTCGTGATTTGCTGATTGCCTTGACGATTCAGGTTGTGACAGTGTTGGGCTATGGTACAGTCGGCATTTGGGGTGCATCGTGGGCCAAAACCAGCCGCGGCGCAATGCTAGCAACTTTAGGCTTAGCGCTCATTATGGCCATTGGTTTGCCATTACTGGCACTGTTGGTTTTGGCGGTGCTCTCAAATGATCAAGCGCTGTTTGATTCGATTATGAATAATGGCTTTATCCGCAATCTTGGCGTGGTAATCCTATCGTTTAGCCCGTTCTTCAGCCTTGTGATGTGGATTCAGAGCATTAGCGAGGGGAGCGCCACAACCTGGACGTTAGATCTCCAAGGTCAATTAGGTGGCGGCACGATTTTGCAACCTTGGGTTATCTCGGTGCTGATTTGGCTGGTGCTGATTCCATTGTTGATTTGGCGTAGCTCCAAGCAATTGCAAAAGTCGGTTGCCCGTTCAAGCGGCGGCTAAATAAGTTCCCTCACCCCCCAGCCCCCTCTCCCACGAAAACGTGGGCGAGGGGGAGCACCCGTTTTCACCAAAAATTATGCAAAAAACCACGGAATGAACGCCCCTCGCCCGCGCACGGGAGAGGGGTTGGGGGTGAGGGGATCTTAAAACCTACCCTTGGAAGCCAGCCCCCTCTCCCACGAAAACGTGGGCGAGGGGGAGCACCCGTTTTCACCAAAAATTATGCAAAAACCACCACAATAAATCCCTCGCCCAGCGGATGGGCAGGGGTTGGGGTGAGGGAACACTCAATCATATTGCCCAGCGCACAGCTTTCGCGGTACAATTCAGCCAACCACTGAATCCAAGGAGGCTTGTATCGCTACGCTTGTTGTCATCGAAGACCAACCAGATACGCTGTTAATTATCCGCAGCACCTTGCATCAACAAGGCCATCAACTGCATTTCTTCCCCAATGGCCGCATCGCCACCGCCCAAGCAGTGCAGGCCTTGCAACCAGCGCTCATTTTGCTCGATGTCCAGTTGCCAGATCAATCGGGCTTTGATTTAATTGGCTCGCTGCGTTCAATTGCTCCCTGCATTGCCTTGACAGGATTTAGTGATATGAGCATTGTTGAACGCGCCAAAGCACTGGGCTTTTTTGGCTTTTTGGGCAAGCCGATTCGTCCAGCCTATTTTCCCCAACAAATTGCCCGTTTGCTGGCTGGCGAAGCAGTCTGGGAGCAAACTTGGCTGAGCGAAATTCCAATGCCAATTTTCAGCTAAATAGCAACAGAATCGGCTGCAACTCGGCCCGCTGTTGCTCACTAATCATACTCATCGCCGAACGCAGCCACAATTTGCCTTCTGGGCTTTCATAGTGTAGCCAAAACTTCCACAAACCAGCGATAAGCTCAAGTAATTGATCTTGCGCATAAATCGAAGTCCACTGCAAACAGCCTCGAATCGTCGTATAGCTATCACGCAACAACGAGAGATCATTCATTGGCGTGAGCAATTCGCCATGATCTTTGGCGCGTTCAATGGTTTGTTCCCACTGTTGCAATAGCTGTTTGATTTCGCTGGCCCAATATTGGCTGAATTCGAGCATCAGCTGATGATAGACATCGCGTTCAAGCGCAACTTGGCGGGCATACAAGCGCGTAACCAACGGCATACTAAACCGCGTTTCACCACGGCTATCGACACTGCCTTCTAAGCACGAAGCATCGACCAAGCTGCTCGCAACCCGCCAATTGACTTTAAACGCTTTGGTGGCTTGGGCTAGGCTAAAATGATGTTCAAACAGCGCTAAGCGCAGGCATGCAGCCTGAACATCATCACTTAATAACGAAAAGCTATATTCGACCATTTGGCGCAAGGTGCGATGCGGCGCTGAGCTATTGGCCAACGATTCAATTTCGAGCATCTCCACATTGGTCATGGCCAAAATATCGCTGGCCGAGACTAATAATAATTGCGAGGCAGCAATTTCGATTGCCAAGGGATGGCCAGCCAAGCGTTGGACAATGTGCTCAGTTTGGCGACGCTCAACGTGGCGATTCAAATCGCGGGCGCGTTGCTCAAATAGCAGAATCCCTTCCTCAAGGCTCAAGGCTGGCACAGGAAAACGCCGCTCGCCGTTGATACTCAGGGCAATTTGGGTTGTGGTGATAATTGAAACATTGCCAAAATTCAACAGCGGTAATAACATTTCAGCAATTGACCGAATATGTTCGCAATTATCGATAATCAGCACTGTACGCCGATTGGATTGCTGAATATAGCTGGCGAGATCGATTTTGGGGTCGCCCAGCCAGCGATTGAGCAAGGCATGCCAGCTATCGTGCACCGTATATTCATTGCGCAAATCAACAAAGACCACTTCTTGGGCAAACCCAGCATTGGCAATATAGCTCGCCAAGGCAATTGCCAGCCGAGTTTTGCCAATGCCGCCAATGCCATGCAAGGTCACAAGCCGATAATCGCGGCAAAGCTCAAGCAACTCTTGCAGCACCGCTTGACGGCCAACCAGCGGAGTTAGTGGAATCGGCAGGCCGATGATTGTGGTCGGGCGCAGGCTCGGCAGATGATCTAATAAATGGCGTAATTGCTCGTAGAAGCGACCACGTTTGGCATAGTAGGTGCTATCGGCCATATTAAGGTTTGCAGCTTTTTGACTTTCTGTGGTATAACGATTGACCTGCTGTTCAAAGAAGGCAAGTGCATCAACATCGTGGCTCATGCCATCGCGCAAGGTTTGCACAACCACCTGACGACCACCATGATTATCGACCCATTGCTGCAACGATTGAGATAATATCTCGCCGCGGAGTAATTGGCGAAGCATTTTATTTGGCCAAGGATGTGGCATGGAACAGCCCTCTGGTCTAACCTACGACCCACCAGCCAGCCAACTGCTCTCCTTGCAGCAGGCGGCGGCCTATACCCGTGAATATTACCCAGCTCAGTCGCTAACCGAAGGCAGTTTGCGCGTTTACCTTAATAAAGGTAAAATCCGTGGCATCAAACTTGATCGCTATTGGTATACAACTGCTGCCGAGCTTGATCGCTATCTTTCTCAACCAGCATCAACCCCAAACGAACCACAACCACCAGTTACGGATTCGTAATTTCTCCAAGGTTCTCCAGCAAAACTCTAGATACAATCAAGAGCAAAGCCGCATTTGCAGCGCTTGATTGTATGCTATCGTAGCACTATCGACTGCTAACGCAATCCATAACTTAATAACCAACCGAACCAGTGCGAATTGGGCATTGCTGAGCATCATTATAGCCGACGATTGGTTTTCAACGAACAGCATGTGCTAGGCAAACAGCCAGATTCAAGCGTCGTCGCGCTCAATCGGTCACCCCTAGGAGGTCTCATGGTCGCCAGCCGTGTGCTCTGTAGCTGTAGAGGGCTACATTGCCACCCATTGCAAACCCACAGTAGCCGCCGTAACAATGTTACACCAGCTACCATCAGTCTATCATTAACGCTTGTGGGAGAGAAGAACAATGGAGTAGGTTGGAAGAATGCCAATAGTCCGCTTGTGGGAGCTTAGATACTGTACCGAGGAAGAATAAACCAGGCAGGCCGCCATGAGAAGCAGCCTGCCTGTTATAATTTAATGGCCAAGTAAGCGCTGCACTCGTTGCTCAAACGCCGCTTCACTCATTGCCCCAATCCAACGGTCAACCTCTTGACCATGCTGAAACACCACCATCGTTGGCAAGCCACGCACGCCCAAACGGCTCGCATATTGCACATCTTCATCAGTATTAATTTTGGCTACCACGATTTCGCCAGCATAACGCTGGGCTAGTTTGGCCAAAATCGGCGCAATCACGCGGCAATGCACACACCACGGAGCCCAAAAATCCACAATCACCGGCGCTGCCGATTGCAAAACCTGTGCCTCAAAGCTGGCATCAGTAATATGGACTGGCTGATCGATCACCGTTGTCATGAGTTTGTTCCTCTACTTGACAGCTATTGCATGATTACGCTAGCTCGTGAAGAGTGTACAAGTTCAAGTTAACTGGAAGTCAAGCAGCAATTTGCAGGGGTTCGGTATATGCAACAACTGAGCATCAGTATGGTCGCCAAACAGGCTGGCATCAAATCCTCAACAATTCGCTATTACGAAGAAATTAACTTATTGCCGCCTGCTGCACGCCAGAATGGTCGGCGCTATTATGATCAGCAGATTTTCGAGCGCCTCGCTTTTATTCGCACAACCCAACGGCTCGGATTTAGCTTGCATGAAATTCAATTGCTCTTTCAGCAGCAGCAGCAACCAGCGCCGCTCGCAGGCTTATGGCGAAAAATGGCTAAACAAAAGTTGGCCGATCTTAGCCAATTGCTCGAACAGGCCAGCCATGTGCAGCAGTTGTTGCAGCGCGGGCTGCGTTGCCGTTGCGCCACACTTGAAACCTGTGTGCATTGTGTGTTACAACATTGCCAAGATTAAGCGAAACCTTTTGATACTATGTCTACGTATAAGGCGATAATAACTCGATCAAGCTAGGAGGATGTGCATGTTCCGTAAATTGCTCGCCAGTGTTGGTATTGGCAATGCTCGTATCGAAACTCATCTCCACAACAATACAACTGCGCCTGGTGGCACAATTGCCGGTGAAGTGCATATTATCGGCGGCGATGTCGAACAAGATATTGAAGCGCTGTATCTGTTTTTGGTCACGCGCTATACCCGCGAATACGACGACAACAAAATGACCCAAGATCATACGATTGGCCAATATCCCTTGACGCAGCGCTTTGTGCTCCAACCAGGGGCGCAACAACGGATTCCATTTAGCATTAATTTGCCGCTCGATACGCCATTGACCATGGGCCATCAGCCTGTTTTTATTCGCACTGGCTTATCAATTAGCGGTGGGGTCGATGCCAGCGATGTTGATCAGCTGAATATTCAGCCGCATCCATCACAGTCAACGATTATTCAGGCCATTCAACAAATTGGCTTCCAACTCTACACCGTGCACAACGAATACAATTCGCGCTGGCGCGGCCCGTATCCATTTGTGCAAGAACTCGAGTTTAAGCCCTACGGCCACCAAAGTTTCCACATCGAAGAATTAGAAGTTGTGCTTGATCTGCAAGATTATGGGGTCGATGTTTATTTGGAAATCGACAAGCGCTTGCATGGCTTTGCCAAGTTGTTTGCCGATTTCGATCTCAATGAGCGTTATGCCAAGTTGACCTTTACCCACGCCGATATTCAGCGCCCAGATTTGGCGCATATCATCAGCCAAACGATTCAATCTCGAATGCGCCATTAATCACTGACGCTTCGTTATAAGCCAAATAATGGTCGCGCATCTTGTGATACGCGACCATTGGGTTTTAGCCCAAAACATAGTGGGCCAGCGCAGTATGCAGCAGATTGCGCACCATCTGGCCAAAATGGCGATTCAGATCGACAGGCAACAAGGCTAATTCTTTGGTTAATGGCTGTGGTTGCCAACCTTGGGTCACCAGCATCAACGCGGCTTTTTGAAATTCGGCCAAGACTGCTTTGGCCAAATCGCCGCCAAGACACCAAACCTCAAATTTTTGCAAGCCCTCAGCGGTTTGGCGGTCGTGTAAATCAACCAACGAATACATATCGATATTCGTCCAGAGCGCGCCAGCCTTGGCTTGCTCCAACAAATGCCCGCCGTGAAACACAATTAAATCGCGAAAGCCCTCGCCACCAGCAACACAAAAAACTGCATCAAGCGCCGCTAATTGCTCGGGATAGCGTTTGGCAAAATGCTCAAGCGCCAGTTCAATGCTGCGTAAATAGGCTGGCAAAATGTAGGGCTTGCTGGCTTGAGCATATTCAACAATCCGATGCGCCAAATTTGCCAGCAGCACATCGCGCAGCGCAGCTAAGGCAGCCATAATTGCTGGCAATTGATTGGCCTCAAACGACGATTCAACCCCAATTGAGCTAATACCTGGATAAATGGTTGCCAGATGCTCGCCATATTTTTTGGCATAAACTGCATGCATGCCGTGGCGTGGGCAGCCACCGCGTTCAACGCCAGGCCCACGAAAATGGGCGCGGATTGGCGCAAAAAGGCCATAGCCAGCTTGCAGTTGTTCAGCAATTTGTAAATCGTTCATTGTGGCAACCCCTTTCGACCATACACACACTGCCAATACTATAGAGCATATTCGGCCAAGCTTTGGCACGCAGGCCAGATTTTCAGGTTTCTCAGGCCAACTTCAGCGTGATGCTATGGTTTTTGCTAGCCTCCAGCGCTATACTCGCAGGAGATATTTGGTTTTGGAGGAACGGATGATGCGACGAACAAGTTTGGTTTTTTGCCTCTTAATTGTCAGTCTTAGTTTGGTGCAGCAACGCCCAAGTTATGCGGCGTTTGCTGATGGCTTTGCCGATTCGGCTTTTCGCCAACGCTGGCAACGTGCCGATCAAGCGGTTGCCGATGGCCAAACGACGCGCTCGTGGGTTTGGGGCCAGCAAATTGGGCCACGCAGCTTTGAGCGCTATCAGGAATCGCCGCAACATAATCGGCTGACCCAATATTTTGATAAAGCGCGCATGGAAATTAGCCAACCAGCTGCCGACCGTAATAGCGAGTGGTTTGCAACCAACGGTTTGTTGGTGGTTGAGATGATCAGTGGCCAGATGCAAACTGGCGATCAGCGCTTCGAGCCACGCACCGCAGCCAATGTGCCAATTGCTGGCGACCCTGATAGCACCAGCCCAACCTACGCCAGCCTTGGGCCAATCGCCACCACCAATGGCTATAATCGCAGCGAAAATCGCCAAGGTCAACGCATTAGCAGTGTCTTGGCAGCCAATGGTCAAATTAGCGATGAGCCAAATCTGGCAATACCCAATACGACAATTGTGCATTATGAAGCCGTTACTGGCCACAATGTGCCCAAAGTATTTGTTGATTTTCAACAATCGCTGGGCGATGTAAACAATGTGTTGGGCACGTTTGGCTACCCAATCACCGAAGCCTATTGGATCGATACGCTGATCGCTGGCCAAGCGCAACGAGTGCTATTCCAAGCCTTCGAGCGCCGCGTGCTGACCTACAATCCCAAGAATCCAGCCAATTGGCAAGTTGAAATGGGTAATGTGGGCAGCCATTATTATCGCTGGCGCTATGCCACGCCAATGCATTATTTTCAGGCGAGCGAGAGCAAAGCCACTGTTTCCGAGGCTGGAACGATCGCGCTGAACACCGAAGGCTATCAGGGCGCACTCGTTGATAGCCAACCGAACGATCCGATTTTTCCGTACAAACGAATTGATCGCAGCAAAATCACCGGCTATCAAGCAAAAAATTATCGCTTGCTCAAGCTTGAGAATCGTTATGTCACGCTAACAATGCTGCCTGAACTTGGTGGCCGCGTCTATCAATTGACCAACAAGGCTACTGGCCAAAACTTGCTCTACCAAAATCCGGTGATCAAAGCCAGCCATTTGGGCCAGCGCGGTTGGTGGCTCGCGGCGGGCGGCATCGAATGGGCAGCCCCAACCGAGGAACACGGCTACCTAGAATCTGAGCCATGGGATTATCGATTGGAGCAAACCAACGATGCAGCGCGGGTGATTGTTTCAACCACCGAACGCCACACCGGAGTTCAAATTGAAATCACCGTTGAGCTAACCAACGATAGCCAAATCGTCAATATGCGTGGCGTTTATCGCAACCCAACCGCCAACCCACAGCCATTCCAATTTTGGATGAATGCGATGATTGCGCCTGGTGGAATCAACCATTTGCAACCGAGCTTACATTTTGTCGTGCCAACCAAGCAGATGATTGTGCATGCCACCCAAGATACGGCCTTGCCAGCACCGCAACAAACAATTAGCTGGCCCAATTTCAACAATCGCGACCTCAGTCGTTATGCAACATGGAATGGCTATATTGGCCTCTTTGCCGCCGACAACTTGAGCGGAAGCTGGGCTGGCGTGTATGATCCAGCACTCAACCAAGGTCTCATGCTGGTTGATCTTGACCCAAATTTGCCTGGCATCAAAACCTTTGCCTTTGATGACCAATTTGATCGTAGCCTCTACACCACCGATGGCAGCGATTACGCCGAACTTTGGCATGGCGCACAATGCACATTCTGGGATTATCCCGCCTTGCCAGCAGGTGAAAGCCGATCATTCGAGGCCCATTGGCTGCCGTTGCACGATCTTGGCGATCTGAGTGCTGGCAATCGCTTTGGGGCAGTAGGCATGGCTCGCAGCAGCACTGGCCATTTGGTCGTCGCAATTCAACCAAGCCAAGCCTTCGCCGCCACTCCAGTCACGATCAGTAGCGAAGGCAAATTGCTGTGGCAAGGCACGCTTGATCTCAAGCCCCAACAGCCGCTGCGGATCGAATTAGAGAACCTTCCTTATGCCAATCGCCCAATCTCGGTCGAGTGGGCAGGCCAAACCCAAGAACTCATCACTCCATAGCTGTAACTGCGAAGTACGCGAACTATAAGAAAGATGGAAATAAGGCTATAGACTATAGGCTTTTGGCTATTGAGGCTTCCAACGATTGTCCGATAGCCAAAAGCCTAGCGCCCTCATAATTAAGCTATTTTTGACAAACCAGCGCCCCTTCCGTATACTAGCGCTCAAATAAAATCTATTTAATCCGACTAAATTGATTTTATTCTACATAATCATCAAATAAGCCCAAAATATATGGAAGGATCGAGCAGCATGAGCGCAGCACAACTGCCAAAGGTCAGCGGCGAAGCCCTCAATCTCAGCAAATCGATGGAATTATTGGCCCAAGCAGAAGCAATTGTTCCCGGTACAACCCAATCGTTGATGAAACGGCCCGAACAATTTGCCTATGGTTCGTTTCCAGTCTTTATTGATCATGGCGATGGCGCGGTCGTGACCGACGTTGATGGCAACCAATATATCGACTACATCTGTGGTTTGGGCGCAACCACCTTGGGCCACAACCATCCAGCAGTCGTCGATACGATTCGCAAGAATTTGGATAAAGGGCTGATTCATTCGCTGCCCACCGAAGTTGAGGTTCGCGCAACCCAAGCCTTGCTCGATATTATTCCCAACGCCGAAATGGCACGTTTCTTCAAAACTGGCGCTGATGCAACCTCAGCTGCCGTACGCTTAGCTCGTCACGTCACCAAGCGCGAACGGATTATCACGGTTGGCTACAATGGCTGGCACGATCATTTTATGTATTACACGCCAGGCGTGCCCGCAGGCCTGAGCCAATACACCGAACAAGTATCGTTGATGGCTCCCCACGAAAAGCCCAACCTGATTGCCGCCATCAACAAACATGGCGATCAATTGGCTGCCGTCTTGCTTTCAATGCCCTACAAACACTGCTTAGATGCTGAGTATTTGAACGAAGTGAAGGCCGCTTGTCATGCAGTTGGCGCATTATTTGTGCTCGACGAAGTGGTGACGGGCTTCCGCTTGGCACTTGGTGGCGCACAAGAATTCTACGGCGTTGATGCAGATTTCGTCTGCCTTTCGAAGGGCATTGCCGCAGGTATGCCACTTTCGGCTATCGCTGGCCCCAAAAAGTATCTCGAACGCTTATCAGATTTGCAAGTTTCAACCACCTTTGGCGGCGAAATGCTCTCGTTGGAAGTGTGTTACGAAGTGATCAATGTCTATCGCAACACCAATTACTTTGAGCATGTTGCCAACCTTGGCAAGCATTTGCGCGACGGCGTGAATGCCAAAGCAGAAGCGCTTGGTGTGGCGTTGCGGGTTTGCGGCTACGATGCAATTCCTTTCTTCTCGTTTGCCCCTGATATGCCAACCCATGCCCGTTTGATGGAAGCGCTGTTGGGTGCAATTGCCAAACATGGCGTGATTTTGCGCCGCGATGTCAACTTCTTGACCAGCGCTCACACGATCGAGCACATTGACTTTACGGTCGAAGCGGTTGCCAAAGGCTTGCAAGAACTGCTTGATCGCGGCATCATCGAATCGACCAACGGCAAAGAACAAGCAGCTGGCTAGTTGGTTGATCCACGAAGAGCACGAAGCGCACGAAGCTGAGGAGATGAGAACTCATCAAAACAATCCTCAAAACAACTATTTGGGGGTGCAGGGGGCTGAAAACCCCCTGCGTTTCCCTCCAGCGGAGGGACGGAAGGGAGGAGAAACCAGATGCTGCTTGGTTAAATTCCCATGCCGCCAGTGACTTCTAGAATTTCGCCATTGACATAGTTGGCCAAGTTTGAAGCCAAAAAGACCATTGGCCCAGCAGCTTCCTCAGGCGTACCAGCCCGCCCCATCGGGTGAAACATGGTAATTCCGGCCATCAGATTTTCGGGCACACCAAGCTTAATTTCCTGCTCGCCGCGTTGAATCGTTTCGCCTTGTTCCTTGGCTGCGGTCAAACGGGTTTCGATAAAGCCATAGCACACTGCATTGGTTTGCACATTGAAACGGCCCCATTCTTTGGCCAAGGTTTTGGTTAAGCCAACCACGCCAGATTTGGCAGCAGCATAATTGACTTGACCAGCATTGCCATACACACCAGAAACCGACGAAACATTGATAATTTTGCGTGGTTTGGCAGCGCCATTAGCCTTCATTTCGGCTTTGGCTGTATCGCGCAAATAGGGAGCCGCCGCCCGAATCAGGCGAAATGGCGCTGATAAATGCACATCGAGCATGGCTTGCCATTGCGCATCATCCATCGTATGCAGCACCCCATCCCACGTGTAGCCAGCATTGTTGACCAAAATATCGAGGCCACCAAAGTGCTCTAACGTAGCGGCAATCGCTTGTGGCGCAAATTCAGCACTGGTCACATCGCCTGCAAATGCCAAGGCTTTGCCACCAGCAGCGGTCAATTCTGCTGCTAGTTGATCAACTGGCGCTGCATCCAAATCACAAAGCACCACATGCGCCCCATGCTGGCTGAACAAACGGGCTGCTGCGGCCCCAATGCCACGCCCAGCTCCCGTAATCAATGCCACTTTTTCGGCCAATAACGCCATTGTCTACCTCCAAAAACAGCTAGTATGCGGCGATGATACTAAACCTTGGGATAAAATGCCATTCTACTTCCACGGTTTGGATTGAGCGGCATCGGCACGTTTGCCAAGCTGTTTGGCGGCTATTTGGTCGGCTGCTGCCTGCTGAGCCTGAAGGGTGCGAGCATGATTGGTACGAATTCGTTGGGTCGTCTCATCATCAGCACCTAAGATTTTTTCACTAATGACGAATGCCTGTTCATGCAACGCTAAGGCTTCGCTATATTGGCCACGCCTATCAAGTACCACGCCGATATTCGCCATAATTGTAATAGTCTCTGGATGCTCTGGCCCAAACACTAATTCGCGAATCGCCAATGCTCGTTCGTACAAGGCTTGCGCTTCTGGATAATGCTTTTGCTCAAGCAACAAGTCTGCTAGTGCATTCAGATTTGTGGCGGTATCGGGATGCTCGGGTCCTAAGGCTGTTTCGCGAATCGTCAATGCCTGTTGGTACAGCTGCTGAGCTTGTGAATACCTGCCTTGACGCTCTAACACTCGCGCCAAGCCGTTTATACTTGTCGCCGTGTCTGGATGGTCTAAGCCGAAGGCTCGCTTATAAACGCTCAATGCTCGTTCGTGCAAAGCTTGGGCTTCTGCGTAACGGCCTTCACGCTCTAAGGCTACGGCCAGATTGTTGACACTGATTGCAGTATCTGGATGCGCTGGCCCTAACGCTGCTTCCCAAACCGCTAGAGCCTGTTCATACATTGCCAACGCCTCAGCATTCTGCCCTTGTTTGCCTAACGCCGAGGCTAAATTGTTCATGCAACGCGCAGTATCGGGATGGTCTGGGCCTAAGGCTACCTTCCAAATTGCCAAAACTTGTTCGTATAATGATTGAGCTTCTGCATAGCGCATTTGCTCTAAACGAATGCCCGCCAGATTATTCATCATTCTGGTGGTATTGACATGCTCCGGCCCCAATACCGCCTGCATCATTGCCAATCCACGTTCATACCAGAGTTCAGCCTCGCCATACCGCCCCCGCATATGCTCCCAATAACCAAGACTATTGCACAAGCGCGCTGTCCGTTCAGTGTCACGTTCCAGTGCACGTAGCGTCACATGACGCAAATGAGGTTCAAGCGGCAGCATATAATTTGGCACCCTGGTCGCGCTAATTCGCACCGCATGCTCATTAATTCGAGCCTCAACGAGATCACGCGTGTGCTCTAAGCCACGGTGCAATTGAACAACTTGCGCCAGCAAACGATGCACAACCAGCATATCGCCACCATCAATCAAGCCACGTTGCTCTAACACGTTCAGCGCTGCGCTGGCAAGCTCATCATCAATCTCATTCGGCACAAAATCTAAAACCAGCGCACGCGGAATAGGCACACCTGGTGCACACCACGCAGCGCCATCCAACATATCCAAGGCGAGGATCTCTAGCGGATTAGCCGGATCAAACTGGTTCAAACTTAGCATAAACGTCGCTTCAACATCCTGTTCATGGCGCGTTGGCGAGGGCAGCCCAGCATGGCTTTTGAGCGAACGATGCGTAACCGCAAAATCCTGCCGATATTGCTTCACGCTCAGTTGTTGCTTGGTGGCGAGATAGCTGCCTGCGAGATGTAAGGCCAACGGCAAATGACCAAGCTCGACGGCAAGGCTCTCGGCTTCAGCGCTAGTCAATCGAGGGCAAAGCTGTTGCAGCAAGGAGCGACTTTCTGCAGGAGCCAAAACGCCAAGTCGCAGCGTCGTTAGCTTTGGCCATTGATCGGAGCGGGCTGTAACCACCACGCGACAACCACCGATCTTGGGCAGCCAATGCTCAAGCAGTGCTGGATCTTCGCAATTATCAAAAACTAGTAAGCGCGGCATTGGTGATTGCCATGCAGCAAAAACCTGTTGCACCTGCGCATCAAGCACCAATCCCGTCAAATCAAGCGCAAGAGCTTCGCCACAGGCAACAATTTGGCTGACAATTTGCTCAGGCTCAGCGCAGTTAATCCAAAATACGCCGCCATGAAAATAGCGCCCGTAGCGATAGGCAAACTCAGTAACAAGGCTCGTTTTGCCGAAGCCACCAAGGCCGATGGCCACAGCAGGCAGCACCACCGTAGGCTGCGCATTGCCAATCGCCGCCGCCAAAGCCCGCAATTCATCCTCGCGCCCAACAAAAGTTGGATTAACCGCAAACGGCAGCCATGCAGTCAAGGCCTGATCCACTCGCGGCACCGTTTCCAGCGGAATCGAGGCAACAGCAGCCAACGCCGCCGCCAGTGGATCAATCGCTTGCGGCAGATCGATCGTGATGGTTTGGCCTGCATATGCTATCGTCGCCTGTTGCTGAGCATCCGTTTGCTCAATCAGCAGCGCCAGCGAATGGCCTTCAATATGGGCAGGGGTTCCGGCCAACAGCGCAGCAAATGCCACTGCTAATCCTTGGCGATCCGCCTCAGGCCGCACAGCAAGCACAGCATCAACCAGCAATCCAATCAACTTTGGCAGTTCCATCGGGAATCCTCACAGCACAATCACGGGGGGCATTGGCATATAAAGACCCTATTTGGGCTTATTTCTGGCAGAGTCAGCTCCACTATGGTGATTCTGGCTTTCGCATGCAACATCGTTAATCATTCGACAGCAAGAAGCGAAACTGATCGCGCTGAAATAATACTTCGACAGTTAACCCTCTTATAAGGGTAGGTTTTTAGCGATTGGGAGGTTGTGGAGCATTCCCTCACCCCCGAACCCCCTCTCCCACTGCACGCGGGCGAGGGGGAGCCGACCGTTTTCACCATGGAGTGCGGCAGAACCATGGAGTTAAAGCCCCTCGCCCGCGTCACGGGCGAGGGGTTGGGGTGAGGGGATCTTAAAACCTACCCTTGAAAGCAGTTAACCCTGAGGTCGGCCCTCAGCAGAACTGAAACAGCCGCTAAAAAAACAATTCAGCCGCCCCAATTGGCGACTGAACGACTGCCCCACCAACCTAAAACGATACTAGCCTACCAACGCGAAGAAGTTCGTTGTTTTTGAAAACAATCGCGGCAATACACCGGACGGCCCTGCGTTGGCTTGAATGGCACAGTCGTGGTGCGACCACATTCAGCACAAACGGTATCGTACATTTCACGGGGAGCTTGGCCAGCAGCATCGCGTCGATTGCCACCACCAAAGCCAGCGCGCCCACCACCAAAACTATCGCGCCCGCCATATTCGCGGCTGCGCTCCCGACCACCAAAACCACTATCTCGATCATAGCCAGAGCGCCCACTTGGCTCGCTGCGTTGTTGCTTTTTACTTTGACGACATTGTGTGCAGCGCCGTGGTTCGTTGGTAAAGCCTTTTTGTGCGTAAAACTCTTGTTCACCAGCAGTAAAAACGAAGTCATTCCCGCAATCGACACAGACGAGGGTTTTGTCGGTGAAACTCATAGGATTCCTTCCAAAAGGTAAGACCGATTTTCGGGGTGAAGGGGTTTGGGCCAACGCAAAACTCAAGCGTGAAAGCCGATTGCGAGTGGGGCAGCAAAGCTCCATTTGAGGTCGCGACCAAAACATTCACTTGCGGCCAAGTATATCACAGCCAAAACGCATGGCAAGCCTCTTTTTTAGGCATGTTTAAGCCTTTAGAATGGGCTAAAAAGCCTATGCAACGGTTCAATTGTCTGGTTCTGGAGGCAGCGATTTTTGCTATAATCAAGCAACACTCGCCAAATTGTTCAAGCCGACAAAGGAGCTATCCATTGGCACGTACCGCCGACCCTCATCGCCGCCAAGCTATTCTCAGTGCCGCCCGTGAAGTGTTTATGCAGCAGGGCTATACCAAAGCCCGTATGCTCGATATTGCTGCCCGCGCTGAAATGGCCACCGGAACGCTCTATCTGTATTTTGATTCCAAGCAAACCTTGGCGATGGCACTGGCCGATTCAGTTTTAGAGGGCTTGACTGAGGTTATTTTGCCCATTTTGGCGCTCGAATCAACCCCAACCATGATTCGCGAATGTGTACAAACCGCAATTCGCTATTCACTGCAACACACCGATTTATTTCGCTTGCTGGGGCTAGAAGCTGGCTTGAACCTTGAGGCTGAGCAACAACAACCAGCCCGTTTACGCTTGCATGCAATTTTGGCCGAAGCGCTGGCGCAACGCATGCAGCAAGGCAGCATCTACAGCTACCAACCACTGGCCTTAGCCGAAATTCTGGCCGGATTAATTGAGTGGGTCGTGACGATGGCTATGTTGCGCGGCGAAAGTGATGTCAGCCACTACGAGCCAACCTTATTGCAATTTATCGAGCAAGCCTTGTTGCCACAAAACCAACCTCAGCAAGCTACGACAACGCCTGAAGTTTAGCCCATCAAGCAGCGCGAAAGTGCTACTGCACAAAAGTACGCAGGTATGCTATCATAAGGGCCAACCACACCTCAGCCATTAGGTATACGAACCATGCGTGCATTCTTTACTCCAGCCACATGGCTGATGAAACGCCTAACGTATCCCCAAAAATTCGGGTTATTGAGTTTGGTTTTTGCCATTCCATTAACCTTTTTGCTGAGTGCAATATTAACTGATCTGCAACGTGAAATAAACTTTACCCGCAGCGAATTAAATGGCACTGCCTATTTGCAACCGCTGCGTGGCCTCATGCAATCGATTGTTGAGCAACAATTATTGGCTGAACGCTATCTCGGTGGCGACCAAGCCTCATTAAGCCCGCTCTTGCTCAAAAACGAAGCCATCGCCAAACAACTCGAAGAATTTAAAACCTTCGATGTCCAATATAAAGACCGCTTTGATACCCAAACCCAAATAACCGTGCTTTTCAATGAATGGGAACGGCTGCAAGCCCAATTGACCTTGCGCAGCGTGTCTGATAGCAATGCCGCTCACAATCGTTTGCTGCAAGCGGTACGCGCCTGCATGCAGCGCATTGGCGATCAATCGGGCTTAATTCTCGATCCCAATATCGATAGTTATTACTTAATGAATGCGCTAATTGAAACGCTGCCAGCCCATCAATCGGCAACTGCGAGCGTGGCCAGTGCAGGCGGTAATGCAATCGAACGCGGCACGGTCAGCCCTGAAGAACGCAATACGCTCACGGTCGTCAATAGCCAATTGCAAGAAACCAACACCGAAATCAACTATAGTTTAGGCGTGGTCTTTAACAATAACGAAGCCTTACGCCCAGTGATGGAAGAATCGGTGCGGAATTTCATTCAAGCCACCGAAGAGCTTAGTTTCCAAATTCTGCTTGAAGTGATTCGAGTTGAAACGCCAACCGTCGATGCCACAACCTTTCGCCAAGAAACCGAGCGCACCCTCAACAGTAGTTTTAAGCTTTGGGATGATTCGTCAACCCAGCTTGATGCGCTGCTCAATCAGCGGATTAGCCAAGCTCAAACCCGCCGCGCGTTCTTCATTGGCCTGATCGCCTTGCTGGTTTTGCTGGCAATTTATCTCTTCCTTGGCTTCTACCGCGCAGTGATGGATACGGTGCGCGCCTTCCAACGCGCCGCTGGCAGTATGCTCACCTCAAATACGCTGAGCAATGTCAACATTGATACTCGTGATGAATTAGGCCAAGTTGCGACTTCTTTCAACTCAATCGCTAGCGCCATGGTCGAATCGAGCAGCCAACGCCAAGCAATTGTTGACCACGCTGCCGAAGCGATTATTACCTACGATCAACAGGGCATTATTCGCTCGGCCAATCGCGCTGCTGAACGCATTTTAGGCCGCAACGTCGATCAATCAAACATCGCCGAGGTGCTGGGGGTTGAATTGGCAACGCTCCAACAACAAACTGGAGCCGCTGAATTTGATGTGCGCTTGCCCAACGGCGAAACCCAACCGGTTGAAATGGTGCTCGGCACGATGCAAACTGGTGAGCAGCAACTGTGGATCGCCTTCCTACGCGATATTCAGATTCGCCGCCGCACCGAGCAAGAGCGCAATCAATTGCAAGCTGAAATGATTCGCGGCCATACGGCGATGCTGGCCCGCTTGAGCGCCCCGTTAATTCCGCTGAGCGATACCGTGATGGTTATGCCATTAGTCGGGGCGCTTGATGGCGAGCGGTTGCAACAAATTACCAATAATCTGCTTGATGGCATTTCGAGCCAACGCGCACGAGTTGCCTTGCTCGACATGACTGGCGTGCCAAACGTTGACCGCGAAGTCGCCAGCCGCTTGTTACGGGCCGCCCAAGGCATTCGCTTGCTTGGCGCAACCCTGATTTTGACTGGCGTTCAGCCTGATGTGGCTCAAGCATTAATCAGCGTTGGCGGCAATCTCGACGATCTCCAAACCTACCCCACCTTGCAACAAGGCATTCGCAGCGTACTACGCAACCACGCGTAACCTCAGCCATCCAACCCGCGTACCAGCAACGAACCTTTCTTAACGCCTTGCAAAGCGCTACAATAGAGCTTGTCAGTTTAAGGAGATTAAGCTTATGCAACGCTTCTTCCGTAGTTTTCTCATCGTCATTATGCTAGTACTCGCCGCCTGTGGCGAGGAAGCCCAAGTACCTACGAATACGAGCCAAACCAGTGGCCCAGTTGTAGGCGCAAATGATCTGCTGATTAGCATCACCTATAGCCCAGAAAAAACCAAATGGCTGCAAGAACGCATCAGCACGTTCAATAACCAAAATGTGCAGTCAAATGGCAAACGGATTGTGGTGCAAGGCACTGAGCTTTCCTCGGGCACAGCCCGCACCCAACTGCGCGCTGGCCAGCTAAAAACCACCATCTGGACACCTTCGGCTTCAACATGGCTGGAAGTCTTGAAGAAAGAAAGCAATAACCCAAACATTGCCGAGCCTGATCCACAATCGTTGGTATTGACCCCAGTGGTTATTTCGATGTGGAAACCAATGGCCGAAGCCATGGGCTACCCCGATAAAGAGGTTGGCTGGTCGGATATGCTGGCTTTGATTCAGGATTCCGAGGGCTGGGGCAAATTTGGTCAACAAGATTGGGGCCGCTTCTCGTGGGGCCACACCGACCCCGACATTAGCACAACCGCACTTTCAACGGTGTTGGCCGAATTGTATGCAGCCAACAGTAAAACCAGCGATCTGACCGTTGAAGACATTAACCAAGAAAAAAGCCAACAATTTTTGCGCGATTTGGCGCAAGGCATCAAGCACTATGGCTCGAACACCTTGGTGTTCAGCCAAAACATGCAAAAATATGGCATGGCCTATATCTCAGCCTTCCCGATGGAAGAAATTACCCTGATTGACTTCAATAAGCAAGCGCCAAATGTGCCGCTGGTGGCAATTTATCCCAAAGAAGGCACGTTTATCCACGATAATCCATTTATTGTGATGAGCGATGCCAGCGCCGACGAAAAAGCTGCGGCCAGCGTGTTCTATAATTTCTTGCTTACGCCTGATAGCCAAAATTTGGCGATGCAGCAAGGCTTTCGGCCAGCGAATGTTGATGTTGCTTTGGCCTCGCCATTAACCCCGCAATTTGGCGTAGACCCCAATCAGCCACGTAATTCGTTGGCAACCCCACCAGCAGATGTGATTGTGGCCGCCAAAAATGCTTGGGCCAACAACCGCAAGCCAGCCAATATTATGTTGGTTGTCGATAGCTCTGGCTCGATGCGCGACGACGATAAGATGGATCAAGCCAAACTTGGCGTGGAAGTCTTTCTCAGTCGCTTGCCGAGCAAAGATAATGTCGGCATGATTGGCTTCGCATCAAGCCCAAGCGTGTTGGTGCCGCTTGCAACCCGCAGCGAAAATATGTCCAAGCTACAAATGCAAACCCAAGGGCTAGTGCCCGATGGCAATACATCGCTTTATGATGCGGTTGATCTAGCCCGCCAAGAGCTGGAAGCCCTCAAACAGCCCGACCGAATTAATGCAATTATCGTGCTGAGTGATGGCGCTGACACCGCCAGCCAAATCTCAATCGATCAAATGTTGGGTAATTTTGGCGAATCGAGCATTCAAATTTTCCCAATCGCCTACGGCGCTGACGCAGAGAAAAGCATTTTGCAACAAATTGCCGATTTCTCACGCACCGAATTGGTCGAGGGCAGCACTGGCGATATTGATAAAATCTTCGAAAACCTCAGCCGTTACTTCTAAAAAACCAACAGCGCTGGCGTTGCAATCAACGCCAGCGCTGTTTTTCATGCCAACTATCCGAGCTAGTAAATAAAAATAACGAAGATCAGCGTAATCACGAAGGCAGCAGCGAGTGCCGCAACCCCAAGCCAGCTGATAATCCGCGACCAGTCGCGGAAAACCCGCGATTCTTCTTCGCTAATTGTATTTTTGAAGCCCAGCAAATGTAAGGTAAACAAATCGCTTGGCAATTCGCCAGGCTCCTCGATAATAACTGGCACGCTGGGCGTATCAGCATCGTTATCGGCATCGTAAAGCTTGACCACATCGCCATCATCAAGTTGCTGACCAAGCGCAAATTGCAACTTCGTGACCGGCACCATATGCACAATCAAGCGCGCCAGCACAATGCGTTTATCTTTGCTAACTTCGGCCATCGCTTTTTCAACCAAGCTATCGAGCTTAGGAACCAGCGCCCATTCTTTGGGAATGTTGGTCAGCATATAATTGCAAACTTCGACGGCCTCGGCCTGCAATAACCCCTCATCAACATCGGGCAAATCGTCGTGAATGCTCCAATTGAGCGGAATTCGCTGCCAGTTGAAGGCTTTGCGCTTGACGATCATGCCAATACCTTGGCAATCGGGACAAACCAAATAGCCTTTGCCTTTACAATCGCCACAAGTTTGGACTTCGTTTTCGACCACTTGGGTTGGAGTTTGAACCTTATTGCCATTGGCATCGGTGACATCGACCATCTTTTCAACAGTTTTGGTGATGGTAACGCGGCCATTGCCTTTACATTTTTGGCATAAGATGTTGCCCTTGGTCGAACAACGGCCACATTGACTGACCTGTTCTGAGCCTTTGATCCGATCGACCAAGCCTTCGGAAGCCACAAAATCGCTAAATTCTGGCAGCTTCACATCCCACACGCCCATTTCCATCTCGCCCGTCATGGGTTGGCGTTCGCGGTCGGCCTCTTGTTTGACAAAGGCTTCGCCACGATGTTCATACAGCACATCGAGCTTGTAGTAGTAGATATTTTGGCTTTGGACGCGATAGAAGGTGGCGAGACGACCAAGGTTGCGCCGGCGGAAGCGCTCGCCCATGCTCCAAGCTTCGAGCAAATTAACCAAATGCTCTGGCTGGCTCAAAATAGCGGCACGCCGATGCGCACGCTTAATATGTTCCGATTTCAGCTGCGGGCCAAGGTATTCTTCGACGGCGTTAGGTTCGAGACCTTCCGCGCGGAAGGATGGGGCTAGATAGAGCGAGTGGCGCTGCACAGAGACGCTCCCTTCACTGATAGTCAAGGCAGGATGCTCCGAAAAAATCCGACGTAGTGCTGCGCTTGCCTCAGCGACTGTTTGATAGCGTTGAGCAGGATCGACCGCCAGCAATTTGGCAATAATTGGGTCGATGTCAGGCGAAAGACCAACTAACGTCGATATGGGTGGATAGGGTTGAACATTCTGAGGGTCGGCGTAATCAAGCGGATCGGCCCATGGCAGACGGCCAGCCAACATCGCATACAAGATCAAACCAAGCCCAAAAATATCGGATTGAGCATTGACTTCGCGTGCGCCGCGCAGATGCTCAGGCGAGAAATAGCCAGGCGTGCCCATCACCACGCGGTTGGTGGTGTTACTGTGGGCTTGTTCCCAACGGGCAATCCCAAAATCGCAAAGCACAACCCGTTGCAAATCGTGATCGAACAGAATATTGCCAGGCGAAACATCGCGATGCACAATGCCTTGGCTATGCGCAAAATCCAAAGCCTCGCCAATTTGGTAAAAAACGTTGAGCGCAAGCTCAGGCGTTAGATGTTGCTGGGGTGCTGTTTCGAGCATGCGCTTCAACGAGCCGCCCATCAGTGCCGCCATCACCGTATAGGCAAACGGGCCTTGCATGCCATGATCATAAATTTCGATGATCTGCTGATGGCGCAGTTTGCTAGTAATTTCGGCTTCGCGCTGAAAACGCTCAACCAACTCTTCGGTATGATTGAGCAAGACTTTAATCGCCACTTGGCGCGGCAAGGCTCGATGTTGGCCAAGAAAAACTGCCGCCACGCCGCCTCGATCTAATTCGCGCTCAATCGTATAGTTGCCAAACGTTCGAGGTAGCACAATGCGGCTCCTGTTCAGCAGACAGCTTCAAAAACTCAATCCAAGCGCAGATTATAGCATAGCCGTCACACATGTGGGGGAGATGGGTAAAAGGATGAATTATGAATTATGAGGGATGAATGCAAAAGTCAAAAATCAAAAGTCAGAAAAGAACATAGAGCATAGAACATAGAACATTCAAAAATCGAAAATTTAACGCAGAGGCGCAGAGATGTGAGGGCTATTGGCTCTAGGCTTTGGGCTATCGGAACATTTATTCGTGTCCTTCGTGCGCTTCGTGGCCAAAAGAAACCCAATCTGCGTCAATCTGTGCCCATCTGTGGCTAAAAAATCATTCTTCGCGTCCTTCGCGTCCTTCGTGGTTTCAATAGCCTAGAGCCAATAGCCTCATTCCCCTTCGTGCGCTTCGTGGATCAATTGCTGGTTGGCGTGGCCGTTACCGGAATCGGCGTACCATTGGGATCGAGCCATTGGCGGGTTTCGAGATTGAAGATTAAGTGCTGGGTCGGCTTAGTTTGAGTTGTGATATAAACTAATGGCCATGTCGCCGATTCGATCAGCAAGACCCCTTGCTTTTGCGGTGCAAGTACGTCAACTGGACGCATTTCGAGATACGTCAGGTTTCCACCATACCGTGAAAATGTTATACCCCCTTGCATTGGGTCTTCCCATAAGACCCCTGTATACACTGTATACGATTCTTGGCGTTGCCAATCATTGACTCCCCAACAATTTCCTTGACCTGCCACGTAGATATCAGGGGCATCTTCCATCGAGTCACATCGACCCTCGCTGAAGAGCGGCTCAGGAGTAAATGTCGCACCAGAGGATAAAGCTGTAGCCCAACTCGCAGTCTCTGCATCCATGGTTGCAGCACTGGTTGGCAACACACCGCCTGCTTCGACGGTCTGGAGATCAAAGGCTTCTTGGGTAAAAGGGAAGTCGGCAGCAATAACGGTTTCGTGAAGAATCGCGAGCTGTGTCATATAAACGTGGGTTGCCACTGCACCAGCAGTAGCGGTGGTATCGGCGGTGGCAACAGCGCGTGCAGATTGGCCACTCCGCAACTCGGTAGCTTCATTGCGGCCACAACTCAGCAGCAGCCCACTGATTAAGAGCGCGAGCAAAATCATGCTACGAAGCAATCCATGATGTACCATTTAAATCTCCTCATCTTTCACACTATAAATCTTCGTGCTCTTCGCGTCCTTCGTGGTTTCGGTTCTTCGTGTCCTTCGTGCGCTTCGTGGCCAAAAGAAACCCAATCTGCGTCAATCGGTGCCCATCTGTGGCTAAAAAATCATTCTTCGTGCGCTTCGCGTCCTTCGTGGTTTCAATAGCCTAGAGCCAATAGCCTCATTCCCCTTCGTGCTCTTCGTGGATCAATTGCTGGTTGGCGTGGCCGTTACCGGAATCGGCGTGCCATTGGGATCGAGCCATTGGCGGGTTTCGAGATTGAAGATTAACTGTTGGGTCGGCGTGGTTTGGGTGGTGATATACACCAATGGCCATGTCGCCGATTCAATCATGATACCCCCAAGATTACTGGGGGTGGTATATTCCTCAACACGTTGTTGCGCAATGGTTAATTCGCTCCCCATTGGCTGAACTAAGAGAAAACCATGCTCATTCTTTTCCAGATCAGCCCCAGCCAGTAAGAAGTAATTGGCAGTCGCGCTTGGATTATGCAGATTAAAACAATTTCCAAGCCGCGTAAAGCGACTCAACGGACATTGATTCTTGAATCCTGCTTGGGGAAGTGGTTCTGGTGTTGGGCTATAGCCTAAGGCTAGTTCTGTTGCAAAGGTACTACGGCGTGGTGAAAGTGTCGAAATACTGCTTGAAGTTGGTAACACGCCGCCTGCTTCAACCGTGGCCAAATCCCACATTTCTTGGGTTTGTTGGGCTGCAATTTGATCTTTAAAGGCCACTACAGTGGCCATCTCGCTAAGTTCGGCTTGGGTTGCCACTGCACCAGCAGTAGCGGTGGTATCGGCTGTACCAACAGCAGTTGCTTGTTGACCACTGAGCGGCTCAGTAGGTAGATTACGGCCACAACTCAGCAGCAGCCCACTGATCAAGAGCGCGAGCAAAATCATGCTGCGGAGCAATCCATGATGTACCATTTAAATCTCCTCAACTTCCACACTATAAATCTTCGTGTTCTTCGCGTCCTTCGTGGTTTCGGTTCTTCGTGTCCTTCGTGCGCTTCGTGGATCAATTGCTGGTTGGCGTGGCCGTTACCGGAATCGGCGTGCCATCACGATTGGCCCATTGGTAGGTTTCAAGGTTAAATAAGACTTCATACTGATCGCCCACCGAAATGACCAAATAAGGCGACATTTCCTTGACAATCGTTAATGCACTTGTATTGGAGGGGAGATAATACTTCCCCATTGGTACATCATTCTCAATGACCTCAATAGATCCACCAACGATTTTATTATTGGCAGCTTTGTTTCGACTACCATAACCATAGACCGTAAAATCTTTATTATTAATCTCGCAATGCCAACAATTGGTGACAAATGTTGCAGGGCCTGGCTCATCGGTCGTACATTCAAGATGTGCAAACAAGCGATATTCCCAGGTTGGCGATGGAGTTACGGGTTCGAAAATAGACATTGGAAGCATGGTGCGATAGGGTTCAGCAAGGCTGGTCGCGGTCTCATCAGCAAAGCGCTGTTCTACTGCTAAATACTCAGCTTCTTTGGTTGCACCTTCTATAACGGCAGTTTGATCAAGAATCGTCGCCGTTAGATCAGCGGTTGGGGTTGGCGATGAGGCAGTTATTATCGGTTGGCTTTGACTATTGTGAGGACGTGGGCTAAGGTCGGATTTTTGGACGCTGGTGCGACCACAGGCAACCAACAAAAGACTGCCAAACACAAGACCATGGACGAAGATTCGGTACTTTCTCACCTACAACTCCCGCAACTCATCCAATTCAGCAGTATGCTAGCACGCAGCGAGCTGAGCGCACAATGAACGAGTACTGATAGTAAACTGAGAAGGCAACAAAGAACAGAGAGCATAGAGCATAGAGCATAGGAGTAGGGATCAGGGGATAGGGATCGGGCTAGCGGTCAGGAGAACAATAATCAAAAAATCTGTGGAATCTGTGGCCAATGGAAAGGATGAAGTATGAGGGATGAAGGATGAAGCCAGTTCCCCCTTCGCGATCTTCGCGTCCTTCGTGGTTTCGGTTCTTCGTGTCCTTCGTGCGCTTCGTGGATCAATTTTTTAACGCAGAGGCGCAGAGAGCGCAAGGATGAAGGATGAATTATGAGGGATGAAGCCCAATAGCCTAGCGCCAATAGCCTTATCCTAAAAATCTGTGCCAATCTGTGGCCAATGGAAAGGATGAATGATGAGGGATGAAGGATGAAGCCATTTCCCCCTTCGTGATCTTCGCGCCCTTCGCGGTTCCCGTTCTTCGTGCGCTTCGTGGATCAAAAAGCAACCTTCGTATCCCCAAGTACAATGAGCAGTTAAAATCAGCTATTGAACCGAGTCGCAAACCGCGATCTATCGGCTAGAATAGCCATGGCTTAGCACGAAAGATTGGATTATGCCTGAATTTGCCTATAACATTCGTCAATATTACCCCCAACAACGCGCTGAATTGTTGCACGTAATCGCCCAAATTGAAACCTACCCCAACGCCGCCGAACGGGTGTTGACCAAGGCCAACCTAATTATGCTGCATTGCGATCAGGTTGATCCGCATACGGCGATGATTGTGAAGCAAGAGTTATTGGCGCTCGACGGCGATGCCTTGGTTAGCCCACACGTGTATTTAGGCCAAAGCAGCAACCCAACCAATCTGCTGGCATGGGCGAATGAGCGTTCGTGGCGGGCCTTGTGCGCCAAATTCCAAGCGATTCCGTTGCCAGCCTTACAAGCCTTGGCCCAACAAATTGGCGCATTGTTACTGCATAATCAAGCGCGTGGCAGCCTCAAGCTTGGCTCAACCCAGTGGCATTGGGGCCAAAAGACCTTGGTGATGGGCATTCTCAATGTAACGCCCGATTCGTTCTCGAATGATGGGCTGCTTGAAGTAGGCATTAGCCAGATTCAGCAACAAGCGCTTGATTTTGCAACTGCTGGAGCCGATCTGTTGGATATTGGCGGCGAATCGACGCGGCCTGGAGCCAGCATTGTCAGCATCAAGCAAGAAATTGCGCGGGTTGTGCCAGCAATTCAGGCGATTCGCCAAGTGTGCCAGCTGCCAATTTCGATTGATAGCTACAAAGCAGAGGTTGTGGCGGCGGCGCTGGCGGCTGGTGCAAACGTCGTTAATGATATTTGGGGCTTACGTCAAGCTGATGGCAGTTGGAATACGGCCTTGGCGCAGGTCGTGGCGCAGGCCCAAGTGCCAATCATTTTGATGCACAATCGGGTCAGCACGGTTGAACAATTTGCCCATGGCACAAATTACGCCGCCAGCGACTATGGCGATATTATTGGCGAAGTCTGTGCTGAATTACGCCAAAGCATCGATTTCGCCTTGCAAAGTGGCATCGCCAACGATTTGATTTTGCTCGATCCAGGCATTGGTTTTGGCAAAAGCCCTGAGCAAAACCTGCAAGTATTACGTCAACTACGCACAATTGCCAGTTTGGGCTACCCATTATTGGTCGGCACTAGCCGAAAATCCATGATTGGGATAACATTAAACCGACCAGTTGAGCAACGCTTGTGGGGTACAGCCGCCACCGTTGCCTATGCCATTCAAGCAGGAGCCGACATTGTGCGCGTTCACGATGTTGCGGCCATGGTCGATGTTTGTCGAATGACCGATGCTTTAGTTCGTCACGAAGGATAGAATATGCAACAAGCGCAAACACAGCGCCAACCCTCCCGACTGTTTACCATGGCTATGATTGGGCTAGCCGTGTTTGTGGTAGCAGCAATTTTGCTGATTGGGGTCGCTCAAGGTGGCCAAAATGTAATTACCTTGGCGGTGCCAGCTTTTATGGCGGGGGTTTTGTCGTTTCTCTCGCCGTGTACCTTGCCCGTGCTGCCAGCCTATTTTGCCTGGACATTTGGGATTAATAGTGCTGGTGATGAGAGTGTCACCCAAAAACGCCAGCGCACCATTATCTCGTCGTTGGCCTTCTTTGCGGGCTTGGCAACCACGATGGTTGTGCTGGGCATGGCGATTACGGCAACCAGCCAAGCCATCCGCGGCATTTCATCCAACAAAGATTTATTTGCCCAAATTGGTGGCGTTATCATCATTATTATGGGCGTGATGAGCATCTTTGGCATTGGCTTCACGGGAGCAAATATCAAACGTAGCTCAAGCGCTACGGTTGGCAGCGCCTATCTCTATGGCCTGACCTTTGCCCTCGGCTGGACGGCCTGTATTGGCCCGATTTTGGGTGCAATTTTGACCTTGCTGATCTCAACTGGGGCTTCGATTATCGCTGGGGCAACATTAACCTTCATCTATGTGCTTGGCTTGGCACTACCCTTAATGATCGTCGCGACCTTTTTCAACAAGTTTGGCCAAGGCTCGAAGGGGTGGAAGCTTCTACGCGGACGAGCGCTAGAGTTTAACATCGGCAAGCGCACGATTATTTTGCACTCCACGAGTGTGATCAGTGGCATCTTGTTGATTGCAGTTGGTATTTTGCTCGTGACAGGCCAAATGAGCACATTAAACGATATTGCGCTCGATAATCCAATTAGCAAATGGGCCAACAACGTTCAATACGATATTCAAAATTTCTTCACTGGCGAGTAGAAATTTCCCCCTCACCCCCCAGCCCCCTCTCCCACTGGACGCGGGCGAGGGGGAGCCACCACAGGAACTGACAAAAAGACAGGGGCCAAATCCAACCTCGCCCACTGAATGAGGGCGAGGGGGAGCCGACCATTTTCACCGCCTAGTGCGGCAGAACCACACGGTTAAAGCCCCTCGCCCGCGCACGGGCGAGGGGTTGGGGTGAGGGGATCTTAACCTGTGTAAGCCAGCCCACGCTCCCACTGCACGTGGACGAGGGGGAGCCGACCGTTTTCACCACCTAGTGCGGCAGAACCACGGTGTTAAAGCCCCTCGCCCGCCGCGTGGGAGAGGGGTTGGGGTGAGGGGATCTTAATACCGATGAACCTATAAACCTGCCATAGCAAGAATCATTCGTTAGTAGCAATTCCATTCATGAGCGAGAAGAGGGACAACGCATTATATTCATCCAAGGTTAAAAATTTGCTCCCAGTTATGCCTTGCGCATGCATAGCGGCCCGAACCTCGTCATGCACAAAGATGAGATAGCGATAGCTCGTATCCAAGCAGACCGGTGGCACATGGCTAGGGAGCGCTGGATTTAGACGCAATGGTGTATCTCGATCATCTTCGTCGTCGCACTGCGGATCGATGATGGATGCTGTTTCCAAGATGCGATAGACCACATAATCGTCGCTTTGCGGCAGGACATATTTGGTTCGCTTATCGCGCAATAGCACGGGATAGGCTTCATGGGGCGTGCCAAACGCATTAAATAGTGATGCAAGCCGCTGGTGAATCAATAAAAAACCAGAAGCATTCCAATAGGTATCGGGCTGGTTCGGCACCGAATGGACGACAAACTCCAAAACCTCTGGGTAGTGCAACGGAACCAGCGGAGTAGCATACTGCCATGCACGATGAATATCGGAGGATGGCAAATTCAAACATTCGGCAGTAAGCGTCTTTCTGCGGTACTCCAGCATATCTGTCTCAAAAATCGTATACATTGGTATCCTTTCTCAATCTGCACATACGCCAAATCGAACATTAATTTAATGATTGCCCAAAACGCGGACAATGTTATAGTCGACGACTCATTCCTAAATCAAAGCGCTTAAGCCCCTCGCTCGTTCGACGGGAGAGGGGTTGGGGTGAGGGAATTTGACCACTTAAAACAATTCATAGACCACATTAATTGGGTCGCGGTCGTCGTCGTCGGGGGCGATATTGACCGGGCGTACATAGCCGCGCAGATACAAATATTCAACAAATGCGCCAACTTTTTCGATGCCCAATAACTCGTCGTAGCCATGCAAGCCCCGATACATCGCAGCACTCAGCTGAGCCACAGTTTGCGGCTGGGCTTTGAGCAAATCGCTAATGCGCTCGATTTTACGCTGATTCGAGGCAAAAATTTGCTCCAAACGCTTGGGCAAGTTTTCGATTGGCTGCTCGTGGCCGCCCAACGTCAAAGCAATCCCATCAAGCTGGGCCACTTGTTGCAAGCCCCAAATATAATGCTCCAAGCCCGTACCCGGCGTGATCATTTCGGGGGCAAGATGCGGTGCGGTGCGGGCCAAAATATGATCAGCACTAAACAACACCTCATCCAAACGCAAACACACTTGGCCTGGGCAATGGCCAGGGGTATACACCACATCGAATAAATCGCACAGCCGATCGCCATCTTCGAAGGTTTGCTCGATTGGCGCGGTTTGAAACGCCTCTTTATTCTGCAAATACATGCCCATCAAATGCTGATGTTGCTCGCCAGAAACCCCTGCATGGCGCAAAAAGCGACTTAATGCCTTGGATGCGAAAAGCAACCGCCCATCGTAATTGGTTATTACCCGTCGATCGGCAATGTGGATGGCGGTTGGCGCTTGGGTAAATTGGCGCACAAACGGCAACCCACCAAAATGATCGATATGCGCGTGGGTCAAAATAATCTGATTGACATCGGCTAGGCTGAATGTTTCGCCCCATTGGTCTTGAATGGCCTCGAAGCCAGCCAGCAAATCGCGATTGGAATTGCCATGACCTGAGCCAGTATCGATCAAACAGATGGTACTATCGGCAACCACCACATAGACATTAGCATAAAACTGCGGAAAAACCTCTACAGGCAGACTGTAGATGCGTGCACCAGCTTGGGTTTCAAAACGTAAAACACGTTGCTCCACAGCGGCCTCCTTATACTACTAAGGCCAATTGTACCGCACCCAAGGCGGGCTGTCTCGTGGTATGATGAACACAGGCAATCGCACCATCAATACTAGAAATCTGAGGATTGTTATGTTGGAACTGCAAGTTGGTGTTGCAAAAGTTGGCAAGTATGCCACCCCAGAAAGCGGCGACACCCTTGAGATGATCGAGCGACCGCATGGCGGCTTTTCATTTGTATTAGCTGATGGTCAAGGCAGTGGGCGGGGGGCCAAAACGCTCAGTAACCTTGTCACAACTAGGGCAATTTCCATGCTCAAGGATGGCGCACGCGATGGTGCTGTTGCGCGAGCGGTTCACGATTATCTGTATGCCTATCGCCATGGCCAAGTCTCAGCAACACTTAATATACTTTCAGTAGATCTTTCAGCCCGAAGTGTGTTAGTATCAAGAAATAATCCTTGTCCATTTTATGTAATCGATGAACAAGGAATGACGACCTACAACGAGCCGTCAACGCCAATTGGCCTGTATTCGATGACCAAGCCGGTGATCACCAAAATTACGTTACGTCCGTATGTGTATGTGGTGGTGTTTACCGATGGCATTTTGCATGCGGGCCGACGTTACAACGAAAGTATTGAGCTCGACAACTATCTTGGCAATTTCAACGTTCGCCAAGGACGAACAGCCCAAGAAGTTACCGATGATTTATTAGGACGTGCAGTGGAACTCGATCAAAATCGACCGAACGACGATATGAGCGTCATCGTGATGGCCGCCTTACCGATGGAGTCGGAAAATAAAGTTCGCCGCATGACCGTCTGTTTTCCAGTAGAACGAGCCTAATTCACAGGCTTCATCGAGGCAAAGCTGGCGGTCAGCAGATACGCTGAAAGGAACCGCCGATGAGTGATCAAGCTGAAACAGTGGTAATTGTGGGGCCATGTGCCGCCGGTAAAACGACCTTACGCCAAGGCTTGGAAACCCATGGAATTCAAGCGCGGGTGATTGCCCAAGAGCATTCTGGGATTCGTGGGCTTTGGCGCAAACATCAAGCAGATTATGTGATTTATCTTGATGTTGATTTACCAGCTGTCCATGAACGTGGCCGACCCACATTCCCTGCTTGGTTACACAATCAGCAGCAACAACGCTTACAAGAAGCCCGTGATGCTGCCGATATTTATCTCGATACCACCAAACATTCGATCAACGATGTCCTGCGCCGGGTACTTTCGGTGATCAGCCACTAAAATAGCAAGCCTGTTTGCAGTAATTGTAAGCAGGTTTGTCGTTTAAGCGCATAAATCCAGTATAATCCTCGTATTCAGCCACAACCGATAGCGAGGATTATAATGTTCAAACCACTCAGAAATTGGTTTCTCCAACAAGATTATCTTATTCTAATTGCTTTTATATTGATTTTTGCAATGAGTGCCTGTATGAACTTTAGTAGTGATACATGGTGGCTCTTACGCACAGGTCAAGATATTTTTCAGCAAAAAAGCATTATTACCACTGATCTCTACAGCTGGACAAATCTCAATGCCTACTGGCCAAATCATGAATGGCTAACCCAAGTGCTGATGTACCTGATTTATGCAATCGGCGGGCTTGGATTAATCGTGATTGCATTTGCATCCGTGGTAACCCTAACATGGCTGATTATTTATCGATTAAGCCCCAGTAGTAGCAAAATAACCTTATTGCTGATCACTTTAGGCATTATCGATAACATTAGTGCGTGGAGCATTCGGCCACAAATTATTTCATTTTTATTATTTATTAGTTTGATTATATTGATTCGTCAGCCAAAATTGCACTGGTGGATTGTGCCTTATATGCTGGTTTGGGCCAATTTACACGCAGGCTTCGTAATTGGCATCGTATTACTTGGTTTAGTTGGGATTGCAGCGATTATCAAACGCGAAGCAATTCTACACTGGCTGATGATTGGGATTGCAGCGGTAAGCGCAACCATGATTAATCCACATGGCTATAAATTATGGCTTTTCACCCTGAATTCACTCGATAGCAGCACCTATAGCTTTATTGAAGAATGGCGCAGCCAAAGCTTGACGAATATCAGTAGCTATCCATTCTTTTTATTAGTTGGCGTGGTTGGGCTGGTTTGGTATAAAAAACGCTACAAACCGAGCACCAGCTACGATTGGTTTTTGATGTTGGCCACACTCTTATTTGGATTTATGGCATTTCGTTCAGTGCGCCAAAGCATCTTTTTCGATGGCTTAGCAGTTTTATTTTTGGCCCAAATGCTCGCACCGAAGCAGGCGATAGCGATTAAAGCCAAAAAAGCCGAACCAATGCAATTAATCTTAGTTGGCATTACCGGTGTTATTGCAGTTGGATTAGCACTATTTGTGTGGAATCAACGCGAGCCACTACTTTCAGAGCCAATTATTGCAGCTTTGGAGCAATGTCCAGCCAATATGTATAATAGCTATAATATTGGTGGCGAGCTAATTTGGTTTGCACCACAAAAGCCAGTTTTTATTGATAACCGTTTTGATCCGTATCCCAAAGACTTTATGCAGGCAAACGTAAGCATGGAACAAACAGGCGAGTATCAAGCCCTGTTTAGCAAATACAATATTGGTTGTGCCATTGTTGAAAATAATAGCCTGCTTGATACGGCACTCACGCGGGATGGCTGGCAGCGTCAAACCAATAATCAAAGTTACAGTGTTTTCTATCAACCATAGCTGCTACAAAATTAATTCAAGCAGTGAGCACACTAAACCATGCTGATCAAAACGTGCAATTAAACAAATAGCCATCATAGACAACAAAGATTGAAGCAATGAGCTAAAGGCTATAAACAACCTCCATGGATGCAATATCCATGGAGGATTTTTGTTTGATAGCTAAACAAAAAGAAGACTCCGTTGGAAAACCAACGGAGTCTATCTGGAATGGTACGCATCCCCCTACGTTCCCACAGCGGGTGCTGCAGTAGCCTCGGTGTGTGTCGCGTTCACGGCCTGGTTCGGGATGGAGCAGCGTGGGGCACAACCACCTCGACACGTACCAAATTG
>NZ_PUBZ01000034.1 GCF_003205875.1 Herpetosiphon llansteffanensis
CTTTCAAGGGTAGGTAGTTCGGGGAGGAAACGACAAACGGCAGAGAATTCGCGTATACTGGACGTGTCAGCACCCATGTCTACGAGGAATTCTATGCCGTTCCATGCTAGTTTAGCCGATTGGGAAGCCCGTGTCCAGACGCACTTGCCGCAGATTCCACGAAGCTATGTTCGGGTCATTGCCTGGGGCAGTTTTGCCATGGTCATGGCCCAATCCTGTGGTCTCACCAGTATGAGCGTCGTGCTCGCAGCCCTGTGTGGGCAATCACCCAATACCCTTCGGCAACGCCTGCGCGAATTTGCCTATGCGGCAGCGGCCAAACGCGGCACGTTTCGCACGGCCTTGGATGTCACCACGCTGTTCCCCGCCCTTGTCCGGTGGATTGTGGCATGGTGGCAACCGGATGATCGGCGCATGGTGCTGGTCATGGATGCCACGACCTTGCGCCAAACCGTGACCGTCTTGACCATTAGTATTGTCTATCGGGGGTGTGCCATTCCCGTTGCATGGCAGTGTGTCGGTGCAACCGTCCCGGGCGCATGGCGACCCCACTGGGAACGGCTGATCACGACGATCCAACCCGCCATCCCCGCGAGCTGGACGGTGCTGGTGGCTGCGGATCGGGGCTTGTATGGGCACTGGCTGTTTCAGGCCATTGTGCGTGCGGGCTGGCATCCCTTGCTGCGGATTAATGCCCGAGGATTCCATCGCCCCGCAGCGGATGCACCATGGCACCCCCTTGCAGCAGTAGTCCGGCATCCCGGTGATCGCTGGATGGGCCAGACGACCTGCTTCAAAGGGCAGTCCGTGCCGTGTACGCGCTTGGCCGCATGGGATGCGGCCTATGCTGACCCGTGGCTGGTGATTACGGATCTCGCCCCTGATGCGGCAACCTGGGCATGGTATGGCATGCGCAGCTGGATTGAACAAGGGTTCAAAGACCTCAAACGCGGCGGCTGGCATTGGGAACAGACCAAAATGACCGACCCCGAGCGGATTGCGCGCTGGTGGGTGCTGCTGGCCGTCGCCACGTTGTGGGTGGTGAGTGTGGGAGGTGAGGCGGATAGGACTGACGCAGCGAACGCGACGGGTGAGGACGAACC
>NZ_PUBZ01000035.1 GCF_003205875.1 Herpetosiphon llansteffanensis
TGTAATAAACTCCTCTATTCAGAATCTCGATAGATATACCATATATCTCTTCAATCAGTTATCTTGTGATCATTGGTCATCCCAGAAAGGATTAATTTCTTGTTTTATCTCGCTCCCATCTAGTGGGATGTACCATGTTTTTTCAAGTCCTCTTCGACTTCCAGTTACACAAAATAAGGCGCTATCGTTATTGACGAATCGAATATTTAAGAAATTCCTCGCCTCAGCCCATTTTGCATAGCCATTCTCACACTTCTCTGTACACAGGATTTTCATCGTCTGTGAATAAATATCAAAAATTGCAATGCTCTCTTTCCAATCTACCGTATTTATTATATTATCATCTATAACTTCTTGCTCGCTATCAATACTATTCACGTCTTGTATATAAGATGGTGAGAAATCATATGCGAAGCTATATGCAATAAATCTATTATTTATTGAAAATACTGGTCTCTCATATACAATTTGATCATCTGTTGATGAAAATACTGGTTTTTCGCTTTTAGCCGTAAATAAGTAAAATTTCTTTTGATCCCAATCATTCTTATTTTCATATACTCGATTGGTAAAACTTATTGTAAAATTATGAACATATAGTATCATATGTATAGTATCGAGCGAATTCACAATTTCAGCCTCAAATCTCCTTTCAGTTTGAATTAAGTCTTTATAAAAATAAGTATTGTTATCTTGCAGAATTATTTTCTCATTATCATAATGATACCATTTCTCACCCCAAGTAAAGTCCGAAGGTTTAATGTATTGATTAAATACGCTTTGGATATTTTCAATGACGCGCTCTATTTTTTCTATTCTCTCAAGAATATTAATGGAAAACAATGATTCAGGAAGATGATTAAGTTTTATGAGTTTTTCGTCGATAGAATCTATTTCCTTTTGTACACCATTGATTGAACTACGTATATCGATTGGAACATTAATCCCATATTGGGCCTTAACCTCATTAAGATATCGTAAATTATCACTATAAGTGCTGCGCTGGTTTAGAAGTGATTCGATCTCTTTTTCTATTTCATTCATTTGAACTAACCTCTATTCTTAATCTAT
>NZ_PUBZ01000036.1 GCF_003205875.1 Herpetosiphon llansteffanensis
ATTGACTCTGCTGGCGAACCCTCAACCTGATGCCACGAGCCGCGACAGGGCGCTCCGACGCGGCGGTGTTTGGCGCGGCTGATCGAGCCACGCGCCGATGCGAATGACATTTAATGCCACCGCACTCAAGACATGCTGAAGATGGGTTTTCTCCAGCCCGATAAAGCGTGTTCGCCGCAGGCCTACGTGGCGAATCCCTTGGGAAATACTGCTCTCAATGCCGGAGCGCAGTGCATATTCGCGATGAAATGCTGGGGTTCGTTGATACTGGCGTGCCTGCTGAAGCGCTTCATGATAGATTTGGGTGCGGATGGTCACGGAGCGTGGTTCGTGTTTGCCGCGCGTGCAGTGCGTGCGAACCGGACAGGGACTGCAATCCTTCCGCAAAAAGCGGATGTGGACCACCGCTTGCCCCGTGATATCCTGCTCGAAGCGCCATTTGCCACTCGTATGCCCTTGTGGACATCGCGCCTGCTGCTGGTCCCAATCTATCACAAAGGCTTGGTTGTCATACCCAGTCCGCTCACGGGCCTGCCAACTCGGGTCATGGGCAACCGGGCCAAGCACGCGAACCGCATAGTCCTGCTGGCTCTGGACAAGGGTTTCGGAACTGGTGTAGCCACAATCGACCAGATGGGTCGCCGGAAGCAACGCCTTCTTGGCCAAGGTCGCGTGAATTTGCGGAACCAGCGGATCATCGGGCGTTGTTGCTGGGGTCGTGTGCACTGCGGTCACGAGCCGCGGCTGATCAGAATCACAGCTTTCGGTGATGTGTACTTTGTAGCCAATCCACGTCGTTCCCCGTTTCATGCTGTAGCGGGCATCAGGATCATAGGGCGAGTGAATCAGCCCCGCAGGCATCGGGACATCCGCATCGGCCCGCAACACGGGGGTTTCGCTGGGACCATAAAACTGTTGGAGCCAAACCCGCCAGAGGGTCGCCACCATGGGGAGTGTGCGGACGGTACGCGGTGTATCGGGCGCGGTCAGTGCGGTCAGCAAGGCAAAGCCATCCGCCCCATAGGTTGTTGCAAGCGCGTGGCGGGCACTTTTGG
>NZ_PUBZ01000037.1 GCF_003205875.1 Herpetosiphon llansteffanensis
CTTACTGCATGACATCCGGCCCAAGAACGGGCAATGGGACGACAACCCGTTCATAGTCAAGCGTCCGAAAGGCAGGGAGTTTCCACGTGATGGTGTGGGGACGACCGGTGCTTACATCCCGACAATGCCAGACCCCCAGCCGAAAGACATTGGCCCGTCGCGGCTGGGCAGTCGTGGTCGTTGGGCGTAGGATGGGCCGATGATCACGCTGGCGGCCTAACATCCAGAGCAACCAGGTTGCACACGCCACCCCCACCAACAATGCAGTCACTCGTTTAATATCCGTGATGCGGCTGCGTTCCCAGCCAAACCCATCCGATTTCAGGCGCAAAAAGCCGCGTTCTTGCCACCAACGCAGCGCATACAGCAGACAACAGACCGCCGTCGGTGGGAGATTCGTTGCCAAATACCAGACCACTGGTTGATGTCCTGGCCGTTCATGCCGATGGATCACCAGATTGGTCGTCCATGACCGCTGTTTCCACAGGGCCACCTGCTCGATGCGACGCGTAGGATAGCGTCGTGGGTGGAGTTGCCCCACCATTTGCCAGCCCTTGGTCGTTTTGACGTGAGTTTGGCAGCTCAGCCGAAAGACGTAGCCCCAGCCAAGCGCTTCGATACAGGACAAAAAGGGCATGCCTGCATGGACGCGATCGGCCAAGACAATCACGCGGAGGTGAGGCGGAATGACCTGGGCGAGGGCGTGCAGACACTGACGGGCATCGTCAGCCCACGCCGCATGAGGGTCATAGAGAAAGAAGCGAATCGGTAACGCCATGGCATCCGTGGCAATCACAATTTGGAGGATACGTACCCGGTCGGTGTGATGCGATTCATCGATGCAAAGACAGAGCGTATCGGCGCGATGGGCCGCCAAGACCGAGCGGATCAAGGGGTCAAGAACGGTCTCAACGTTGAGACGCTCATCGCGGAGAATGCGGCGGACTTGGGTGGCATTGCTAACCGGAGTTGCGCGGAAGGCGCTCCCCGTGGCAAGC
>NZ_PUBZ01000038.1 GCF_003205875.1 Herpetosiphon llansteffanensis
GAATAGAGGAGTTTATTACATACCTTAAATAGCATCAAAAATAATGTATACCATTCATATTATATACTAGGGAATATTCTTGACGTGAGTAATAGTAGGCTTTTAGTTCAACTGAAACAAGAACTTGTGTCAACACAAGTAGGTAGCTGGGGTGAGGTAGATGCTTGGATTGCGAAGGCAACGCCCGTAATTCAACGCTATTATACTCATCATCTGGTATATTTTCAAAGTATTACCGTTGCCCCACCACGAGTTGGATTGCCCCGTGCTGGAGGATTGCGGGGCATATTTAAGAATGATGTATCCCTCGGTTTTGATCCGTCAAATGATGAGTCGACAGCAATTGAACAAAGAACAAATCATCAGCGGATTAATCATATAAAAACAAAATCTTGAATTTTTTGGATGGTCTCATCGTTTTAGATACCAACAGCATAATACAAGGGGACAATGTTATGGATGAGCTTGATGGGCTTGCCAATCCGATTTTGATGCAAGGTGTTGCGTTTCTTTTCAACGAAGTTAAGGAAATTTTAGCGGAGCGGCGCAAATCGCGTGCTGACCGTAAAGAGCCTGATGATACGCCGATTCCCAGTACAGGACTCCAAACAGTCGAGGAAGTGCTCAACTTAAAACCGAAAGAGGTGCGGCTCAATGATATTAACGAGGAAATAAAACACTGTATTAATATGATTGAGCGTTATCGAAAAAATCAACGCTACGCGGAGGCTGCTATCCAGCAATATGGAAATATTTTTCAGGCTCCTCCTATAAAGCGTAACGAACTTGAGGATGCCGAAAACAGTATCCAAGAATATGCACAGCGATTAAAAGATACTATTGAAAAAGTGTATGGCCATAAGATTTCTATTATTGGGTTATTGTAATGATTTTCCAAGTCTACCTGATGAAGTAAGTAGGGTGTATCTTATATCTATCTCTTATACACATCTGACGCTGCCGACGAAGCTAGAAGTGTATATAT
>NZ_PUBZ01000039.1 GCF_003205875.1 Herpetosiphon llansteffanensis
ACGCCTGATGTGAGTTAGGCATCGTTGATAACCGTAAAGGTGAGGACATCGATCCCAAATCGCGCCCGCAATACGGCTTTGACGACGAGATGCGTCACCTTGCTCGCAATGCGGGTCGCCAATCCTTCCACCGTTTTGGCCAACAAGCGCTCGACATTCCGTCCGGTGTTTTGCAGTTCATGAAAGGTTCCTTCGATTCGTTCGCGGATCGAACCAAGCAGCCGATCAAACACCACCGGATTGGCTGGCTGATTGCGACGCTTGGCCGTCCAGATGCGATTCTTGGTGGTGGCGCGGACATCGTGGTGCCACTGTTCACCAAGAAACCCTGTATCCGACCAGACATCGGCATTGGTGATCTGGTCAAGAATTTCGTCGGCAGCGGCCCGTTCGTCGGTATGGGCTGGCACGAGGTCATAGGCGACCGGAATGCCGTCGAGGGTGGTGAGCATGACCAGTTTGTAGCCAAAATAGTGCAGGTTGCGGCTCGCACAATACCCATAGCTCGCACTGCCCGCGAAATCACTCCGGCGTTTCGACCGGCGATAGCCGACAACGGGAATGGGTTTGGTATCGAGAATGACCTGTGGGCATGCGACCGTTGCCCATGCAGCGAGCCACGACCGCCGGAGGGGTTCGAGCAAGCCGCACAGCCGGCGCGCATGGCGATTAAATTGGCTTTGATGCGGCAAGGTCGGAAATAAATCGCCATGGGTCGCCCGCAGAAAGCCTAAGAAGCTCCGTTCGCTGGGAAAGGGAACGACATCCATCGCCAACAGAATGGTGAGCACCTCGCTTGGGGTCAGTGCCGGAGCCGGACCGGGTCCTGGTGCGCTGGTGGCATGCGGTGACGCTTGATACCAATCATCAACGAGGACAGAGAGGATGGTCATCACATCAGACAATGGTATACTGGACATCGACGGAACTCCTTCTGATGGTGGGTAAGCACTTCC
>NZ_PUBZ01000040.1 GCF_003205875.1 Herpetosiphon llansteffanensis
GTCCGTGGGCTAACCGCAAGGAGGCAGCGGCCGAGGGTGGGGCTCGTAACTGGGACGAAGTCGTAACAAGGTAGCCGTACCGGAAGGTGTGGCTGGATCACCTCCTTTCTAGGGATAACCACCAACGAGGCGTGGTGACAGAAACAGCAAGAATGATGCAGACGAATGACCGCGACGGCGGCAGCACCCATCAGTGGGCAAGGCTCACTGGGATTAACTAAGGGCGTATAGCTCAGCTGGTTAGAGCGCGATCCTGATAAGATCGAGGTCTCTGGTTCGAGTCCAGATACGCCCACCAGTCAATCTTTAAGATTGACAAAACCCATTGAAAATGGGGCGCTGGCGCAATTGGTAGCGCAACGGTTTTGCATACCGTAGGTTAGGAGTTCGAGTCTCCTGCGCTCCACCAGAACCTTAACAACAGATATAGCGACAATAACTATAGTCAAGAAATTGCATCTATACATTACAGGTTGTCACGCTGCCGAGGCGCGACGACCGATGATCAGCAGGAATGCGAGTGATGGATGCCTAGGCGCACACGACCGAAGAAGGACGGGGACTCCCGCCGAAACGGGTAGGCGAGCCGGAGTCAGGCTGTGACCCTACCATCTCCGAATGGGGCAACCCCACCACCGTGATGGGTGGTGATCCTGTGGTGAATCTATAGTCACAGGAAGGGCACCGGGGGAACTGAAACATCTCACGTACCCCGAGGAACAGAAATAATTCCCGAAGTAGCGGCGAGCGAACCGGGAAGAGCCTAAACGGCGCACGTGTCAAAGCAGGACAGCGTTGCGTGTGCCGGGTTGCGAGACCTCCAGGATAGCATGTCCTTGCTGTCAGTAAGTTACCAATGCCAGTGGTAGGGGAATGGCCCTGGAACGGCCAACCAGAGCGGGTGAGAGTCCCGTACCCGACACTGCTGGCACTTACGCGAGGGATCTCAAG
>NZ_PUBZ01000041.1 GCF_003205875.1 Herpetosiphon llansteffanensis
GTGTAATGGTTCATTGGATTGGCAATCATGGTCCCTCACCCCCCAACCCCCCTCTCCCACTGAACGCGGGCGAGGGGGAGCAGCCTCTTTTGTACCAAGGAATTGGGGGAGAACCACGGGATTCAAGCCCCTCGCCCGCGCCACGGGAGAGGGGTTGGGGTGAGGGGATCAGGCGGTGGTTAACGTGATGTACCAGCACAGCTATGGGCTATGGGCTATGGGAAGCATCATCATAACAATCTGTGGCAAAAAATTGTTCTTCGCGTCCTTCGCGCGCTTCGTGGTTTCGACGTTTCGTGAATTCTAATTAGGATTGAGGAGAATTTGATGAATATTACGATTGTTGATGGCTTTGCGCCAACCAATGAGCAAGCAGTTGCAACCTTTGAACAAGAGTTGGGCTGTCGCTTGCCCGAAGATTACCGCGCATTTTTGCTTGAACATAATGGCGGTCAGCCTGAGCTAACCGTTTTTGATATGAATAGTAGCCTGATGCCAGATGATCAAAGCATGATCCATTACTTTTTTACCTTAGATCCAGCTTCAGAATACTATGAAATTCGCAATGAAATTAAAGTCTACACCGATGAAACCCGAATTCCACTTGAATTGTTGCCAATCGCCTGCGATCCTGGTGGCAACATAATTTGCTTGGGGATTCGTGGCGAACAACGTGGCAAGGTTTATTTTTGGGATCATGAATTTGAGCTAGAGGCCGAGGAAGAGGGCGATTTGTACTACAACGTTTCGTGTTGCGGCTCTTCATTTCAAGCATTTGTTGAGAGTTTGTCGCCAGAATCAGAACTTGATGCTGAGTAAGAATCAAAAGCAGAAGTCAAAAGTCAAAAGTCAGAAAGCTGAGTAAGAACGTTGAATTTGGGGATCAGGGGTCGGGGGCT
>NZ_PUBZ01000042.1 GCF_003205875.1 Herpetosiphon llansteffanensis
GAGCCGAGACGTGGGAAGTACTCCCCTCGCCAACTATCATAGCCGATCGGCGGACCCTGCCCCACTCGACGAGCAGGCTTTCTTGATTCGTTCCAGAAATCGCGGCATCATGGATTCATGACGACGACGCCCGCCACCGATCCGCGCACCATGCTGCGTCAGGTGAACCTGCGGATCACCGGCCCGCGCGTCGCCATCCTCGACGCCCTCGAGACGCGCCCCCACTCGGATGCGGAGACCGTCATCCAGGCGGTGCGCGACAGTTACGGCAAGGTCTCGACGCAAACCGTCTACGACGCCCTGCATGCGATGACGGCGCACGGCATCATCCGCCGCATCGAGCCGGCCGGCCAATCCGCGCTCTACGAACGACGCGTCGGCGACAACCACCACCACCTCGTGTGCCGACAATGCGCGACGATCGTCGACATCCCCTGCGCCGTGGGCGACACACCGTGCCTGACGGCGGCGCACGAGTCCGAACTCAGCGAGGGGTTCGACATCGACGAGGCCGAGGTGACGTACTGGGGCGTCTGCCGCGCGTGCCGCGAGGGCGCTGCCGCAGCTTCCGCTGCGTCACCCGTCGTCGGCTGAGCCGCGCCCGAGGTTGCCGGGTCGCACGCGGGAGAGCAGGGGGGCATCCGCGATCCGGTTCATCCCGACATTCGCGGGGTCGCCCGTGAGACGGTGGCTGACGTGACGAGCACACCCACCCTGCGTCCCGAGGTCGATGCGTCCGACGTCGAAGCC
>NZ_PUBZ01000043.1 GCF_003205875.1 Herpetosiphon llansteffanensis
GAGATGTGTATAAGATACATATCCTCCTCTATCCAAGAGAATACCTTATGCTGAATAGATACAAGATACTGTTTTATATCATTGGGCAGAGATGATAACACTAAATCATCGATAGTCTCTGCCTCATCGTTAAAATGTTTATTATCTATCATAGAAGACAGGTTAGACAGGCTAACTCCTGCTTTCTTGTTAGCAGAATTAAGAACGTCCATTGAAATTGGCTCGAAGGTAATTTCAATTGTATCCATCGTCGTCTCCTTACATCATAATTGGCAAATATTGATGCGTACAAGGGCTACGCTGGCATGTAACAAGGTCAAATGTATTATACGCAAAGACGGACTCGTGGGAGCATTTGAACAGAAACCTACAAATTTAAAGTATGATCTCCTTCATCATAGACAAAGTATGTCCCATTCAGTATGACATGCTTGTACGGCAACAATGAATATGCGTGAGCGCCTTCATATCAAGACACATGCCATACTGATGCAGCCTATCAAGAATCATGCTCATATGGTGGGCAAACTTAGCCTTAACGGGTTCCGAACATATAGGGGGAAACGCAAATTGTCCCCATGCGCATCAAGCTTAATATTAACGGACGCTCCATGGCATCATGGCTGTGCAACCAAACACGATAGCCAAGGAGCATCCAATGGACATCATACCGCAGATCAGCGCTGCCATGCAC